>NZ_JASLGE010000085.1 GCF_030150285.1 Pseudomonas sp. | reverse complement strand
CTGTACGAAATGTTTTCGAGCGAAGGTTAGGCAAGGCGAAAACAGGCGAGGAAGCGGAGTTTACGGGTTGTAAATGAGCATTCCGAGCCTGTTTTCAACGCCGCATAACCGAGCGCAGATACATTTCGTACAGAGCCTAGAACAGTCGGTCACTGATGACCGTAAAGACGGTCTGTTTGACCGTGCTGTTCAGGTCTGCCCAGGCCAGACCGGTGGTGGCCCGGTAGCTGCCCAGATCCAATGGCCGAGCCACGACGTGAGCCGGTAACGCGCGCCCGGCGTTGGCCGGCAACAGACCAATGCCCAGCCCTGCCGCCACCAAGGCCAGCATGGTGGTGAATTCGCCCAGTTCCGAGGCGATGTGCAGTTGCACGCCCTGACGGTTGAGCGCTTG
The DNA here is from genome assembly GCF_030150285.1 of Pseudomonas sp. GTDB lineage: Bacteria > Pseudomonadota > Gammaproteobacteria > Pseudomonadales > Pseudomonadaceae > Aquipseudomonas. The sequence continues at coordinate 105,445 of NZ_JASLGE010000085.1, read as the reverse complement.
CATCAGTTCATCGTAAAACCCAGGCGCATAACGGCGGGCCAACACATACACCGGTAAAGGGGCCAGCGCGGCGGGCGAGACACTCTCGTATGCCGCCAGCGGGTGATCTGCGGGAACTGCAACGTTATAGGTTTCCTGCAAAACCTCACGGGTCTGGATACCCGGGATCACCACCGGTAACCGCATCAAGCCAAAATCCAGTTGGCCATTTTTCAAGGCGCTGGCCTGATCCGGCCCCGGCATGTCCTTGAGTTCCAGTTCAATCTGCGGAAACCGCTCGTGCAGCGTGCGCACCAGGGTCGGTAACAGCTCGGGCAATACCGAAGACACAAATCCCAAGCGTACACGACCGCTCTCCCCCCGCCCTGAAGCCCGGGCGATATCGGCTGCATGGGCGGCTTGATGCAAAGTGGCCCGCGCCTCGGGCAAAAACACCGCGCCCACCTGCGTCAGCATCACAGAATGCCGATTGCGCTCAAACAGGCGTACGCCCAACTCCTCTTCAAGCAGCTTGATTTGCATGCTCAGTGCCGGTTGCACAATCGATAACCGTTGCGCTGCACGCCCGAAATGCAGCTCTTCGGCCAGAGTGACAAAGGATCGCAAGTGTCTGATTTCCACAGGGTGACTCCGCGCAAAAAAGGCCACTTCGGGCCCTTATCAAAATAATTGATGACGAGATCATGAATGACGATTGGACGCTCCCCCGATGCTGGGTTGAAGTAGCGCCAAAATAATAATCCGCTCGTAGGGAGAACAGCATGTCATTCAACCTTAACAGCTTCCAGCTCAATGGACGCCGCGCTCTCATCACGGGTTCAGGCAAGGGCATCGGGCTGGAACTGGCCCGTGGCCTGGGCGCTGCGGGAGCCACGGTGGTGATCAACGATCGCAATATCGACAAAGCTCATGCGGTGGCCGCTCAATTGCGTGATGAAGGCCTGCACGCCGAATGTGCCGTGTTCGACGTGACCCAGCGCGAACACGTATTTGAGGCGATCAACCGCTTTGAAGCCGACACCGGCCCCCTCGATATATTGATCAACAATGCTGGAGTGCAACGCCGTGCCCCGCTGGAAGACTTCGACGCCAACGACTGGCATGAACTGATGCGGGTCAACCTGGACGGCGTGTTCCATGTGTCTCAGGCGGTCGCGCGGCACATGATTGCGCGGGGGCGCGGCAAGATCATCAACATCTGTTCGGTGCAAAGCGAGCTGGCCCGCCCCACCATTGCGCCGTACGCCGCATCCAAAGGGGCCGTCAAGATGCTCACCAAAGGCATGTGCGCCGAGTGGGCGCGCCATGGCATTCAAGCCAATGGCCTGGCCCCCGGCTATTTCGCCACCGAGATGAACCGCGCGCTGGTCGACAACCCGTCGTTCAGCGAGTGGTTGTGCCAACGCACGCCGGCCGGGCGCTGGGGCCGGGTCGAAGAATTGTGCGGCGCGGCGGTGTTCCTCGCCTCACCGGCGTCAGATTTTATCAATGGCCAAACCCTCTTCGTGGACGGCGGTTTGACCAGCGTTGTTTGACCTTACACACCCAAAAAAATAAGAACGGGGTTCCCCATGAGCACGCTCAAAGAACACGCACTCACACTGGATGCCGCAGGCGCGCCTGCCGTGAAACCCAAGGGTTTTGCCACTAAACGCTGGCTGTACCTCATTCCACTGATTTTCATCACCTACAGCTTGGCCTACCTGGACCGGGCCAACTATGGCTTTGCCAGTGCGGCCGGCATCGAACAAGACCTGGGCATTACCAAGAGCACGTCGTCACTGATCGGGGCCCTGTTCTTCCTGGGTTATTTCTTCTTTCAAGTGCCGGGGGCCATCTACGCGCAGAAATACAGTGTGCGCAAACTGGTGTTCTGGAGCCTGATCCTGTGGGGCCTGTGTGCCATGGCCACGGGCTTGGTGACCAATATCCCGATGCTGATGGTGATTCGGGTGTCGCTGGGGATTGTCGAGGCCGCCGTCATGCCGGCGATGCTGATCTTTATCAGCAACTGGTTCACCCGCAAGGAGCGCTCGCGGGCCAACACTTTTCTGGTGCTGGGCAACCCGGTAACAGTGCTGTGGATGTCGGTGCTGTCGGGTTACCTGATTCAGGCCTGGGGCTGGCGTGAAATGTTTGTGATCGAAGGGGCCCCCGCCTTGCTCTGGGCGATTGTCTGGTGGCGCATGGCGCGGGACAAACCCGACCAGGTGGACTGGCTGACCCAGCAGGAAAAAGACCAGTTGGCCGCCACCCTGGCCGATGAGCAAAAAGGCATGAAGCAGGTGCGCAATTACCGCCAGGCCTTTACCAGCCCGATTGTGATTCAACTGTGCTGCGTGCACGCGCTGTGGAGCATCGGGGTGTACGGTTTCATTATGTGGTTGCCGAGCATCATCAAGCAGGCGGCAGCCGCCGATATTGTCACCGTCGGCTGGTTAAGTGCGGTGCCCTATGTGGCGGCAGTCTGCAGTATGCTCGCGGTGTCCTGGGCGTCGGACAAAACCCAGCAGCGCAAACACTTCGTGTGGCCGTTGCTGGCACTCGGCGCACTGGCGTTCTTCTGCTCGTTTTTGCTGGGTTCATCGCACTTCTGGCTATCGTTTGCCCTGCTAACCATCGCCGGAGCAGCCTTGTACGCGCCTTACGGGCCATTCTTTGCACTGATCCCCGAAATCCTGCCCGCCAACGTGTTTGGTGGTGCCATTGGCCTGATCAATGCCTGCGGGGCTTTGGGTGCGTTTATCGGCTCGTGGATCGTGGGCTACCTGATCGGGCTGACCGGCAACCCCGGAGCGGCTTACATCTTCATGACCGCAGGCGTACTGTCTTCAGCCTTGTTAATGGCTTGGGTAAACATTCGTAAATAACGCGCCCCGCCAGATCCTCTCTCGTTAGCCCGGTATGAAACTACCGGGCACTATTCCAAATGAATCTACTGAACTGTTACTTCTTACAGTTATAAAATTCAGGCCAATGCCTTAAAAAATCATTTCGCTCATCACCGACGGAATGACTCCATGTCAAAACACTCGTTCAATGCCAAGGCCTTTACCGCTGACATTATCCCTGCCCCTGTAAAAGACTTGTTTGCCGACATTTCTTTCGCTCAACTCGTTGCCGCCGCCATTAGTTTGGCCACGGGTACACCGGTCTCGGTTGAAGATACCGTGACCCAAGATATGCTTGATAAGGTGACGGTCTTCAGAGTACTCAGTGGTGAGCCGAGGAAAATCACCAGCCTCGAAGGTATTGGTCACTTAAGAGCGTTGAGGGAAGTTGTGATTGAGCGCCAGTTCATCACCCAACTGCCGGAAGACTTTGGAACACTGGCCCATTTAACATCGGCGCATTTTGTCAACAGCCAGCTGAAGTACATACCAGACTGGATCGGCAACCTGACCGCACTCACGCAACTGAACCTGAGCTCCCAGATCCCGCTGGGTATTATGCGCGGGGCACTTCCTGAGTCTATCGGCAACCTGCTAAAACTGGAACGACTGGACTTGGGAAACAACAATAACCTGACCGGAAAGTTACCCGACTCGCTAAGTAAACTGACACTTCTGAAAAACCTTCTGGTGCAAAGCAATTCATTTGAAGACCTGACAGTACTCAACCAGATGCCAGCTGCAACCGTTATCAACGCGCGTAATCAGGCATTGGGCACCAGTGATCTGGGCACGGTAGCCAAAAACACGCCGTTACCCATTCGGCTTCCACACGTGTTTGTACAGGTTCAAACGCAGGGCGATATTCTATTTGACCCCGCCGGTATTCAAATTCTCGGTAGCCCGGGTGCCTACCTCGATGAAAACCACCTCTATGTTCACCTGCCCACTCAGACAACCGGCTTATGCGAGGTGACCTTAGGAGCCCATGGGTTGCTCACGGCTATCACTTATACGTATCGGGTGAACTGATCGTCTTGTGGGAATGTGCGGCATTAGGAGCAGGGTCAGGATACCGGACTACACATCACAAGGACCTGCCAGCTTAGCGGAGTTGACCATACCAGGCGCTCCCTGGAAAAAACCGCGCACGCTATTCAGACGAACCATTTTGCCCAGCAATGCACATTGCCCAGCTAGCGTTGGGTACCCTACGGGTCTAGACAGTGAATATGGGGCGTCACTCGGCAAAGCCTTCGATTGGAGTGAAACTTCCTTACGCATTAAAGGATAAGGATTACATACACCTGCCAGTGAATTGGGCAAAGTCATGGGTATGGCTCCTACTTTCTCTCGATCAATTTAGTGCCGAACCACTCAGGAAACAGGTGCCCCACACCTGGCACTTTGAAATCAAGCTGCCTCCACCACTGTCTCACTGTTTTAGGATAAATCATCGTGCACACCTGCACTCCTGCCCGCCCGTCTGTAGCCATACTTATGTGCAGCTTCAATGGCGAACGCTTTATCGCTGAGCAAATCGATTCTTTTGAGCGGCAAACACACGTGAACTGGCGCTTGTTTGTTTCGGACGATGGTTCTCAAGACCAAACGCTCGACATTATACAAGAATATACACTTCGTTGGGGGCGCGAGCGGTTGTGTTTGGTTCCGGGTGAACAACAAGGCTTCGTTAAAAACTTTCTCACGCTGACCTGTCGCACCGATATAGAGGCCGACTATTTTGCCTGGGCCGATCAAGACGATATCTGGCTCGACGAAAAACTTGAAACCGCGCTGGCGTGGCTGGAAACCATTCCGGCATCCGTGCCGGCACTGTATTGCGGCCGTACCCGGTTGATAGACGAAGCTGGTGCACACCTTGGGTTTTCGCCCAGGTTTTATTTGCCGCCCTGTTTTACCAATGCACTGGTGCAAAATATAGGGGGTGGCAACACCATGGTTTTCAACCAGGCTGCACGGGTTCTAATACAAGAAGCGGGCAATCAGTTGACTATACCCTCCCACGACTGGTGGGCCTATCAACTGATTTCAGGGGTTGGCGGAATGTTGCGCTACGACCCGCAACCTTCAGTACTTTACCGTCAGCATAACGGCAATCTTGTGGGCAGTAACTGTAGTTGGCGCGCACGCCATCACCGTATAAAAATGATGCTCAAAGGACGTTTTTACAACTGGAACACTCAGAACTTGCATGCTCTTGGCAGCATGTTTCACCGTCTGACTAAAAAGAACCAAAGCGTCTTAAACCACTTCAAGGCGGCACGTACTCGCGGCCTAATACCCAGAGTCATCGGTGTACTACGCGCTGGGCTGCACCGGCAAACGTTATTTGGAACCCTGGGGTTAATGTTCGCAGCGCTCATAAAAAAAATATAACGCCACTGTTGATATGCCGACCAGGCCGCGCAGCCAAAACATCACGTTATATAAATACCCGGAGTCTATTTATGCACACGCGCAAAGGCATCATCCTGGCGGGCGGCTCAGGCACACGCCTGCACCCTGCAACGCTGGCCATTTCCAAGCAATTACTGCCGGTTTACGACAAACCGATGATCTATTACCCGTTGGCCACGTTCATGCTGGCGGGCATCCGCGACATCCTTATTATCTCCACACCGCAAGACACCCCACGCTTCGCGCAACTGTTAGGCGACGGTGCCCATTGGGGGTTGAACCTGTCCTATGCCGTACAGCTCACCCCGGACGGGCTGGCGCAGGCCTTTCTCATTGCGCAAAGCTTTATCGACAACAACCCTTGCGCTCTGATTTTGGGTGACAACCTTTATCATGGCCATCACTTCAACGAACTGCTGCAAAACGCGATGGCGCAACAACAGGGGGCCAGTGTCTTTGCGTACCACGTCCAAGACCCTGAGCGTTATGGCGTGGTCGCGTTCGACGATCAGGGCAAAGCGGTCAGCCTGGAAGAAAAGCCCCTTCAGCCAACCTCTAACTACGCGGTCACTGGCCTGTATTTCTACGACCGGCAGGTGGTCGAAATGGCCAAAAGCATCAAACCGTCACCCCGTGGCGAGCTGGAAATTACCGACCTGAACCGTCTTTACCTTGAACAAGGCAACTTGTCTGTCGAAGTCATGGGGCGCGGTTACGCCTGGCTGGATACCGGCACGCATGACTCGCTGCTCGAAGCCAGCCAGTTCATTGCCACCCTGGAGCACCGCCAGGGCCTGAAAGTCGCCTGCCCGGAAGAGATCGCCTTCCGCCAAAAATGGATCAGCGCCGAGCAACTGGAAGCACTCGCCACTCCCTTGCTGAAAAATGGGTACGGCCACTACCTGATGCGTATTTTAAATGAGCAGGTGTGCTCATGATTGCTGCGCCAGTTACAACGGCCAAGGATCGAAACGCCCACGACCTACGCGACAGTGCCGGGTACACCCGCAAAGGAAAACAGAGCACGCCCACCCGCCTGACTGAAACCGGAGTGGGTGCCTGATGCGACACTTTTCAGCCTCCCCCCGCGAAATGGCAGCAAGCCTGTGGCGCAACAAGAACCTTATCCGAACGGCAGTGAAACGCGATGTACTGGGCCGTTACCGCGGTTCAGTCATGGGCATCATCTGGTCATTCTTGAATCCACTGCTCATGCTGACGGTTTATACCGTTGTCTTCAGTGTGATTTTCAAGGCCCGTTGGGGTACGGGTAACGGCTCCAGAACAGAGTTCGCGCTGGTACTGTTTGCCGGGTTGATCGTCTTCAATCTTTTCTCGGAATGCATAAACCGGGCTCCCGGGCTGATTGTTGCCAATCCCAACTATGTCAAGAAAGTGGTATTTCCTTTGGAAATTCTGCCCTGGATCAATCTGGGGGCTGCATTGTTCCATTCACTTATAAGTCTGGTTGTGTGGTTGCTGGCCTATCTCGTGTTCTTCGGTGTACCTCCGGCCACGGTACTTTACCTGCCACTGATACTGCTGCCATTTGGGCTTTTTATCATGGGCCTGAGTTGGCTACTGGCAGCCGTGGGTGTCTTTATACGTGACATAGCGCAGTTCGTCGGTGTCTTGACGACCATGCTGATGTTCCTTTCCCCCATTTTTTATCCAGCTAGCGCGTTACCTGAAAACTTCCGCTCGTTGCTGTATCTAAACCCCCTCACCCCGGTGATTGAACAAACCCGCGATATTATTTTCTGGGGCCGAACACCCGACTTTTTCATGCTGGGTATTTACCTGCTAACGGCAACCGTTATTGCCTGGCTGGGCTTTGCCGTGTTCCAAAAGGTGCGCAAGGGGTTTGCCGATGTCCTCTGATATCTCCATCAAGATCACTAATCTAAGCAAGTGCTACCAGATTTATGAACAACCGAGTGACCGGCTCAAGCAATTCATCGTGCCGCGCCTTCAGCGTGTATTTAAACAACCGCCCACCCAATATTTTCGTGACTTTTGGGCGCTGCACGATGTTTCATTTGAGGTTAAACGAGGTGAAACCGTCGGTATTATCGGCCGTAATGGCAGCGGTAAATCCACGCTCCTACAGATGATCTGCGGCACACTCAACCCCTCAGGTGGCACACTTCAAACACAGGGTCGCATCGCTGCGTTACTTGAGCTTGGCTCGGGGTTCAACCCGGAGTTCAGTGGCCGCGAAAATATCTACATGAACAGCGCTGTGCTCGGATTGAGTAAAGAAGAGATTCACCAGCGTTTCGATGCCATCGTGGCCTTTGCCGATATTGGCGAGTTCATCGAACAACCCGTCAGAACCTATTCAAGTGGCATGATGCTGCGCTTGGCGTTTGCAGTGATTGCTCACGTCGATGCAGACATTCTGGTGATTGATGAAGCCCTGGCCGTTGGTGATGTGTTTTTTACCCAAAAATGCATGCGTTTCCTTCGTTCATTTATGAAAACCGGCACCATCCTGTTTGTGAGTCACGACACCGGCTCCATTAGAAACCTGTGCAATAAAGCCATCTGGCTGGAAAAAGGCCGTGTTATTCAACAGGGCTCTCCGAAAGAGGTCTGCGACCATTACCTGGAAGCCTTTTACGAAGCGCAACAGGGTAAAAGTACCACCGCATGTATCAAAACCATTGCCCACACTGACGAACCTCTGAAAGATCAGCGACACGCCTTTATCAATGCCAGCAACTTGCGAAATGATATTCGCTTGTTTGCGTTTAACCCTGACGCGCCCTCCTTTGGACAAGGACGTGCACGCATTACACGGGTGCAATTCCTCGATAGTCAGGGGCACCCGCTGGCATGGATTGTGGGGGGCGAAACCGTGTGCCTGAAAATAGAAGCCATCGCACATTTGATGCTTGAGGCTCCCATTATTGGCTTCCACATCAAGGACAAACTGGGTCAGGCCCTGTTCGGGGACAATACTTACTTGAGTTACCTGGAACAACCAGTCTGCAGCCAAGCAGGTGATACATTGAGTGCCAGTTTTATTTTCTTGATGCCGCGATTGGCCGCCGGAGATTATTCCGTGAGTGTCGCGATTGCCAATGGCAGTCAACATAGCCATGTTCAACATCACTGGATCCATGACGCCATCCACTTCAAGTCTGAATCTACCAGTGTCTCTAGCGGCCTGATCGGCCTTCCCATGTCGCATATTACCCTCTCCCGCTCCAGGTAACTGTCCATGCACGAATCGGCTATGAAATATGGAAAAAAATTTTTTGAAACTTACTGCGCCCGAGACTTCACAGGGAAAATAATTGTCGACGTCGGTGCTCAAGACATTAACGGTTCACTCAGAACCTATTGTCCCGCAGGCGCAGAGTATAAGGGTGTCGACTTTGTTGATGGGCGTGGCGTTGATATTCTGATAACCGATCCTTATCGCTTGCCGTTTGAAGATGACACGGTTGATGTGGTTGTTTGCAGTTCGGTGTTTGAACATGCCGAGTTTTTTTGGCTCTTGTATCTAGAGTGCGTACGTATTACCAAACCCTCCGGGTTGATCTATTTAAATGCGCCCAGCAATGGAATGGTTCATCGCTACCCCATCGACAGTTGGCGGTTTTACCCCGACGCCGGGCTTTCGTTGGTTAACTGGTCCCGGCATAACGGCTATGACACAGTACTGCTGGAGTCTTTTTTGGGGTCCAGACACGGGCAGATCAACGGCGAAGGCATGTGGAATGATTTTGTCGCAGTCATTGTCAAGGATCAGCGTTTTGCGTCGCTTTACCCTCAACGCATCCAGGATTCAGCCGGTGTATTTCATTGCGGCTACGACACTAACAAAGAAGCAGTGATGCCGAACTATAGCTACCCGCCTGACTACAGCCTGATCATCGGGCAACAAAGCACTATTGAGGCGCTCAACCAATCCACAGAAAAAAAAGACAGTGAAATCACGCATCTCACTGAAGCGTTGCAAGAGCGCAACAGCCAACTGGACGTACTGTCTCAGGAAGCCCAGCGATTAAAAGCACTCTCTGAAAAAGCTACCGGCGAATTGGAGAGTGTTTTACGCAGTCAATCCTGGTATTTGACAAAACCGCTGCGCTTTTTAAAACGATTACTTCTACGCGTGCCTGGGAGGCTACAACCAGGTCTCTATCACTCACTCAAGGTTATCTGGCGTTGCTTGCCGCTTTCGGTGCAACACAAAACCCGTATCCGGCAATTACTAAATATTCGCATCACTGCGGATCAAGCGGATCACCACAATATCCCTACTATTGTGTTTGACGACACTCATGAAGGCTATACCGAATACCATGCTAACCCCGCGATAAACCCGGCAGTTAAATTGATCGCCTTCTATCTACCGCAATTCCACCCTTTTCCTGAGAACGATGAATGGTGGGGCAAAGGATTCACTGAATGGTCCAACGTCGCAAAGGCTGAAAAAAATTACATCGGGCATTATCAACCACACTGTCCTATTCATAACGGCTACTATGACTTGCGAGTGCCTTCCGTCATGGAAGAACAAGCAAGCTTGGCCAAACAATACGGCATCCATGGTTTCAGTTATTACTTCTACTGGTTTGCCGGTAAAATCCTTATGGATACGCCACTTGAGATGATGTTGGCAAACCCCAAGGTAGACCTTCCCTTCTGTTTGACCTGGGCCAATGAGAACTGGACGCGGCGCTGGGATGGGCAAGAAAACGATGTATTGATTGCCCAAGCCCACAGTGATGAAGACTCACTCGCCTTTATTCAATACCTGGTGAAGTTTTTTAATGACCCACGCTATATTCGGATCAATGGAAGGCCCGTACTGATCATCTACCGAGTCTCTCTTATCCCTGATATGGCGCACACCGTTAACGTGTGGCGCGAAGAAATAAAGAAACATGGATTTAGCGACCTGTATTTAATATGCGCTCAAAGCTTTGGCATTCTGGGCCCCGAAGCATTCGGATTCGATGCCTCGGTAGAGTTTCCGCCACACACTGCGAAAAGCTATGAGATCAGCCACCAACTGACACTGACCAACCCAAATTTCAAGGGCTGCATTTATAGCTATGAGCAAGTGGCCGCCGCTGCGGTTCGCGAAAAAGAACCTGATTATAAACTCTTCAGAACCGCGATGCTGTCATGGGACAACACGGCGAGAAAGCAAAATCAAAGCCATTCATTTCATGGGTTCAGCTTGATGCGCTATAAGCAGTGGCTTTCAGCACTGTGCAGCAATATGGCCCATGCTCAAAAATATGATAAAGATGAGAAACTCGTTTTCATTAATGCCTGGAATGAATGGGCTGAAGGCACGCACCTGGAGCCAGACCGAAAGTACGGTTATGGGTACCTGCAGGCGACCTATGATGTTGTTGCCAATTATGATGAGTCGTTGCGCTCAGACTTTAAGAGTCCGCCGGCTACCAGAACAAACAAAGTCGCCGTCATGCTGCACATTCACTACTTCGAATTATGGTCTGAAATAAAAGAAAAACTTGCTGCGATGACCCCCTTGGGCTTTGACCTGTTTGTCACCACCACAAAAAAAGAGACCATTGACCTGGTACTGGCCGATTACCCCATGGCGGTAGTGGAACTCTATGACAACCGGGGCCGGGATGTTTTGCCTTTCATCAAGATGATTGATCGCGTGAAAGAACAGGGCTACTCCGCCGTTTGCAAGGTTCACACTAAACGTAGTCTTCATCGCGTGGACGGTGATCATATTCGAATGGACCTGCTGGGCAGCATCATGGGTGATGAAAAATCCATCAGAGCCATCGTTGAACGCTTCGAATCCAATAGCACCCTGGGAATGATCATTCCTGAGCGTTACTTGATGGCTCATAACGCTCCCAACATGGCAGACAACCGCGCGGGTGTCGCCACCGCATGCGAGGTGCTGGGGATTGACTTCCATCATGATGTTTTCCCAGCGGGCTCCATGTTTTGGTTCAGACCAGAGGCGTTGGCTGATTTAAGTCTGTTCACATCCGCAGACTTTGATATTGAGCACGGGCTGGTGGATGGCACCCTCCCTCACGCCATTGAAAGAGTCTTTTGTTTGTTGGCAAAAAAGTCGGGGTACAGCGTTGAAGTCTGCTGACGCAGTGCACTGAAACCTTTTAAGACAGTCATTCCTACCCACTGCGCGGTCTGTTCGACTAACATGCCGCGCCGGTCCCCGTCATGGGATTAAAAGGGAATCCGCAGTGCTCACGCAGCACTCACCGGAACTGCCCCCGCAACTGTAGGTGCCGAGTCTGCTCCTTGATAGCCACTGGGTTGATACCCGGGAAGGCTGGAGCATGGCAATGACGCATCAGTCAGGAGACCTGCCGGCCACGAGTATCAACTGACCGGCGGGGTGTCCGGGAAGGACATCCCGGCTGCCGCAGAACTTCTGCGTCCGTGCCCGACGATGTGTTTCCAGACCGTACGCCCTGTGTTTCGTACGATCCAAATGGAGATTGCATCATGCTGCTGACCCGCGTTGCTACCCTGATGACCGCCTTGGGCTTGTCCGCCTTCGCCCAGGCAGCCCCCACCCACTACCCCCTCACGCTCGACAACTGCGCCACCGCACTCACGTTCAAGCAAGCGCCTGCGCGCGCTGTGACCATTGGTCAGGCGGGCACTGAGATGCTCTATGCACTGGGTTTGGGCGACAAACTGGTGGGCACGTCGCTGTGGTTCAACGATCTGGCGCAGCAGTACCAGGCGCAGAACGCCAAAGTCGAGCGTTTGGCCGATAACGATCCCAGTTTCGAGGCGGTGATCGGCAAGCGTCCGGAACTGGTCGTGGTGCAGTTGGAGTGGATGGTGGGCCCGCAAGGTGTAGTCGGTACCCGCGAGCAATTCCACGAGCTGAATATTCCGACCTACCTGATGCCGTCCGACTGTGAAGGCAAAGACAACCTGGTGGGTGCCGACGGCACCCGCCTGCAACCCTTCCAGATCGACAGCATCTACAAAAGCATCAGCCAATTGGCCGAAATTTTCGATGTTCAGGACAAGGGCCAACACTTGAACACCGACCTCAAGGCGCGCCTGGATAAAACCATTGCCTCGCTCAAGGGTAAGGACCTCAAGCACACCAGCGCCCTGTTCTGGTTCTCCAGTGCCGACCTGGATATCGACCCCTATGTGGCGGGCCTTAAGGGCATTCCCGACTTTATGCTCAACACCCTGGGTGTACGCAACGTTGTGACCTCCGACGAAGAGTGGCCAACCGTGGGCTGGGAAACGCTGGCCAAGGCCAACCCGACGTTTCTGGTCATCGCTCGTATGGACCGCCGCCGCTTCCCGGCTGACGATGTTGAGAAAAAATTGGCGTTTTTACGTACTGATCCGGTAACACGCACTATGGATGCCGTAAAAAACGACCGCATCATTATTCTGGACGCAGATGCCATGCAGGCCAGCGTACGGATGTTTGAAGGGCTTGAAACCCTGGCCACTGCCATTAACCGTTTCGATTTGCCGAAATGATTGCACGCTTGCTCCCCGCGCTATTGGCCTTCCTGATGTTGCTGTGCGCAGTACTGGCTGGAGTGACGCTGGGCGAAACACCTATCGGGCTACACGTCGTGGTGCAGGTGTTGGCCAATAAACTGTGGGCGGCAGGTTATGTGCTGGACCCGATTGATGAAGGCATTGTGTGGAATTACCGCCTGACCCGCGCCCTGGTCGCAGCGGCCTGCGGGGCCGGCCTGGCGACGTGCGGGGTGATTTTGCAGTCACTGCTGCGTAACCCGTTGGCCGAACCTTACCTGCTGGGTATTTCTGCCGGGGCGTCTACCGGCGCAGTGCTGGTCGCGCTACTGGGCTTTGGAGCGGGCGCGGTGTCATTGTCTGCGGGGGCCTTTGTCGGGGCGATTGCTGCTTTTTCGCTGGTCATGCTGCTGGCACGTATCAGCGGCCCTGCCAGTGGCACCGGGCAGATCATCCTCGCGGGGATTGCCGGGGCGCAGCTGTTTAACGCCATCACCGCCTTCCTGATCACCAAGTCGGCCAGCGCCGAACAGGCGCGGGGCATCCTGTTCTGGCTACTGGGTAACCTCAGTGGCGTGCGCTGGCCTTCCGTGTGGCTGGCGGTGCCTGTCACGCTGGTCGGTTTAGGTGTGTGCCTGTGGCACCGGCGCGCCCTGGATGCATTCACTTTCGGGGCCGATTCAGCAGCCTCGCTGGGCATCCCGGTGCGCCGCGTACAGTGGGTGTTGATCAGTTGCGCCGCCCTGATGACCGCGGTGATGGTGTCCTTGGTGGGCTCTATCGGCTTTATCGGGCTGGTGATTCCCCATGCTGTCCGGCTGTTGTTGGGCACCGGACATACACGTTTGCTGCCCGCCAGTGCACTGGGCGGTGCTGTTTTTCTGATTGCCGCTGACATCCTCTCGCGCACGTTGATCAAGGGCCAGATTATCCCGGTCGGCGTGGTCACCGCCCTGATCGGTGCACCGGTGTTTGCCTTGATTCTGATCAGCCGCAGGAACGCCCCATGAGTCAGGTTGATCCACGTCCCAACGACATTGCGTTGAGTTGTAGCAACCTGAGCTACCGGGTGGGTGACACCCCTCTGTTGCAGGGCATCAACCTGAGTGTGCAGCGCGGTGAGACCCTGGGCCTTGTCGGGCCCAACGGCTCGGGCAAGTCGACCCTGCTCAAACTGCTGGCCAACCTGCGTCAGCCTGGCCAGGGCGAAGTGTGGTTGCAGGGCCAGCGCCTGAAGGGGCTACCTGCACGCAGTATTGCGCAGCAGTTGGCGGTAGTAGAGCAGCAAGCCGACACGCACGAAGGTATTCGCGTGTTCGATGCCGTGGCATTGGGGCGCACACCGTGGTTGTCAGCACTGCGCCCCTGGGCAGACACCGACACAGCCATTGTCGAACAGGCCCTCGCTCAAGTCGACGCTACGCACCTGCGCAATCGTCTCTGGCGCAGCTTGTCAGGCGGTGAGCGGCAACGGGTGCACATTGCCAGGGCGCTGGCCCAGCGCCCGCAGATTCTGTTGCTGGACGAACCCACCAATCACCTGGACATCCAGCATCAGTTGGCGATTTTGCACGCCGTACACGCCCTGCCCGTCACCACCCTTATCGCCCTGCATGACCTCAACCAGGCCCTGAGTTGTGACCGCCTGGCGATTCTGGAACGGGGTAGGCTCGTGGCCCTGGGTGAGCCCCATGAAGTGCTGACCCCGCAGCGTTTGCACGACACATTCGGTGTGCAGGCGCATTACTTGATCGACCCTTTTGACGGGGCCCGAATTTTGCGGTTTCGTTATTCATAATTGATTTATGGACAGTTAATCATGCGTATTTCATCCCTGACGTTGTTGCTTGCCACCGCGCTGTTCGGTACGACCGCACTGGCCGAAACCCATGAAGTGAAGATGCTTACCCGTAGCGCTACGGCGGGCATGGTGTATGAACCGGACTACCTGCGCATTGCACCGGGCGACACGGTCAAATTCGTTGCGACCCAAAGCGGTCATAACGCTGCAACCTTGCCAGGCGTTTGGCCGGAAGGGGCCGACACATTCAAAGGCAAGATCAATGAAGAAATCGAGCAAACCTTCACCGTGCCCGGGCTCTACGGTATCCAGTGCATCCCGCACTTGGCGATGGGCATGGTGATGCTGATCCAGGTGGGCGAACCGGCCGAGCCTGGGCCGACCTTGCCTGCGACCCTGCCCAAGCGGGCGCTGGACCGTTTAAACCTGACCCTTGAGCAGCAGGCCGCGAAATGACCGCCATTGGACCCCGCTCCGCCCTGCTGCTTGCGCTGGCCAGCCCTTTGGCGCTGGCCGATTCGGCCCAATCCGAGGCCAACGGTTTTATTGAAGACAGCACCTGGAGCCTGCTCAACCGCACGATCTACGACAGCCGCGAGTATCGTCATGGTGCCCGCAACAGTGGTGCGCGCAATGCTTACAAGCCTCGCGCTGAACGCAATGGGGCTGCCGAAGAATGGGCCTATGGCTTGATGGGCACGTACCAGTCGGGTTTTACCCAAGGTCTGATTGGCGTCGGGGTCGATGCCCATGCTTACCTGGGCGTTAAACTGGACACTGGCGGCGGCCGGGCGGGCAAGGCACGCTTGCTGGGGCTGGATAACGAAGGTTACCCCAAGAATGAGTTCAGCCGTGGCGGTGCCGCACTCAAGCTGCGCCTGTCCAATACCACCGTGTCCTACGGCGAGCAACGCGTGAAAACACCCGTTTTCAGCTCATCTGACAGCCGCTTGCTGCCCGAAACCGCCACGGGTGTGTTTGTGACCAGCAACGAGTTCAATGCCGTGAAGATGGTGGGTGGGCACTTCACCGAGAGCACTGACCGCAACGCCAGCAGCCACAACCAGGGCTTTGTGGTGAACTATTCCAACGGCCCCAAGGGTGACGCTTTCGACCTCGCGGGCCTGGTATACACCCCAACCAACAACTTCAGCGCCAGCCTTTACAGTTCACGCTATGAAGACACCTGGAACCAGCATTACCTGGGCAGCATTTTCAGCCATGCCATCGATGACTACAACGCACTGTCGCTGAATTTCAACCTGTACCGCACCACCGATGAAGGTAAGGCGTTGTCGGGCAACATCGACAACACCACCTGGAGTCTGATGGGCACCTACAGCCACGGCCCGCACAGTTTTGGCCTGGGTTATCAGAAGGTACACGGCGATACACCGTTCGATTACGTCACCCGGGGGGCGATCTTTCTCAGTAATGCCGTGCAATTGTCGGACTTCAACGCGCCCAACGAACAGTCCTGGCAAGCCCGTTACGACCTGACATTAGCCCCTTGGGGCTTGCCGGGCCTGAACGTGAGTGCGGCGTATGTGCGCGGCAGCCAGATTGACGGTAGCCATGTTGACCCGCGCGGCGGGTACGCCTACCTGGGTTATGGCAAGGGCGGCAAGCATTGGGAGCGGGACCTGGAGGCCCGTTATGTGGTGCAAAGCGGCGCGGCCAAGGGCATGGCGGTGTCGTTGCGGCACAACGTGCATCGCGGCAATGTCGCTCAAGCCGAACTGGACACTGACCAGATCCGTCTGGCCGTCGAATACCCGCTGACCGGCAGGTTCTAAGCCTTAAAGACGCGGCAGACGACGCTCCATATGGGTCGTCTGCCACACCGGGTCAGCTTCAGTATCCACGACTGTAAAGCCCTGCCGCTGCCAGAATTCAATGGCTCCGGGCAGAAACGGGTGCGTGTGCAAATACATCACATCGACCGAAGCCTGCGCTGCCCGTGCCTCGAGTTCGCGGTACAACAGCCCCGCCAAGCCCGAACGACGCAAGGCTGGCAACACAAACAGACGCACGCCTTCGACCACCTTTAACCCGCGATAATCGAGCTGCATAAAGCGGTGATCATAAGGCAGGTAGCCCATCGAGGCGGCGATTCGCCCCTGACACCGGGCGACCAAAAAGCAACCCTCACCGTCGAGGTACACCCGCTCAAAATCGGCCAGATCGGCGGGCAGGCCGCTGTTGCTCAGTTTGGGGAACAACTCGGCACGAGCCTGCAGGACAAACGCAAGCACTTCATCTGCTTGCCCCACCGACACCGTGCTCAGTTCAACGTGGTTCAGCACTCAGTGCGAAGTGCCGTGGTCGTGCATGCCATGGTCCATTGGCATACTGTTCAAGGCACGAGCCTGGGCTTTGACCTCAATCGATTCCTTGACCCCTTTGCTGTCCTCAACCACCAGGGTCAGCGGCACGGTATCGCCTACTTTAATCTGTTCATGCAAATCAATAAGCATCACGTGGTAGCCCTCAGGCTCAATGTTCACTGTCTTGCCGGCTGGCAGTGCCACTGAATTCACAGGCTGCATGCCCATAACGTCGTTGTGCAGGGTCGACTCATGAATCTGCACGGTTTTGGCTGCCGTAGACTTCACCTCAACCAGCTTGCTGTCCGTGGTCGAAGTCAAACGCATAAACGCACCGCTCGAAGGTTGCCCGGCAACGGTCGCGCGTACCCAGGCGTCATCCACCGTGGTTTGCGCCGAGACATGCAGGCTCATGCCCAGCAGGGACAGCAACAGATACTTAACGGGCTTCATATGATAGTACTCACTCAAAAAAGGCTAATCAGCAGACTGACATAACGGTCAGCAGGTCTTCGGTGCACTGCTTGGCCGACAGTGACGGTGACAGCCCCAGGCGCAGTACGCCACGTGTATCGAAGACAAAACTGGTGGCGGTGTGCGACAGGGTGTAGGTATTGCCGCTTGGGATTTTCTCGTAAAACACCTTGAACTCTTTGGCCGTCGCGGCGGTTTCTTCCAGCGTGCCGGACAACGCGATAAAGGTCGGGTCAAAGGCTTTTACATAGGCATCGAGCATGGCCGGTTTGTCGCGCTCGGGGTCCAGGGTGATAAACACCACCTGAAGGCGATCGCCATCCGGGCCCATCATTTTCTTCACTTGGGCAGCACGGGCCAGTGCGGTAGGGCACACGGCCGGGCACTGGGTAAAACCGAAGAAAATCATCGGCATCATCCCGCGAAAGCTACCGAGCATCATCTCGTTGCCATCAACGTCCCGCAGCTTGAACTTGCGGCCCAGGATCTCGTTGCTCAAGTCTTTGCCGTACTTGTAAGACAAACCACTGCCGGGATCGCAACCTGCGAGCAACCCAAGACTGAGCAAGCCAAGGCCTTTGACCACATGGCGGCGAGTCAGTAAATCATTCATGTAAGGTTCCTTTAAGCGGCCTGCTGGCCCGATCACTGTCGAGAAGCAGGCCTTTGCCCTGCACCGTTGAGTCAGGGTGTGCGCAGCCAGCCTGCGAAAAAGGCCAGGCACGCACGATTGCTGTGGAATAGACGTGTTTGACGGGCACAGAATTTACCACTCTCCCCTGCTGCTCGCACGGTGGGTCTGCCCACCGGTTGTGGGCAGTGCCACTCACGGCCTGTAAAACCGGGCCCCAAGGGCACCTGCGGCAAATCGACTCAGGCTCAATTTGCCGCACACCGGTGCGTCTCAGTCCCCCCAAACAGTGGCTGCCCGGTCTGAGTGGTAGTCATAAAACCCCCGTAACTCCCAGCTATCGCCCGTACGCTGGAAAGCGGCGCGCCAGGCTCCTCTGCCGCTGCCAGGGTCCAGCTGGGCCAGGTCGTACCAGTAATAACCATTAATACGTTTACTGGTTGCCCGCCCCGCGCGAATGTCATCCATGATACTGCCCACTTTAATACGGGCCGCCTCCGGGAAGTTGTCATAGGCCATTTGTGTGTCCGCCAGCGCGCTGGTCGTAACGGTAAACCGGTCGGAGGCGGGCACTGCCGGGACGGCCGGTTGCCCGCTGCTCGCAGAGGGCGTCGCGCTCACTTTATGAGTCGTTGCCTGAGTCACGGGGTGCACCTCAAAGGCCTCGGTGTACCGCGTGAGATTATTTGAGAAGTCACTGATGTCCTGGCTGGTGGCCAGCATGATTGCACGCTGAGACGTCCCTTTGATGGCGACAAAGTAAGGAATCCCCTTACTCCTGATTTCAGTGAGCAAACCCGGCATGCGTCGGGCCTTCATTAGCGCGCGCAAGTGTTCAAGGTTGGCTTTTCTATGACGCGCAATGTTCTCGGGAACGGCCAGGTAGCGTTCCACAGCGGCCTGCACCTCTGGCCCCTGCCCCGGGAATTGTGCCTGGAAGTCACTGAGCGTTTTCTGGTTCAGGTCAGTATAGAGGTCGTTGTAGTCTTTGTTGATCTTGTCCAGCGCCGCGCGCTTTTTGCCACGCTGCGGTGAAATACCAATAAAGACGGCACCCGTCACATTATCGGGCATTGAAGCGATGTTCATGCCGGACGTCTGGTAGTACGCATTGCGGTAGGGCAATGCCGTATCAAACATCTTTATTTTTTGCACATCGGAGAGTCGCAAACCAGGGATTCGGGCTTCAAAATCCACAGACGACGCATGAATGGCGCTCCACAGGTCGAGCTTGTACACCAGCGAGTCATGCTGCGCCTTATGCTCCGTCGTCAGCCTGCGCTGGCGCTGTAGCAGGCTTATGCGGGCACGAAACGCTTCAATACCGCTGACCCGCGCGTCAATGATGCACTCATCCAGCAACCGCTGGGCCAAAGCGTCCGGCATGGCATTAATCATGTCACCTGCCTGGCGCGCCAACTCCCGAGGCGGATTGGGCTCATCGACCAAATACGCCTCCAGCAAGGCGTTGTATTTTTTCTGCTGTGGCGTTTCCGGGGTTCTGAACAGACTCATGACGGGGCCGCCGCCCAGTACACGCCCGACAGCCTCCACTTGCCAGCGTCCCTGCTCCCAAACCACTTTACGCGCGTTCGAGATATTGCGTGCCGAATGGACAAACCGCCCCGCACTCTGGAGCCTGGATTTGTAGTAGTCGCCGTCAAGGTGCACATACTCCTGGCCACCCTGACCAAGGTAGAGATCTCGCCCCTGCGGTACCAGGTTGCTGACATCCACCCCTTCGTCTCGGAGCGCACGTAGCTCGGGGTCCGCCATGGGCGCAAGCGGCGTGAGCAGCATACGCCGTTTGGCGACAGCCCTGCCGCCGCGTCGGCCTGCCCGACTCATGATCAAGTCTTCGCCCGCCTCGACCACCACCTCGCCTAAGGCACCGATAAAATCACTCAACCACTGGCTGGTGCTGCCCGCCTCATTCCTGATGGACGAGACCGCTGCACCACCGATCATTGTGGGCAAAATGGCCCGCCCCAATATTCCGCCGAAACGATGGGTCTGGGGAGTCGATAGCATGCCCAGTAGCAGCGAAACGCCTTTGCGACGGCCTTCCTGTGCGGCTGCACTGTCGCGTTCGGCGTGGGACACGGTCAACACATCGACCGCATTAAGGCCATGGGCTATTTGTGTGTCATACAGCGCTTCAAGCAGATCGTAATCCACCAGCGCCAATGTGCCGTAACGGGAAAGCCCCTCAAAAGGCCGGGACGCGTGCGGCGAAAAAATACCTTGCACGAACCGCGTGATTTTTTCGCCAAGGCTGCGCTCACTGTCGGGGGATTCCAAGCTGGCAATCTGGTCAGCCTGATCGGCCAACGGCAGTTTTGAAATCAACCAAAGGGTCATGAGCGACGTCGCCGTGAGCGCCTTTACAGCAGCAGGCAGCAGGTCGGTGTGAACATCCGCTCGAACATCCCGGAACACCCGCCCGTCTTGTGCCCCCGGGGTGTAAAGCGTTAAAGACGGTTGGTGCTCCAGGTCACGAGCACCAAACGCCAGCACTTCCCGCAATGTACTCGCGCCCCATTTGAGCTGGTACACGGCTACCTCATGGCCATTAACCTGTTTACGGCCCTTGGGCTGCAACCCGTCGAGCACGGCCAGAACCCTGTTTAGCGACGTCGCGTTCTGATCGACCGGGAGGTCGCCTGATACGTGGGCCGTCCAGAGTTCAGCGCGCATTTGTCGGGCCTTGACGCTACGCCACACTGCTTCGGTACGGCGGGCAGCGGGCGGCAACCATTGCGCAAGACGGGCCCCGATGTTTGCAGCCGCCACCAGGTCGCGTATCGCCTGGAAATTCAAAGGGCCTTCTATCAGGTAATCGCGAGCGTTGCTTTCGTCCGGGGTCAGGTTTGATATCGCCCATTGGGTCAATGAGCGCCGGTCGAATACCGACCCTTTGTGCGTCGACATGGAGATACCCGAGCCATAAGGAGAAGAACCCGTAGGCGCATGCGGGTCGATAATTTTTTTCTCGATGGTCAGAAACACTCGATCGGGATCAGCCGGCGGATAGTGCCCCTTGATCAAATACCCTAGTTCAGTACGGGTCCAGGCCTCAATGGCCTCGGGCGTGGCGAGCATGACGGGGTCTGGCGGCAACTGTGCCAGGTCTGCCACAGCCCTTTGCCAGTCGCGTGACGCTTTCCACCACGCCAGCCGGTCTTTGCCCGTGGCGTGGCGGTTACTGCGCAACCAGTCATCCAACTGGTCGAGTTTCTGGTGGAATGCACGCGTATTAAGAGGAACCGCCAGGTCCAGTTGTTCACCCAGGTCGGGGGCCGCGTCCAGCCGCGTAGCCCAGGCATGAACCCCATCGTCTTCATAAGGGCCGTCACGCAGCACCTCCAGAACACGGTTTTTCTGCCGATCACGCAAGCCCGTGACCTGATGCTCCAGAAAGTTGTCTGACAGCGGCCAATGCTTGAGCGTTCCAACCGCCTCCCCTCGCTCGATCAAGCGGGATTTAAGCTGAGCCATGCTGTGGAACACTTCCAGCGGTGCACCCAGACACCACAACACGCAAGCCCCCGGGTTGATGGCATTGTCGCGCTGGGTCAGTACCACGCAATCGTGAACCGGCAGGCTGGTTCTCCATCGCGCTGGCGTATAGACCAGCCCATAAACCCCGGGGCGCAGGGCGTCGGCCAGGCTTGCTCGTGCCGGTGCGCTTGGCGCTGACAGTGCATAGTCGGTCACGACCCTGTGCAGCGCAGAGGTAAGCGCACCGTCCAGCGCCTGAAGGTTGGCCTGTGCCATCAGTTGTGAACGCAGCTCGTCTGCCAGCCATTCACTCACAGGCCGCTGTTGCGTGAAGTCTGGGGTGGATGCCCAAAATGCACTGAGGGCACCTTCCCACAGGTGTTCAAACATGACCGGGCGGGTCTCGATCAACAGGCGCTCAAAGGCAACCTTTGCCTCACTGGTGTTTAGCGCCTGTGGAAGGGTCTGGCTACCGTCCGAATCCAGAACGATCTCAATGGCATCGAGCTCGATAAAGAGTTCAGCGGTGTTCAAGCGTCCTGCGGCCGCCTGCAGAAACAGCGTCTGCAACGCAGTACTGGCGATAATGGTGCGACGGAACTGCGGCCCCTCGGGGGTACGTTCTGCCATGGGAATCAGCGTGTCGTGCACCTTGCGTATGCCGACGTCAAGCACCGCCACGCTGGCTGACAGTGCCGGGAAGGCCCTCTCGAACCACGCCTTTAAGTACTGCGCCACCACATCACCGGGCCGGGGGATGGCATCGTTAAGTCGGATCATGCCCTGCTGCGATACCCTCAATTGGCTGATCAGTGCCGCGATATCGGCTGAAGGGTCTGCTCTGAGGTGTAAGGCGGAGGGCGAATAAAGACGTCCTGCGGCGTCGTCTCCCAGAAAAACCTTAAGGGACTCTCTCAACGACCGGGTGTCGGCTGGGGTAAAAAATGCATCGCGGAAGGCTCTCCCCGCCGCTGCGTCGAATAGGCCTTCACGGCTAAAGCGATCAAATGCCAAGCTGGCCAGTACGCCCGACACTTTGTACGAATAGCCTTGGGCTGCCAGTGACGAGGCTATCAAATCGTTACTGTTGAGCGGATTCACCCAGTAGGACCAACGCAGATGCCCGACTTCCGTATTCAGCGCCTCGAACACTGCCTGTGGGCTACGGCCTTCGCTCCGGGCACGATGCACCTCAATATCAAGCAGCATGAGCAATAACAGCTGAGCGGTTTCCCAACTGGTTTGTGTGCGTGCCCCGCGAACAATGCTCAAGGCGGTATTGGCCGGCAGGGGCTCACCCGTCTCATAGTGCTGCGACATCCACGTCAGAAATTGAACACTTGAGCACCACTGCTCCATCACCTGGCCTACAAACTCAATGGAATCCGGTGCCAGGCGGCCAGGTGCCGACAGGTCACGATACGGTTGCTCTCCCAGCAGGTGCTGCAGGCAATGACCAAACGCATGCATCAGCATACGCAGTTGGGTGTGATCCAGCAGGCTGGGCTGAGCACCCTCGCCTTTCATAAACTGCCCGCGCAGGACGGCCACCGGAAATCGGGGCCGGCCCTCTGCCGTCATTCGTCGATGGCGTAACGTCAACATGTCCACCGCCCCATCCATCGCCCCGAGGCTGTGAAGGTCGATATACAGGTACCCAAGGGTTTGCTGATGCTCAACGACTTCGAAAAGGCGCACTTGCGGATGCCAGCGATCAAACCGCTCACGCTCAACCAGTTCAACGCCAAACAGCTGACGGGTAAAGTGGACAAGCCGCTCCAGAACCGTCGGCAGCGCAAAGAAATCGCGCAGTGCATCCGCAGGCTGGCCCTCTGAAACGCGTACCTTCTGCGCCAGGTATTCATGGTCCCAAGGCTCCAGCACGGGGATGTTGTGCGCCTCGATCATGCCCTCAAGTTGACGGGTCTCACGTGCAAAGGTTGCCCGCTGGGATTCCAGCTGATTGCGCAGAAATAACAGCACTTGATCCGCCGAGGTTGCCATCAGGCCCTCCTGAGCCAGTTCGGCGTAATCCCTTTGACCCAGTAACAGCGCGGTGTGATGACGGCTTTCCAGCAGTAACGCCAGTACACTTTCGTTATTGATCGGCTCGGGGTCTGTGGCGCGGTTGTAATAGGCGGTCCACATTTCCTGACGCAACGGACGGTGTTCCGCGTGCAGCATGACGGCGCGAAAGGTCTCATCGTCCAGGGTCAGCCACCAGCCCGCGAGGCTGCGCTCCCGCGCTGCAGACGCCATTCGGTTTTTCAGTGACGACACAAGGCCTGCCAGCAGCGACTCGTCCTCAATATGTTTCCCCCAGGCGGCTGTGGCCTGCTCAACGCGCGCGTTGAACGTGTGCTCCAACTGCCGGGTTGCGTCCTTTAACTCACGCAGCCGCTGTTGATCCACCGGCGCGAGATGAAACCCGGCCTGGCGATATTCCTGGAGTATCTTCTGCAGTACACGGGGCCGGGCACGATCAAACAACGCGGCAATAGGGCTGTTGGCCAAGGCCTGGTACAGCTCATACAACGCCGTGTTCTCGGCCAACTGCGCGCGGTACTGCGCCACCCGCTCCCCGCAGACGCCGACTGCATCGGTCCAGGCCTTGTGCGTGTGAACGCTGGAGAGAATCTCAATGACGTGAACAACTTCTTCCAGTCGAGCCTTAATCTCATCCATAGCCAGCACCAGATCGTCCCAAGTCGGAAACGGTGTTTGGCTGACGATGATGTCAGCGACTTTCGCGCGGCTGTCAGCAAGGATGTGTTCAATGGCGGGTACCAGGTGCTCAGCGCGAATCGTCGAGAATGACGGCAGCTCACCGGTGTTCAGTAGCGGGTTTGTGTCGAGCATGCGCTCTCCCTGAATAACATTGCGAAAATCGCAATCTACTCAGGGAGAACGTGGGCAGGCGTTACATAGATAGTGCACGGCACATACAACGACTTACAAAATTCGGTACAGCAACCGTTCAATTCGGACCCGGCTGACCCGGCGCAAAAACTTGGCAACGGCGGGCGGGTAATCCGCCAGGGTGTCCAGGGCCTTGAAGTCTTCAATACGTCGGGTGTGCTGGAAAATGCTCTCCAGCTCCTTGCGCCGGGGCTCCAGCAACTCACGGCGCGGATCATCGATCAACAAGCCGTTTTCCAGGTCCAGGCGGAACGCCCGCGGGTTCAAGTTGTTCCCCGTCAGCAAGGTGTAACGGTCATCCACCCACATGCCCTTGAGGTGGTAGGTGTTATCGCCATGGTGCCACAGGTGCACGTTCAACAAGCCGCTGTCGATCATGGGCTGATGGCGCTTGGCAAAGCGGCGCAGGCTCAGTTCGTACAGGTAAGGCAGTGCCGAAATCACCCGAAACGGCTCGCTCGGGGGGATGTAAAAGTCGTTGGCCGTTTTGTCGCCCACCACGATGTCGATCTTCACACCCCGTTCCAGGGCTCGGTTGATTTCACGGGTGACGGGCAGCGGCAAGTTAAAGTACGGGGTGCAGAGGGTCAGTTGTTGCTGACTGCTGGCAATCAGCTCACAGATCACGCGGCTCAGCGGGTTGTTTTTGCCCACGCCCAACAATGGGCTGACTGACAAACCAAAGTGGCCGTTCGTACCTTCGTCAGTGTTGTAACTGGCTTTTTTCAGACGGCTACGCAGGTCGCCAATTGCGCTGCGCAGGCTGCGCGTGGACGGCAGTTGCGGCACGTCAAGGCGATGCACTGCCGGCGTACTGAGCAGATTTTCCTGAATAAACTGCTGCATCGAGTCCGCCAGCGGTTTGCTCTGCAGTAGGTGGTAGCGATCAAAGCGGTACTTGTCGAATTTATGCAGGTAAACGTTATTCAGGCTTGCGCCGCTGTAAATCACGCAATCGTCGACAATAAAGCCCTTGAGGTGCAGTACCCCGAACAGCTCGCGGGTTTGCACCGGCACCCCGTAAATCGGCACGTAGCTGTCATGGCTGGCGGTCTGCGCCTGGTACCACGCGGCATTGCCCGGCTGTTTGCCGGCACCGATCAGCCCACGCTGTGCCCGCAACCAGTCCACCAGTACGACCACTTCCAGCTCGGGCCGCGCGGCCTTGGCGGCATGCAAGGCATCGAGTATTTCCTGGCCGGCCTCATCCTGTTGCAGGTACAAGGCCACTAACGTGATCCGCTGACGAGCACTCGCGATCTGCTCCAACAGGCACTGACGAAACTCAGCGGCACCGGGCAAAACCTTGAAGGCATCAGCGGTTAATGGAAAGCTGCGCAGCTTGGGCAGTAAGGAGCGTTTGAAGAGCGACGGCATGGGGCTCGCTAAGGGTCGAATGCAAAAGACCCCCAAGCTTACACGATTACGGCATTTGTGTAGGCACCCCGAGGGAATCTGTCCGCGCGGGCGCGCCTTTCACCCGCGACGCGTGTACCCGAACAACCGCGCAATATCCCGTGCCCGATCGGTGAGCAACGGCGCAGCCTGGGCACAGGCGTCTTCCAGGCTCATGGGCCCGCTGGTCAACGCAAACGCTGCCAGAATGCCGTGCTCGTACAATGCCTGGTAACCCTCACCCAGCGTCCCGGCCAGCACCACCACCGGTACACCTTCAGCCTGGGCAATACGCGCCACACCGAAGGGGGTTTTGCCCCGCAAGGTCTGGGCGTCAAAACGGCCCTCGCCCGTGATCACCAGATCCGCGTCCTTTACCGCATCTGCCAGGCCCACCAGCTCAGCCACCACCTCGACGCCGGCGCGAAACTGTGCCCCGAAAAACGCCTTGGCCGCAAAACCAAGGCCTCCAGCAGCCCCCGAGCCGGGCTCATGGCGAACATCCTTCGGCAAAACGTCGGCGCACCGGTCGGCAAAATGATTCAGCGCCTGATCCAACCGTCGAACCTGCTCAGGGGTTGCGCCTTTTTGTGGGCCAAAAATCGCTGAAGCACCGTGTTCGCCGCACAACGGGTTATTGACATCGGCGGCAATTTCAAAGCACACATCACTCAAGCGAGGGTCAAAACTGGTCAGATCGATACGTGCCAACCCCGCGAGTGCCTGGCCGCCACGAGCCAACAGGTTGCCCTCAGAATCAAACAAACCCAAGCCCAACGCTTGTAACGCCCCCGCGCCACCGTCATTGGTGGCACTGCCACCAATGGCCAGGATAATACGCCGAGCGCCCGCATCGAGCGCGGCCGCTATCAGTTGCCCAGTGCCAAATGTGCTGCTGGTGCAGGCATTGCGCTGCGCCCTTGAAAGCAACTGCAAACCACTGGCCTCGGCCATTTCAATGATTGCCGTGTGGCTGTCTGGCAGCCAGCCCCAGCGCGCCTCAACGGCAGCACCCAACGGCCCTTGCACGGTGTGGCGGCGCAACTGGCCATTGCCTGCCGCGACAATGGCCTCTACCGTGCCCTCCCCCCCATCGGCCATCGGGCACTGGATCAGTTGCGCATGGGGCAGTGCATCGGCCAGCCCGGCCGCAATGGCCTCAGCGACTTTCTCGGCACTCAGGCTGTCTTTGAACGAATCAGGGGCGATCACGATTTTCATGGGGCAACTCTCCAGGTCTTATCCCCTCATGCTGACAGCACCCAGGCGCAAACTCGCCAGTCAGGTGCACAAGCAATCACCGGGTTTGTTGTTCATTGCGACAAGGCGGCGGCAGCAACTGCACGCCCAGGTACAGCGCCAGCATGCCATTGAGGCTTAGCAGGTCTATACCGCTCAGTTCAGCGATGCGCTCCATGCGGTAACGCAAGCTGTTGCGGTGAATCCCCAGCGCGTCGGCGCAGGCCTGACTTTGACCGTCGTGCTCGCACCAACTGCGCAAGGTGGCGAGCAACTGGCCGTTAGTGTCCTTTGAAACGACGTTGCGCAAAGGTTCCAGCAGCGCCTCAAGGGCGTCTTCATGGCGATAACGCCAGAGCATTGCGGGCAAACGGTAGCGATCGACGCTTAACAGCCGTGTGCCCACCAATACATCGCGACCATACGCCAACAAATCACCGGCCTGTCGGTAACTGCGGCGCAGCCCCTTGAGTTCATCGGCCTGGCCACCCACGGCCATTCGAAGAACGGTCCAGCCCTGTGCCTGAAGTTTGTCCAGTAAACGTTGATCGTCCAGCGCCAGCAGGGCTGGCCGGCACCATAGCAACGAACTGGGCGCAGGGCTGAGGCACCAGCTGTCCGGGTAGCGCGCTTGCAGCCATGCCCGCAAGGCTTGCGCCGTGTCCCCCTCACCCAGCTCGAACAGGTAGGGAATGCGCGACAACTGTGGTTTAAGGCCCAACTGCCGGGCTTCATCCATCAGGCGAGTTGAATCGCCGCCCTTGCTCAGCAACAAGGCCACCAGATCATCGCCACGCTGGTGTAGCCATTGCTGCTCAGCCTGCTGTCGACGCTGACCCACCAGCATTTCGGCCGTCATGCGCACCAGTTCCGCGTAGGTACGCAGCGATTCGGGCTCACCTGTAAGCCCCAACACCCCGATCAGTCGTTGATCGAGCAGCAGCGGCAAATTGATCCCCGGTTGCACCCCCTTAAGGCACTTGGCGGTCTGGGCGTCGATCTCTACCACCCGGCCATTCGCCAGCACCAACTGCGCGCCCTCGTGCCGGGTATTGATACGCTCGGGCTCGCCACTGCCCAGAATCAGCCCCTGGCTGTCCATCACGTTGACGTTGTACGGCAAGATGGCCATCGCGCGATCCACGATGTCCTGTGCCAAATCATGATCCAGTTCGAACATAGGGTGACAATCCATTCAGGCATCGCTAACAGCTGCCAACGTTAACCGCGCGCCGACAAAAAACATAATAAACCGCTACTTTTAATGCCATGGGTCGCTTCTGACACTTACGCATGACGGATAACGATTTGCCCTACAGCCTGTAGAGGCTCAAGCTACACGCTTCCTAAAAATCATAAATGTATGTGTCAACGAGGCTGTTGTGTCTAAAGGTATTGTTCTATCGGTTCTGGCATCGGGCCTGTTCGGTGTCATGTATTACTTCACATCCCTGCTGTGGCCCCTGACCGGCGAAGAAATCTTCGGCTGGCGGATGCTCCTGACCCTGCCCTGCATGACCCTGTTCATGTGTTTTTCCGGTGACTGGCGCTTGATCCCCGCGATTGTCTCACGCGTGCGTCAACAGCCCGCTCTATGGGCCGTGCTGATTGCGTCCAGTGCGTTGGTGGGTGTGCAGTTGTGGCTGTTTCTGTGGGCACCGCTCAACGGCCATAGCCTCGATGTGTCGCTGGGGTATTTCCTGCTGCCACTGACCATGTTGATTACCGGACGCCTGGTGTATGGCGAGCGCCTGTCGCACCTGCAAAAAATTGCCGCCGCCCTGGCTACCCTCGGCGTCGCCAACGAGGTGTACCGCGTGGGTGGGTTTTCGTGGACCACCCTCGTGGTTGCCCTGGGCTACCCGGTGTACTTTGTGATGCGCAAGCGTGCGGGCACCGACAACCTGGGCGGCCTGTGGACCGACATGCTGCTGATAATGCCTGTCGCGCTGTGGTTTATCCAAAGCAGCGAGCACGGTTTCGACGTGGCCAGCCAACGCACGGCCCTGTACACCCTGATCCCGCTGTTGGGGGCCATCAGCGCACTCGCCCTCATCTGCTACATCCTGGCCAGCCGCATGCTGGCATTTAGCCTGTTCGGCCTGCTCAGCTACGTTGAACCGGTGCTGTTGGTGTTTGTGGCATTACTGCTGGGAGAAAGCATCAGCGACGGCCAATGGCTGACCTACCTGCCCATCTGGCTGGCCGTGCTGGTCCTCATGCTCGAAGGGGTCAAGCACCTGCTGCGTCAACAGAAGCCCGTCTGACCCTGGCGCGTTGGTGGCCGTGGGGTATCGCAATAGGCCGGCTTTGTCAGGGTTGGTTGAACGACGGGTTAGCCGTTTGGCCAACCCTCAGGCGGGCAACCACAGTGTGAACCGGGCACCGCCCAGCGGTGATGGCCCAAGCGTCAACTTACCGCCCTGGGCCTCCAGGGCTCGCCGACTGATCGCCAGCCCCAGACCAAAGCCCCCCGTGGCGCGGTCGCGGCTGCGGTCCAGCCGGTAAAACGGTTCGAAAATTCGCTCGCGTTCCTGCTCGGGAATGCCGATACCATCGTCCTCTACCCATATCTCGCACCCCTGTGCTGTCACATTGACGCCCACCTGAATGCGTCGATCGCAGTAACGCATGGCGTTGCGCAACAGGTTTTGCAAAGCACGCGCGGTGAGCCGTGGGTCAAGAGCGAAACGCTCCTGGCTGCCGTGCAGGCGCACGTCCAACACACTCTCCGGGGCTTCCAGGGCTTCATCGAAGCTGCCCAGAATGCTGTCGATAAACTCATCCAGCGACACCATTACCCTTTCCGGCACCAGCGCGGGGTTTTGCAGCCGGCTAAAGGACAGCAGTTCAAGGACCAGTTCATCCAGCTCGCGGATATGCCCCACCAACACCTGCAAGCGTTCGCGACTGGCCGGCGGCAAGTCATCGCACAACACCAGGGCCAGGCCGAAGTCGAGGCGGGTCAAGGGGGTGCGCAGCTCATGGGACACGGCGTTAAGCAAGTCGCGCTGCTGGTTGAGCAAGTGCTCGATGTCGTGCGCCATCGTGTCAAACACATGGGCCAGGCCATAGATATTGGAACGCGGCGAGAGGTGTGTGCGTTCGCTCAGTTGCCCCTGGCCGATCCGGGCAGCGGTGCGCTTGAGTTGTTCAAGGTCACGCCAGTGAGGCCGCAGCCACAGCAAAAGCCCGCCCAGCAAGGCTGCGCCGATGAGCACGTTAATGCTCCAATACAAAACGTTCATGTCAAACGGATCGGGCGACATGGACATTTCAATAGCGTGGGTCTGATTCAGCGGCGAAGCCACCCGCGTCCACATGCCCCACTCTCCGATGCGCAGCACATCTTTGCCCTGGTGCAGTTGGCGCTGTTCATCGGCGCTGAAACCGGGGTCGGCAATGGGTCGAAGGTCGATGTTCAGGGGCTGGAAGCGGGCATTCAAGTCGGCGGCCAGCGCGGGCCACTGAGCTTCGGGTACGTGCTCGAACTGTTTGACCAACAAGCCCTGTGTGCCTCGCGACATCTGCTCGTTGTAGTTCATGAAGCGCTCATGAAACACATGAATGATCACTTCAGGCACGCCATAAATGGCCGCTGCAAACGTCACGATGGTCACCAGGTACAGCCGGATCAACAGTTTGAACATGGCCTCAGCATTCCCACTCGGAACGGCTGAACAAGTACCCTTTGCCCCACACGGTTTTGATCTTGCGCGCTTCACCGGCGCAGTCATCGAATTTGCGCCGCAATTTGGAAATGGCCACATCCACCGAGCGGTCGGTGCCATTGAATTCAATGCCGCGCAAACGTTGCAGGATCTGGTCACGGCTCAGGACTTCGCCCGCGTGCCGGGCCAACACCACCAGCAAATTGTATTCACCGCTGGACAGTTCAACGCCGTCACCGCGCCAGGTCACCGTGCGCTCCGAGAGGTTGATGCACAGGTTACCGATCACAATACGGTCACTGGCCACCTGCGGGTCACCCAGGCTGCTACGACGCAGTAAAGTGCGTACCCGCGCCAGCAGAACACGGGGCTCGCAAGGTTTTGTCACATAATCGTCAGCGCCCATCTCTAGCCCCAGGACCTGATCATGACTATCGTCGCGCGCCGTTAACATCAAGATCGGCAAGCTTGCTGAGTCAGCCCGTAACAGACGGCAAACCTGCAGGCCGTCCAATCCCGGTAACATCAAGTCGAGAATGACCAGGTCCGGGGGGTTGCTTCGGGCGCTTTCACGAACTTGATCACCACGCGCTATCACGTTGACCTGGTAACCGTTACGCTCCAGATAGCTGGCAATCAGTTCTGAAAGGGCGGCATCGTCTTCAACCAATAAAAGCGTGGGCATAATAAATGCTTACAAACACGGAAAACCCGGAGCATATACAACCTCACTGGGAAAGGAGCACATCCTTAACACTTTTTCACATACCTCCTACATAGCTTAACAACGCCTCTGACGTGCTGCGCTTAGCATGCCAAGCATGACACCGCACTATTCCGCATTTACAAGAAGGCAAGATCGTTGAAAAAACTCTTCGCTCCACTCTGCCTCTCGGCGCTGGCACTGGCGCTCGGTGCCTGTGATAAAAGTCCCGTCGCTGAAACCAAAGCCCCTTTGACCAAAGTGCGTACTGAGGTGATTGCCACTGCGCCTTTATCGATCAACAACGAACTGAGTGGCCGCGTGGTTGCCCCGCGCGAGGCTCAAGTCAGTGCCCGTGTGGCCGGTGTCGTGCTCAAGCGGGTGTTTACCGAAGGCACGCAAGTCAAACAGGGCCAAGTGCTGTTTCTGATCGACCCGGCCCCTTTCAAGGCGGAGTTGGATAGCGCACAGGCCGCCCTGCGCAAGTCCCGCGCGCTGGCCCGCCAGGCCAGCTTGCATGCCAAGCGCTACGCCGATCTGATCGACATCAACGCGGTCAGCCGCCAGGACTACGACAACGCCCAGGCGCAATCGCAGCAGGCTGATGCCGACGTGGCCGCCAACGAAGCGGCAGTAGAACGCGCCCGCTTGAACCTGGGCTATGCCACCGTCACTGCGCCGATTTCCGGGCGTATCGGCCGGGCGCTGGTGACCGAAGGGGCCTTGGTCGGTCAGGGTGAAGTCACGCCATTGGCACGGATTCATCAGCTCGACCCGATTCATGTCGACCTGACACAGTCCACCCGCGATCTCGATGCTTTGCGCGAAGCCTTCCGCGCCGGCGAGTTGCAACAGGTCGGCACCCAGCAGGCGCGCGCCACACTGATTCGTGACAACGGCAGCGCCTATCCGCTGCCCGGCAAATTGCTGTTTACCGATGTGAGCGTGGACCCCAGCACCGGGCAGATCATTCTGCGCAGTGAGTTCCCGAACCCCGAATACGACTTGCTGCCCGGCAGCTTTGTACGCGTTCGGTTGGAACAGGCCGTTAACAAAGAAGGTATCAGCGTGCCGCAGCGTGCCATTCTGCGTGACAGTGCCGGAGTGGCCTACGTGTTCTTGCTGGACGGCGATAACCGTGTCACGCAACAGCCCGTGCAGTTGGGTGGTGCTCACAACAATCGCTGGATCGTCAACGAAGGCCTCAAGGCCGGTGACCGTATCGTACTCGAAGGGTTGCAGCACACCCGGCCTGGCGAACAGGTACAGATCGACGACTCGACACCTTCCCTCACCCACTCTACGGATCAGTGAGCATGCCGCAGTTTTTTATCGACCGTCCGGTTTTTGCCTGGGTCGTTGCCTTGTTTATTATGCTGGCAGGGGCATTGGCCATTCCGCAGTTACCCGTGGCCAAGTACCCGGATGTCGCACCACCCCAGGTTGAGGTCTATGCGATCTACCCGGGTGCGTCAGCACAAACGGTGGACGAAAGCGTGGTCACGCTGATTGAGCAAGAACTCAATGGCACAGATGGCCTGTTGTACTTCGAATCCCAAAGCAGCCTCGGCAGTGCCACCATTACCGCCACCTTCAAACCCGGCACCGACCCTGAAATGGCCCAGGTCGATGTGCAAAACCGCCTCAAGGCCGTTGAGTCCCGCCTGCCACAGGCCGTTACTCAGCAAGGTTTACAGGTCGAAAAAGTCTCATCTGGCTTTTTGATGCTGGTGACGCTGACCGCCAATGCCAACAGCGGGCTCAATGAAGTCGCTCTCAGCGATTACCTGGCCCGCAACGTGATGAACGAAGTCAAACGCGTGGAAGGCGTCGGCAAGGCCCAACTGTATGGTGCCGAGCGGGCCATGCGGATCTGGATCGACACCCAGAAGCTGGTCGGCTTTAACCTCACACCGGCTGATGTCAACGCCGCGATTGCCAGCCAGAACGCGCAGGTTTCAGCCGGCAGCATCGGCGATTTGCCCGGCCGTTCCACGCAAGAAATCACCGCCACGGTGTTGGTCAAAGGCCAACTGTCGACACCACAAGAGTTTGCCGACATCGTGCTGCGCGCCAACCCGGACGGTTCTACGGTACGCATCGGCGATGTGGCACGGGTTGAGATCGGTAGCCAGGAGTACCAGTACGGCACCCGTCTCAACGGCAAGCCGTCCAGCGCATTCAGTATCAAGTTGGCCCCCGAGGCCAATGCCTTGAACACCGCCAACCTGATCCGCGCGAAAATGGACGACCTCAGTCGTTACTTCCCGGCAGGCGTGGAATACAGCATCCCGTATGACACCTCGCCATTCGTCAAGGTCTCGATCATCAAGGTGATCTACACCCTGGTCGAGGCCATGGCGCTGGTGTTTGCGGTAATGTTCCTGTTTTTGCAGAACATCCGCTACACGCTGATTCCGACGCTGGTGGTACCCGTCGCGCTGATGGGCACCTTTGCCGTGATGTTGGTACTGGGCTTCTCGATCAACGTGCTGACCATGTTTGGCATGGTGCTGGCCATCGGTATTCTGGTGGACGATGCCATCGTGGTGGTAGAGAACGTCGAGCGCATCATGGTCAGCGAGGGGTTATCCCCCCGTGAAGCCACGCGAAAGGCGATGACGCAAATCAGCGGTGCGATTGTTGGCATCACACTGGTGTTGGTGGCCGTATTCATTCCCATGGCATTTATGCCTGGGTCCGTGGGGGTGATTTACCAGCAGTTCTCCTTGTCGATGGCCACCTCCATCCTGTTCTCAGCGTTTTTGGCGCTGTCATTGACCCCGGCACTATGCGCGACCCTGCTCAAGCCCATCGCCAAAGGCGAACACCATGCCAAAGGCGGTTTCTTTGGCTGGTTCAACCAACGCTTCGAGCGCCTGTCAAAAGGCTATGAACACTGGGTCGTGCACCTGATCAAGCGTAGCGGTCGCTACCTGATGCTCTACGGCCTGCTGCTGGTGGTCCTGGTACTGTGTTTTACGCGCCTGCCCTCCTCCTTTTTACCGGTCGAGGATCAGGGTTACACCATCACCGATATCCAATTGCCGCCGGGGGCCAGCCAAAACCGCACTATCGCGGTAGCCGAGCAGATCGAAACGCACAACGCCAGCGAGCCGGGCGTGGGCAACACCACCTTGATCCTGGGCTTCAGCTTCTCGGGCAGCGGGCAAAATGCCGCGCTGGCGTTTACCACTCTCAAGGACTGGGCTGACCGAGGTGCAAAAGATTCGGCCGCCGCCATTGCTGACCGCGCCAACGGAGCCTTCAGCGAACTGAAAGATGCCGTGGCGTTTGCCATCTTGCCACCGCCGGTCGACGGTCTGGGCACCTCCAGCGGGTTTGAGTTCCGTTTGCAAGACCGTGGCAGCGTGGGCTATGACGCCCTGATGAAGGCGCGCACTGAACTGCTGGCCCTGGCCGAGAAAAGCCCGGTGCTGGCTAACGTACGTGAAAGTGCGCTGGCTGAAAGCCCGCAAGTGCAACTGGAGGTGGATCGCAAGCGCGCCAACGCGCT
This sequence comes from Pseudomonas sp., assembly GCF_030150285.1. Classification (GTDB taxonomy): domain Bacteria; phylum Pseudomonadota; class Gammaproteobacteria; order Pseudomonadales; family Pseudomonadaceae; genus Aquipseudomonas. The sequence continues at coordinate 70,458 of NZ_JASLGE010000085.1, read as the reverse complement.
GGGCATTTCATTCGCGGACATTGGCGGCGTGCTGTCCACGGCCGTTGGCTCGGCCTATGTCAACGACTTCCCGAACCAGGGCCGCATGCAGCGGGTCATGGTGCAGGCCGAAGGCGATCAACGCAGCCAGGTCGAAGACTTGCTCAAGATCCATGTGCGCAACAACCTGGGCAAAATGGTCCCGCTTTCGGCTTTTGTCGAAGCACGCTGGATCCAGGGCCCGGCCCAGTTGACGCGGTACAACGGCTACCCCGCTATCAGCATCTCCGGTGAAGAGGCTCCAGGCCATAGCACCGGCGAGGCCATGGTAGAAATCCAGCGCCTGGTGGATCAACTGCCGGCAGGTCTGGGCCTTGAGTGGACGGGGCTGTCCCTGCAAGAGCAGGTGTCCGGGTCACAAGCGCCGATGTTGCTGGGGCTGTCGCTGCTGGTTGTGTTTTTGTGCCTGGCTGCGCTGTACGAAAGCTGGTCGATTCCGACAGCAGTGCTGCTGGTCGTCCCGCTGGGTGTGCTGGGGGCCGTGCTGGCCGTGACCTTGCGGGGCATGCCCAATGACGTGTTCTTCAAGGTGGGCTTGATCACCATTATTGGTTTGTCGGCCAAGAACGCGATTTTGATCATCGAGTTCGCCAAGACCCTGTATGACGAAGGGCATGATCTGGTTGAGGCCACCGTACAAGCAGCACGCCTGCGTTTGCGTCCGATCGTCATGACATCGCTGGCATTTATTCTGGGCGTACTGCCGCTGGCTCTGGCCACGGGTGCCAGCTCAGCGAGTCAGCAGGCCATTGGCACCGGGGTGATCGGCGGGATGATTACGGCCACACTGGCCGTGGTGTTTGTGCCGGTGTTCTTTGTAGTGGTGATGAAACGGTTCAATCGCAAGCCGCCCAAGGGCTAAGCGTGGCGCTGCGTGGTAAGGTGCCGCACTCTCTGGAAACAAGGACTGTGTATGCCGCATCTTGCCCGCACCCATCCGCGTCTGAGCGTCGCCACTGTCGTGGGGCTGGCCGTGGGATTCTTCACCCCGGCCGCCACGCTCACCAGCAAATTTCTGGTGGGCTGGAACGCTGGCGTCTGGCTCTACCTGGCCCTGACCCTGTGGCTGGTGTTGCGCTCCAAAGCCAGTGACGTGAAAAGGACAGCGGAAATCGAGGATGAGAATGCCAGCATGGTGTTGTTTACCGTGTGCATCGCGGCCATTGCCAGCCTGGCGGCAATCACCCTGGAACTGGCAGGCAACAGCAAGCTGGGCACTGACGATCAGATGCTCCACTACGCGCTTACGGGCATTACCGTGGTGGGTTCATGGCTGATGATCGGGGTCATTTTCATGCTGCACTACGCACGACTGTTCTATAACAATGACGGCCCGGTGCCCGCCCTGCACTTCCCCGAAGGTGAAGAAAACCCGGACTATTGGGACTTTCTGTACTTCTCTTTCACGCTCAGCGTCGCCGTACAAACGGCAGATGTGTCCATCACCACGCGCGGCATGCGCAAAGCCGTGATCGTGCATTCGTTACTGGGCTTTCTCTTCAACACAGCGGTGCTGGGGTATTCGATCAATATCGCGGCGGGGTTGTTTTGACAGAAGAGACAAGCGGAAGATCGCGAGCAAGCGTTCCTACAGGGCCGGGATCTGTAGGAACGAGCTTGCTCGTGATCTTTTGATCTGGTTTTTGATCTAAAGGGCCCCCTTAAACCACGTTGGCCTCACACCGGGTTAGCCGCGACACGGCCAGGGACGGCCGATCGCGGCGGCCGCACGGAGCCAAGCCTGTGTGAGGGCATGCCGAGCCACAGCGTCGCGTCGAAGACGGGGTGGCCCTCCTACTGGGTAAGAGCGGGTTTACAGGTTAGCGATCAGTCGGCAGTCAGCACACCACGGCGCACCTGATCACGCTCGATGGACTCAAACAGCGCCTTGAAGTTGCCTTCACCGAAGCCGTCATCACCCTTGCGCTGGATAAACTCAAAGAACACAGGGCCCATCAGGGTTTCAGAGAAGATTTGCAGCAGCAAGCGCTGGTCACCTTCCTGCGATGATCCGTCCAGCAGGATACCCCGCGCTTGCAACTCGCCCACCGGCTCGCCATGACCTGGCAAGCGGCCTTCAAGCATTTCGTAGTAGGTCTCGGGTGGCGCGGTCATAAAGCGCATGCCGATTTTCTTCAGTGCATCCCAGGTCTTGACCAGGTCATCGCTGAGAAAGGCAACGTGTTGAATGCCCTCACCGTTGAACTGCATCAGGAACTCTTCGATCTGGCCCGCACCTTTGGACGACTCTTCGTTCAAAGGAATACGGATCATGCCATCCGGGGCGGTCATCGCTTTGGAGGTCAGGCCAGTGTATTCGCCCTTGATGTCGAAATAGCGAATTTCACGGAAGTTGAACAATTTTTCATAGAAGTTGGCCCAGTACGCCATACGACCGCGGTACACGTTATGGGTCAGGTGGTCGATGATTTTGAGGCCGGCACCCACCGGGTGACGATCAACGCCTTCGATAAATACGAAGTCGATGTCATAGATCGAACTGCCTTCGCCGTAACGGTCAATCAGGTACAGCGGCGCGCCACCAATGCCTTTGATCGCCGGCAAGTTCAGTTCCATCGGGCCGGTCTTGATTTCAATCGGCTGCGCGCCCAATTCCAGCGCACGGTTGTAAGCCTTCTGGGCATCGCGCACTCGAAATGCCATACCGCACACCGAAGGGCCATGCTCGGCGGCGAAATAAGACGCCACACTATTGGGCTCATTGTTGAGGATCAGGTTGATCTCGCCCTGGCGGTACAGATGGACATTCTTGGAGCGGTGGGTCGCCACCTTGGTGAAACCCATGATTTCGAAAATGGGTTCAAGGGTATTGGGCAAAGGCGATGCGAACTCGATGAATTCAAAGCCCATCAAGCCCATCGGATTTTCGTATAGATCAGCCATTTCGGCACCTCATCATGGTCATTTTTAGAATTAACAACAGGTTATTAACTAATAATGCCGAGGGCGACGGGCGGAGCACAGGAGATCCCGCGCACACTGCGCGCCAGGAAATCACCGTAGATCAGTTGAAAACCGAATACCTTCATTTGGACCCATCTCTATACGCGGGGGGCTTGTGCTTGCAAAAGCCATTATTCTTTTATGCGTAAGCAGATTCTACATGGCGTAATCCTATTTGTCCCACGCGATGTGAAATAGCCCAATGGCAATGCTAGGCTTTACATTAAGCACAGCCCTTACATAACCACTGGCGGTGCCTGCAGTGCTCCGCAGCTGTCCAGCCCCCTTCTGTTTGCAGGATCCGCAATGCAATTAGCGCACACACTGACCCGCAAATGGACTGATCGCTACGCGTTGATTGTGTTCAGTGGATTGATGCCCGTGGTACTGGGCATAGTCATTATAGTCTGGCAGGCCAACCGCTCATTGGAGCTGACCTCAAGGCACACCGCTGAAGAGGCCGTGCGCCAATTCGACGGGATTCTTGACAACGCTGCACGTGCCGCCAATGTTGTGTTGCCCTTGGCCGGAGAAGAATGCAGCCATGTAGAACTTGCACTTCGCGACCAGGTTACCCGCCGCCCTTTTGTGCGCTCAGTCAATCTGATTCAAGATAATCAGATCTATTGCACCTCCTTGTTCGGTAGCTTCAACGAACCTGTTTACCCGCAGAACTATGCAGGCGGTGAATTGTGGTTAATGCCTGGCAACCCAGTAACCCCCAATGACCCGCTGCTGATTTATCGCCAACAGAAAGACAGTCGTGGGGTGTTGGTCAGTATTTATGGTTTTCATCTGATCCATGCATTGGGCCAGCCCAACCAAAGAGCGCAATTGATCTTTCAAGCAGGTGACAACTGGATCGATCGCTCCGGCAACGTCCATCCCACAGCGCCGCCGCTTTACCCCGTGGCGAACAACAGCGTGCCATCCACTCATTACCCTTACCGAGTGGTCGCAGGTTTTCGTGCCAACGAACTTTGGCATCATGTGATTGCTGAATACCTGGGTGTACTGGTGCTGCTGTTTTTTCTGGGAGGCATTTCGGCAACCATTGTTCATCGCTTAAAGAAGCGCGCCTCCTCGCCCACTCACGAATTACAACGTGGCCTGGAGGCCCAAGAGTTCATTCCTTATTTCCAGCCCGTGGTGCACGGTGACAGCCAACAATGGGCGGGGGCTGAAGTATTGATGCGCTGGCAACACCCGCAAGAAGGCTTGGTTCGCCCCGACCTGTTTATACCCTTTGCCGAGCACTCAGGCCTGATTATTCCCATGACCCGCTCGCTGATGCAGCAAACCGCGGCGTTATTGGCACCCCATGTTGGCAGTCTGCAAGCCGGCTTTCATGTGGGCTTCAACATCACCGCCCGGCATTGCGAGAACCTTGATCTAATCGAAGACTGCCGTGAGTTCTTGCAAGCCTTCCCCAAGGACCATATCCGCCTGGTCCTCGAACTCACCGAGCGCGAGCTGATCGCGCCTACCGACATTACTCACGCACTGTTTGCCAAGCTGCATGCCATGGGCATCACCATTGCCATCGATGACTTTGGTACCGGTCACTCCAGCTTGACCTACTTGCGAGACTTTAATGTCGACTACTTGAAAATCGATAAGAGCTTTGTTGCCATGATTGGGGCCGATGCACTGTCCCGGCATATTCTCGACAGTATTATTGAGTTGAGTGCCAAGCTCGACTTGAAGATTGTCGCTGAAGGCATAGAAACTGAAGAGCAGCGTGATTACCTCGCCAGCAAGGGCGTTGATTTTCTACAAGGTTATCTATTCTCTCGCCCCTTGCCCGCCAGTGATTTCATCAGCGCCTTAAAGGCACGCCTTAGTCACACATGAGACTTGGCACTGAGGGTATAAACAACTACACTTTTTTTGGCTTGGCAAGGGTGCTTAATATTGGGTTAATGTTTAGTTAACACCCTTGAAAGGCTGGGGCTCATTCATTCCCCTCTCTGCACCCTTGCTGTACTAATTCACTTCGGTCCTCTATTGCCGAAGCCACGACTGGAGTAATCACTTTGTCTAGACTTGCTGAGTTTCGTGCCGCGGAAAAAGCCCTTCAAGAGCAGTTGGCGCAACTGGAAGCCTTGAAGAATGATGCCGGACTGAAAAAAGAAATTGAGTTCGAGCAAAAACTTCAGGGGCTGATGAAAACCTATGACAAGAACCTGCGCGACATTATCGCCCTGCTGGACCCTAACCCGTCGGCGTCCAAAAAGGCAGCAGCAGCCCCTAAACAACGTAAAGCGCGTGTTCTGAAGGTTTATCAAAACCCGCACACCGGTGAGTTGATAGAAACCAAAGGCGGCAATCACCGAGGCTTGAAAGCCTGGAAAGAACAATACGGTGCCGATACCGTAGACTCCTGGCTTCGTGCTTAAGTATTAATGTGATTTAAAACCTTGCCGCCGCAGGGTTTTTTAATGCCTGGCATACGCCACGTTAATACCCGCATACCCGCATTTATTTTGTTATAAAAAGTCCACCTTACTGTTATGTTCATTCCTCAAATGAATGTGGGGTGACAGTAAGAATGCAATAAGCCTGTGCCGCCAGAGAGACACCGCTTTTCCACACGCCCTCTTTAGTCACCGCAACGAGCCTGTTGCAGTAGAGCGAATGTAAATAGTCAAAGGTTTCACAGATTTTTCACACCTGTCAGCACAGGATGAAAGCTGCTAAAGGACTAGCGCCCCATGCCCGCTTCGGCGGGCTTCTTTTTGCCTGCGATTTGGGCAGCAACCCACCTGCTCCTTGGCCCACAAGGTAACATTCCGTATCATTGACCCACCACGCTCACCGTAGCGACCGATCACTTACGCATCACTTTCGGAGGGTTCATGAGCCTGCAAGAACTGAACAATGTACCTGGTGTTACCGCCGAACCCGATAACGCTACCCAAAACTTCGTGTTCAACCACACCATGCTGCGCGTCAAGGACATCGAGAAATCACTCGATTTCTACACCCGCATCCTGGGCTTTTCGTTGCTTGAAAAACGTGACTTCCCTGAAGCCGAGTTCAGCCTGTACTTCCTGGCGCTGGTGGATAAAGCCCAGATCCCGGCCGACGATGCTGCGCGCACGGTCTGGATGAAATCGATCCCTGGCATTCTGGAACTGACTCACAACCACGGCACCGAGAAGGATGCCGGGTTTGCTTACCACAACGGCAACACTGACCCGCGCGGCTTTGGTCATATCTGTATTTCAGTACCCGATATCGTTGCCGCCTGTGAGCGCTTCGAAACCCTGGGCGTGGACTTCCAGAAGCGCCTGACCGATGGTCGCATGAAGTCCCTGGCCTTTATCAAAGACCCTGACGCTTATTGGGTCGAGATTATCCAGCCGCAACCGCTGTAAAAACCGGCGCAAAAAAAACCCATGATCGCTCATGGGTTTTTTATTTCAGCGCCTATCAGGCTGGCGCGGAGGTTCGGATCAAGTGATCGAACGCACTCAGCGAAGCTTTGGCCCCCTCACCGATCGCAATCACGATCTGCTTGTACGGCACGGTCGTCACGTCGCCGGCAGCAAAGATGCCAGGGATCGACGTCTCACCGCGTGCATCAACAATGATCTCGCCGCGTGGTGTCAGCTCAATCGAACCCTTGAGCCAGTCGGTATTAGGCAACAGACCGATCTGAACAAAGATCCCTTCCAGCTCGACAGTGTGCACCGCCTCGGTGGCGCGGTCCTTGTAACGCAGGCCATTGACTTTCTGACCGTCGCCAGTGACTTCAGTGGTCTGGGCATTGGTGATCACGGTCACGTTTGGCAAGCTGTTGAGCTTGCGTTGCAACACAGCGTCAGCGCGCAACCGGGTGTCGAACTCGAGCAAGGTCACGTGTGACACGATGCCTGCCAGGTCGATGGCCGCTTCCACACCCGAGTTCCCACCACCGATAACCGCAACGCGTTTGCCCTTGAACAATGGGCCGTCACAGTGCGGGCAGTACGCCACGCCACGGCTGCGGTATTCCTGTTCGCCTGGTACGTTCATCTCTCTCCAGCGCGCACCGGTGGCCAGAATCACGGTCTTGGCTTTGAGCGAAGCACCGCTGGCAAATTTCACCTCGTGCAACTCACCCGCCTGGCCCGGCAGCAACTGATCGGCCCGCTGCAGGTTCATGATGTCAACGTCGTACTGCTTAACGTGCTCTTCAAGGGCAGTGGCCAGTTTCGGCCCTTCGGTTTCCTGCACCGAAATAAAGTTCTCGATGGCCATGGTGTCGAGTACCTGACCGCCAAATCGCTCGGCGGCCACGCCGGTACGGATGCCTTTGCGCGCCGCATAAATGGCTGCCGCAGCACCGGCCGGGCCGCCACCAATCACCAGCACATCAAAGGCTTCTTTAGCGCTGATTTTTTCAGCCTGACGCTCAATGGCACTGGTGTCCAGCTTGCCAAGAATCTCTTCCAGGCCCATGCGGCCCTGACCGAAGTTAACCCCGTTCAGGTAAACGCTTGGCACCGCCATCACTTGACGCTCGGTGACTTCATCCTGAAACAGCGCACCGTCAATGGCCACGTGGCGAATGTTCGGGTTCAGCACGGCCATCAGGTTCAGCGCCTGCACGACGTCCGGGCAGTTCTGACAGGACAGCGAGAAGTAGGTCTCGAAGTTGAACTCACCTTTAAGGGAGCGAATTTGCTCAATCACTTCGGCACTGGCTTTCGAAGGGTGGCCGCCGACTTGCAGCAAGGCCAGCACCAGCGATGTAAATTCGTGCCCCATGGGAATGCCGGCAAAACGCAGGCTGATATCCCCGCCTGGGCGGTTCAGCGAGAACGACGGCTTCCGCGCATCGTTGCCGTTGTCCAGCAATGTAATCTGGCTGGACAGGCTGGAAATTTCTTTTAACAGGTCATGCATTTCACGGGATTTCGCACCGTCGTCGAGAGAGGCAACGATCTCGATCGGCTGTGTGACCCGCTCCAGGTATGACTTCAATTGAGCTTTTAGATTGGCGTCCAACATACGGGCGATCTCCTACGGTTTAATTCTGTGTCAAAAAAAACGCCCGAGCGAATGTCGCCCGGGCGTTTTGAGGGCGGTGCAGCGAACAACTCAGGTGCGGATCACCGCCCTTGTCTGGCGCACAAGCTTAGATCTTGCCAACCAGGTCCAGCGAAGGAGCGAGGGTGGATTCACCTTCTTTCCATTTGGCTGGGCACACTTCGCCCGGGTGAGCAGCAACGTACTGAGCGGCCTTGATTTTGCGCAGCAGCTCGGAAGCGTCACGGCCAACACCGCCGTCGTTCAGTTCAACGATCTTGATCTGACCTTCCGGGTTGATCACGAACGTACCGCGGTCAGCCAGGCCAGCTTCTTCGATCAGCACGTCGAAGTTGCGGGAGATGGTCAGCGTAGGGTCGCCGATCATGGTGTACTGGATTTTACCGATGGCGGGCGACGTGTTGTGCCAGGCAGCGTGAGCAAAGTGGGTGTCAGTCGACACGCTGTAGATTTCTACGCCGAGTTTTTTGAACTCTTCGTAGTTGTCAGCCAGGTCTTCCAGCTCGGTTGGGCAAACGAAGGTGAAGTCGGCTGGGTAGAAGAACACGACAGACCACTTGCCTCTCAGGTCAGCGTCCGACACTTCCACGAAGCTGCCGTTTTTGTAGGCAGTTGCTTTGAACGGTTTTACTTGGCTGTTGATGATAGGCATCGTTGACTCTCCGTCAGGGTTGAAAAGTTGATGGGGTGAATCCTAACAACACATTTCGTGACTGGCTCATTGGCAAAGCTGATGCTTACGATTGGTTTTGACTATCGAGTGACACCATAAATAGCCGAAATCTAAATATGAACCGACTCGACGGTTTTCAACCTGATCTCGATCAGTGACCAATGTGTTTTTCAGCGGTAAGGCTCATCCCGGCAAACGGGGTGGATTCAACATAGCGCATCGCAGACTTTACATCCTTCCAGCCGACGTAATTCATCAGCGATTTGAGATCCCACCCACTCTGATGCGCCCATGTTGCAAAACCGCGACGCAATGAGTGACTGGAGTAATGCTCGGCCGCAATGCCGGCGCGTTGCAACGCCTGGCGCAATAACGCGATCACGCTATTGGCGTGCAACCCTGACTCCCCCAGGTTGCCCCAGCGATCAATTCCCCGAAAAACCGGCCCGCGCACCAATGCCGCCGCATTGAGCCACTCAATATAGGCCCGCACCGGGCACAGGCGCATCAGCGCCGGGGTCTGGAAAGTCTTACCCAGGTTGTCCCGGTCACCCTTGCTGCGCGGCACATACAAGGTAATGCCGGAACCCGCCACGGCTTGCACATGCTCTATCTGCAAGCGGCACAGTTCATCGCTGCGAAATCCGCGCCAAAACCCCAGCAGGATCAGGGCCGCATCCCGCCGCGCACGCAACAGCCCCGGCCTGTCCCCTTGTGCTTGCGCGGCAAGCGCTTCGCTGTCCAGCCAGGCGATGACTTTCTCCAGATGTTGCAGTTGCAGGGGCTCGGCTTGCTTCTCTTGCGCCGGGTGCAGCGCACGAATGCCCTTGAACACTTTGCGCACCACCGGTGCCTTGGTGGGGTCGGCAAAGCCCTGGCTGTTGTGCCACTGAGCAATCGCCGACAACCGCAGTTTTAACGTGTTGATCGACAGCTGGCCGGCGTGTGCCACCAGATACCGCGCAACGCTGTCACTGGTGGCGGGCAGAAACCCACCCCAGGTCACTTCGAAGTGCTCAATGGCGGCGCGATAACTGCGCCGAGTGTTGTCGCGGGTCGCGGCATTCAGGTAGCGATCCAGCTCGCTCATGGGCAGCTCTCGTGTGTGGCGTACTGAAAATGGGCGTTACAGACTGTAAAAAGGCTCTAGCACGGGATAATACCAGTATATCCCGCCTGTTAAATCTTAAATAAAGACAAAATCATCAAGCCGTTATAGTATGTAAATACATGATACATACCACAGTACATAATCGTAGGAGAACGCGATGGCTCGCGGCGGCGTAAACAAGGCAGTGGTGCAAATCGCACGCACCGCCATCCTGGCCCGTGGTGAACACCCGAGCATCGATGCGGTACGAATAGAAATGGGCAATACCGGGTCGAAAACCACGATCCACCGGTATCTCAAGGAGCTGGATGAAAGCGACAGCCGGCGCGGTCTGGCCCCCGAGCACATCGGGGATGAACTGACCGAACTGGTCGCCCGCCTCGCTCGCCGCTTGCAAGAACAGGCGCAAGAGCCCATTGACCGCGCCCAGGCCCACTACGAACAGCTCAAGGCCGAACTGCAGGCGCAATTGGCTGAAACCCGACAGGCGCTGGCGCAACTCCAGCAGCAGTTCGAGAGCCAAGGCAACGCCCTGCACCAGGAGACCGCCCACCTTGAGTCCACCCGCTCCATGCTGCAAACCGAGCAAACCCGCAACGCGGCGCTGAATCAGGCGTGCAGCGATTTCGAGCTGCGCCTCAACGACCGCGACGAGCAGATTCGCTCACTGGAAGACAAACACCTGCACGCCCGCGATGCGCTTGAGCACTACCGTAGCGCCGTTAAAGATCAGCGCGAGCAGGAGCAGCGCCGCCACGAAGGGCAACTGCAACAGGTGCAGATGGAGTTGCGCCAGGCTCAACAAAGCGCGTTGGTGCGTCAGGACGAGATCACCCAACTGCACCGCGACAACGAGCGCGTACTCAGTGAAAGCCGCGCCCTGAGCAAAGAACTTAACCAGGCCAGCGATCAACAGCACAAACTCAGCAACTTGAATGAGCGCCTCACCGCGCAACTGAGCCAGCTGGACAGCGAACGCACCTTGCTGAACGAACGCCTGCGCGTCGCCACCGAAGAAAGCGACAGCCTTAAACGAGCCCACAGCCAGGCGCTGGAAGCCCATACCGCACTGACCTTAAGGGCCGTAAAAGCCGAAGCCGCGCTGGACAGCCTGCAAGCGCTGAATGATGCGAAAACGCCGAGCAAAGAAGAATCGCCCCCCACGAAAATCGCCCCTTAACGGGGCGATATCAGCTTCAGGGAGGGCGTGGCAAGCGTTACACCTTGGCCACCTTGATGCCTTTGAAGCACAGCAGCAGCAATACCGCCGCCACAATCTCAAAGGCTGCCACCATATACAGGCCGGCCGCCAGGCTACCGGTCAGGGTTTTCAGCCAGCCAATCATATACGGCGCGACAAACCCGGCCAGGTTGCCGATGCAGTTAATCAGGGCAATACCGCCTGCCGCAGCGGTGCCCGCCAGAAATGCTCCAGGGATCGACCAGAACACCGGAAAGGCCGCCAGAATCCCCATCGCTGCAACGGTCAGGGCAATCAGCGCCAGTACCGCGTTACCCAGGAACATCCCGGTGCAGATCAGCCCAAGCCCGGCCAGCAGCGCTGCCATTGCGCAATGCAAGCGACGTTCGGCGGTCTTGTCGGAATGGAAGCCGTTCCACAGCATCGCTACGGTGCCCAGTATGAACGGGATAGACGACAACAAGCCGATATGCAGCGTGTCGTCGACGCCCAACGACTTGATCACCGACGGGGTCCAGAAGGCGATGGTCGCGTTGCCACTGACCAGGCAGAAATACACCAGCGCACACAGCCACAGCTTGGGGTAGCGCAGCAAGGTACGCAGGTCGCTGTGCTTGCCGGGCGCGCTGTCTTCACGAGCAATGGTGTCGGTGACCATCTGGCGTTGTGCCGGGGTCAGCCATTTGGCGTTGGCCGGCTTCTCGGGCAAGTAGCGCAGCACCATAAAGCCTGCAATCACTGAAGGAATGCCTTCAAGGATAAACAGCCACTGCCAGTTCGCCAGCGTGCCTACGCCCACCATGCGGCTCATGATAAAGCCGGCCAACGGGCCACCCACCACACCGGCAATGGCAAACGACGTCATGAACATGCCGTTGATCTTTGCCCGCTGCGCCGCCGGAAACCAGTAGGTGAGGTACAGCACCACGCCCGGGAAGAAGCCCGCTTCAAAGGCACCCAGCAGAAAGCGCAGCACATAGAAAGACCAGGCACTTTCCACATAAGCCATCGCAATTGACGTCAGGCCCCACATGATGGTGATACGCGCCAGGGTGCGGCGCGCCCCGATCTTTTCCAGAATCAAATTGCTGGGCACTTCGAAGATAAAGTACCCAATAAAGAATATCCCCGCCCCCAGCCCATAGACCGCGTCACTGAAACCCAAGTCCTGCAACATCGACAGCTTGGCGAACCCGACGTTAACCCGGTCAATCCAGGCCAATACAAACAGAAAGACCAAAAACGGCAACAAGCGCCAAGCGATTTTTTTATAGACCGCGCCGATCTCGGCCGCAGCCGGATCGAGCGCGCGCTCTACGTCTATAACTGAACTTGCGTTACTTTGGTTCATACGTCATCTCGTCAATACATTGCACAGTGAACCCCGCCACCCGATTTTCAGGCGAGCGATAGCGCACGGGATTTACCGTGGGTTCGGGGATGAAAAGCTGCTACGGGTAATCGGGCAGGTCAGGCCTGCCCCGCGTTTAAGGGCACCGCATCAGACGCTACCTCGCAATAGCGCTTCAATCGCCAGTGACACTTGCAGCACGCGCGCGTCCTGCCCATGCAAGCCAGCAATCGACAGCCCGACGGGCAACGCGTCGCCGGTATGGCAAGGCAGGCTCAGGGCACAGCCATCGAGAAAGTTGATGACGCTGGTGTTGCGTAGAATCAGCCCATTGGCCGCAAAGAACGCGTCATCATCCGCCAGGTCGGCCAGCGGTGGTGCCACGACCGCCACGCTAGGCATCAACCAGGCGTCCGCATCGCCCAAACGTTCTTGAGCAATAGCGATCAACCGCTGACGCTCGAGCCGGGTGTCCAGATAATCCGCCGCGCCAATCGCTTCTCCTCGCCGGATGCGTTGTGCCACACGGGCGTCGTACTGGTCAGCCTGCTCACCTTGCAACCACTGGCGATGACCGTGCCAGGCTTCAGCGGCGGTCAGCCCGCCCGCCGCATTGATGCGGGGCAGATCGTACAGTTGCGGGAAGTCGAACCAACGAATGCTCGCGCCCGCCTCTGCAAGTAACGCCAGGCTGCGCTCAAACGCGGCGGCCACCGTCGGATCCACTTGGTCAAGCACGAAATCCCGCGTTACCGCCAGGCGCAATCCGGCCAAAGGCACCGAACGGGTATCGAGTTGCTCACCTGAGAGAATCCGGTCGAGCAGGATGCAGTCGCTCACGCTGTGGGTGAGTGCGCCAATAGAATCCAGGCTGGCTGCCAGCGGGAAGGCACCGGCCAGCGGGACGCGGCTGGCGCTGGGCTTGAACCCGGTGAGGTTGCAAAAGGCGGCCGGGATGCGAATGGATCCGCCGGTATCGGTACCCAGGCCCGCAACTGCCATCTCCAGGGCGACACTGACCGCCGCCCCCGAACTGGACCCGCCGGCAATACGCTGCCCGCCACACGGTGCGAGTGGCGTGCCGTAGTGCGGGTTTAGCCCCAGACCGGAAAAAGCGAACTCGCTCATATTGGTTCGGCCCAGCAAGATCGCCCCGGCCGCTCGCAGCCGTTGCACCACCACGGCATCTTCAGCCGCGGGCTCAGCACCGGCCAGCAATTTAGAACCGCTGGCGGTAACCTGCCCAACCACATCAAACAAGTCCTTGATCGACACCGGCAGGCCCGCCAGAGGCGACGGCACATAGCCGCTCGCCCGCGCCAGATCGCTGGCACGGGCGGCCTGCAATGCGCTTTGCGCATCGACACTGATATAGGCAACCCCACCCCTGGCACGGTGTTCCTCAATACGGGCCAAAGCGCGCGTCACCAATGCCTCACTGGTGGTACGACCCTCTGCCAGCGCTTGGGCAAGCTGTGCAATATCATTCATTTTCTGGCTCACTCAGCGACAGGCAGCGACTCGACACCGTACTGGTGGCGCAGGCTGCGATTGAGTACAGGGTCGAACAGCTCCATTTCAAAGGACTCGCCATAGCCCAGCTCACCAATCACCGACTGCGTACCGCAGAACATGGCGGTGTCGGCTGGTAGCGAGGCGGCACTGTTGAGTTTTGCCAGCAGTGTTTGCGGGGCCAGCAAATTGGTTACCGGGCCTTGCTGATACAGCTCACGCACGCCGTCACGCACCCGCCAGGTACGCATCACCAATTGGTCCCAATGCGCCTGCACTTCGCTGAAGCGCCACACCTGTTGCGCAATGGGCTTGTCGCACATCTGCTTGGAGACCGTGACGTCGTAGCTTTCAACCTTGCGATCGGTGTGGTCCGAGCCCAGGCCGATCAACAACCCCTGATCACTCGGGATCAACACAAACTCGGTCTCACCGGAAGAATCCTTGCCGGGCACCTGAATGTTCTCCCCGGTGTTCAGCAGGCTCGCCGACACCCGGTAAAAGCAGGGAATCTGCGTCGGGCGACGCACACCCAGGGCTTCCAGCTCGGCAATGTGATGCTCGACCGCCTCACTGTTACGCCCTGCCCACCCGGCAATAATCAAATGCTTGATGCTGGCGTGGTGCTCACCTTGGCCGACAATGTTGAACGTCAATTGAGTCATGTTGGGTTTCCCTTATCAATCGTTAGAGGGTGCGCATAATCGCGCGACGGAAATCGTCGATATGGTGGTGAATGGCGGCGACTGCCGCGTCGCCGTCACGCTGTTCCACGGCTTCGAGAATGGCCATGTGTTCGTCGTAGATACGCTGGCTGTGGTGGTTTTCCGACAGCGTCAGGTACCAGAACCGGGCCTGCTTTTCGTGAAGGTTGCGCAGTAGTTCGGCCAGCACACGGTTGTGCGCGGCGGCAGAAATGGACATATGAAACTGCAGGTCCAGGCTCATCAACCCTGTCACGTCGTGACAGGCCAACAGCGCCGGGGTGCGCTCAAGAATGCTGCGCATCGCCCGGATATCCGTGTCGTGGGCACGCTCTACGGCCAGCTTGATGCACAGCTGTTCGTTGGACACGCGCACTTCAATCATGTCCAGCACGTCGTTAAGCGACAGCGCCGTCACCATCACCCCTTTGCGCGGCATGATCGTGACCATGCCCTCGACCTCAAGGCGGTGCAGCGCCTGATGGATCGGCGTGCGGCCAAAGCCCAGCAGGGCTGCCAGTTGCGCCTCATTGATCGCATCACCGGGGCGAAACTCGCAACTGATAATGCGTTGCTTGATCTGCGCATAGGCCAGCTCGCGCAGTTGCGCAGCACTTTTGGTCGTGGGCGTCGCCGGCTGCAGAACACTAGGAACATCAGTGGATTTGGGCATTTTCACTCCTGAAATTCATCTGATATATCAGATGAATTTCAGAGAAAGCAAAGCCTGTGCCAGCCTTGGCAAACTCTGAGCATTCGCCGGATTACGGGGTGTTTCCAGGCTAAGGGGAAAGCCGCAACGGCTACCTCCACGTGTTACTTGTTACTTTTGTGCCCAGTTTTGGGTACGCATGCGCCCTTTGTGTGCATGACACACGAGCATCATTGAACAAGGGAGCCGAGCCACTGCGGGTGTTCCCGCCTAACTGTCTTGCCCTCATGCTATAGATCCCCCGCCAAGCATTTTCATCGAGGGATTACCACATAATTGCCGCAATACCCGCTTTTATGACACGTTGCACGCCCCCTCTCCGTTTATTGCCACCCTTGGAGCAAGCGCCATGTCCAGCTCAGAAATTCGTCAACCGGTGCCGCCGTTCACCCGCGAAACGGCGACGTTAAAAGTACGCCTCGCTGAAGACGGCTGGAACAGTCGCGATGCCGCCAAGGTGGCTCTGGCGTACACCCTGGATACCTGCTGGCGTAACCGTACGGAGTTCGCGAGCAATCGGGCCGAGGCCCAGGCCTTTTTGCAGCGCAAATGGTGCAAGGAGCTGGAGTACCGCCTAATCAAGGAGCTGTGGGCGTTTACCGACAACCGCATTGCTGTGCGCTATGCCTATGAGTGGCGCGATGATTCCGGTAACTGGTTCCGCTCTTACGGCAATGAAAACTGGGAGTTCACCGAGAATGGGCTGATGGCTCATCGATTTGCCTGCATCAATGACCTGCCCATTCAGGAATCAGAGCGCAAGTTCCACTGGCCGTTGGGCCGCAGGCCTGATGACCATCCGGGGCTTTCGCAACTAGGCTTGTAATACGCCCACAGTGGCGCCGACTGAATAGCGGCGTCGCGCACACCCGGCAGTTCCCCCCCCCAAAAAACCACCCCGAATCCCCCCTCACCTTTCGTTCAGCCAGCGTTCAGCAGATGCAATCGATTCTTGTTTGGCCAAACGTATCAACATGTTACAACTTAGCTCCCTATCTAATTCATTCTGCGGTGCTGTCCATGCTGGTTCCATTTCTGATCATGCTGCGCGAAGGGATTGAGGCCGCGCTTATCGTCGGCATCATTGCCAGCTACCTCAAGCAAACCGGGCGCGGGCAGTGGATGCCCGCCGTCTGGATCGGCGTGTTTCTGGCCGCTGCGCTGTCGCTGCTGGTGGGCGGCGGCCTGGAACTGATGAGTGCCGAGTTTCCGCAAAAACAGCAGGAACTGTTTGAAGGCCTTGTGGGCCTGGTTGCCGTGGGCATTCTCAGCTCTATGGTGTTCTGGATGCGCAAGGTGGCGCGCTCCATCAAGCACGCGCTGCACACCTCACTGGACCAGGCCCTCGCGGGCTCCAGGCATCAGGTCACTGCATTGATTGCCATGGTGTTTTTTGCCGTGGCCCGTGAAGGGCTGGAAACCGTGTTCTTCCTGCTCGCGGTGTTCCAGCAAAGCGAAGGCCCCGCCGCACCGCTGGGCGCGTTGCTCGGGCTGGTACTGGCGATCGGTGTGGGTTTTGCCCTCTACAGCGGCAGCATGCGCTTGAACCTTGGCCTGTTTTTCCGCTGGACGGGCCTGTTTATTCTGGTGGTCGCCGCAGGCATCTTGGCCAATTCGGTGCAAGCCCTGCACGAAGCCGGGCTGTGGAATCACCTGCAAACCGTGGTGTTCGATATCAGCGCCACCCTGCCGATGGATGGCCCGCTGGGCACAGTCCTGGCCGGCATGTTCGGCTATCAGGATGCGCCCAGCGTCAGCGTGCTGGCGGCTTATGTCATTTACCTGCTGGTCACGCTGGCGCTGTTTTTCCGCTCGCCAAAGGCCCCGCAGGCAAGCCCCTCTCCTTCAGTCACACACCCATAAGGTCCTGCATGCCTACCTCTGCAAGTGGTACACCGCCCCGCGCCTTGCGCTGGGCCGTCGCCGGCTCGGTGATCGTCATGATCGCAGCGGGCGGGCTGTTCTATTACGCCTCGCACATGGCGGCCGCCAAGCGCAAGGCTCACAGCAACGAAGTCACCGTAACGGTTCACTCCCACGCCTGCGAGCCCAATGCGCTGACAGTGCCCGCCGGGCTCAACAGTTTCCGAATCGTCAATGCCTCCGAACGCGCCGTTGAATGGGAGATTCTTGACGGCGTACTGGTGGTCGAAGAGCGTGAAAATATCGCGCCAGGGCTCAGCCAGGTGATCAACGCCAGCCTGGCACCCGGCGATTACGCCATCACCTGCGGCCTGCTCAGCAACCCGCGCGGCACCTTACACGTCACGCCCACGGCGCAATCCGACGCCAAGGCCAAGGCCCGGCCTTCCATGGTGGCGTTTATCGGCCCCCTGTCTGAGTTCCGGGTTTATCTGAGCAGCCAGAGCACCGCGCTGATTAAAGCAGTCGATGCGCTGTCACAGGCCATCAGCGCCGGTGATCTGCAGCAGGCACAAGCACTGTATGTGCCTGCCCGCGAGGCCTATCAGCGCCTGGCACCGGCCGCGCAACGTCTCGCCGAACTGGACACGGCGATCAACGCCCGCGCCGACTATTTCGAGAAGCGCGAACAGGACCCGGCGTTCAGCGGCTTTCACCGCATCGAGTATGCCCTCTTCGATCAACGCACCACCCAAGGGCTGGCCCCGCTCGCCCAACAGTTGCAAGCCAACGTCGTCGCCCTCAAGCAGCAACTGCTGGCGCAATCGCTGCCGCCCGAGCAGTGGGTAAGCACCGTCTCGCGCAACCTGCACAACCTGGCAGACACCCGAGCTGGCAGCGGTGAAGAGGAGCGCTACAGCCATATCGACCTTAATGGCTTCGCCGCCAACCTGGGGGTCACCCGCACAGTGGTCGACTTGTTACGGCCCTTGCTGGCCAAAAACAACGGCGACCTCTTGCACGCCCTTGATGCCGCCAGCGCCGACTTGGACAACACCTTCGCGGGCTTTAAAACCGCTCAGGGCTACAGCACCTACGACAGCGTAAGCACCGAGCAGCGTCAAACAATCAGCCACAAGGCCAAGGCACTGGCCGATGCACTCGATGGAATCGACCCTGCCCTCGGCCTTTCAGGCCTGTAACAACAGACGAGATGCACATGAGCGATTCAGAACACAGCACCGAAACCTTCAACCTGCAACGCCGCCGCATCCTGCTGGGTATGGGGGTGGCCGGGGCCGCTCTGGCGGGCAGTGCCTTGAGCTGCCCAGCGCTGGCCGCGAGCGGTGGGCAACAGCCCACTCAAGTCGCCCAGGCCCCCAGCAGCGATAAAACCCAGGACCACCAGGCCTTTCACGGCCAGCACCAAAGCGGCATCGTCACGCCGCGCCCGGCCGCTGGCATGCTGGTGGCCTTCGACGTGCTGGCCACAGACCGTGACGACCTGGAGCGGTTGTTCCGCACCCTGAACCAACGCATCGCGTTCTTGATGAGGGGCGGTGAAGTGCCGCAAGTCGACCCCAAACTGCCGCCCACCGACTCCGGCATCCTCGGCCCGGTGGTCAGCCCCGACAACTTGACCATCACCGTGTCAGTGGGCGAATCGCTGTTCGATGAACGCTTTGGTCTGGCCGATCACAAACCCAAGCGGCTGAGCCGCATGCAGGGCTTCCCCAACGATGCCCTCGACCCAGCCCAGTGCCACGGTGATTTAAGCCTGCAGTTTTGCGCCAACACGGCCGACACCAACATCCACGCACTGCGCGACATGGTGAAAAACCTGCCGGACTTGCTGCTGGTGCGCTGGAAACAGGAAGGTACCGTGCCGCCACAGACCCCGGCCCGGCCGGGCGAACCGGTACAAAGTGCGCGCAACTTTTTGGGCTTTCGCGACGGCTCGGCCAACCCCGACTCCACAGACCACACCGCGATGAATCGCATTGTCTGGGTTCAGCCCGAGAGTGATGAGCCGCGTTGGGCGGTGAACGGCAGCTACCAGGCCGTGCGCATCATTCGTAATTTTGTCGAGCGTTGGGACCGCACACCGCTGCAGGAACAGGAAAGCATTGTCGGCCGCCACAAAGCCACGGGGGCCCCCATGGGCGGCACCCGTGAAACCGACGCGCCGGATTACAGTGCCGACCCCTTGGGCAAAATCACGCCACTGGACGCTCATATTCGCCTGGCCAACCCTCGCACGGCACACACCGCCAACAGCCTGATCCTGCGCCGGCCCTTCAACTATTCCAACGGCGTCAACAAGAACGGCCAACTGGACATGGGTTTGCTGTTCATCTGCTACCAGAGTGATTTGAACAACGGCTTTATCAGCGTGCAGAACCGCCTCAACGGTGAACCCTTGGAGGAATACCTCAAGCCGGTGGGCGGCGGTTATTTCTTCACCCTGCCGGGCGTACGCCAGGACGATCAGGATTTTATCGGGCGTCCACTGCTGGATGCCGCTGCCCCCCTCACCCGCGCTTGACCTCAACCACAACGGAAAAGTCCCATGAAGAAGTCGCCGCTTGCACTGCTGTTGGCCCTAGGCCTGCTTCACACCTCGCTTCCGGTTCTGGCGGCAACGGCCCCCCTGGAACTGGTGCAGCCCATTTCGGACTACAAGATTTATGTCACCGAACAACTGGACGAACTGGCCAGCCATACCCAAACATTCACCGACGCTGTGAAGCGGGGCGACCTGGCCACCGCTAAAAAACTCTACGCCCCGACCCGCGTGTACTACGAATCGATTGAGCCGATCGCTGAACTGTTCAGCGACCTCGATGCCTCCATCGACTCACGCGTCGACGATCACGAGCAAGGCGTCAAAGCCGAGGACTTTACCGGTTTCCATCGCCTTGAATACAGCCTGTTTGCCGAGAACACCACCGAAGGCCTGGGCCCGTTGGCAGACGGCTTGAACAAGGACGTCAAAGACTTGCAAGCCCGCGTGGCCGGGCTGACATTCGCGCCCGAGAAAGTGGTGGGCGGCGCAGCGGCGCTGATGGAAGAAGTGGCGGCCACCAAGGTGACCGGGGAAGAAGACCGTTACAGTCACACCGACCTGTATGACTTTCAGGGCAACGTAGACGGCGCGAAGACAATCTTTGACCTGTTGCGCGGGCAAATCGAGAAAAACGACAAGGCATTCGCCGTCAAAGTGGATAAAAACTTCGCCACCGTGAATACCATCCTGGCCAAGTACAAAACACCCAACGGCGGGTTCGAGACCTATGACAAAGTGAACGACAATGACCGCAAAGCCCTGATTGGCCCAGTCAACACGTTGGCTGAAGACCTGTCGACCCTGCGCGGCAAGCTGGGCTTGAACTAAAGGGCCTGACAACAGCACCCGCCGATGTGATGCACGTCACAGATCTACAGGTTGGTGCTGTTTCGATTCAGTTGAATAAAAAAGTGCAACTGCTTAGCCGGATCATTGACCTGTATCACTTCATAAAGCGCTGTATTTAGGATAATGAAGCCGGCATATCCCCGCAGTAAACAGGGGTGTTACCCCCCCTGTTGACGTCTTTATCCGCTTACCTGAATAACACCTGTCCAGGACTGAGAAATCAGCCCCCCTCCAGGTGACTTTCATAGGTTTTTCACAAGAGTGCGTTTAACGTATGCACATTCTTGAATAGGAAAATCCACAATACTCTGCAAGAAAATCATGAAGATAACGTAAGCTAAGTGCTTTACGTTTGAAAGTAATAGTCTTTAATCCCTCATGGCGCAGTTGCGTCAGGGGCCCGAACGGGTCGATTTTAAGACGAGTCATCGTGTGCCATTGAACTGACTGGAACGAAAAATTTGAAACCCTACCCTATCCAGTGTGTGTCGATAGTCATACCGGTTTATAACGAAGAAGAGAGCCTGCCCGAGTTACTGCGCCGTACCGAAGCGGCCTGCGCACAGCTCTCACACGCTTACGAAATCGTTCTGGTGGACGACGGCAGCCGGGACCAATCAGCGCAAATTCTGCAAGACGCCGCTGAACGTGAAGGCAGCCCCGTGGTCGCCGTGATTCTCAACCGCAACTATGGTCAGCATGCTGCCATTATGGCGGGCTTTGAGCATTCCAAAGGCGATGTGGTCATCACCCTCGATGCTGACTTGCAGAACCCGCCGGAAGAAATTCCGCGCTTGGTCGAGCAGGCCGCCCTGGGTTACGACGTGGTCGGCACCGTGCGCAACAACCGTCAGGACTCCGCCTGGCGTCGCTGGCCGTCGCGCCTGATCAACCTGGCTGTACAGCGCTCCACCGGCGTGGCCATGAGTGATTACGGCTGCATGCTGCGCGCTTATCGCCGCTCCATCGTCGACGCCATGCTGGCCTGCCGTGAGCGCAGCACGTTTATCCCGATTCTCGCCAACAGCTTTGCACGCCACACCACCGAGGTGCTGGTGCAGCATGCCGAGCGCGAGCACGGTGACTCCAAATACAGCCCGATGCGCCTGATCAATCTGATGTTCGATCTGATCACCTGCATGACCACTACCCCGCTGCGCCTGCTGAGCATTATTGGCTTCAGCATGGCCGCGCTGGGCGTGCTCTTTGCCATTGTCCTGATTGCGTTGCGCCTGATGTTCGGGGCCTCGTGGGCAGGCGGCGGCACCTTTGTGCTGTTCGCGGTGCTATTCGTGTTTACCGGCGGGCAATTTATCGGCATGGGGCTATTGGGTGAATACCTGGGCCGTATGTACAGCGACGTGCGTGCACGGCCACGCTTCTTTATCGAGAAAATCGTGCGCGCCGAACCTAAAGCAACTCCTGCTCCAACTGGCAATTCGTCTACCTCTACTTCGACACAGGTCCAATCATGAGTTTTAAAGCCGTTGTTTTCGCCTATCACGATATTGGCTGCACAGGCATCGAAGCCTTGCTCAATGCAGGCTACGAAATTGCTGCTGTGTTTACCCATGCTGACGACCCCAAGGAAAATAACTTTTACGGTTCTGTCGCCCAACTGTGCGCCCGTAAAGGCATTCCGGTTCACGCCCCTGAAGACGCTAACCACCCGCTGTGGATCGAGCGCATTCGCAAGCTGAACGCCGATTACATTTTCTCGTTCTACTACCGTCACCTGCTGGGCGAAGAACTGCTGGCCAGCGTCAGTAAAGGGGCTTTCAACCTGCACGGCTCGCTGCTGCCGCGCTACCGTGGCCGTGCACCGGCAAACTGGGTGCTGGTCAATGGCGAAACCGAAACCGGTGTGACCCTGCACCGCATGGTCAAGCGCGCCGACGCAGGCGACATCCTGGCCCAGCAGCGGATCAGCATCGAACGCTCTGACACCGCCTTGTCCCTGCACGCCAAATTGCGCGACACCGCCGCCCAATTGCTGGCCGAGGCCCTGCCTCTGCTGCCTGAAGGCAAGCTGAGCGAAACCGCGCAAGACGAATCCAAGGCCACGTACTTTGGCCGCCGCACCCCTGCCGACGGCCTGCTGCAGTGGGCACGTCCCGCTGAAGAGCTGTTCAACCTGGTGCGCGCTGTGACCCAACCTTACCCGGGTGCCTTCTGCGCCGTGGGCGAGCACAAACTGATCGTGTGGGGCAGTGAAGTGGTTGCTGGCAACGAGGGCTACGCCCCGGGCCACGTGATCAGCTGCGACCCCCTGCGCATCGCGTGCGGTCAGGACTCGCTGGTGATCACCGCCGGTCAGCGCAACGACAACGGCCTGTACCTGAGCGGCCCGCAACTGGCCCGCGAACTGGGTCTGGTGGAAGGTTCGCGCCTGCGTGGCAGCGAATCCGGCCGCCCGGCGCGCCGTACCCGCGTGCTGATCCTGGGCGTGAACGGCTTTATCGGTAACCACTTGTCCGAGCGTCTGCTGCAAGACGACCAGTACGAAGTGTATGGCCTGGACATCGGCTCTGACGCCATCGAGCGCCTGCGCAGCCACCCGAACTTCCACTTCGTGGAAGGCGACATCAGCATCCACACCGAGTGGATCGAGTACCACATCAAGAAATGTGACGTGGTTCTGCCGCTGGTGGCCATCGCTACGCCAATCGAATACACCCGCAACCCGCTGCGCGTGTTCGAACTGGACTTCGAAGAAAACCTCAAGCTGGTGCGTTACTGCGTCAAGTACAACAAACGCGTGATTTTCCCGTCTACGTCCGAAGTGTATGGCATGTGCCAGGACCAAAACTTCGACGAAGACACCTCCAACCTGATTGTTGGCCCAATCAACAAGCAGCGCTGGATCTACTCCGTGTCCAAGCAACTGCTGGACCGTGTGATCTGGGCTTACGGCACCAAAGGCTTGAAGTTCACGCTGTTCCGTCCGTTCAACTGGATGGGTCCGCGCCTGGACCGTCTGGACTCGGCACGGGTGGGCAGCTCGCGCGCCATCACTCAATTGATTCTGCACCTCGTGGAAGGCACCCCGATTCGCCTGGTCGACGGCGGCGCACAAAAGCGCTGCTTCACCGACGTCGCCGATGGTATCGAAGCACTGGCACGCATCATCGACAACAAGGGCGGCAAGTGCGACGGCCAGATCATCAACATCGGTAACCCGGAAAACGAAGCCAGCATTCGTGAACTGGGCGAAGAGTTGCTGCGTCAGTTCGAAGCGCACCCGCTGCGTGACAACTTCCCGCCGTTTGCCGGTTTCCGTGATGTCGAAAGCCAAGCGTTCTACGGCACCGGCTACCAGGACGTGAGCCACCGCAAACCGAGCGTCGAGAACGCCCGTCGCCTGATCGACTGGACCCCAACCACCGAGCTGAGCGAAACCATCGGCAAGACCCTGGATTTCTTCCTGCGTGAAGCCATGGTTGAAATCGCGGAAAAACGCTAATGCAGGCGGGACTTCGCATTGATGTCGACACCTACCGAGGCACCCGTGAGGGGGTGCCCCGGCTGCTCGAATTGCTCGATGAAGCCAACATCAAGGCCACGTTTTTTTTTAGCGTAGGGCCGGACAACATGGGCCGCCATTTATGGCGGCTCATCAAGCCCCAGTTCTTCTGGAAGATGATGCGCTCCAAAGCGGCCAGCCTGTATGGCTGGGATATTTTGCTGGCCGGCACTGCCTGGCCAGGCAAACCGATCGGCAAGGACCTGGGGCACTTGATGCGCCAGACCCTGGCCGCCGGGCACGAGGTGGGCTTGCACGCGTGGGATCACCACGGCTGGCAAGCCAACACCGGGCGCTGGAGCGAGGCACAACTGATCGAGCAGATCCGCCGTGGCGTTGACACCCTGAGCGACATCACGGGCCACCCCGTGGAGTGTTCAGCCGCAGCGGGCTGGCGTGCCGACGAACGCGTTGTCCAGGCCAAAGAAACCTTTGGCTTTCGTTACAACAGTGATTGCCGCGGGCACAGTCTGTTTCGACCACGGTTGGCCGATGGCAGCCTGGGCGCGCCGCAAATCCCTGTGGATTTGCCCACGTTTGATGAAGTGGTCGGCCCTGACGTCAGTGCCGCCGACTTCAACACCTTTATTCTTGATCGCTTCAGCCCGCAAAAGCTGAATGCGTACACCATCCATGCAGAAGTAGAAGGGATTCTTATGGCCAACGACTTTCGTCAATTGCTGACGCAGGCCCGTGACCGCGACATTCATTTCCACCCCTTGCGCGACTTGCTTCCCGCAGACCTCAACAGTGTGCCGGCCGGGCAACTGAGCCGTGGCGTGCTGGACGGCCGCGAAGGCTGGCTGGGAGTGCAGAAACCATGACTCAGCGCTGGACGATACCCCTGCTGGTTCTGGCATTTATTGCTTTTTACCTGTTGCCGCTGAGCACCCACGGCTTGTGGATCCCGGACGAAACGCGCTATGCGCAAATCGGTCAGCAAATTTTGATCGACGGTAACTGGGTCACCCCGCACTTTATGGACATCCGCTACTTCGAGAAGCCGATTGCCGGCTACTGGATGATCGCCATCGGGCAAGCCATTTTTGGCGAAAACCTGTTCGGCGTGCGAATTGCCTCGACCATCGCCACCGGCCTGAGCGTGTTCCTGGCGTATGCCGTGGCACGCCGCCTGTGGAATGACCCGCGCAAGAGCTTCGCCAGCGCCCTGGTGTACATGACCTTCGGCCTGATCGCCGGCCAGGCGGGTTACTCCAACCTCGACCCGCAGTTCACCTGGTGGGTCAACCTGAGCCTCGCCGCGCTGTGGTTTGCCGTTGACAGCAAAAGCGCACGCGAACGGTTTATCAGCTGGTGCGTGCTGGGCTTTGCCTGCGGCATGGGCTTTATGACCAAGGGCTTCCTGGCGTTCCTCTTGCCCGTACTGATCGCTGTGCCTTACATGATCTGGCAGAAGCGCTTCCTGGAAATGGTCAAGTTCGGCCTGCTGGCCATGCTGGTCGCCGCCCTGGTGTCGTTGCCGTGGGTGTTGGCGGTGCATGCTCAGGAGCCGGATTACTGGCGTTTCTTCTTCTGGCACGAGCACATCCGTCGCTTCGCCGGTGAAGATGCCCAGCACGGTCGCCCATGGTGGTTCTACCTGCCACTGATCGTGGTATCGAGCTT
Source organism: Pseudomonas sp. (assembly GCF_030150285.1). Classification (GTDB taxonomy): domain Bacteria; phylum Pseudomonadota; class Gammaproteobacteria; order Pseudomonadales; family Pseudomonadaceae; genus Aquipseudomonas. Next base: position 44,727 of record NZ_JASLGE010000085.1, on the reverse strand, counting down.
GCCGTGGGCGGCGCTGCTGCCAGCGACCTTCAAGGATGCCTGGCAGAACAAGCGCCAAACCGGTGTGGTGTTCCTGCTGCTGTGGGTGCTGTTGCCACTGGCCCTGTTCAGCCTGAGCAAGGGCAAGCTGCCGACCTACATCATGCCGTGCATGTTGCCGCTGGCCTTGTTGCTGGGCCACGCCCTGATCCAGCGCGTGGAACAGGCCAAACCGCTGTCCTTGCGCATCAACGGCCTGGTGAACGTACTGCTGAGCGGTGTCGCGTTGGCGGCGCTGATCTACTTCCAGGTCAAACAGCCGTTCTATGACAACGAAACGTTTCACCTGACGCTGCTGGTGATCGTCATGCTGACCTGGATCGTGACCGGCCTGCTGGCGTTCTTCAATCCGCTGAAAATGTGGGCCGCCCCCGCCGTGGCCATGGGCGCACTGGTACTGTTGCTGCCGGCCGCCATGCCCAGCAGCGTGGTGCACAACAAAATGCCTGACCAGTTTGTGCTGGAACACATGGACGAGCTGTCCCAAGCCCATTCCTTCCTGAGCAACGACCTGGGCGCGGCGTCTGCCTTGGCCTGGCGTCTGCGCCGCCCTGACGTGACGCTGTACAACACCCAGGGTGAGGTCAAGTACGGCCTGACCTATGAAGACACCCAAGGCAAAAGCATCGGTCTGGACAAGATTGAGCAGTGGATGGCTGACGCCCGTCGCCAAGGCCCGGTGGGCGTGGTGATGCGGGTCAAGGACAGCGACGAGTCCCATGAAATGGACATGCTGCCCAAAGACGGCACGCGCTATGACGAAGGCAACATGGTGATTCTGATTTTCCCACAGAGCGCGCCATGACCCTCGGCTTGTTGCTGTTGGCGTGCCTGCTGACCTGCGGCGGCCAGATCGCACAGAAGTACGCGGTCGAAGGCTGGCGCGGGGTTGAATCAGGCGTGGCTGACAAACTCCGCTCCCCTTGGCTGTGGCTGGCTTTGCTGTGCCTTGGCCTGGGGTTGCTGGTGTGGTTGCTGGTGTTGCAGCGCCTTGAGGTCGGCATTGCTTACCCGATGCTAAGCCTCAACTTTGTTTTGATCACCCTGGTGGCCCGTTATCTGTTTAAGGAAACCATCGACCTGCGCCACTGGTGTGGTGTGGGCCTGGTGATTGCCGGGGTGATTCTGCTGGGGCAACACGCATGAGCCTGCGCCGTGGTTTTGCCTGTGCATCCGCCAGCGTGCTGCTGGTCAGCAGTGCCCAGTTGGGCATGCGCTGGAGCATGACGCGCTTGCCCCAGCCCACTCAATGGCTCGACGCAATCCACCAGGGTGATGTGTCATTGCCCGCGCTGGCGGTGGTCTGCACGTCGATCCTGGCGTACGCACTGTCAATGCTGTGCTGGTTGCTGGCCCTGCGTGACCTGCCATTGGGGCGGGCCTATTCGCTGCTCAGCTTCAGCTACGCGCTGGTCTACTTGCTGGCCGCCAGCCTGCCGGTTTTCCATGAAAGCTTCACCGTTTCAAAAACCCTTGGAGTGGCCTTGGTCATTCTGGGGGTGCTGACGATCAATTCTCGACGTACCCCAAGTTCCAGGAACAACGCATGAAAATCAGTGTATTTGGTAGCGGTTATGTAGGCCTGGTGCAGGCAACGGTCTTGGCAGAAGTCGGCCACGACGTGATATGCATGGACATTGATCAGAAAAAGGTCGAGTTGTTACAACAGGGTCACGTCAGCATTTTTGAGCCCGGGCTGTCCAGCCTGGTGCGTGAAAACCTCGAAAGCAAACGCCTGCGCTTCACCAGTGACGAGAAGACCGCGGTTGAACATGGTCAGGTCCTGTTTATCGCCGTGGGCACCCCGCCCAGTGATGACGGCTCGGCCGACCTGAAAGCCGTCTTCTCGGTAGGCGACGCGGTTGCCCGCCACCGCGTGGAACCAGTGATTCTGGTTGAAAAATCCACCGTACCAGTGGGCACTGGCGATGCACTGACCGCACACATCAATAAAGCGCTTGATCAAGCGGGCCGCTCGTTGCAGTTCGATGTGGTCTCCAACCCCGAGTTCCTCAAGGAAGGCTCGGCCGTCAGCGACTGCCGCCGCCCGGACCGCATCATCATTGGCTGCGAACGCGATGAAGTGCGCGACGTAATGCGCGACCTGTATGCCCCGTTCAACCGCAACCATGACCGCATCATCAACATGGACCTGCGCAGCGCCGAACTGACCAAGTACGCGGCTAACTGCATGCTGGCGACCAAAATCAGCTTTATCAACCAGATCGCTGAACTGGCGGAACACCTGGGGGCTGACATTGAAGCGGTGCGCCTGGGCATCGGTGCCGATACCCGCATTGGTTATCACTTCATTTACCCGGGCTGCGGTTATGGCGGTTCGTGCTTCCCCAAAGACATGCGCGCACTGATCCACAGCGCACAGCAAGTCAACTGCTCCAGCGACCTGCTGCAAGCGGTGGAAGCGATCAACGAACGCCAGAAGCACAAGCTGTTTGACCGTATCAATGCCTACTTCAAAGGCGATTTGAAAGGCAAGACCTTTGCCCTGTGGGGCCTGGCGTTCAAGCCCAACACCGACGACATGCGCGATGCCCCCAGCCGCGTGCTGATGCAAGCCTTGTGGGACGCGGGTGCCGACGTGCGCGCCTTCGACCCGGAAGCCATGCAAGAAACTCAGCGCCTGTACGGTGAGGAGCCTCGCCTGAGCCTGATGGGCACCCCGGAGTCCACCCTGCAAGGTGCTGATGCCTTGATCGTGTGCACCGAGTGGCAACAATTCAAGGCACCGGACTTTGACCTGATCAAGCAGCGCCTGAAAACGCCGGTGATCTTCGATGGCCGCAACCTGTACGATGGCGAACGCCTGGCCCGCGCTGGCTTGCAGTACTTCCCGATGGGCCGTGGCGAGTCCTGCAATTTGCCGGTCTCGCGGGGTGATACGACGACGGCCGTCAGCCAGTAGCACGGTGACAGCGCCGCCATTGGTCACAATGGCGGCTTTTTTTTGTGCGCTTTTTGAGTCAAGGAAACTCGACATGCTCGCTTACGCCTCCCCGCTCACCTTACGGGCCCATCATCGGCAATCGCTGCTGTTGGGAGCCCTTACGCTGCTGCTGTTTATTGTCGGTGCACCGCATCAGTCGGCAATCGGTTTTGACTCGCGCTTTGTCATGTTTGCCAATGAAATGCTGCGCCATGGCCCGGGTTTTTTCCCCACCACCTACGGCCTGCCCTACCCCGACTACAGCGCGACCTCAACCCTGTTTGTGTGGTTGCTGTCCTGGCCGCTGGGGGCCGTCAACAGCCTGACCGCCTGGTTGCCCACGGCTGTGGCCAGCGCCGTGCTGGTGGTGTTGACCTACCGCCTGGTCGCACCGCAGTCCCGTACCTGGGCTTACACCAGCGTGGCGCTGTTGCTGCTGAGCATGACCTTCATCACCGAAACCCGTGCCGTATCGCTGGACCAGATGCTGGCGGCGGTGAGTCTGGCGGCGTTCTACCTGGCTTACGCTCACGATCACTTTGGCGCTGGCCGCCGGCATTTCTGGCTCTTGGCTCTGCTGGTGCTGGGCTTTGCCATTCGTGGCCCGATTGGCCTGGTGATCCCCACGGGCATGCTCTGCAGCTACTACCTGCTCAGCGGCCAATGGGGCCGGATGATCAGCGTTGGCCTGCAAGCCCTGGTGCTGCTGGTGGCGTGCATCGGCCTGCTGCTGTGCCTGGCCTGGGTCAGTGGGGGCGAAGCCTTTGTGCATGAAGTCATTCGCATGCAAGTCACCGGGCGCATGGACGGCACCGAAGGGGCCAGCAGCACGCTGTACTACTTCACCAGCTCAGTGGGCAACTACGCGCTGGCTTACCCGCTGGCCATTATCGTACTCATCGCCATCGCCCTCTGCGGCCGGCTCGCCGCTTCGCCCGCCTTGCGCTTGGTGGTGTACTGCCTGGGCGCGGGGTTGATCGTGATGATCGGCCTGTCGATTCCTCAAGCCAAAAAAGCCCGCTACGTATTACCGATGCTGCCGATGGCCGCGATCATTGCCGCCTACCCGTTTCAGGGTCGCCAAGGCCGCGTCTGGGCGGCACTGCGCGGGCTGATCCTGACTATTTGGCTGGCGCTGCCCGCCTTGCTCATTATCGGCCTGGTGGTGGCACGCAAGCGTTTTGACGAGCAACTGCCGTCGCTGACCCTGACTTTCGTGTTTCTGGGGGTATTGCAAGTCATCGCCGTGGTGCTGGCCTTCAAGGCGCAATGGCGAACAGCGGGGCTCGCCGTCTGTGCGGTATTGGCATTGTGGGGCAGCTACATCCTGGTGTTCGAACCGGTTGAACGCGAGCTGTACGACACCCGCGCCTTCACACAAAACGCACTGCGCCTGATCGACGAAACCCCCGCACCCCTGGTGTTGCATGGCATGGGCAAAGATGCCAAGGCGATCAAGTTTATGGTCAACGTAGACCGCGACCTGCTGCCCGTGTTCACCCTGTCGCCGGATGAAGTGCTGGCTTTGCCGGCTCCGTACTGGATCGTCATGGACCGCAAGGACTACGAAACGCTGCAGGGCACCCCAGTGGGCGACACACGCCCCACCTTGAGCGGGCGCTTCGACAAAAACGACTACGTGCTGCTGCACGTGCAATAGAACACCGCGTCGCCGTGGCCTGAGTTCACAGCGCAACAACTCGTCAACGACTACGGGTGTAGTCGCTGACGAAGGCTGCGATCGATTGCGCAGCGATCGTAACCCCTAAGTCCCGGGTCTATCTGGAACACCGCGCTGTCTGGTTTTACGACGACTGCGTCGTCGGACGTAGCCTCGTTCTACTCGGCAACTGCTACTGGGCGTGCCACAAAAGGGACGCCTGCGGTTACAATCCCCGCCCCTCTTTTTACCGCCAGGAATCACCATGTCAGGGCTCGAACTGTTTGCCGCCGCACTCGGCGTTATTGCCGTTTGGTTAACGGTCAAACAGAACCCTTGGTGCTGGCCCATCGGGCTGGTGATGGTGTTGCTCTACAGCTGGATTTTCTATGGCCTGAAACTCTATTCGGGCATGTTGTTGCAGGTGTTTTTTGCCGGCCTGCAAGTCTATGGCTGGTGGCAATGGACCCGCGCCGGCGCTCAGCACGAGGGCCGCGTGGTCACGCGATTGAGCGCGGCGCACGTGCTGCTCGGGCTGCTCGTCGGTACGCTGGGCAGCCTCGCACTGGGGGCTGCGATGGCGCATTGGACCGACTCAGAATTCCCCTGGACAGACGCCGCCCTGACCGCGTTCAGCCTGGTTGCACAGTTATGGATGGCGCAAAAACGCCTGCAATGCTGGTTGCTCTGGTGTGTGGTGGATGTGCTCTATATCGGCTTTTTTGCCTGGCAATCGCTGTACCTGACCGCCGGGCTGTACGCGCTGTTTACCGTCATTGCCATCCAGGGCTGGCGCAGTTGGCGCGCCGACCCGGCGTTGTGCCCATGAAGGTGGTCGTCTTGGCAGGCCCTGAATCCAGTGGTAAAAGCTGGCTGGCCGCGTACTTGCAGCAACAGTTTGGCGGGCTGTTGGTGGGCGAATACGTGCGCTATTTCATCGAACAAAACCCGCGCGACACCTGCCTGGCCGATATTCCGGCCATTGCCCGTGGCCAACTTGAGTGGGAAGACGCCGCGCGCGCGCAACAGCCTGAACTGTTGATTCTCGACACCCATTTGCTGAGCAATATCCTCTGGAGCCAGACCCTGTTCCAGGCGTGCCCCGCCTGGCTCGAACCGCAACTGCTGAGCCGGCATTACGACCTGCATTTGCTGCTGTCGCCCGATGACGTGGAATGGACGCCCGATGGCCAGCGTTGCCAGCCTTCACTGGCAGAACGTCAGGCCTTTTTTGCGGCCAGCCGCCGCTGGCTGGAACACCACCACCAACCCCTGCAAGTGATCACCGGGGATTGGCTCGCGCGGCAACAGCAAGCCTTCGAAGCCGTGCGCCAACTGCTCGCGGGCTGACGCGCTAGCGCAAACCATGCTTGTGCAAAAGCCGGTAAAACGTGGGCCGCGACACCCCCAGCACTTTGGCGGCCCGGCTCAGGTTGTGGCCATGGCGGTACAACACATCGCGGAGTGCCTCCCGCTCGGCGCGGTCCTTGTAGACCTCCAGGGTGTCGATGGCCCCGCTCGCCTGCAGGCTGGCTTCCAGCCCCAAATCGTGCGCTTCTATGCGCAACCCCTCAGCCACCACCCAACCACGGCGTACCCGGCTGGCCAGCTCGCGCACATTCCCCGGCCACGCATACTGCGCCATCGCGGCCAAGGCCCCCTCACTGAGGGTGCACGGTCGGCGCTTGGCACCCGGTTGGTCACACTGCAAAAAATGCCGGGCCAACAGCGCCAGGTCGTCCCGTCGCTCGCGCAAGGGGGGCACTACCAGCTCCAGCACGTTGATCCGGTAATACAGGTCCTTGCGCAGCCGCCCCTGGATAACGGCAGCCACCAGGTCAACCGCACTGGTCGCCAGCACGCGCACATTCACCGCTACCGGCTGACCACTGCCGGTTCGTTGAATAGACTTGTCATGGAGGATGCGCAACACGCTCGCCTGAGCCTCCAGTGCCAGCGCGTCGATATCTTTGAACAACAGCGTGCCGCCTTCGGCCACCTCAAAGCTGCGCAACAGTTGCGCCTGCAGGGTGTCCGCCGGGACGTTGGCGCACGTCAGCACAACGAATGGCTTGCCCCGTCGCGGGGACGCCTGATGCAGGGTGCGAGCCATTAACGCCTTGCCTGTACCGCTTTCGCCACGGATCAACACTGACGTCTCTGCCAACGCAAATTTACCCAACAGGACACGCATAGCGCTAAAAGCTGGGCTGTCACCCAATAGCGGCTCTAAATTCAGACAATCGGCATCAGGATCAAGGGCTAACGGTTGCCAGGATTCAGGCGATTCGCGCATGACAATTCCTTGACGCCAAATAACAAAAGATGATTAAAAACAGCTATTTATAGAGCCTGTTTTAACATTAGCCAGCCTTCGTCAATCCCTTGTAACATTTTCTGATAGCGCTAATAGCCAACGGTGCTTGTCTCGGGTAGTTACAGAGCCGTCAGCGTGCAAGCACGCTCGTCAGGCGTGGGCTATACCTTGATTTAAATCAACCCGATAAAAATCTTTTTAAAAAAGTTGCGAAAGTGTGTGACCCGGTACGGGTCAGAAGTCATCACTACAAGTAACCAACCGAACGGTACGCCCAGCCGACGGTTATCACTTGATGGGCACACTTGAGAGAACACCCTATGAATGCCCCGCTGCGTTTTAACGAAGCTCTTCTGATTGCCGGTCACGCCTTTGAACCATTTCAATGTGTCGCCTGGGCTGAACAGGAAGGCCACGGCGAGTTGAGCCTGACGGTCATTGACCGCACCAACACCCGTATCGGCCGCCAACAAATTCCGCGCAGCGCCTGCGCAGACGCAGCCCAACTCGAAAGCCTGCTGGCACAAGCCCGCGCCGAGTTGAGCAACCAGGGCTACACCCTGCAAGACTGGACCATGCCACACTGATCACCCTGCCTCGCCCGCCCTCTTGCCCAAGAGGGTCAGGCCGAGGGAGCATCCAGATGCACGTACTCAACACCCAACTCTGACGCCATCTGGCGAGCACGACCCAAGCGAATCGGCCCCCGCTCGATATCGATCAACAGCCCCGGGCAATCAATGGCGGGCAAGGTCGACCAGGCTTTCAAGCGCCCATCTGTCACCAGCAACACACGCTGCTGCTCTTCCGGCAGTTGCTTGCGCCGCGCCTTGAGCCACCGCGCCACCTCTTCCAACGCCTGAACCCAAGGCGTGCCGCCCCCAGCGCCCAGCGTGACCAGCCACTGATCCAGCGCCTTGGACGCTTTCGAGCCGCTGACCTGCCACTGCGGTTCGCGACCGCTGGCGGTCATCACGGCCACCCGCACGCGCTGGCGGTAGGCATCTTCAAACACCTGGGCGAGCAAGCCTTTGGCATCGCTCAACGCCTGGTGCCGGCGGGTGGACGCCGACGCATCCACCACCACCAGCCACAGCGTTTGAGCCGCCTGTTGACGCGTTTGCCACAGCAGGTCGCTGTGCTGCTGCGGGCGGCCGCGCAACAAGGTGCCCAGCCAGTTGATTGAACCGTTGTCAGCCCTGCGGGCCGCGCCACGTCGGCCCTGGTTCAGGGCACCGGCTTCGGGTTTGGCATCCGCCCCCCCAGTAGCCCGGGAGCGAATGCCTAGGGCTTTTTTGGCCAGCTCGGCACATCCCGGCGCGCGCCCATGGCTTGCGGCTGTGCCGGCAACTCACCCCATTGCCCTTGGCCCTGTGTAGTCCCCGGCTCAGCACCTTGCGGCGCAGGAGGTGCGTGCGGTTGCTCGGGCGTGGGGGCCGCAGTGGATCGCTCGCGACGCCGATGGCGCAAGGCAAATTCGGCCACGGCGTCAATGTCGTCCAGGTCAATGGCCGACGCACCACGCCACGCGGCATGGGCACGGGCCGCACGCAGCCACACCAGGTCAGCACGCAGGCCATCAACGCCCGCTGCAAAACAGCGTTCGGTAATCACCCGCAGCGATTCATCGTCCAGGGCAATGGCCGACAACGCTGCGCGGGCCTGCTGGCAGCGTTCGCGCAACGCCGCTTGCGCGGGTGCCCAGTGCGCACAAAAGCCCAGGGGGTCGGCGTCAAAATCCAGCCGCCGACGAATGATCTCGCCGCGCTCGGTCGGTGCCGGTTGCCCGCTGAGGGCCACGTTTAGGCCAAAACGGTCGAGCAATTGCGGGCGCAACTCGCCCTCTTCCGGGTTCATGGTGCCAATCAGGATGAAGCGCGCCGGGTGCCGGTGGGAGATGCCATCGCGCTCGATGACATTGACCCCGCTGGCCGCCACGTCCAGCAGCACATCCACCAGATGGTCCGCCAACAGGTTGACTTCATCCACGTACAGCACGCCGCCGTCCGCCTTGGCCAGCACGCCGGGTGAGAACTGCGCCTTGCCTTGCCCCAGCGCAGCCTCCAGGTCGAGGGTGCCGAGCAGGCGCTCTTCGGTCGCACCCAATGGCAAAGTGACGAACTGCCCGCTGGCCAACACGTCAGCCAGGCCACGCGCCAGGGTGGACTTGGCCATGCCCCGGGGGCCTTCGATCAGCACACCGCCAATTTTCGGGTCGATGGCCGTCAGGCACAACGCCAGTTTCAGTGCATCCGCGCCGACCACCGCCGAGAGCGGGAAATGCGGGGTGTCAGTCATAAATTCGGTTCCAGGTACGCTAAGGCTTGTCATTACCCCCCGGCAGGCGGGGAAATCAGGTTTCTTCTATGTCCAGCAGCAGGTTTTCCAGGGCTTCGCGGTACTCGCCAGGCGCTTGCCACAAGCCGCGCTGCTGCGCTTCAAGCAGGCGCTCGGTCATGTCGCGCAGGGCATGGGGGTTGTGCTGCTGCACAAACGCACGGGTGTCCGGGTCCAGCAAGTAGGCGTCGGCCAGCAAGGCGTATTGATGGTCATCGATCAACTGGGTGGTGGCATCAAAGGCGAACACATTGTCCAACGTCGCGGCCATTTCGAACGCGCCTTTGTAGCCGTGACGTTTTACACCCTCGATCCATTTCGGGTTGGCGGCCCGCGAACGAATCACCCGGTTCAGCTCTTCCTTGAGGCTGCGGATTTTCGGCAGGTCAGGCTGGCTATGGTCGCCGTGATAACTGGCCGCCGGGGCACCGCTCAGGCTTTCAACTGCCGCCAGCATACCGCCCTGGAACTGGTAGTAATCGTTTGAATCAAGCAGGTCATGCTCACGGTTATCCTGGTTTTGCACCACGGCCTGCACCTGGCTCAAGCGCTGAGCAAACTGGCCACGCGCGGCGGTACCTTCGTCTGCACCGCCATAGGCATAGCCGCCCCAATTCAGGTAGACCTCAGCCAGGTCGTCGCGGCTTTGCCACAGGCGGCCATCGATAGCGTTTTGAATGCCCGCGCCATAAGCCCCGGGTTTGGCCCCAAATACTCGCCAACCCGCCTGACGCGCGGCCAGTTCGGGCGACAGGCCGTCGCGCTGCAATTGCTCGCGTTCGCTGCGCACTTTAGCGGCCAGCGGGTTAAGGTCGTCTGGCTCGTCCAAAGCCGCTACCGCCTGCACGGCCGCGTCAAACAAACGAATCAGGTTGGCGAAGGCATCGCGGAAAAACCCGGACACGCGCAAGGTGACGTCTACCCGGGGGCGGTCCAACAGGCTGACGGGCAAGATCTCGAAGTCGTCGACCCGCTGGCTGCCCGTGGCCCACACCGGGCGTACGCCCATCAGCGCCATGGCCTGGGCAATGTCATCTCCGCCCGTGCGCATGGTGGCTGTGCCCCACACCGAAAGCCCGAGCTGACGCAGGTGATCGCCGTGGTCTTGCAGGTGACGCTCAAGGATCAGGTTGGCCGACTGAAAACCAATGCGCCACGCGGTGGTGGTGGGCAAGTTGCGCACGTCCACCGAAAAGAAGTTGCGCCCGGTGGGCAGCACATCCAGCCGCCCGCGACTCGGTGCGCCGCTGGGGCCAGCCGGTACAAAGCGCCCGCTCAAGGCATCGAGCAAGCCCTGCATTTCGGCCGGGCCGCACGCATCCAGGCGCGGTGCCACGGTGCCCTGCAACGCCGCGAAGATGCCGTGTGCGTCTGCCCAGTGCGGGGTGTCGGGCAGGTTCAACGCGCCCACCAGCGCCCGCTCGATCAACTGCGCCGCGTAAATCTCCAGACGCTCGCGCGTGTCACCGGCCGTGCGCCAACTTTCATCCGTCAACGCTTGCAGCTCAAAGGGACGCCGCCCGGTCCAGGGTTCGGCCAACGCGCAGTCCAGCGGGTCAAAGCCCAGCTCGAAGCCTTTGGCCAGCGCCCGCAAGACGCTTGACTGTGCGCCGCGCCCATCGCCGCGCGGGATGCGCAACAGGGCCAGCAAGGTGTCGATGCGCAGGCGCCCTGTGGGCGATTCACCAAACACATGCAACCCGTCGCGAATTTGCGACTCTTTAAGGTCGCACAGGTAAGTGTCCAGCCGGGGCAACCAGATCGCCGCATCGGCCTCGCTGTCGAGCGCTTCGTCCAGTTGCAGTTCACGGTCGATGCGGGTTTCGCGCACCAGTTTGAGAATGTCGCGCTGCAACTCACGGGCGCGCCGTGGGTCCAGCAATTGGGCTTCGTAATACTCGTCGGCCAGCAGCTCAAGGTCGCGCAACGGCCCGTAGGTTTCGGCGCGGGTCAGCGGCGGCATCAAGTGGTCGATGATCACCGCCTGCGTCCGGCGCTTGGCCTGTGCGCCCTCGCCCGGGTCGTTGACGATAAACGGATAGACATTGGGCATCGGGCCCAGAATTGCATCCGGCCAGCAATGTTCCGACAGCCCCACGCCTTTGCCCGGCAACCATTCCAGGTTGCCGTGCTTGCCCACATGCACCACGGCATGGGCTCCGTAGGTGTGGCGCAGCCAGAAGTAAAACGCCAGGTAAGCGTGAGGCGGCACCAGATCCGGGTCGTGGTACACCGCACTGGCATCCACTTGATAGCCACGCGCCGGCTGAATGCCAACAAATGTCAGGCCAAAGCGCAGCCCGGCAATCATCAGGCGCCCGTCACGAAACATCGGATCGTTCTGCGGGTGGCCCCAACGCTCGATGACCGCCTGACGGTTGGCCTCAGGCAGTTGCTCGAACATTGCGCGGTACTCATCCAGGCCGAGGCTTTGATGGCAAGGCCGCAGGTCGAGGCTGTCCAGGTCGTTGCTGACGCCGCCCAGCAACGCGTGAATCAGGTCGGTGCCGCTGCCCGGCAACTCACCTTCGAGCGGGTAACCTTGAGCCTGCAACGCCCGCAGAATATTCAGCGCCGCCGCCGGCGTGTCCAGCCCTACGCCATTGCCAATACGGCCATCGCGAGTCGGGTAATTGGCCAGAATCAGCGCGATGCGTTTGTGTGCGTTGGGCACGCGGGCCAGTTCGACCCAACGCCGCGCCAGCTCAGCGACAAAGTCCATGCGTTCCGGTTGTGCGCGGTAGCACACCACGTCTGACTGGCTGCGCTCACTGCGCCAGGCCAGATCCTTGAAGCTGATGGGGCGGCTGATAATCCGGCCGTCCAGCTCGGGCAACGCGATATGCATGGCCAGATCACGCGGCCCCAAGCCCTGCTCGCTGTCACGCCAGCCGGGCTCGTTGTCCTGGGCGCAAATGGCCTGAATCACCGGGATATTGCGGCGAAATGGGCGCAAGTGCGGGGCTTCGGGGCTGGATTGGGCAAAGCCAGTGGTGTTAAGAATCACCAAGGCCTCGACTTCATCCAGCAGGTCCTGCACCACCGCCAGGCACCCCGGCTCTTTCAGGCTGGCCACGGCAATGGGCAAGGGGTTCAGCCCTGCCGCCTGCAAGCGCTGGCAGAACACATCAACAAACGCGGTGTTGGCCGCCTGCAAGTGCGAACGGTAGAACAGCAGCGCCGCCACCGGTTGCCCAACCTGCCAGTCGGCTTGCCAGTGGTGCAGCTCGGGGCTGGAATGGCGCGGGTGATAGATGGCCGTACGCGGCAGCGCTTGCGGCTCATCCCACCGGTAATCGCGCCCCAGCCACTGGCTGGCCAGGTAACGGTACAGTTGCAGCGCGTTATGCCGCCCGCCCTGGCGCAAGAAATGCCACAACCGCTCGCCTTGCTCAGCCGGCACGGTGCTCAGGCCGCTGAGTTCCGGGTCGGGGCGATCATCGCCGGGCACCAGAACCAGCGTGACGCCGCGCTCAGCCAGTTGCATCAAACGCTCAATGCCGTAGCGCCAATAACCGATGCCGCCGTGCAACGACAGCACAATGACTTTGGCGTGCTGCAGCACCTGGTCGACATACAGGTCGACCGAGCCATGGTTTTGCACCTGCATCGGGTTGGCCAGACGCAGGCTTGGATAATCGTCAGGCAACTGCTGCGCCGCTTCGGCCAGCAGTGCCAGGCTTGAATCACCGCTGCACAGGATCACCAGCTCGGCGGGGGTTTGGCCGAGGTCGGCAATATTGTCGTCCGATACAAAGCCACCGGGCTGGGTCCTGAGCAAATGCATGGGTTATACGCTCAACGCTGTACGCAATGTGGACTCGAGCAGCGCGGCATCGAGGTCCTGGCCAATCAGCACCAGTTTGGTGGTGCGGGCTTCATCCGCGCCCCAGGCACGGTCAAAGTGCTTGTCAAACCGCGTGCCCACCCCCTGGATCAGCAAGCGCATCGGTTTGCCCGGGATCGCGGCAAAGCCTTTGACCCGCAGAATGCCGTGCTTGACCACCAATTGGGTCAGCGCGTCCAGCAGCACGCGCTCTTCGCCTTCGGGCAGTTCGATGGAAATGGAGTCGAACGCATCATGGTCATGATCGTCGTGGTCATCATCGCCGTCGTGGTGATGGTCGTGGTGGCTGTGGCGGCCGTCGATATGGTCTTCGGAGCCGGCACCCAGGCCCAGCAACACGTCCAGCGGCAGGCGACCGCTGCTGGCTTCGATGATTTTGACCGCCGGTGGCAGTTCTTCAGCGACTTCGGCACGCACCTTGGCCAGGTCTTCAGGGCTGATCAGGTCGGCCTTGTTGAGAATCACCAGGTCAGCACTGGCCAGTTGGTCGGCAAACAGTTCGTGCAGCGGCGACTCGTGGTCCAGGTTCGGGTCGAGCTTGCGCTGGGCATCCACCTGGTCCGGGAACGCGGCAAACGTACCGGCGGCCACGGCCGGGCTGTCGACCACGGTAATCACGGCGTCCACGGTGCAGGCGCTGCGGATTTCCGGCCACTGGAAGGCTTGCACCAGCGGCTTTGGCAGGGCCAGGCCCGAGGTTTCAATGAGGATATGGTCGATGTCGCCACGGCGTGCCACCAACTCGCGCATCACCGGGAAGAACTCTTCCTGCACGGTGCAGCACAGGCAACCGTTGGCCAACTCATACACGCGGCCGTTGGCTTCCTCTTCGGTGCAACCGATGGAGCATTGCTTAAGGATTTCGCCGTCGATGCCCAGCTCGCCGAACTCGTTGACGATCACCGCGATACGACGCCCTTGCGCGTTGTCGAGCATATGGCGCAGCAAGGTGGTTTTACCCGACCCCAGAAAGCCGGTAACGATGGTGACGGGGGTTTTGGCCAGTGTTTTCATCGGATGCCCTTTGGCAAAGCGGCGGGCAAACGGGACGACAACCGCAGGCGCTGCGCGGTCAAGGTTCGTCACCGGATCACCCCGCCCGGTTGATATAAGAATCGTTATGAGGCAGGTCTCCTGGCTGACGGCCTGGCGTCGGCCGTAGCTGACACCGGCCCTGCGCCTTCCCGCTGGATCAGCAGTGGCAATGCAAGGCCATCGACCGTTTACAGTTGCGGGGGCAGCCGCGGCATACCGCGTTCCCGTCTTAGCTTCGCGTGGCGAAGAACCTCAAACGTGCAAGGCTACGCAGTGCTTTGTAACAGGTCAATGCCAGCCTGCCACTACCCGCTCCGTAGCAGTTGCCGAGTAGCACGAGGCTACGTCCGGCACCGAAGGTGTCGTAAACCGGGCGATGCGGGGTCCGCAGAAACGGGCGCTGTGCTTTAATTGCCGCCTTTTTTCAGCTCTCAGCGCTTCAAGGAATTGCCATGTCGTCTACTCGCCTCCTGATCATCGGCTATGTGTGGCCCGAGCCCCGCTCATCGGCGGCCGGCGGGCACATGATGCAAATCATCGAAAGCGCCTTGCAGGCCGGTTGGCAGATCACCTTCAGCAGCCCCGCCGGGGTTGGCGAACACAAGGCCGACCTGGCCGCGCTGGGTATCGATGAAGTGACCATCGAGCTCAACAACAGCAGCTTTGACGCCTTTGTCAGCGAGCTGGCCCCGGACATCGTGCTGTTCGACCGCTTCATGATGGAAGAGCAGTTCGGCTGGCGGGTCGAAAAACACTGCCCCAACGCCCTGCGCGTGCTGGAAACCTCTGACCTGCAAAGCCTGCGCGACGCCCGCCACCAGCAGCTCAAGGCCCGCCTCAAGCACACCCCCGAACAGGACGACTTCAGCAGCCTGTTTGCCCCCGGTGCTAGCGAAACTTACGCGCACATGGCCGACGCTGACCTGGCCCAGCGCGAAATCGCTGCGATCTACCGCAGCGACCTGAACCTGATGATTTCCGAGTACGAAATCGACCTGCTGGTCGAGCAGTTCAACGTACCACCCGCCTTGCTCCACTGGTGCCCGCTAATGGTCGACCACGTGCCCGACGCGTTTGTGCCCTATGAGCAGCGTCAGCACTTTCTGAGCATCGGCAACTTCCGCCACGCGCCGAACTGGGACGCCGTGCTCTGGATGAAAACCCATATCTGGCCCTTGATCCGCCAACAACTGCCTGCTGCGCAACTGCACATCTACGGGGCCTACACCCCGCCCAAGGCCACTGCGCTGCACAACCCGGCGCAGGGGTTCCAGGTATTGAACTGGGCAGAGGATGCACTGCAGGTGATTAGCCAGGCCCGCGTATGCCTGGCCCCGTTGCGTTTTGGCGCGGGCATCAAGGGTAAAATTGCCGACGCCATGCTGTGCGGCACGCCCAACGTGACCACACCGGTGGGGGCAGAAGGCATGCATGGCGATCTGCCATGGGCCGGAGCCATCGAACAAAGCGCGACAGCCATTGCCGCGGCGGCGGTTGAGCTGTACCGCAACCCGCAGGCCTGGCACACCGCGCAACAGCATGGGCACACGCTGTTGGCCGAACGCTACCTGCAGTCCACCCATGGCCCGGCGCTGATACAGCGCATCGAAGCGTGCCGGGCCGGCCTTGCCGAGCACCGTCGCAACAATTTTACCGGGGCGATGCTGCGCCACCACCACCACAAAAGTACGCAGTACATGGCGCAATGGATCGAAGCTAAAAACCGCTGATGGGGGCTCAATGCTCAACAACAATGTGTTGTGTAGTCGCTGCCGCAGGCTGCGATCGATTGCGCAGCGATCGTAAAACCCGTTATGTATCGAACGGATAGGTCCGCGGCCATGGGGGTGTCAGTGTGAGCACTGAGACAACTGGCGCACCGCGTACATATCCATTACCGGCGTGCACTACGGGGTGAGGCGCGAGGCTCAGCGACGCCTGAGCAGGTAGGTGTCCATGATCCAGCCCTTTCGCGCCCGGGCAGCCTGGCGCACGGTCTTGATCTGTTCGCACACGTCGGCCAGTTTGCCGGCAATCAGGATTTCGTCTTCCGTACCGATGTACGCGCCCCAATAAATATCGACGCTTTCATGCACAAACGCTTCAAACGCGCAGTGGGCATCCAGCATCACCACTACGTTGTCCAGGTCGGCCGCCTCCAGCCGCCGCCCGGTCGTGATGCGTATCGGCTGGCCAATGTCATTCAGGGGGATTCGATGACGAGCCGCAAGGGCTTGCACGCTGCTGATGCCAGGAATCACTTCGTAGTCAAAACCAAGACAACCGTTGGCCCGCACACGGTCCAGGATGCGCAAGGTGCTGTCGTACAGCCCCGGCTCGCCCCACAGCAGAAATGCGCCGCACTCGCCGTCTGCCAGTTCGTGTTCTATTAGCCGCGTGAAAACATCAGCACGTTGTTGATGCCAGTCTTCAACGCCACGGGTGTAGGACGGCGTGGTGCTGTCGCGCTTGGGGTCGCAGACCTGCACCACGCGGTAACCCGGCTCGCGGATGTAACGCGCGCAGATCTCCAGGCGCAGGCGCACCAGGTCGTCAGTGGTCTGGCCCTTGTCCAGCACAAAGAACACTGACGCCCGGTTCAACGCATTGATCGCCTGCACCGTGATGTGCGCCGGGTCGCCGGCACCCATGCCGATCAATAACAGTGTTTTCATTTCGCCGTGCCCGCCGCTGAAGGAGTCAACCGGCGGTATGGTTTCAGACAGACCGCACAGCGGGCAAGCGCCGTCTTACAGCACGCTGAAGTTGTAGCTTACGATCAGGCGGGTTTCGTCCACGTCGCGGGCAAACTGGGCGTAGTTGGTACGGTAGGTGGCGTTGCGCAAACGCAGGCTGACGTCCTTGAACGTGCCGCTTTGCACCACGTACTTCAACTCGCTGTCACGCTCCCACTCTTTGCCTTCTTCGTTGCGCCCGACCACTTTGATGTTGTCGCCGTTAACGTAGCGGGTCAGGAAGGTCAGGCCGTTGATGCCAATCGCCTTGAAGTCATAGTCATAGCGCAACTGCCAGGAACGCTCCTGGGCATTGGCAAAGTCGTTGACTTGCAAGTAGTTGACCAGGTACGGGTTGCTGCCATCCAGGTACGGCATCGACGTTTCGCCGTTCATGCGCTGCCAGCCGGCGCTGACTTTATGCCCGCTCAGCGCGTAACTGAGCATGGCCCCCAGGGCGCGGTTGTCGATGGTGGACGCTTTGGCGGACCCAGCATCGTCACTTTTGAATAGCCGCACGTCCGCCGACAGTACACCGGGCCCGACGTTCTGGTTGGCCAACAGGCCGACAAACTGCTGACGGTAGATGTCTTGCAGTTCCGAATAGTGATACTGCGCCGTCAAGCGCTCGTTCACTTTGTAGTCCAGGCCGTACATGTTGAAGTGGTCGGCGGTGACGTCGCACGCATACCGCTTGTTCTTGCAGTTGAGCCGCAGGTCCTGGGAATCGGTGGAGTCCCGGGCCGTGTAGCGGTCAAGCCGCGAAGCCATGAACTTCAGGTCCTTGACTTCCTGAGACACCAGCATCGCGCCGTTGAACATGTTCGGCAGCAGGCGGCCGTCGTTGTACTTGAGCAGTGGCAGGTCGGGCAGCAAGGTGCCGTACTTGAGCACGGTCTCAGACACGCGCATTTTCGCGGTCAGGCCGCCTTTTGCGTACTGGTCTTTGGAGTGGCGCGGGTTGCTGCCGGTCGACGGCAACAGGCCAGTGTTGCTGTTGGCGGGGCTGGAGTCCAGCTTGATGCCCAGCATTCCCAGTGCGTCCAGGCCGAAGCCGACCGTACCTTCGGTGTAGCCCGATTGCACATTGAGGATAAACCCCTGAGCGGTTTCATCGCGCTTGGACGCGCCTTGCGGGTTTGAGCTGCTGCCATCGCGGAAATCACGATTGAAATACACCGTGCGCGCTTCCATCGTCGCAGTGCTGTCTTCGAAAAAACCACCCGCTTGCGCCGGCACCGCAAAACCTGCACACACCGCCAGGGCACCCACACGCACTGTGCGGCCCTGTGGCAACCGAGTAAAAGGGACAACCATGAACATGCTCCCGCCGCGAATCATTCGCACAACCAAGACAATCGAAGGCGCACCTGCGGCAATAACCGAAGTGAATCCATTCAAGCTAAAAAGTATGTGCAATTGTACGAAAGGACTAGGCCAAGCCTCATTGGACCTTAGTCGCACAACTGGCCAAGGGCATCTGCGCCTTCTGGCCCGAACTCAGGCATAATCTGCCGCCTTATTGTTTGCTCCACCGTAACAAGGTATTTGCCTCATGAAAGCTCAAGTCCGCCATATCCTGGTGAAAACCGCCGAAGAAGCCGAATCGCTGAAACAGCGAATTGCCAAAGGCGAAGCCTTCGATGTGCTGGCGAAAAAGTTCTCCACCTGCCCTTCCGGCAAGCGCGGTGGCGATCTGGGGGAGGTGCGGCCCGGGCAAATGGTGGGTGTGATTGACCAGATCATCTTCAAAAAACCATTGCGGGTCATCCACGGCCCGGTCAAAAGCAAATTCGGCTATCACCTGGTGCAAGTGTTCTACCGCGACTAGGTTCTGTACGAGATGTATCTGCGCCCGGTGATGCAGCGTGGCAGCGAACAGAAACTGCCTGTTAATGTCAGCGCGCCGGCCCCTTGAGTCGCTGACTGATTGGCAGCGCCCCCCATTAACAGGTAGTGTTGCGGCTCAAGCCCTTAACGATTTACGCCATGTCCTCGCTCAATTTGCATCGCCTCACCCTTCTTGGTTTGATTTTTTTCATTCTCGGCATGCTCGGCGTCCTCTTCGCCCTCTACAGCATCTATACCGGGCCCAAGCCTACGGAACCTGCCCTGATGCGCAGCCTGGTACTGGCGGGGTGCATGCAGCTAACCGGTTATGTACTGTTGAACCGCAATCGCTGGCGGATGATGTTCGGCAAGTCGCGTAAATAGCGGCTGGCCAAGCACCGACGCTGCAATGTGGCGCTGAAACGCGATAGTGGATGTTTAACCGCTCATTCCACAGGGCGCTGCCCGTCATCCACTCAAGTGCCACCAGCGCGGTAGCAACTGCTGCACCTTGTGTTCGGCAAAACGGTCATCGATCAGAAACAGCGTGCCTTGATCACTCTGGGTACGGATGACACGCCCCGCCGCCTGTACCACTTTTTGCACGCCGGGGTATAGGTAGGTGTAGTCATAGCCGGCACCGAACAGGGCCGCCATGCGCTGTTTGATCTGTTCGTTGACCGGGTTCAGTTGCGCCAGCCCGAGGGTGGCAACGAAGGCACCGATCAAGCGCGCGCCCGGTAAATCGATGCCCTCGCCGAAGGCCCCGCCCAGCACGGCAAACCCGATGCCCCGACTGGAAAGCGTGAACTGGTCGAGAAAGGCCTGCCGCGCGGCTTCATCCATGCCCCGCGACTGTACCCATTGCGGCAGGTGTGGGTAGCGCTCAGCCAGCAGCCCGGCCACTTGCTGCAAGTAATCAAAACTGCTGAAAAACGCCAGGTAATTGCCCTCTCGCCGCTGATACTGCCCGGCGATCAGTTCAACAATGGGCCCCAGCGACGCCTGCCGGTGGGCATATCGGGTTGAGATATGGCTGGCCACCTGCACGCGAAGTTGTTCAGCCTTGAACGGCGACTCCACATCGATCCACACCGTGTCTGCGGGCAGGCCCAGCAGGTTGGCGTAGTAGGTTCGCGGGCTCAGCGTGGCCGAAAACAACACCTTGCTCTGCGCACTCGCCAGTCGTGGGCCGATAAAGCCGGCAGGTACGATATTGCGCAGGTTGAGTTGCGATGACCGGCGCTTGCCACCCTCACGCACGGTCACATCGAACAGAAAGTGTTCGTCAAACAGCTCCGCCACGCGGTTGAACTGCAACGCATCGAAGTAAAACGCCTGCAACGGGCCGCTCAGGCCTTGCGGATGATCGTTGAGGTAATCCCCCAGGGCAGTGATGCACGCCGTCAGGGCATTGAGCCATTTACCCGGCAATTGCCCACTTACCTGATAGGGTGCCACCTGATCCTTGTGCAGCGCATTCCATTCCCGGTTGAGACGTTTGAACGGTTTCTCCAGCGGCGCAGGCGCGGCCTGCCGCACAGCGTCCAGGCGCTGCTGGTCAAGACCGGCGCTGTACATTTGGCGCGCGCGCTCCACCAGGTTGTGGGCTTCATCGATCAGGGTTGCGACGCGCCACTGGTTAGCCTGCGCCAAGCCATACAGCAAAGCGGTGAAGTCGAAGTAGTAGTTGTAATCGGCAATGATCACGTCGGCCCAACGGGCCATTTCCTGGCTCAGGTAATACGGGCATACCTGATGCGCCAGCGCCACGTCCCGCAGGGTGTGCTGAGTGAGCGGCGAGTGTGCAATGGCGGCCTGACGCGCCGCTGGCAAGCGGTCGTAGAAGCCTTTCGCCAGTGGGCATGCATCGCCATGACAGGCGTTTTGCGGGTACTCACAAGCCTTGTCCCGTGCCACCATTTCCAGCACCCGCAACGGCGTCTCGCTGCCCGAAGGGTAAAGCACCCGCGCGGCATCCAGCGCCAAACGGCGGCCCGGGGTTTTGGCGGTCAGAAACAGCAGCTTGTCGAGTTGCTGCCCGGGCATGGCTTTTATCAAGGGAAAGAGCGTACCGATGGTTTTACCAATGCCGGTGGGGGCTTGCGCCATCAGGCAGCGGCCGCCGCTGGCGGTCTTGTACACCGCCTCGGCCAGCGCCCGCTGCCCGGTTCGAAACTGTGCATGGGGAAACGCCAGGTGTCGGGCCGCCTCATCCCGCGCCACCCGGTGTGCGGCTTCCTGCTCGGCCCAGGCCAGAAACCGCGCGCAGTGCTGATTGAAGAAGCCCTGTAACTGCGCCGCACTCCAGGTTTCCTGAAGGCGCGTTTCCTGTTCGCTGACAATATCGAAGTACACCAGCGCCAGGTTCACTTCAGGCAGTTGCAGGCTTTGGCACACCAACCAGCCATAGACCCGGGCCTGCGCCCAATGCAACTGGCGGTGATTAGCCGGGATGGCCGCAAAGTCGCCGCGGTAGGTTTTAACCTCTTCCAGGGTATGGGTTGCCGGGTCATAGCCGTCGGCACGGCCACGCACGATCAAGCCTTCGTACTGGCCTTCAAGGCTGAGTTCAGCCTGATAGCCTGCACTGCGCCGGGCGGCCACGGTACGGTGCCCGGCGATGCCTTGCTGCGCAGTCGGTGACGGGGTAAAGCGCAGGTCCAGGTCACCGACCTTGGCCGTGAATTCGCACAAGGCCCGTACCGCAATGCGGTAACTCACGACGCCTGCACCTGCCATTGCACGTAACACACGGTCACGGGCATGTCGTGCTGCTCGCACAGGGCCAGCCAGCGCAGTTGGTTGTCCTGCAGGCGATCGCCCGGCCCCTTGACCTCGATCATGCGGTAGGTGTTGTGTTCAGGCCAAAACTGAATCAGGTCAGGCATGCCGGCGCGGTTGGCGCGGATGTCTTGTAACAGTCGCCTGAACCACACGTGTAAATGGGCGGGCGGCAAGCAGGCCAGCGCATCGTTGAGCAGGCTTTGCGTCAGGTAGCCCCAGGCCACAAAGGGCGATTGCACACCCCATTTGGCCGCCCAGGTGTCGCGAAGGGTCTGCTGGTAACGGCCGTCTTGCAACTGCGCCAGACAGGCCTCGAACAGGTCGGCGCGGCGCGGGTAAAAGTCCTCTTCCAGCAAATCGGCCGGGCCGCTTTGGTACGGGTGAAAAAACGCACCGGGCAATGGCGCAAAAATCGCGGGCCAGCACAGCAGGCCGAACAGGCCATTGATCAGGGTATTTTCAACGTAATAAACGGGCGCTTCAGGCGTGTGAAGGTACGCAGCCACAGCGGACTCAACGCGGGTATCGGCCGCGTGTTCAAGGCACAGGTCGAGACGCTCGGGGGCAGCGGCCTTGGCTCGCTCAGGTGCTGGCAACCCCAGCTTGCGGCGCAACCTGGGGAGCATGCGCTGCACCTGCTGGAATTCAGCTTCGGTAAAGGGGGCCAACTCGGCGGCTTGGGCCAGCGCCATGGCCTGTGGGTAGTCGCCCAGGCGTTCCAGCACCCGAATACGGCGCGCGCGTGCGTCCGGGTGGGCACTGTGTTCATACACCTGCAAAGCACTGATCAGGGCATCTGCCCGCTCCTGATGCTGGCCCATCTGAAACAACAGGCGTGAGCGACGACGTTGCAGCCAACGGTTGTCGGGCTGGTAGTCCAGCACCTGGGGCAGCACCGTGCTCACCTCTGCGTGCGCTTCAAAATGCTCGCGGCAGGCATACAAATGCAGGTAGCCCTCGATATCAGCGCGGCAACGCAGGGCCCGTGATGCCGGGCTGAAATCCACCGGTTCATAAGTGAACAGCCCCAGATCCGCCAGCACCAGGTCCGACCAGCCCTGGCTGAGGTTGCCAAAGAACATCAGCCGCAGGCGGTCACTCAGGGCGCGATTGGCCAAGGTGTAGAGCGGGTCACCCAAGGCGGGATACCATTGATTCAAGGCTTGCGGCGTTGAAAAGTCTTGCGCCAGCGCTTGTAGCCAGTCTGACTTTTTCCCGCCGGGCCGCGTAATGGCCCCACCCAGACAAGCCAGAATCTCAGGTTTGGTCAGCACCTCGAACACCTCACTCAAGGCCAGCGGGGCCTGGTCACTGACCCAGCCCTCGACCAGCAAAGGTAGCGCGGCCTGTTGCACGTCACCAATTTCCAGGTAATTGAGCTTGCTGGCTCTGAAATGCGGCCCCTTGCGCATCACCATACGCACCCATAAAGCCTGGGATACGGTGGGCAGCGCGGTAAAAGCAGCGATAAAACGGTGCTCGTCAGCGCTCAGCACATCGTCATAACGAGCGGCAATCCAGCCGAGGACGTGCTGGAAATTCTTCAGGTAGTACAACGGGTCTTCGAGGGGGTTGGAAATCACGGGCAACACAAACCACTGGCTTTTTACTGGATATGCGTACAGATAGCAGTTTGCCTGGCGTTCTGGCAAACCCTATTGGATAGGCGGCACCCTTGAGCGTGCTTGCCATGCCCAAAACGGCAGGCACGCTCCATGCAGTTTTTCAGTCGAAGGCCTTTCGCTCGAAAATCGCATAACGGCTGTGGGTGTTCGGGTCATGGGCCCGCAGCAGAGCAATCACTGAGGCCCCGTCCCGGTTCTGGGCCATCGACATACGGTACAGCGCTTGCAAGGAGGCCAAGGGCAGCCCGCTCACGGATTCCAGCCACAAGGCGTCAACTGTCGTCGATGGCTGGCGGGAAGCCAAGAGTTGTTCATATACGTCACACAAGTATCGCTTCTCGGGATAACACTGTTGCAAAAAAACGCTCAGCGCCCTGCCCTGATTAATAAACGGCGAGTGGACCAAACAGCGCAAATGCTCATCACTCAGGCCATACACCTGCTCCAGATATTGAGTGGCGACCGACCGTAACTTGCGGGTTTTTTTCGCCGTATTGAAGGCCGCACGCAGTTGTTTAACCAACTGCCCTTTGAATCGCTCGTTGTACTGATTGTCGACCATCGCGTGCTGCAAGTAGGCGGCAATACCCGCACTGTATGCCACCCCGTGCTGCCACTCGCCACGCAAACCTTGCAGATGCGCCGCCACCATCACAACCGCCGCCTGTGGCTCTTCGATAGCCAACGGCTGCAGGGGTTTCATACCTTGCATAAACATCAGCACTTGTGAGTGCAGCACTTGCACTTCACCGCAAAGACAATCAAACACGTTGATCACTCTGAGTTCGCGTACGGGCTCGAACTCAGGCACCCGCCTGCTGGGGGGTATCAAACGCAGCCCGTGTTCATAATCGTCTGCGAGCCGCGAACACAGGCGCAGGGTCGTTGCAAGGCACTCTTGCACCACGGCACGCTGCGCATGCCCGCGCTGCCAAGCCACCCGTTGAATCCAGGCCATGTACTGGGCCAGGTGCGTGGGTGGGCGACGATCGATCAACGCATTGACTTCGCCACCCCAGCCGCACGCATGGCTAAACAACCGGGCCCGCGCCAAGAGGTCGCCATAACAAAACGTTGCTCGGGCATCGCCTTGGCTCAGGTGTCCCGTCATCAGTACAGGCACTCGGTCCGCCCTGACAACCGGCCGTTCAAACGCATCAGGCTTGCGCAATTGCTGTACACCCGACTCGTCGACCAGCAGCAGTTCGACGCGACGGTCTTCATACATAAACAACTCAGCGCACTGTGCCTGTATGCAGGCCATCAACCCGAGTGTGACGCGTGGCTGGCACAATACCGCCATCCGCAACTCAAACGTGTGAGGTGCCCGTGCGGCGATACTCAACTGCGCCGCACGCAAAAAAGCCAGACTATACGCACTTTCCTGGCCACCCTCATGAACCACCATAACGCGATAATGGCCAATTCGGTCTATGCCGCCTGCGGCCACGAGTAAGCGTTGAATCAATAATTGCAGCGCAATACGTTCAGACCGACTGAAAAAGCCCAGCAGTCGATTCAGCATTTGCTGATAAACAAAACTCATGGCTTGTTCATGAAAGTTGTTCATGGCTCATCCCTCAAGTTGAGCGTTTTATTATCAGCAGCCACCCTCAATGCGCCCACATTTAACTGGAGTACAGGGCTCAGAACAGACGCGACACACATCCGCACAAGAATCGCCTTACACGCAAATCAATTCAAATGGATTTATTATTTTTTAAAGACAGCCAAATGAATTTATTGGCCGCCTCTTCTTTAAACAAGCTCCTTAAAACCAAACATGCCCGTTTAAACGCATACCCATAAAAAAAACGCCCTTGAACCAGGTTCAAGGGCGTCGGCTTCATGACAGTACGGGCGGGCGTCAGGCCACAGGCAGTTCCAGTGCAACCCGTCCTCGGCAAGGGCAACCATCCATGTAACGGTGCGCTTCAATATACTGGTCAAAGGGGAAAACACTTACATCCAGAGGCTGTAACACCCGGTCAGCGGTTAACTGATTAATATCGCGCAGGGCTCGCTGCAGCGCTTCTTCGTCTTGGGCAATACCCAGTTCCGGCCTGCCGGTGAAGTTGCCAATGCAGTGCACAAAGAACTGAATATTTTTCTGGAACGCTGCACAGGCCGGAAACGGTGTTTGATTGCCGCCCTGCAAGCCATACAGTACCAGGCTGCCGCGAGGAGCAAGCACATCGCCCAGCACCGACATTTGTGGGCCGCCCAGACCATCAAGCACCACGTCCACGCCCCGGTTCTGCGTAATCCTGTTGATTTCCATCAACAAGTCCTGCTCCTCGGTAACAATGACCTTGTCGGCACCCAGGGCCAACAGGCACTCACGTTCCTCCGCGTCGCGGGTGGCCGCGATCACCGTCACGCCCAGCGCCTTGCCCAATTGCACAAACGAGGGGCCGGCACAGTGGCTGGCATCGGTGATCAACACCGTTTGCCCGGGTTTGACCCGCGCCAGGTCCACATACGCGAAGTAGGCCATCAGCAACGGGGTGTAATGCACACTGGCCTCAATGGCTGTCAGTACCTGCGGGTAGCGTGTCAGGGCAGAGCGCGGCATCACAATCAACTCACCGTAAGTCGGGTAGTCATTGGCACTCTGGCCAGGAAAGCTCGCCACTTTGTCGCCCACGGCCAAATCGCTCACGCCTTCACCGACCGCCGTCACCACACCGGCCATTTCATGGCCGATACCGGCAGGCAGACGCGCCTGGGTCGGGGCCAGGTTCTGGCGCCACAGCACGTCATACCAACTGATGCCAATCGCCTCGACGCGCACCTGCACTTCGCCAGCCCTGGGCGCAGCGACCTCGTGCTCTTCGCACTTGAGCACCTCGGCCGAGCCAAACTTGTGAAAACGGATCGAGCGCGACATCACCAACCTCGCCAAATTAATCACTCATACCCCGGGACTTTATCCGGGCTTTGTGCGCAAGACTAACAGACAGCATTAATAGTCGACATGCCTGACATTGATCCGCCGTCATTTTGCCCAGCACACCTTTGAGGATTTTCCTATAGAACGCTGCCTTTGGCGCTGTAGATCAGGTGCTAGAACGCTTCAGAAAATTTACCCCAAACCCCCAGAACCCGCGCATCTTTTACTCGGTAAAACGTACGATTACCAATCTACCGAGTGACGATTAATCAATTTTGCCAGTAAGATTCATTCCCTAACGACCCGTTGGCCCGCCAGTGAACCCGCCCGATGAACCGTAACGACCTGCGCCGCGTCGATCTGAACCTGCTGATCGTCTTTGAAACCCTGATGCATGAACGCAGCGTGACCCGTGCGGCCGAAAAACTGTTTCTGGGGCAACCGGCTATCAGCGCGGCCTTGTCGCGCCTGCGCAACCTGTTTGACGACCCGTTGTTCGTACGCACTGGGCGCAGCATGGAGCCGACCGCACGGGCGAGTGAAATATTTGCCCTGCTGTCACCGGCGCTGGACTCGATTTCCACCGCCGTGAGCCGTGCGGCCGACTTCACCCCGGCCACCAGCACTTCGGTGTTTCGCGTGGGCTTGTCAGACGACGTCGAATTTGCCTTGCTGCCCATGCTGCTCAAGCGCTTGCGCGCCGAAGCACCGGGTATCGTACTGGTGGTGCGCCGGGTCAACTACATCCTGATGCCGCCGCTGCTGGCATCCGGTGAAATCTCGGTGGGTGTCAGTTACACCAGCGACCTGCCGGCCAACGCCAAGCGCAAAGTGTTGCGCCGCAGCAAACCCAAATTGTTGCGTGCCGACACCATGCCCGGAGCCCTGAGCCTGGACGACTTCTGCGCCCGCCCCCACGCGCTGGTGTCCTTTGCGGGCGACCTGAGCGGCTTTATCGATACCCAACTTGAAGCGCTGGGCCGCAAACGCCATGTCGTGCTGGCCGTACCGCAATTTAACGGCCTGAGTACCTTACTGGCCGGAACCGACATCATCGCCACCGTCCCCGACTACACCGCCGAAGCCCTGACTGCTGCCGGCGGCGTCCGCGCCGAAGACCCACCGCTGGACGTCCCCAGCTTCGAACTGCACATGGCCTGGCGCGGAGCCCAGGACAACGACCCGGGCGAACGCTGGCTGCGGTCGCGGATTCAAATGTTTTTCGGGGACCCGGAAAGTCTTTGACAGAGGCGTCTGAAATCGCTCTGGAATGCCTGTTTCAGACGGTTTTCAAGGTAATTTTTGATCCGCTGCCATCCGTCAAATACTGCTGAATCCACTTACTCTGGGGGCATATTTGGGGGCACGTCTGCTACTAAAAAAATGGCGTGCCCCCAAATATGAACTGAATCGCCCTGGGTTTCGTAGACACCACCTACCTCAATATTATCGGGGCGATGCTCACCTTAATGCTGGGCAGCTCGCCCGCGGGCACGCCGTATTCGACCTTTAGATTATCGAGCGACTGCTGCAAGCGCAGATGATTTGATGCGAAGCATCACAGGTAACGCGCGGCATCCATTCGATCATGCAACACGCGAATGATCGCAATCCCGTAATCGGTGATACGAAAATAAATCATGTGCCGCTCAACCCGGCTGCAACGGTAGCCCGGTCGAATGTAGTCACAGGCTTGGGCTGTCTTGGGCGACTGTGCTAACGCACCAAAAGCATCGGTGAGGATGTCGGTGTAGCGATGCGCTTGCTCCACGTTCCACCGTTGAACGGTGTAAGCCCAGATCACCTCCAGATCCCGCTCGACAGCCGGTGCAAGTCGGTACTCAGCCATGCTTGGCCAACATCCTCTGCTTGAAAGTATCGGGGTCAAATGGACGCGGCTCGCCGCTGGATTCACCGGCGATCAGCGCCGAACGAATTGCTTCCACTTCCGCGTTGCGCTCCTGCTCACGCCGGATCAGGTCGCGGATGTATTCGCTGTCATTGGTGTAGTACCCAGCATCAATCTGCGCTTTGATCCAACCATCCTGCTTGTCGGTCACAGTGATAGTTTTACGTACGGTTCCCATGATTCTGCCTCCGGCAACAATATCAACAGGGCGAAGGCTATCATACTATTGGTGCGAAATGACGCACATGAGCAATAACCTGAACACGATCCGGGCCAATTTGGCTGCGCATCCGCACCTTCTACTGCTGATCGCCCAGGACATCCGTCGTGGCGAAACCTGTATCGTGTTCGACCCCAAGGGCGATGCCGACCTGTTCAAGCGCGTCTATCAGGAATGCCGGTGCCCACGTCGTCGTGTACCTGGAACGGGTGGCGTTGGCTGTGGATGTCACAGTGGGCAGCTTTAAAAATGCCTCTGAGGCTTAGGTGTTCAATCAGG
Source organism: Pseudomonas sp. (assembly GCF_030150285.1). Lineage (GTDB taxonomy): Bacteria > Pseudomonadota > Gammaproteobacteria > Pseudomonadales > Pseudomonadaceae > Aquipseudomonas. Next base: position 16,270 of record NZ_JASLGE010000085.1, on the reverse strand, counting down.
TCGATGTCGGTTGCTTCAACTGAAAATCCGTCAGTAACATTTCTCAGCACTCTTGTTGCACCCCTTCCCGGATGGCCATTGTACAAGGCTGGCTAATGCTTGATCGGGCAGACGAGGGTGAAAAAAGCGTGACCGCGACCACTTATCACCCTGCTCCGACGCCTCGGCTATCGCCAAATTTAAGGATCTGGCAGCCGGGTTAAATTCGACAACGGCGATCCCACAGCGATGATCAATCTGCACAAACCGCATCCGGGCAACGAACTCAAGGCCTAGATCAAACGCCAGATCGTCGAACAGTTGAAATCAGGAGGTCTGATCCCATGAGCAACCAGATGAAATACAAGGGCTACTACGGTTCGATAGAGGCCAGTACAGAGGACAACTGCCTGTACGGCAAACTCTTGTTTATTCGCCCTCTGGTCAGTTATGAAGGTGAGACTGTCGCCGAACTTCAGGCTGCGTTTCATGAAGCGGTGGATGATTATCTGGAGACCTGTCTGAAGCTCGGCCACAAACCGGAAACACCCTGCAAAGGCTCGTTCAATGTTCGTGTTGGCCATGATCTGCACATGGCTGCCGCGCTGGCAGCCAGCCGCAAGAACATGACGCTGAATGATCTGACTCGTCAGGCGTTGAATGACTATCTGGAGCTCACGAACTGATACCCATCATCCACTAGGCCACTGACAAACTGCTAACAGGCAAAGCCTCCACATTGGTGAGTAACGCCACGGGAAAGGCCAAGGTTTGAGTTCAACAATTGTCCACTCGATGGCAGTCTTGAACTGCATGGCGACTTCGTCACGGCACTGAAGTCACCATGCAGAATAATGCTGTGCTTTTTTCAGTCAGAGACATCTTTGATATTCACACTGCCAGGATTAACCCTGCTCAACACCTGCTTACTGTCATAAGGATTGGTCTCAAGGGACTGACCCAGAAACTTCCAGTTAGTAGAGTCTCTGTCGAAATACATCATGTTGAAGGCAACCGGAGCGATGGAGTTCTCATCATGATAATCATCAGGGCCGAATGAACCGATCTTGAGACCTGATATTTCTCTGACAAGATTATTTGTAGTCGCGCTCTCAGGATGCTGATTATGAAACACACGCATGTAACGATCATCTCTGAGATGTTCCCTGATTTCCAGCGAACACCCGTTCATACCCGGTGTGAAAGCGAAGGGGGCTGACTCCTGCGCGGTGGCATAACGTGGATCTTTGGGAATGTCCACATAACCCGGTGTACCATTTCCATTTTTGAATGGTATCCAGTGGGCATGTATCACTTTATCTCGATCGGCAGCCGTCGCGGCATTTACATGCTTGAGGATAAAATTACCCGTACTGGCGTCGAGAATAAGTGCGAAATGCCCCTGTTTAATCGTGTTATTCAACAGATCCCCGGTTAAACCATCACCCATTCTTATCACATGCCTGGCATCAACAGTATGGCCTTCAAGGAAGCTTTTCGGGTTCGCTTTGAAAGCAGCCGTGTGCTGGAGAGTTGCTGAAGACAAATCGCAAACACGGGTCGCGCTGGACGCTCGTGAGTGTTCAGATGTGTTTAAATACGCATGGTTGGTGTGATTGAAAAAAACTCTATTGAACATAATTAGCCTCCGAGCCGTTGTTTTGCGATTGAACGTCTTAGGCTCTGTACGAAACATATCTGCGCTCGGTGATATTGTGCTGAAAACAGGCTCAGAGCGCTTATTTATAATACGTAGAATCGTGCGCGCCCCGGCCGTTCCCCGCCTGTGTTCGCTTTGACTGACCTTCGCTGGCAAATATTTCGTACAGCGTCTGATCGTGACATATAAAACTAATCATTTTTCATAAAAAAGAGTTCCATCCCACCCATAAAAACACCTCAAAAGTTTTCTCGCCTTATTTGGAATAACTGCTCATACCGCGAACTGTAAAAGTTAATAGCTTTAAATAAAGATAATACCCTTAAATAAATAAACTAAAAAAATCATTAATGGTTAGCATTCATTTCCAACGGGTACAACCTGAAAACTCTGGAGATTCACCCCGTGCATAGCGACCGCATAAACTCAACACCTCCTGACTGCAGCCTGCGGATCACATCCGTCACTCTTTGTCATCGAACCTATGCAGCGAGCATGGCGCGCTCACCGAGGTAACAAGGGGGAAATAACTCAAACCCCCCGATATCAGGATCATACAAATGATGCCGTGACTGATGGCAACACTGGAATGGATACCTCAGCCGCCTGTTTTCGCAGGCACCCTCAATGGTTCCAGTGCAGTGAACATTTACGCTGCACACCGCTCGCACAGCACTTACAAAAAGCCTACAAGATCGGGGCCCATCTACATTGACTCACTCTGGCCGCAAAAATACGATGCGTCCCCCCCTGCGAGACGAATGTGAGAGGTACACCGTGATGGTTTCTTCACCGAACCGGTGGTGGGCGCTGCTGGCTGTGATGTTTGCCTTCTTGCCCATCGTGCTGGACATGACGATTCTGCACGTCGCCATTCCCTCGCTGACGCTGGCCCTGCAGGCCACGGGCACTGAGGTGTTGTGGATTATCGATATCTATCCGCTGTTGATGGCCAGCCTGTTGATTCCCATGGGCACTCTGGCTGACCGGGTCGGGCATCGGCGTTTGCTGCTGTCGGGGTTGTTGATTTTCACCCTGGGCTCTGTATTTGCAGCGTTCTCGACCTCGGCCGGGCTGTTGATTGCCTCCCGGGCATTTATGGCGGTCGGTTCGGCGATGGTCATTCCCTGCACCCTTGCCATCATTCGCCAGGCCTTTAGCGATGAGCGCGAACGCGCGACTGCATTGGGGATCTGGGGCGCGGTGGCGTCGGCAGGCGCGGCAATGGGCCCGCTGGTGGGGGGCGCATTGCTGGAGCACTTTTGGTGGGGCTCGGTGTTTCTGGTCAACGTGCCAGTGATGTTGGTGGTGCTGCCGATGGTGATGGCGTGTGCGCCGCGCCAGTCGGTGCTCGGCAAAGGCAATTGGACCCTGGGCCAGGCGGTAATTTTGATGATCGGCATACTGGCTACGGTGTATGCCATCAAGTCCAGTGTGAAGGAGGGCTCCCCTCTGTGGTTGACCGCGAGCGCACTGGTGCTCGGCCTGGGCATGCTGGCCTGGTTCGTTCACAAGCAGTTGCATGCCCCCGCACCGATGCTTGATATGAGCCTGTTCGCCAAACCCGCCATCAGTGCAGGCGTGGTGATGGCATTGGTGGTCATGGGCTCACTGGCGGGCGTTGAGCTGATGCTCGCACAAGAGCTGCAATTTGTGTTTGGCCGCACCGCTCTGGAGGCGGGCCTGTTTATGCTGCCGCTGATGATCGCGTCGGCGATCGGTGGCCCGCTGGCCGGGCTGGCCATGAGCTGGCTGGGCCTGCGGGCGGTGGCGAGCCTTTCACTGTTAATCTCGGCCGTCAGCCTGGCGGGCCTGGCCAACAGCAACTTTGACCACATGAGCCTGGGCGTGATCGGCCTGCTGGCCGTCTTGGGCTTTGCCCTCAGCATCGGGCTTACGGCGTCGTCGGTGGCGATCATGAGCAATACACCCGCTGAAAAAGCCGGGTCGGCCGGTGCTCTGGAAGCGACCAGCTATGACCTGGGGACCGGCCTGGGCATTACCGGCTTCGGGCTGTTGCTGACAGTCAGCTACGAACGCGCCATCCGCTTGCCGGATGGCCTGCCGAGTGCCCTGGCAGACACGGCAACGCGTTCCATCGGCGAAACACTGATGGCCGCCCACGCTTTGAGCGGCGAGCCCCGACACGCCCTGATCGACGCCGCTCGCGAAGCCTTCAGCACTTCCCACAGCGCCGTATTGCTGTCGGCGGCAGTGTTGATCGGCCTGTTGAGCGGGGTGGTGTTTTTGATATTGCGCACGAACACCACAGCGAGCAGCAGGCACTGAAGGGAGCGGTGCATGGGCAGTGATTACGCCACGGCCCCCGCGCCCCTTCAGGGCAGATCAAGCGCATAAAAGATCGCGAGCACGCTCGCAATCTTTTATGGCGGTCGCGGTTTTAAGCGCCTTCGAATTTAAACGCAGGCATGGGTTTGAACTGGCTGGACACTTCGCCCGAAAAAATCGTGCTCTGGTTTGGCCCCAGGTCGAGTTTTTTGACCTGGCCAGTGGCTTTTGAAAGGTCGAGCTTTTTCAAGTCCACCCAGAAGGTGTTCGGGGTCACGGCCGATTCGAAGAAGTACAAGCTGTTTTTGTGGTCGATCACCGAGCGCCAGCGCGTCGAGGAGATGTTCGGCTCGCCCGGGGTGGAGATGCCGTACGGTACCGAGACGTTGCGGATCACGCTGAATACACTGGCCAGCGAGAGGCGATCGTCCTGGTTTTGCGGCACGGCGTTGACGTAGAACGAGGCACGGGCAAAACGGTCCGCCGAGCGGTTGGTGCCCGGCAACATGACGGTGCCGCCCACGGACTGCCAATACGCGTTCATCGCCAATTGGGCCTCAAACGCCGGGGAGTTGGTCATCACCTGGTAGGCACGGCTGTGGTGGATCACCTGTTTGCCGTCGATGTATTCGATGATCGCGCTGTCACCCGACGCATCGGACATGGACAGGTGCAGCGTGGCCAGGCGGCTCTCGCCCGGTACCTGGGCGGTGACCACATTGAACGGCTCGGTCTTGAGCACTTCAACGGCCTCGGCCACGGTGGCGAAGTTATCCAGTACGTACTGCGCCCAGGCGGCGATGCTCAAGCCCGGTTTGTCTTTGCTGTAGGTCGGGTACTCGGACTCCACTAGCCACAGCAGGTTGGCCGACAGGCCGGCATCATTGACACCGTCGGTGGTGGAGATGTCGTAGCCGCTGGCGATCACGCTGCCGTATTTGGAGGTCCACTTGATCGATGTTGGCCCCACTTCGCCGTTACGCTCCATGCCTTTGGGGAATACCCACAGGTTGGTGGCCACGTCGGATTTCCAGTCCATCGAGCGGGCGGTAATCACATGTTGGTCATCGCCCAGGTACACCAGCCGGGTGCAGGCGTGTGCCACGGGAATAGAGAGCACGCAGCTGGACAGGGCCAATACCAGAGCTTTAAGAGAAGGCTTTTTCATTCCATTGATCCTTACTAGAAACGCATCGATAAACCGAGCACCGGCCCGCGTTGAGTGACGTCGTATTTGAACTTGTTGCCGGTAAAGTCATTGATTTTGTATTCCTGCGCGAGCACCCGGTAACCGACGCGCACAATGGTCGGGTGGTCCAGCAGGTACATCCGGTAGCCCAGGTAAGCTTGGGCGTTGTAGGTTTTTTTCGACGGTGTATCCAGCCCGCCCGTGTCCGCCTCGCCGGACAACGTCCAGCGCTCGTCCAGGTCCGCATGCATACGCAGCCCGATAAAGGGGTCAACCCAATCGGTTTTTTTCTTGGTGCTGAAGTTCACCGCGTCCAGGGTCAAGCGGGTCGACAACTTGGTCCAGCGCAAGCCGGCAGTGGGTTCAATGCGCCAGTTGCGCGGTTCGCCAAACACGGTGTTGCCCTGCAAGGTCTGTTCATACGCGCGGTAGTACACCCCCCCCGCGACGGTGGCCTGGGTGATGTCCAGGCCGAGCTTTTGCCCGAAGAGCCTTTCCGACTGCCGGGTCTTGGCGTACACCGTGTCGATATAAAAGCCGACCGTGCGGTTGGTGACTTCCACGTTGCCCATAAAGACCTTGTTCAGGTTACTGAACACATCCCGGAACCCCACATCCGCCTTGGTGCTGACCCCGGCCATTTCGACCTGGCCATTCATGGACGGAGCCCAGACAAAGGGGCTGACCAGCACCAGCCACTCATCCTGATCCTTCTCGGATGTGCTCTCGGCAGCCTGAACCCCGTTGCTGATACTCAATAATGAGCAGGCGAAAAACAGACCTTTGGGAATTCGCCGGGTGAAAACTGGCCTCAATGTCATTGCGCTTGTCGTCCTGATTGACGTGTAGGAATTTTCTTAGCGCAAAGTTTATAGCACAGCGTGTTTAAACGGGCGGTTTAATCGATTAGCGCCTTTGCCAGGAGGCCAGTTTTCGCGGGCAGGCTGGCGCCGCTGCGGACTTGCCGGTCAGGATGTACAGGCTGAACGAGCAACACAGCAACTGATCGGCTTGATGCCTAAAGGTTAAGGGGAAGCGAATGTAAAGTTGCGCATCTCGCCCACGTTTTCAAGATCCAGCAACTTAATGTTCGGATCTTGCGCCGCGAGATAAAATAGGCGTCCATAACTTCTTTGTGTATCACTCCCCGATCTGATGTCATTTTCAAGCAGTGCCAGTTCTTCAGCAGCATGATCATTGAGGTCATGGATGCTGGCTATTCGCGTGCCGTCCTTTTCGTGCAACCAAAGCCGCTCAGACTGTAGCCCATCATTGGGCGAAACGGATATATGCGCCTCAGCCGAGACAACATAGCCTTGAGCCGTAGCCTGACGAGGATTAATCACCACGTTGTCGGCAATCGGAACAACCTCCACGCCCCTCACATCAATCACATAAACAACCCCTTCTATTTGCTGGACCTGCGGGCTCGAGGGCACTGGAGACGAGTCCGCAGAAGACTCCCCAGCAGACCCGGAACGGCTGCTTGAGGGCCTGGGCGACGTGGCAAACTGGTCTCGATAACGCAATTGCCCGGCACTGGCAAAGTACTCTCCAAACGCATATTGCTGGGCATCCCTCAATTGAAAACTACTTGCCATCACCGTACCGGTGGTTGTCTGGTAAGTGTGCCCACCGCTGAATGCCATCATTCGGCCGTCCGCGCAAAGTGTTGAAGGCAGTCGATGATCACCTCGAAATACAGCCCCTATATCGGTGCGGTATAGCACATCATGCTCATTTTTCAGATACCCTCGGGAGAGGTAATACGCGTCCAAAAAATTCGAGTCGAACTCTCTAACCAAGCTGCGAGACTCATTACGGATGCTCCCTGAATGGCGTTGCATTTCAGTGATTCTTTCAGACGCTGATGCATGCAGCGCATCGAACCGGTGCAGGTCATCTGCCTTATTCGAAGCCAGTTTCCACTGCTGCGCCCAATCCGGAATGGTCCCGGTGAGACATAGCTCATTGAAAAACCGCGTCCGCGTTTCTCCTGTCATATTAAAACTGCCCCATAGCTGCTCTATCGCTTCTTTGGAGCGAGTTTTGTCCAGACGCCAGAGCGCATTCAACGCTGGAATATAGGTGTGATCCTCATGCCGCCAATAACCCGGAATCAGGAATTGCTGCGCCCATCGAGGGATCGCACTCTCTTGTTCGATCGCTTCCAACAACAGCTGGTACTTACTGATCCTCGAGTCTTTGGGGAAATCAAAGCCCCGCAAAAAATGGTGAGCCTGAATATCTGAACGCCCGGAATAAAGACGCTTGGTCCATTCCAGTAAGGGTACAAGCTGGGAAGACTCAATCTGAAGTTCCACGGCCATTTGCAGGTTTCTTTCGTACTCGGCACTTCTGAGCACGTTCAGAAAGGCCTGTGGCTGGGCCTCAATAAAGCCATTGTTATTCATCAGGAAATAAGGGCCCGACCCCCGCGTTATAGCCCTTGAATCGACGATCCTGAGCCTGTTGGACGGGCCAGCCACTTGAACCTCAAATATATACACATCAAACTCAACGTACTGCTTGTTATCCAGGGCATAGAGACCGGAAAACTTTCCTGACTCTTGCACTTTTGACGCTTTCGATAGTTCAACCTTAATCGCCAGCATCGTGCGTTCGACGGCGTCATCTGTCGTATACAAGCGTGGTCCAAAGGGTACACCGGACAGAGAGTCAACCAGCACATGGGCAGGGTCAATTCGCGTTGCAATGTTTCGCACAGGGACATGATCAATACCCTCAAACATGAACAACTCATCGCCCGTGGCCAGTGGTTTCCAGTACCCGGGGTCAACCACCGCCAGGTCACTGACCAGATTATAATGACCCGCCTGCCCAGTGAGTTCCTTGGCGCTTTGACGAAAGTGCTGTAACCCGTTGCTGATCAATGCGTAAGAGCGCTGCCCTCTTGCCAATGCACGCTTGCCCCCCCATTTGAGAAGACGCCCTACACCTTGCAGAAGAGCCACGGGGTCTGGAAGTATTTCCTTGCTCAATGAGATAAGTAATTGACCGGCCAAGGGGGCCAGTTTGGGAATAACCACTCGAAAACCAAGGCCCGCGGAGAGTTTCAGCACCCGCGTTGTCCCCCCCAGAAATTTACCGATGGGCAAAAATATAAGCAGGTCCGTGACAGCACTTAACGTTGCTTGCTCAATCCGGTCAGGATCGACTGACAACAGATCCTCCAAGGTTCCCCAAAACGGCAAAAACCATTTCAACAACACCACAAGCGGGCTCTCTTCTTCAAGCGAGGTTATACCTTTGCATTTCGAATAGAGCGCCCGCTCGTTTACATAGAATAAATGCTGCGCAATGGTTTGAGTGATCGCTTGCGTGCGCAACGACGTCAAGGTTTTGGGCGTGGGCGGTTGCGCACGCACATCCAGGTTCGCCAGCAGCAATTCACCCAATGGGTCGGCAATAAACGTTGATGTTTTGCCAGCTTCGGGCCGGGTGCCTTTCTGGTAGGCCGCCCAGTCAAAGGGCATGGAGGTACCGTTTCGTGCCAGATAGGTATACGTGCTCAACCCGCTGCCACCAATTTGCAGATCCTGCATGACCCCGCCAACGACCAGGTTAAAGTCATGGGGCAAGGGATTGATGATCATTTCTCGCGCGAACACTTCGTAAAATCGCGTGATGTTCAAATAGTTGGTTTTTAAAATAAAACCAAATCGCCCTACGCTGTCACTCTTGATGCGGTCCACTTTACCCGGCTCTTCGTAGCCGATGACCTGCCTTAACGTGTACATCTGGACCTGGCCGTTTTCCAACGCTATGCGATCAACACGCGGGAGCCTTGCCAGCAACGTCGCGATCACCACTTGGTAGCCTGCCTTGGCAGCCGAGAGAAAGGCTGCATAATCTTGCTCAAAATTCAACGCCACTAACCGCCGGTACGCCTTGATAAAGGCAGCATGCTGTTCAAGGTTCTGCGCGGTAGGCTCCACACGCCGGTCGTAATAAGGTTGCCATTGATTGAGGTCTTTCTCAGAGGCATAAACATCCAGCAGCGTGGCTACTGCGGTGCCTGGTCCAACCAAACGCCGTTCAGGCGAGAGCTTGAACAGAGCCAGCTCTGCCCGGGCCTTGGCCATTCGATCGGGAGGCAACGCGGATAAAGCCCTGGCCGAGGTAAGCAGCAATCGCTCATGACGATCCAGTTGAGCCGCGACGTATTCAATATCGTGCGGCTTATAGTCGGCAAACGGTTTGCAAGGCACAATGCCATGCACCACCGCCCAAACAATCGCGGGTTCCATCCGGGCTGCTGCAAACGCGACAGCCTTTTCTCTGACTACCTGCGTTTGGTTCGCGGCTGCGTCTTCCAGGGTTTGACTGCCCATCCTAACTACGAGCGCAGTGATGTCCTGGAAACTCATCCGCCACGCGGCGTCGCTATTTATCGCTTGAGCAAGGTTGACGCCATGCTTGAACGTCAACCACCTGACAGAGCCATAGCTCAAGTCATTCGGAATATCACGAATAAAAAAATCAGCGGACAAATTTCCGCGCATCACGCGTTCCAGCAGGTATGAAAAGGCCTTGGAGGAGGCTTTGCCAGCATCCAATAACGCCTCCTGACGCTCAGCCTGCAAACGCGCATAGCTTTTCCCCCACATGGACAAGGCCCCACAGGGCGTGGTGTTATCCCAGACATCGCCAGGGCTCGCCTGCCCATCTACCAACGCCACGGCTTTGCATACCAATTGCGCCAAAAAAACTGGCGTAATCTGTTCCCCAGGTTCGCTGCCATACCAGCTCAACGACTGGATCAACTCACGACCCAACTGCTGAGCCGTTGCGGAAAGAAGCAGCACTTCAAGCGCTGCTGTGGGGGTGACACTGGCGTACTTTGTGACCAACACTTGGTCTGATTCGGGTAAGGCTTGCCAGAGCGTATCTAACAGATGCGCAGGGCTCGCGGTCGTGTGAGAGGCCTCTTGCGCGGCGATAAACTGCTGCGCACGCTCAACCACTGCTTTTATGCTGAGGTCATTGAGGACAACATCCACCAGCGGGGTACCCGTCACCATGCGTAAGTTTAAAGAAGCTCGTAGTTCGCATAGAGCATTCACCACCTTCGTTCTTTGCTCGACGTCCTGCGGTAAACCCAGGCCGTATCGCTTGAGCAATACTGCCAGACTCACCGAGTGAAACGGCGCGGTCTTCCAGAAAAACAGTGAATCTGGATGCGTTTCCACATAGTGTTGATGAACCACTAACTCAACACTTGGATGGGGGGGGGCCACGATATCCAGTGCAAGACTCGAGAACGGGTGCGCTCTGACCCCAGAGGTCAGGTTATAACCCAATGCTGCCAGCATTTTCTCAAGATCGATCAATTCTGCAGCATGCGCCTTGGCAGCAGCACTTTGAGTCATGGCATAGTGGGCTGCACATTCGTCCCTGGAGTCAATCATGTGAACAAGGTTGGCCCAGACCATATCCGGATCGCCGTACAGGGTTGCTGAACTCAGCGCATAAAAAAACTCTGTTCCCTGATAATGTTGATTGGGCGAGCGATCACCCTTTATTTTTCGCATTAATACTTGCTCAAGCGACTGCGTAAAAACGGGCCGTCTAACGTCCACACTGTCTGAATTATCACTATCCGTGACATAACCATTGACATAATAGGCATCAAGATTAAAGCGTTGTTCTACGGGAAGTTTAGCCTGTAGGCGTTTCAGATCAGGGGCATGTTCAATTAATTGAGCCAGAAAAATCGAGGATATATCAGTCTGTTCAACTTTAGCCGTGCGCTCCAGTATTTTTACCTCCCTGACCTTCAATAATTCACTCACCCTGAAAAGGGCTCGTAAATCAATTGACGCGTCCAGTCGAGCAAGCGGCTCATCGGGTAAATGCCTAACGCAATACTGTAAATCCAGGTACTGCTTTCTTATAAACTGGTCTAACAGTTCTGCAAAAACATGGTTCGCCGTAAACGGACGACTCCTGACACCCCTGAAATAAAGCTGCTTAATGTTGGCTAATTCTTCAATGCCCAAGCAAGGTAAAAACAAACTGATTTTTTCGGGTTCTGTGCACCAAACATCCTGCATTTGTTGTTGAAAGTGGGCCCCATTGGCAAACTCTTCTATCCCGCGCCCCTGGATCAGTAAAACAATAGGCCTGGTCGTTTTTTCAGGTAAGTGCCGCCGGCTTTCAGTCAGCACAAAAGCCCCTTTAAGCGCTAGGTAACTACTGTCTGCATTGGCGACTTCAAGGGCGAACACCCCAGGGGGTTCCTCGCCAGAAGACGGCCCCCCCAGCGTAAGCGGTGCGGTTAATGTTGTAATGAGCTTATGGCTGAACACTGACAGAGTACGATCACTTAATCGCAAATGCGCTTCGGTTTGACGTTGTGCCGCAAGTGCGTCGGCCAACCAGCTTTTAGGTGTTTGCTTAACCCCCACGCCGAAAAAATGTCTACGACTGGCCATTAAACAACGATCACGCAACTCAGCGTAGCTCAGCCTCGCTACCCGATAACGTCCCGAAGACAATAGCGGGTCCTCGTAAGCGTACACTTCGACGTTGGCAGTGACGTCTCTGAGTATCGAATACCCGAGCAACTGTTGTTTGCCTCTGTACTCATCAAATACCTCAGTCAGGCTAACGCGCTTCAGATGTAACGCCGGCAACTCGGGACAGTGAACAAACAGTCTGTCAGGGTCATGTTGCTGGGGGGTATCCATATCGGCAAACAATGATGTAAAACACAGCATCAGTTCATCTTTCGGCGTCCACTCCAAATAACCCATGGTCTCTATATATGACAGCGCTACAGGCACCTTCAACGGCGGCTGTCTACTCAAGATTTGAAGTGCCAGATCAGCCGTATTGACGAGTGAGCTTATCAAACTTTTTTGTGCGGCCGTGTTTACGTCCGTAGGCTTAACACTATTTCGCGCAACGGCGCGCGTTACCCCGCTGTCATCAACCATCGTAAATCCCCTCACACAATGAACAAACCCGTTGCGCCGCTCAACACGCTTCTGGGCAAGGAGATTTTCAACGCATTACATTTCTGGCAGGCACTACATACTTATCGCAGGTATTCTCAAGTGCAGCTTTTGGCAAGATTGCTGACTCATCCGGCTCCAGGGGGCAGCGTCGTTTCACCAGGCATCGCGCGCAAGGTCATCCACCAAAATATCAACGCTGTCAGGCTCACAGCCGCCCCCACCAGGCACACGCCCTGCCAGCCCGCGTAGGCGTACGCTGCAGTGGAACCGATCGCCCCGAGCCCGCTGCCCACGGCATAGAACATCATATAAAGGCCGATCAACCGACTGTGGGCGTGCGGCCGGGTACGCAGGATCAGGGTTTGGCTGGTGACGTGCAACGCTTGGCCAGCCAGGTCGAGCAGCACGATACCGATCACCAGCGCCCACAAAGAGCGCTCCATCAACGACAGAGGCCACCAAGCCACTGATAGCGCCATAAGCGCCACCGCACTCGTGCGCTGGGCATAGCCCCGGTCGACCCATTGCCCGGCACGTCCCGCCGCCAGCGCCCCCACCACGCCGACCAGGCCAAACGCGCCAATCAGCGTGTGCGAAAACTGGAACGGGGGCGCACTCAAGGCCAGCACCAACGCGCTCCAGAAAGTCGTGAAGGCCGCAAACATCAGCAGCGCCAGCAGGCCCCGTACCTGCAGCACCTTTTCCTGGCGCAGCAGGGTCACCATCGACGCAATCAAACGCGGGTAACTCAGGCTATTCACCACGGCGGGCAACACCGGCAGGCGGTACCAGAGCGGGGCTGCAAGGCCGAGCATCAACACGGCGCAGCTCAAGTACACGCCGCGCCAACCGGCCAAATCACTGACTGCGCCCGAAAACACTCGGGCCAACAGCAAGCCGATAAAGACGCCTCCCTGTGCAGCCCCCACCACGCGGCCCTGCTCTTCGGGTGCCGCTGCACTCGCCGCATAGGCAATCAGCCCCTGAGTCATGGCCGTGCCCAGCATCCCCACCAGTAGCAGGGCCGCCAGCAACGCTGACGCCGATTGCGCCATACCTGTGGCGATCAGCGCCACCACCAGAAGCAGCAGTTGCACGGCCATCAAACGGCGGCGATCGACACGATCGCCCAGCGGCACCAGCAACAACAACGCCAGCGCACAACCTATTTGTGTGGCTGTGATCACGCCACCGACAGCGCCCTGGCTGATGTTGAATTCTTGCGCCAGAGCGTCCAACAGAGGCTGCGCGTAATACACATTGGCCACGCTCATGCCGCTGGCAAGCGCAAACAGCCACACCACGCTGCGGGGTAATACACGGGGGGAATCAGGCATTTTCATGGGAAGCGAGCGTCCAATCTAGTTGCAAAATGAAACTGATTGCACGGTAATTTATCAAGTTTTAAAATGCAACTACACTAGTTCTTCCTTTCCCCACACCAGGACAAACCATGCCTCGTTCTGCCCCCTTGACCGATGAGCCTTGCCCGGTCGCACGTACCCTGGCGGTTGTCGGTGATCGCTGGTCGCTGTTGATCGTGCGCGATGCCTTCGACGGCGCGCGCCGCTTCGGTGATTTTCAACGCAATTTGGGGGTGGCCCGCAATATCCTTACAGATCGCCTGCGCAAGCTGGTGGACGCTGGCGTTCTTCAATTACAGGCCGCTTCGGACGGCACCGCGTATCAGGAGTATGTGTTGACGGCCAAGGGAGAAGGCCTGTTCCCCATGGTGGTGGCGCTGCGCCAATGGGGTGAAGCGCATCTGTTCGCGCCTGGGGAGCGCCATTCAGTGCTGATCGACACGCACACCGGCAAACCGCTGGCCCCCATGCTCGCGCGTAACGAGGAAGGTGCCGTGCTACAGCCCGGCGCTACCGCCGTGAAGAAAGTGCAATAAACGTTGCGAGAAGCCGGTATTGGTCGTTTTTCAGCCCCGGACTTAAAGCCTTGAGGGCCATCAAGCACGAACCGTGCATAAGGCGTTTATGCATAACGCATAGGGTTATTTGCCCGTACTGCTTTGATTTTTGCCTACCTATACTCGAACCAAACCTCTGGCCATGGGCCAGCCTCCCGTCCCAATAAAAAAAATAAGGACGATTGCCATGCACCCTGCTCAGCCCTTTATCACCGCTCGCGACTTCCTGCTGGCCCACCGCACCGATTACGACACCGCTGTACGCGACTTCCGCTGGCCGCAGTTGGAGACGTTCAACTGGGCGCTGGATTATTTCGACACCCTGGCCCAAGGCAACCAAGCCAATGCCCTGTGGATCGTCGAAGAAGACGGCAGTGAGCAGCGCTACAGCTTCGCGCACCTGTCGGCGCGCTCCAATCAGGTGGCTAACCATTTACGTGCGCTGGGGGTTAAGCGCGGCGAACGCATCCTGTTAATGCTGGGTAACGACGTAGCCCTGTGGGAGACCATGCTCGGGGCCTTCAAACTCGGAGCCGTGGTCATTCCAGCCACGGCGTTGCTGACCGCCGAAGACCTGCAAGACCGTATCGAACGCGGCAATGTACGGCACCTGGTGGTGGGCAGCGCCCATGTCGACAAATTCGCCGGGCTCGGCCAGGGCTGCAGCCGTGTGTGCGTCGGAGCTGCTCCGGCAGGCTGGGTGGCCCATAGTGCCGCCAGTGAATACAGCGAACAGTTTGAAGCCGATGCCCAGACACACGCCACCGACCCAATGCTGCTGTATTTCACCTCGGGCACCACCTCCAAACCCAAAATGGTGTTGCACAGCCATCAGAGCTACCCGGTTGGCCATTTGTCGACCCTGTACTGGATCGGCCTGCAACCGGGCGACCTGCACCTCAATATTTCATCACCGGGCTGGGCCAAACACGCCTGGAGCTGCTTCTTTGCGCCTTGGAACGCCGGGGCCTGCATCTTTATTCACAACGTCGCCCGCTTCAGTGCGCCCGCCCTGCTCAACGCCCTTGAGACCTACGGCGTGACCAGCTTGTGTGCGCCGCCCACTGTGTGGCGCATGTTGATCCAGGAAGACCTGGCCAGCTACCGCCCACGGCTCAAACTGCGTGAACTGGTGGGGGCGGGCGAGCCGTTGAACCCGGAAATCATCGAACAGATCCAGCTCGCCTGGGGGTTACCGCTGCGCGACGGCTTCGGCCAATCGGAAACCACCGCCCTGGTGGGCAACACCCCCGGCCAAACCCTCAAACCTGGCTCAATGGGGCGACCCTTGCCGGGATACCAAGTGACCATGCTCGACCCGGACAGCCTGCCTGCGGCGGAAGGTGAAGTGGCTCTGCCCCTGCAAGGACGGCCCCTGGGCCTGATGCTGTGCTATGAAGACAGCCCCGAAAAAACCGCCGAAGTCATGCGCGACGGCTACTACCGCACCGGCGACACTGCACAAATTGATGCCGACGGCTACATCACCTTTGTGGGCCGTGCCGATGATGTATTTAAAGCCTCTGACTACCGCATCAGCCCGTTCGAACTGGAAAGCGCCTTGATCGAGCACCCGGCGGTGATGGAAGTGGCCGTGGTACCCAGCCCGGACCCACTGCGCCTGGCGGTGCCCAAGGCGTACCTGATCCTTACCGGCGGTTCGCTGGCAACGGCCGAATTGGCATGCAGCATCCTGGCCTTCGCCCGCGAGAACCTGGCCCCTTATAAACGGGTAAGACGCATTGAATTCGTGACTGAATTGCCGAAAACCATCTCGGGAAAAATCCGCCGCGTCGAACTGCGACAAATGGAAGTGCTGCAACGCCAGAGCGGTGAGCGCGGCACCCACGAGTACCACGAAGAAGACTTTGTAGAGATCAAGGGGTGACCGAGCCTTGCGAGGCTACGTCCGGCGCCGAAGGCGTCGTGAAACCAGACAGCGCGGTGTTCCTGGTAGATTCGGAATTCAGGTTTTACGATCGCTGCGCAATCGGACGTAGCCTCGTTCTACTCGTCAACTGCTACGGAACGCGCCGCACGCGCTGTTGATCTTGATCTTGATCTACAAGCCCCTTTCGGCAGGCCGAGAGCAGGTTCTGCGTAGAGGATTGACCGGCATGGATGCCGGGAAAGCCGTGTCGGGCCAAGGATGGCCCGTCTCGGCGTGCCCTCGAAGCGGGACCGGAGCGAGGGAACCTGAGCGCAGCGAAGGCCGAACGTCGGGGCAAGGCCTTTTTGGTTCCTTTTGT
>NZ_JASLGE010000089.1 GCF_030150285.1 Pseudomonas sp. | reverse complement strand
TCCCCAACGCTCTCGATCGGCGCAGGGGGCTTGCGGCTTCTGCCTTCAAGCCGGTGCGCGGTATGTGCGCAAGGTATTCATTTTCAAGCTGCAGGCGCTATGACTCTTATTCTAGGTATCGACCCCGGTTCGCGGATTACCGGTTATGGCGTGGTACGCGACACCGGTCGGGGCTGTATTTATGTGGCGTCGGGCTGTATCCGCACCGGTAGCGGCGAGTTGCACGATCGCTTGCAGGCGGTGTACCGGGGCGTGCGCGAGGTTATCCAGACCTACGAGCCGATCACCATGGGGATCGAGAAGGTCTTTATGGCCAAGAACGCTGATTCGGCCCTGAAGTTGGGTCAGGCGCGTGGCGCTGCCATCGTCGCGGGCGCGGAGGAAAACCTGGAGATTGCCGAGTACACCGCGACCCAGGTCAAGCAGGCGGTCGCCGGAACTGGCGGGGCGAACAAGGACCAGGTCATGCTGATGGTGATGCATTTGCTCAAGCTCACCAGCAAGCCCCAGGTCGATGCCTCGGATGCCCTGGCCATCGCCCTGTGCCATGCTCATACCCGCTCCAGCTTGCTACCCCATGGCCTGGGCATGGCACGCAGTCGTGGCGGCCGTCTGCGTCTCTGATAGCATCGACGCCCGTACCGCTGCTCAATAGTCCAGGTCCGCTCTGGCGCCTGATGCCGGGGAGCTGACCGAAATTTAAGGATTTGAACGTGATTGGACGCTTGCGCGGCACCTTGGCTGAGAAACAGCCGCCGCACCTGATTCTGGATGTGAATGGCCTCGGCTACGAGCTGGAAGTGCCCATGACCACCCTCTACCGTTTACCGCCGGTCGGTGAGCCGCTGACGCTGCACACGCACCTGGTCGTGCGTGAAGACGCCCAGCTACTCTACGGCTTTGTCGGCAAGCGTGAACGCGACTTTTTTCGCGAGCTGATCCGCCTCAATGGCGTAGGTCCCAAACTGGCGCTGGCCTTGATGTCGAGTCTTGAGGTCGATGAGTTGGTACGCTGTGTCCAGGCCCAGGATACGTCGGCGCTGGTCAAGGTGCCGGGCGTTGGCAAAAAGACGGCTGAACGGCTGTTGGTCGAACTTAAGGACCGTTTCAAGGCCTGGGAAACGGTGCCGAGCATGTTCGCCCTGGTGCCGAACCAGCCTGATGGAGCTGCGCCGGCTGCCCAGCCGAGCGCCGAGACCGATGCGGTCAGCGCGCTGATCTCCCTGGGCTACAAGCCCCAGGAAGCGAGCAAGGCGGTTTCGGCCATCAAGGACAAGAACCTGAGCAGTGAAGACATGATCCGCCGTGCCCTGAAGGGAATGATTTAAGTGATTGAAGCTGACCGTCTGATAACCGCCTCCAGTGGGCGCGACCGCGAAGAGATTCAGGATCGCGCGATCCGGCCCCTGAGCCTGGCCGAGTACATTGGCCAGCCCAAGGTGAAGGAGCAGATGGAGCTGTTTATCCAGGCCGCTCGCGGGCGTAATGAGTCCCTGGATCACACGCTGATCTTTGGTCCTCCCGGGCTGGGCAAGACAACCCTGGCCAATATCATTGCCCAGGAAATGGGGGTGTCGATCAAAAGCACTTCGGGCCCGGTGCTTGAGCGCCCCGGCGACCTGGCGGCGCTGCTGACCAATCTTGAGCCGCACGATGTGCTGTTTATCGATGAAATCCATCGTCTTTCGCCGATTGTCGAGGAAGTGCTGTACCCCGCGATGGAGGATTTCCAGCTCGATATCATGATCGGCGAAGGGCCGGCGGCGCGTTCGATCAAGCTCGACCTGCCGCCCTTCACCCTGGTCGGTGCCACGACCCGCGCCGGCATGCTGACCAATCCGCTGCGCGACCGTTTCGGCATCGTGCAGCGCCTGGAGTTCTACAGCACGGACGACCTGGCAACGATTGTCAGCCGTTCGGGCGGGATTCTCGGGCTGCCCATCGAGGCGGCAGGTGCCTATGAGGTGGCTCGTCGGGCCCGTGGCACGCCACGGATCGCCAATCGGCTGCTGCGCCGCGTGCGTGACTTTGCCGAGGTCCGGGCGAAGGGGCAGATCACCAAGGCGGTGGCAGACCTGGCATTGAACCTGCTGGATGTGGACGAACATGGTTTCGACCATCAGGACCGACGGCTACTGTTGACCATGATCGAGAAGTTCGACGGTGGCCCGGTGGGGGTCGACAGCCTGGCAGCGGCGATCAGCGAAGAGCGCCACACCATTGAAGATGTGCTGGAGCCGTACCTGATCCAGCAGGGCTATATCATGCGTACACCGCGCGGGCGGGTGGTGACGCGACATGCTTATTTACATTTTGGGCTGAATATTCCTTCGCGGTTGGGGGAAATGCCTGTAGTAGACGAATTTCTGGACGCGTTGGACGAGTCATGATCTCTGGGGGGCGTCAATTTTTTTGTCTTTGTGCTGTCCTATAGGCTGGCGTGATCGTTCCTGCTGAATAAAGTCGTCGAACAATGAAAAACAGTTGTCTGGCCGGATTGGCAACCTGAGGAGTAAGCACTAGAGTATGCGCGCGCAAAACGGGCTCCAGTCGTTCGCACATCGTTGTCGCGTTTATTACGAGGACACCGATGCTGGCGGCATCGTGTATTACGTCAATTACTTAAAGTTTATGGAGCGGGCTCGAACCGAGCGGTTGCGGGATCTGGGGTTTGCCCAGTCCGAGCTGGTGGGGGAGAACCTGTTGTTTGTCGTGCATTCCAGCGAGGCCCGTTATCACGTGCCGGCGCGGCTGGACGATGAGCTGCTGGTAAGTGCCGAAGTGATCGAATTGAACCGTGCCAGCCTGCGCTTCAAGCAGCAGGTCAGGCGGGCAACGGATAACGTGCTGCTCTGTGAAGGGCAGTTTCTGGTGGCCTGTGTGCGCGCCGATAGTTTGAAACCCCGGGCCATTCCCGAAGCTTTGCGTGCGGCCTTTGCCGCCGCGAGCGGCGCGGGTACACACTCAGAGCAGGAGATAAAGCGTGGAAGCTAACGTCGTCGACCATTCCTCCATGTGGAGCTTGGTCAGCAATGCCAGTGTCGTTGTGCAGTTGGTAATGCTGATCCTGGTGGCCGCATCGGTGACCTCATGGGTCATGATTTTTCAGCGCAGCAATCTGCTGCGCGCTGGCCGCCGTGCCCTGGAGAGCTTCGAGGAGCGTTTCTGGTCGGGTATCGACCTGTCGAAACTCTATCGCCAGGCGGGTAGCAATCCTGATCCGGACTCCGGTGTCGAGCAGATCTTTCGTGCCGGCTTCAAGGAATTCTCCCGCCTGCGTCAGCAGCCGGGCGTTGAGCCTGAAGCGGTAATGGAAGGTGTTGCTCGCGCCATGCGCGTTGCGATTTCCCGCGAAGAAGAGAAGCTTGAACAGAGCTTGCCATTTCTTGCGACTGTCGGCTCCGTCAGCCCGTACATCGGCCTGTTCGGTACCGTCTGGGGGATCATGAACTCCTTCCGCGGTCTGGCGACTGCCCAGCAAGCGACCCTGGCCACTGTGGCCCCGGGTATTGCCGAAGCGCTGATCGCCACGGCGATCGGTCTGTTCGCGGCCATCCCGGCGGTGATCGCCTACAACCGTTTTGCCGCACGCGGTGAAACGCTGATCAGCCGTTACTACACCTTCGCCGACGAGTTTCAGGCGATCCTGCACCGTAAAGTGCACACCAGCGAAGAGTGAGCAGGTAATTCCCATGGCCCGAGTTCGCCACAAACGCAAGCCGGTCGCCGAGATGAACGTGGTGCCCTACATCGACGTGATGTTGGTACTGCTGGTTATCTTCATGGTTACCGCGCCCATGCTCAATCAGGGTGTGAAGGTCGATCTGCCCAAGGTTTCCAGTGAAGCCCTGCCGCAGGACAACAACACCCAGGTCCTGACCATTTCGATCAAGGCCGACAAGACCTATTACTGGAACCTTGGCAGCGAAGTCGATACCGACAAGCAGCAAGACAGGGCCATGACCCTGCCTCAGATGACGGATGCGGTGACCAAGATCATCCGTGCCGGCAACGAAGGCGGCAAACACACCCAGGTCTTTATCCGGGGCGACAAGAGTGTCGACTACGGATCGGTCATGGGTGCCATGGGGGGCCTGCAGCAAGCCGGGGTCGGTAACGTTGGCCTGATTACCGAGGCGCCCTGATGCAGCAACAGCGAGAGCCGTCCGCCTCGGAAAGCTACTTCTGGCCTAGTGTCTGGGCCATTGCTCTGCATGTCCTGGTATTTGGCCTGCTGTTCGTCAGCTTTGCCATGACGCCTGAGCTGCCGCCTGCCAAGCCGTTTGTGCAGGCGACCTTGTACCAGTTGAAGTCCAAGAGCCCGGCGACGACCCAGACCAACAAGAAAATTGCTGGAGAGGCGAAGAAGACCGCTGCGCGCCAGACTGAAGAAGAGCAGCTGGAGCAGAAGAAGGTCGAGCAGGAAGCCATAAAGGCTGCGGAACAAAAGAAAGAAGATGCGGCTCAAAAAGCCGAGGAATCCAAGAAGGCCGACGAAGCCAAAAAAGCGGATGAGGCCAAAAAGGCTGATGAAGCCAAGAAAGCCGATGATGCCAAGAAGGCAGCCGAAGCGAAAAAGGCCGAAGAGAAAAAGCTAGCCGATATCGCCAAGAAGAAGTCTGAGGAAGAGGCCAAGAAGGCTGCTGAAGAAGAGGCCAAGAAAAAGGCCGCTGAAGAAGCGAAGAAAAAGATCGTCGAGGACGCGAAGAAGAAAGCGGCCGAAGACGCCAAGAAAAAGACTGCAGCCGAAGAAGCGAAGAAAAAGGCCGCTGCCGATGCCGCCAAGAAAAAGGCTCAGGACGCGGCGCGTAAAGCCACCGAGGATAAAAAGGCCCAGGCCCTGGCGGACTTGCTGTCCGACAAGCCCGAGCGCGAAGCGGCGATGGCGGACGAGGTGGGTGAGCAGGTTTCAGGGAATTTCGATGACCTCATTCGCCTGCGCACTGCCGAAGGCTGGAATCGTCCGCCGTCGGCTCGCAAAGGCATGAAAGTTGAGTTGCAGGTCGGTATGCTGCCGGACGGCACGATAACCACGGTGAGCGTGTCTCACTCAAGCGGTGATGGCCCGTTCGATGCTTCGGCGGTAGCGGCAGTCAAGAATATTGGGCGTTTGACGGAAATGCAGGGGTTGAGTGCGAAGGAATTCGCTCCCTATCGTTCGTTCAAAGTTACATTCACACCTGAGGATCTAGCCTTGTGAGAAACCTTCTTCGAGGAATGCTTGTCGTTATTTGCTGTATGGCAGGGATAGCGGCGGCGGATGAAAAGAACATCCTGGTTACCAGTGGTAGCGACAGGGCAACGCCGATCGCGGTGGTGCCTTTTGGCTGGCAGGGTGGCAGCGTGCTGCCGGACGACATGGCCGAGATCATTGGCAATGACCTGCGCAACTCGGGTTATTACGGGCCGATTCCACGCCAGAACATGATCAGCCTGCCGACTCAGGCCAGCGAAATCATCTACCGTGACTGGAAGGCCCTGGGCGCCCAGTACATCATGGTCGGCAATATTGTTCCGGCGGGCGGTCGCCTGCAGGTGCAGTACGCGCTGTTCAACGTCGCGACCGAGCAGCAGGTGCTGACCGGCAGCGTGTCGGGCAGTGTCGATCAGTTGCGCGATATGGCGCACTACATCGCCGATCAGTCGTTCGAAAAACTCACCGGTATTAAAGGCGCGTTTTCGACACGCATCCTGTATGTGACGGCTGAGCGTTTCTCGACCAATAGCACGCGTTACACCTTGCAGCGCTCGGACTATGACGGTGCTCGCGCCGTGACCCTGCTGCAATCGCGCGAGCCGATCCTGTCGCCACGCTTCGCGCCGGATGGCAAGCGTATTGCCTATGTGTCGTTCGAGCAGAAGCGCCCGCGCATTTTCGTGCAGCACATCGACACCGGTCGCCGTGAGCAGATCACCAACTTCGAAGGCCTCAACGGCGCACCCGCCTGGTCTCCGGATGGTTCGCGACTGGCGTTCGTGCTGTCCAAGGACGGCAACCCGGACATCTACATCATGACGCTGGCGACTCGGCAGATCTCGCGTGTCACCAGCGGCCCGGGCATCAATACCGAGCCGTTCTTCGGCAAGGACGGCTCGACGCTTTATTTCACGTCCGACCGTGGCGGCAAACCGCAGATCTACAAATCATCGGTCAACGGTGGCGGTGCCGAGCGTGTGACGTTCGTGGGTAACTACAATGCGAATCCGAAGCTTTCGGCGGATGAAAAAACGCTGGTGATGATCCATCGTCAGGACGGTTTCACCAACTTCAAGGTCGCGGCTCAGGATTTGCAGCGTGGCAGCGTAAAAATTCTTACAGATAGCACTCTTGACGAGTCGCCTACTGTTGCGCCCAACGGCACCATGGTAATCTACGCCACCCGCCAGCAGGGCCGGGGAGTCTTGATGCTCGTGTCCATAAATGGACGCGTAAGGCTCCCGCTTCCTACCGCTCAAGGCGAAGTCAGAGAACCGTCCTGGTCCCCTTACCTGAACTGACGCGGCGCTTTACGTTTTACTTAACACATTGGGGTTCATTAGGAGTTTCACGATGGAAATGCTGAAGTTTGGTAAGTTTGCTGCTCTGGCTCTGGCTCTGTCCGTAGCCGTTGGTTGCTCCTCTAAAGGCGGCGACAATGCCGGTGAAGGCGCAGCTGTTGATCCAAACGCTGGTTACGGCGCCAACACTGGTGCGGTCGACGGCTCCCTGAGCGAAGAAGCTGCTCTGCGCGCTATCACCACTTTCTACTTCGAATACGACAGTTCGGACCTGAAGCCAGAAGCCATGCGCGCTCTGGACGTTCACGCCAAGGACCTGAAAGCTAACGGCGCTCGCGTTGTTCTGGAAGGTAACACTGACGCCCGTGGTACTCGTGAGTACAACATGGCACTGGGCGAGCGTCGTGCGAAAGCCGTTCAGCGCTACCTGGTACTGCAAGGTGTTGCTCCAGGCCAGCTGGAACTGGTTTCCTACGGTAAAGAGCGTCCAGTTGCAACTGGCAACGACGAACAGTCGTGGGCTCAGAACCGTCGCGTCGAACTGCGTAAGTAATTCGTCATGCGAACGTGCCGCCGCGCTGTAACTATTCTGACTCTCAGCCTCATGCCGCTAGCGGCATGGGCTGCGGTTCCTGTGGTCGATGACAACTCTGGCTATAACAATAGCGGGGGGAGTTATCCGTCACCGGGTTATGGTGCGAGCGGCGCCTATGCCGGGGGAGGGGTTTCTACCCCTGTCTCGGCACAGGGTGAGCTGTTCAACCAGTTGCAACAAATGCAGGAACAGATTGCACGCCAACAGGGTGTGATCGAAGTTCTGCAGAATGATATATCTCGCCTGAAGCAAGAAAGCCTGGAGCGATACCAGGAACTTGATCGGCGTATTGGTGCTGGCATTGCTCCTGCTGCCTCGCCTGATAATTCTTCTGCTGGTGGCGTTAATGCCGCCGGTAATACAGCAGCGCCTGCTTCTCAGGCCGCTGCCAGTTCCGAGCCTGCTGATCCGGCGAAAGAGAAGCTCTATTACGATGCTGCTTTCGATCTGATCAAAGCCAAGGACTTCGACAAGGCCAGTCAGGCATTCAATGCCTTTTTGCGCAAATACCCAAATAGTCAGTATGCGGGTAATGCGCAGTACTGGTTGGGCGAAGTGAACCTGGCCAAGGGTGATCTGCAAGGTGCAGGCCAAGCGTTTGCCAAAGTAAGCCAGATGTACCCCAAGCACGGCAAAGTGCCGGACTCGCTGTACAAGCTGGCTGATGTCGAGCGTCGGCTGGGTCATACCGATAAGGTGAAGGGCATTCTGCAGCAAGTGATTGCTCAGTATCCTGGCACTTCGGCGGCACAGTTGGCGCAGCGCGACCTGCAGCGTATGTAAGCCACACGGTGATTTCATCGAGAAACCCGCGCTTGTCGCGGGTTTTTTCGTTAGAATCCACGCCCTTTTATGAAATACGCTCCTTTGCGGTCTGCGTTGACAGGTGCTTTGGAGTGCTGACGGAGGCGGACAGCCTGTTTAGCTGTTACGCCCGTGGCGGATATGCAAGACACATTAAGAATTACCGAAGTTTTTTACTCATTACAGGGTGAAACGCGAACCGCTGGGCTGCCCACCGTTTTTGTACGGCTCACGGGTTGCCCTTTGCGTTGCCAATATTGTGACAGCGCCTACGCCTTCAGTGGCGGCACGGTACGCGGCCTCGACAGCATTGTTGAGCAAGTGGCGGGTTATCGCCCGCGTTACGTGTGCGTAACGGGCGGTGAGCCGCTTGCGCAGCCCAA
Organism: Pseudomonas sp.; assembly: GCF_030150285.1. Lineage (GTDB taxonomy): Bacteria > Pseudomonadota > Gammaproteobacteria > Pseudomonadales > Pseudomonadaceae > Aquipseudomonas. The sequence continues at coordinate 67,402 of NZ_JASLGE010000089.1, read as the reverse complement.
TGCTATCCCGTTGCTTAAACAGCTCTGCGATGCAGGCTACGAGGTCTCGATCGAAACCAGCGGTGCGCTGGATATTTCGGCTGTTGACCCGCGTGTCAGTCGGGTATTGGACCTGAAGACGCCAGGCTCAAAAGAGTCTCATCGTAACCTTTACGAAAACATTGCTCTGTTGGCGCCCAACGACCAGGTCAAGTTTGTGATTTGCTCGCGTGAAGACTACGACTGGGCCGTTTCCAAGCTGATTGAATACGGTTTGGAGCGCCGGGTAGACGAAGTACTGTTTTCGCCGAGTCATCATGACCTCAAGGCCAGCGATCTGGCGGACTGGATCGTTGCGGATAACTTGCCGGTACGCTTGCAGATGCAGCTACACAAATACCTTTGGAACGATGAGTCGGGGCGCTGAAATGATAGAACAAACGGTTATGAGCGAAAAAAGAGCCGTAATACTGCTCTCTGGTGGTCTTGACTCCGCCACTGTCGTGGCCATGGCGCGCGCTGAAGGCTATGCGTGCTACACCATGAGTTTTGATTACGGTCAGCGCCACCGTGCCGAACTGGATGCTGCTGCCCGTGTTGCGCGTGACCTCGGGGCCATTGAGCACAAAGTTATTGGCTTGAATTTGGACGGTATTGGCGGTTCAGCACTGACGGATACTTCAATTGATATACCTGAAGCGCCGAGTGAAGGCATCCCCGTGACCTACGTGCCTGCGCGCAACACCGTGTTCCTGTCGTTGGCGCTGGGCTGGGCCGAAGTATTGCAAGCCCGCGATATTTTCATTGGCGTCAACGCGGTGGACTACTCGGGTTACCCGGACTGCCGCCCTGAATTTGTCGAGGCTTTTGAAGTCATGGCCAACCTGGCGACTAAAGCCGGGGTTGAAGGTTCAGGGTTCCGTATCAAGGCACCGTTGCAGAACCTCAGTAAAGCTCAAATTGTCAGAGAGGGAACGCGGCTGGGTGTGGATTACTCACTGACTGTTTCTTGCTATCAGGCCGATGCCCAGGGGCGCGCGTGTGGCAAATGCGACAGCTGCCGCCTGCGCGCAGAAGGCTTCTCAGCGGCCTCAATTGCGGACCCGACCCGGTATTTTTGAATTATTTCGAATTTATTTCTAACGGGGTGTTGAATTATCGTTAAAAATCAGTATTATACGCACCACAACGAAGCGGGTCGTTAGCTCAGTTGGTAGAGCAGTTGGCTTTTAACCAATTGGTCGTAGGTTCGAATCCCACACGACCCACCATATGGTGACATCAAAACAGCCGGTTTATCCTCAGGATGACCGGCTTTTTTGCGTCTGGCATTTGGTGAAATGCGCGGACTGAAAGGCAAAGAGTGCACCACGCACTTGCTGGCATGCAGCCGTCTTAAGGTGAACGGTAGTTTCGAGCAGGGGTGATGTCAATCTGCAGCAGCCCACTAACAGTGCCATTTGATCAAAATACGAAGCGTCTGTCGGATGCTGCTCCTTGCTAGGTAGGAATGTTCGTATATCGATGGTGGTTGCTGCCCGTTGAGTGAGTCCGAAGCAGGCCCCGCATCGATCAGCCACCGACTGAATCCATGTCTGCTTTAGCCCCAATCGTAATTTTTTATACAACCGCGCGTGATCATGAGGGTGAAGAGGGTTGAGGGTTCTGAACTATCGTTTGAAGGCGCTGGTAAGTTCAGGTCTTGCCACCAGGTCCCGGGGCCATCCCAAGACAGTTCGTGGCTCAGACCTGTACCGACGGGAAGGATTGCCTGGTCCAGTGAAAAGCGTTCTGACGGCAAGCGTTGAACCTGTGTCAGCAGCTTTGAGCTTGTAAACGATTTATGCTGCAGATGGCACGTTTGGACCGCTATGCATTCAGCTTCTTGGTTGGCAAATAGCTCTGACGTTTGCTCAATCAAAAGAGTAGGCGGTTGCGCCTCAGCCGTCGGTGGTGAGATGGCAGCAGGGGCAGGCGGCATGTGTTCATCGACACACCGTTCAAAGTTGATCGCACCCTGTGACACACTCCGCTCATGCAGTACAGCTCTCATCAACTCGTAATCAGTTTCAATGTAGCCCAACGTCGTGGCGATATTGGAGTGATTGAGCAGGCTTTTGGTCAGATGGATGTTGCGCTCAGGGTGACGCATCAAGTCTGTCGCAATGGTGTGCCTGAAGCGGTGGGGAGTCATGCGGACCCCGAACTTGGCGAAAAGCTTGCGATACATACCCTCGACTTGATCAGTATTCATGACCACTGCGCGGTAGTGAATGGAAAAACGGTTAACGTTGAACAGTTGATCCTTGGGTTTCATGCCAATGCTGTTGGCTGAGGCCAATAGCCGTCTCAAGTGAGGTGCAAGACCTGGACAGATCGGTATGGAAAATTCACGGTGAGTTTTCTCGGTGTCTGCCTGCACCCGTATCAAGCCTTTGGCTCAATCGATATCTTGATAGCGCAAGCTGAGCAGCGCATTCAAACGGATACCTGTGTAATAAAACATCTCAAAAACGGCGAGCCAGAACCAGGCGGGCGTGATTTGGCTGCGCTTGTGGGTGCTGTGTTCTTCGGCAACCAGAGACGTGAGCCATACACGGGCACGCTGTATGGCTTCACGATCGACCGTTTTGCTGGGCCGCTTTGGTGGAATGACGGCAGTTTTCTTGAACGGGTTGACCGTGGTGCAAGTCAGAGTTCCTTGCTCAATAGCGAAGCCCCAGACCGTACGCAGGTGGTTTGAGTAGGTGTTCCAACTCTGTTTCGACAGGCCACTGTCCAGTAATTTTTTGCGCCATGCCAGTACGGAGCGGTTATCAATAGAGTCAACGGTGACCGTCTGGCCAAAGTGTCGGAGCAAGGCCCGGGTAGCCGATAAATACATATCACCTGTCGCCGTTCTCAGGTCGTGCGTCAAAAGGTAGTCCTGGGTCAGTTCAAGCGGCGTATTCATTTAACGTCCTCGGCAGACTCTGCAACCAGGCTCAGGCTCACATTATCGAACGGCACCTCGCTGAACAGTGTTGAAGGATCGTTGAGCAAGTAGCCGCGAAGTTTTTTGCTACTGCGCGGGCCAACGACATTGACCGTCCAGATGTTGAGGCTCTTTTCTGTTTTGCGGTGCAACTTGAGCTTCTCAAAGTCGCGCTGAACCCGTTGCCAGGCATTCAGTTCCTGAGCGTTTGCCTGGGCTTCGAGAGCTGGGAACTCCTGTACAAACCGTTTGAAAATCCCAGGCGTGACCAGCATTGCCGTACCCGATACCGTATGCACCAGTGCCTTGGCATCATTGATGATCAGCTTTCTGGCGTGCAGGCCATCTCTGAGCCAGTCAACAAAGGCTTGGCCAAGCGGGTTCTTCTGGGTGGCGGCTGCATCAACGTCATCAGTAGTTTGTGCATCCTCAGTGCGAGTCATGGCGTCGCTCCCTGCTTCCGTCGTAACAGGATCTGATGGCGTCGTGAGTGCTTGAGCGTCGCCTCCCAGCAGTGCCATGAGAGCGTCTAGATCGTCAGGGGGCGCAGTTGCAGGGCTGCAGAAGTCGGGCAGGGGCGCTTCAGAGGCGGGCGGGTTGGGTGTTGCCCTGTTGAGTGCTAAAGGCGGCAGGCTTTGTTTGTCGCTGCTTTCGTTGCTCGCCCCCTCTTCGACAGACGCGTCAGTCTCAACCGCCAGGCTGCCGAAGTAGACCGGTGGCCGGTCGTTTGGATCGCTCCATATCAACGCGGGTGAGAGCTTGAGCAAGGTGAAGGTATTGCGCCAACCCTTGTTGTTGTCGATTGTGGCCTTCCAGATGGCTTTGTCTTGCGCGTTGGTCTGGATAACCCCTTGGTCTTGAAGCATATTGAAAAACGGTGCGTTTGAGGTCGGTACGCCTTCAATACCCTGAGTCAGCAGATAGGCTCGAAGCTGGTCTGAAATCGGCTTGCTCACCAGCCATAAGGCATCTTGAGTCAGCCAGCCATCAGACGGGCCATCAGGTTGATTGAGCTTGTAGGTCTCGCGTACCAGGTACCGCAGCCCATCAGCCAGTTGCCGTTGCAGCGACTGCTTGGGCGCATCCAGCGCGCGCGCAGGGTTGCCTCCCAGTTCTTGAGCCACTGAAGCTTGATCGGCTTTCACCACGATCTCGCCCAAAATACCGGCGTGCTCGTACTGACCTGACAGAATAAAAATCAGCTGTGACCACGCCTCAGGAAAAGCGCTGAGCCAGTCCAGGATATTTGGGGTGAGGATCTGCGCGTAGATCAACGCGGCGGCAGCGCCGTGCAAGTGGTAGTTGCGCCCCTTCACATGGCGAAACCGGTAGGGCTGGCTGATCGGCCCATGCCAAGGGTGCCAGGTTGTTCCGTCCTCCAGCTCGACATGCAAGTCGACCGCAATTTTGCCGAGGTCATGAATGAGTGCGCCATAGGCTGCTGCGGCAGTCCAGGCTTCAGCCTGCGCTGATTGAGATTCCGGTGGTGCGCCAATGGGCAGCAAGTAGGTCTGTCGAATCTTCAAGGCATAGGCGACGATCTCCAACCCGTGATCGAGCATGCCGCCTGGGTAAGCATGGTGATGGTTTTGCGATGCAGGGAGTTGCTGGACCAGCTCAGCGTAACGCTCCAGTGGGCGTTGGTAGAGCTCGACAAACTGTTGTCGAGAAAGCGAAGCGCGCTGCCAAATGTTCTCCAATAGTTTTTGACGTCGAGGGGATGCAAGCAGCGCATGGCTGGGTGCCGGTTGCCATAAGCCACTCTGGGGAATGGTCTGTTCATGTGGGATTTTTCTGCATCGAAAGAAAGAAAGCATGGCCAACTCCACTATTAATCATGGGGCGGCCTTTTCCTCTATCTGATGGGCGCTGCTCAATAAGAAAACCATATTGGCAGCCGATCACATTTCGAGGGGCAACATGCCATCACGTCCCAAGGTCGATAGATACTGGTGTGCCGAATTATTACTGGATAGAGGCGGCTTCTCGGCCAGGCGTCGGCAGGTTCAGTTTTGACTGTGGGGGTTTTAAATGCCCGGAGTAGGTGGCCGGATGCCCTTTCGCATTTCAAGCCCTTTCGGGTAGGGCTTTTACCCTTGGGAACCTTTCCATTGGTTATTGAGAGCCATTTAACCCTTTGGGCCATTTGAGCTCGGCTTGCAAAAGGTACTTTCTGGGCGTATAGCTGGCTTCATAAACCTCCAGAAGATGCTTCACAGGAGAAGCGCTCATGGCTACACAATCATCTCAGAGCTTTGCAGGTCGCTTAGGCTATGGTTTGGGTCGGGGTGTGTGCTTTTTTCTTGTTGATGAAAATGTAGTGCTTCGATGGGTTAAAAGAACTGTTTTGGTTGGATTAATTGTCATTTTCATTGCTTATGCGGGCAATGTAATTATGGGCGCAGCAATCACTGTTGGAGTCATGTTTTTGAGTATCTCGCTGCTGTCGAAGTTGAGTGATTCAGAGCAGCCAGATGACTATAGTGATTCTGAAAATTCTCAGACTTCGGACTTTAAAAGTCTTTGGGATACGAATGGCCCAGATAGCCTCTGGCACGATGAAAATGACCCTGATTCCCTTGAAAATATGACTGATCCATCAGTTCTGCATCAAACACATTTCAATTGGGATAAAGAAACGGACTACAATTCTGATAAATAAACGATAATCTGATTTGATTTTTTGTCCTATTTTTTGTTCTTCGAAGAATTTATTCCTAATCCTTTTATTCCTACAGTAATTGCTTCCTGAGTCTGGTCGCTTACGCTTGATCCTGCTTTTTGTACCGAACTTGTTCCGTTAGACAGTGCTGACATAACACCTCCTGCAGCTACCCCTGCCCATGCGAGTGCGGTCATCCAAAACATAGGCAAAATTATAAACATCGCTCCCATAACGAAATTCAATATTGTATCTTGAGTGGCAGTATTTAACCCCATCACCGGGTTAAAGCTTAGCTGTGGTGATCCAGATCCATAGAGTGCATCTATAATTGTGCTGTCTACCCAGCGTGCCAACTGGAACCAGAAGTCTACGAAGATTAACGCGAAGAAAATAACGGACGTCGTCATTGCAACTTTTAGTTGATAAGCGCCGACAATAAGAACCAACGGAATGCATATCACCATCGCCATCTTCAAGAACGCCATAACCATTGGTAACGCTTGGCGAACCATATCCATTGCGGGGAAGTAACCCAGAGAGCCCACTGCAACTCCGAACGTACCCGTGGCCCTGGCCAAGCCGTTCCAGGCTGTTCCCCCAATCTGACCACCGTAGTCCGAATACACAGCGCTCTGAACTTGATTTGAAGGGGAGACCAACTGACGCACGAAAGACTCGTTGATTTGTTCAGGTGACATCCACTTAGCCCAGCCGATAAATTGCGTAAGGGTATCTGGGCCTATTTGATCAGTTAGCCGGGCTTTCAAGCCAACTCCACCATCGCTCCACCACTGATTACAGGTCGGATATCCACCACCGCCCGTAACCTGCGGCAAACCCACATCGCGGGTTGGGTTGTAGGGCCACGGTGCTCTGGGAGTTTTCGAGTAGTCGGTATCGTAATAGCCAGGTGTGTTTAGAAAGTAACGTGACCCAATCCAACTCAAGTCCGAGAAGGCCCCCATTTTGTCTTGCTCGGCTACCACTTCCGGGTTGCGTATAAACAGCCGAGCGCGGGAAGGGCCATAACAATCGTGAGTAAAGTCGGCAACTTCCTGAGCCAGCAAGGGGTTGTTAATTCGCGTGCGATCTACGTCCATCCGCAGTTGCCGTAGGTCTGTACCACAAGGAATAGCTGCCACAGCGCCGTTGGTCAAAGCCTTGGACAAGACATGCATAAAGGCCCACCAAATAGGTATTTGCGCACTTTTACCCGCCAACGAACTGAATGTTTTACTCCAGCCTGTCTCTGTCGGTGAAGGCAGATTGTATTGGCATTGCTGAGACCTGCTTTGATCGAAGGCGAGCGAGTCGAAACTCACATTGACCGCTGGCACGCCGCACAGCGCTACGACGATATAGCCGACGTAAATGTTGGTCTCGATCCGGGCTAAAGAGAGCACGCCTTTGTTACCCTCGTCAGCACCTTCCCCGCGTACCTTCAGCCATTCTCGAATCACGATGATGCAGAAGGGCAGAGCAAACAAGCCAGTGTCCGCGATCATTGCCCAGATGCCGTTGTTGATGATCCAGCCGACCAACGTGAGGTAATACTCAAGGTAGTCATTGGTGTAGAGGGTCATAGTGCACCTTCTGTCTGGAACGCAAACTTGCTAGCCTCGACCAGCAAAATCAACACCACCACCAGAAGCTCGATCTTCAAAAAGTATTTGCGGCTTTTCAAGCGCTCAGACTTTGGTTGACGTGCCTTGAGTTTGAGCCAAGTTACTGTCAGTGCTGTGTAGATCATTAATCGCCAGACCAGAAGCAACCAATAATGGTCGGTACGCCATTCCTCCCACTCGTGGGCATTTTCGAACATGCTCAATAAGGCGATGTTTACCAGTACCGCCAAAATGGAAAATGCAATCAATAGGCCAAAACCCAGCAGAAAGCCGCGCCCTATGCGCTGGGAGAGTGAGTGTTTTGGCGTAGCAACAGGTTTCTGAATGTCACTCATGATCCATGCCTCGCGGGTTGCCCGAAGGGGACTGCAATTGGTTCAAACGATCCGTTTCCGGATCACCCTGAAACACCCCGCGAGAGTTCTCTGTTCGTGCCTTGCTTCTGGCAATGATCGTCATGGGCGAGTTGTTCGCGAGCTGTTGGCGCATATCCAGCTCCATTTTGAGATTGCCGATTTCCTGTTGCAGTGAAGAGCTCTGCTGACTGACCGCTTGGGTAGCCAGTTCATTGGCCGCGACGTTCGGCTCTCGGCTGCCAGCCAGCAGCGTGCGTTGAAGAATCAAAGCCTTCTCCAGCACATCGGACAGGGCGACTTCCGAGGCCAACCGGCGGGCGAGCACATCCTGGTCGCGCTCATCTTTCAACGCGGCCACTACGCCTCGCGTGATGGGCAACGAATTGCTGCTGGCAGCATTCAGGTTTTCCATCGACAAGGGTTTGCTGCCGGTCAGCAGATCCTGCAGCGCTTTCAGTTTGAGGTCGTAAGCTTCCTGAATCAGAGGCGTCAGCCCGACGCCTGCTGCCGTGACGGTTTTGGCGCAACTGTCACAGGTCTGTTGTTGCTGTTCCCCCAATATACGGTTGGCAAACGTGCTGGCTTCCTGGGGGGAGGACCACACGTTACACACCAGCCCATTGCGGCAGGCGTCCTTGCCGATCGAGGAAGTGTCATCGACAGCCCGGCTGTTCAGCAGGTTGTAACCCGCCTGGGTGACATCGGCTACGATACGAATCGGTTTTTGCCCGGTGCCACCGGCACGATCACCGCCGACCCACGTTACGCCGTCATTACCGCCTTTCTTTTCGACCTGTTCCACGGCAGAGACCGCATCCGTAGTGGACTCCAGGGTCTTACTCATGGCCTGGCCCTCAGCCAGTTTGCCCCAGCCCATCTGGTTGCCGGCAACGTCTAGCATCCGGTCACCGATGGCACGGCAGGTGCCTTTGGAGCGATCAAAGTCCAGCCGCGCCTGCAAAATCCCGTTGGTAATCAAGTTGTACAGCGCCGGGTTTGCACGCTGCAGAATCAAGGCTGGCAGCGAAGAAACCGCGCCCGTGGCGTTTTGAACCACCGAAGTCATGATGTTTTGAAAGCCCGCCGTGGCCCCGTTCAACTGGTTCTCCAGCGTGTTACTCAAGTCCATATTTCCGCAGACCAGGTTGTTATTCCAGCTCCCGCCCACCGAAATGCTGTCCATATTGCCCGCACTGCCCATCGTGACAGCGCTGCCGCCACCAATGCTGTACAGCACGTCATCGCCAATTACACTGCCGGAGGCGGAAGCCCCAATAGGGTCAGCGCAGAGGGCCGTAGCGCTGGCCAGACTGCAGACGAGCCCGATCACCCACGGAATAGGTTTCATGAAGTGCTCCCGTTGCTGTCTCATAAGAAATCTGTACTCCCCAGAAAGGTCTGGCCGCGACGTTGGCAGCATGAATAGGGCCGCCACAGCGCCCACGCATAAGCGCCGTCCTGCGCCTGAACCTGTGAGTTTGAATGTGGGAAAACGGCACACGATGGGCTCGGCGTTGGAGCCAACTCCTGCCACTTACCGGTAGCGGCATCCCCCTCGGTGAGATCCCCCGCAGGCCAGTAGCCGTCGCGCGCGGAGGCGCGCATGGGCCAATAGACATGAACCTGGCCGGTCCGGGTCGTGACATCGCCAGCCCGTTGGGCGATCACTGCGCCGGTCTTGTAATCATTCGTCTGATGCAGAAAACCACTGCGCGGGTAAACGTTGCCCCACAGGTCTGTAGCGGACATGCTGCCCACCTCCCGCCGACCGGGGATCAGCGCTTCTGGATAGACCGCTTCGGGAATGCCATACCGCCAGGCAATCGGATCGAGCGTGCTCAAAAAATAAGGCACCATCGGCAACGTCGCCCCTTGGCAGACATACCCTGAAGCGCTGGCAAACTGACTGAACGCCGCCCCACCTGGATGGCCGATGACATCAGCCTCCTTGAACTTGATGATGTTGTTTTCGCCGACGTGATGGGTCGTGCCGTCATTGCCTGCCTGAGCCATCGGATTGGGCACCCCGAGAACCGACACCTCAGCCCAGGGATTCGCCCCGGTATTGGAATACGCCGACACCACCGCATCCGGCACGTAATGACGCACCTTGGTCGACGTCCTCACCTTGCAGCCCAGCGCCGTACACAGCAGCCAATAACAAATACCGACCACCTTGTAATCCAGGCATTGAGGCGACAGCGACGAGGCAATAATCGTTGCTGAATTGATCGATGCCGACGTGCTGAACGGCAGGCTGCAAATGAGAGCCAGCGACAGAGGGCGGAGCAGGCGACGGTTCATTGTGGTTGGCCCTTGGCGTTGTTGATCAGTACCAAGGCCTTGTCCACATCTAGCTCGCCGTAAACGACGTAGCGGCGATCAACAACCACGGCAGGAATCTTGGTGATCCCGAGGCTCCAGGCGTCGGCTAGACCTTGCTGGGCTTTGGCGAGATCGGCTTGTAAGCGCTTGCCGGAGGGGGTGTTGAGGCGACTTTGGACGATTGCGGCGGCTTGGTGCGGGTCAGTGGGTAGGGCGCGGGACAGCTCGCCTTCCAGGTGTTGCTGCTGGTCTAGAAGAATGATCCGGGATGGGCCGGAGGAGGTGATGGGGTGTGCTTGGTCAGTGATGACCCAGGTTTGGGCTTGGGTGATTGTCGTTATGGACAGAATGGCGAGCGACAGCACCAGTGATGGCGATATGCGGGTTGTGGCTTGGTGGGAGGGCATGGTGCTGTACCTGAGATGGGCTCAGATGCATGGGGCCAGAAAGAGTTAATCGGTGCAGTAGGAAAACAGTTTCTGGCTGAGGTTAGTTTTTTTGGTTGTGAACGGGGGGTGGTTTTTATTTGAGCTGTAGGTGATTTTTCGTTGGAAACGGCTCTTGCCTGTTCAGGACTGCTTTCGGCCAGATTGTCTAATAGACTGTAGCGTGGCAAATTGCTATCGTCTTGGCCTAGCTGTTTTGTGAGAAAGCAGTTGTTGAGGGAAAGCTTGAGCCCGTGAAGATAGCGTCGGCAAGAGAATCTGGACGTGCAGAGTTTTTTTGTTTACGTGTTTGATCGCTGCATACCATAGTAATATTTTTTCAAGGATGAATATGTTAGAAACTTTATCAATTGCAAATTTCAAAGCATTTTCAGGCAGCCAGAAAATAAAGCTGGCTCCGATAACGTTGATTTACGGGCCTAATTCTTCAGGGAAAAGCTCAATCATTCATTCAATTATGCTACTAAAACAATCGCTGACGCGGCCGAATGTGCAAGGCGGACTGGTTTCTAACGGGGAGTTCGTCGATCTAGGCGATTATTCGTCCATGGTTCACGGCCATGAATTAAAGCGCGCAATTTCATTCGGCTTTTCATATCTCCCTAATAAAAAACAATCAATTGCCGAATATGGCTTTGACGTTTTTGGAAAGAACAGAAGAAAAGAGTTTGAGTTGGTTTATAATTATGCAGGAGGAAAGGTTGACTACAAGGGGTTTTCGTACCTCGATTCAATGTCTGTAAAGGTGAGTAACGAGTCAAATTCTTCTGTCGTTTTTGCAAGTACAGTAAAATCTACACTCTTGCGTGCTATGGAAATCGAGATGGCAGAGCTGAATAAGCTTGAAAAGCCATCGGAAATAATGACTTCCAAGGACAAAGCCGCGGCAGCAGATAAAGCCGAAGGGTTGAGGAAGCGGCTTCCAGCAAAGAGATTAGCTGCATCGAGAACATTTATTTTTGGTGATGGTGGCTATTCTGCAGCTTATGAATACTTAATTAACCATCCCAATGCAAACTCAAAAGATGCTAATCCGAAGAAAGTATTAGACTTTGTAAATTTCAGGAGTGACTTGAATTACGCTACGCCTTCGATGGCAGTAATGGAGGGGAGAACGAGCTCAAGTTTTTCAGTCGAAACCTTCGTTCAATTGAATTTTGCATTTAGCAGCCTGGCTTCTGACCTTAAAAACAAGTTTGGTGCCATTACATATCTTGGCCCTCTTAGAAGTCATCCAAGTCGGTTTTATGCACCTAAGGCAGATCAGGACGAATCAGTAGGTAAACAAGGTGAAAATGTCGCTAAGTTTATCTATGAACGACCTGAAATGCAGGATGATATAAACTCTTGGTTTACTCAGTTTGAAGTTCCTTATGAGCTCTCATCGGAAAGTATTGGTACGGATGTGACCGGGCCAGTCATCTGCCTTCAACTGAAAGACAAAAGAACTGGAGTTAAAGTCGGACCCTCAGACGTTGGCTTTGGTATCGGCCAAATGCTTCCTATATTAGTGGAGGGCTTAGTTAGAGATAATAGCATTATTTGTGTTGAACAGCCGGAGATCCATCTGCACCCTAGATTGCAAGCGCATCTAGCTAATTTTTTCGTGGCTACATGCAAAAGTAATCAATGGATTGTGGAGACTCACAGCGAATCGCTTATACTTAGACTTCAAGGAATGATGTCTCAAGGCTTAGTAACGCCAGAACAAGTCGCCGTTCTTTATGTGGAGCCTACATCTTCTGGTGGTGAGGTAACACAGATCAGGATGGATAGTGAAGGTGATTTCATTGACCCATGGCCTGAAGGTTTTTTTGAAGAGAGGCTGACGGAAAAATTCAGGGGGAGAAGATGATCTCCGAATTCTCTCTGGATCACGACTTCTTCAGTGCTAGAACATTGAATGACGATGCTAATAGTGCTGCGCACGACTTTATCACGCGTTCTTGGCTAGATGTAGGTGTGCTAGTTCTTCCACGCGGAGGAGTTTCTGATATCTTGAAATTAATTGATACGTTACCTCCGAAGTTTCGCCAAAGATGGCTTGAAGCTTTAGAGTACGGCAAGAAATACGAAGTCGATCGTGAGTGGTGGGATTTTTCTGACTATACGGACTTTTCAAAGATTCGTGAATTAAGCTCTGTTTTTAAAACGGCTTTCTCTGAAGAAACCGCAGGCCTGCAACTTGGTGCCCAAGATAGTTACAAGCAGTTCTGCACCGAAACGAATTTTGAATTACTTGCAGCTGGAGTGTGCAGCGAGTCAATAAATATCACCAACTCATTAGGCTTAAGTGAGTCGGAAATACTAGAATCGGATACTCCGAAAAAGGTTTGGGATACTCGATTTGAGGCGCTAGCGCGACATTCAAAGAAGATAACTATTGTAGATCGCTATTTTTTCGAAAATATTCGTAAAGCAGCGTCTCGCGACTCTACAGACGAGGCGATGAAAAATTTCTTTAGCTTTTTATCTAAGATTGATAAGAAATTTAATATTAGAATTATTTCACACGGTGGCGAGAAAGGCAGCGATTTTCATGCTGGAGTATATGACGCTTTTTATAAGGGAGTATACAAGATACCAGCTTATTGGAAGGTAATAGGAAGCTTGACGCTTGTGTCAGCAAAAGAGGATTTTTTTATAAAGAAATCGCATGATAGATTTTTAGGTTTTGATCGGCATATTTGTCAGGTGGGAAATGGCATGAGAATTTTAGGTGCGACCCCAATTCCAAGCAGTACGTTTTTGGCAAAATTTGATCGAGATGGGGATTTATCACGGCGCGAAAGCTTGGCAAGTAGTCGTGACTTCCAACTTTGGCACGAGATTTTTTAAACATTTAGAAGTATCCAAGAATGGGTTGGTCATCTGCCTTTTGGTTATTTCTATCTTGCATGTCCGGCAGCTGCGGGTCAATTTTATTTGAGCTAACCGGTCACTATTGGCCGGAAGTGGCCAGTGATAGAGCATGGGTGCCTTGAATAGACCACTATGTGGACAACGATTCGTGGTGCTTTTATTTTTCGTCTCATGCTGCGCACTTGGCAACACAATCAATCCGGACAAGAGGCAGCATGAGTAAATTGAATTAGCAAATACCCGCAACTGAATAGTTCGGATAGTTTCAGTCTTCTCACTCCGGCCAGGTAATATAGATATGATCAGCCTTGGGCACAGAGAAAAATTTCGGCGCGCACTCTATTATCTTGCGGTTGGTGACGGTGACACTGTTAGCTGGCATGTTAAATCCGTAAGGTCTAGTCTGCCCTAAGAAAGCTTTTTATCTCGCTCAGGTGTGTGCTTTAATATTTGTCTATTTCGTATGCATGAGTGAATGTGGTTGTCCCCTTATAAGGATTTAATGTTGCTCTGGGTTTTGAGTAGAGCTGCTTAAATATAGCCTCACCTTGATAGGCAAAGTGAGGCAGTATTATCGATTTGGTCGTTAAAAGGGAGAAGTCTATGCAATGTTCATTTTGCTTAAGGACGTTGCAAGCCGGCTTAATATTCTTGTTTTTTGAACGCTTGATGATGCGTCAATCCAATCGCTCATTATTTTATGCAATTGATCATCGTCAAGATACTCATCGTCCACATTAAAGTTGTTGTGGAAATACCTATTGAGCCTGCATGCCTGAATGGTGAATATCCCCTTCTCGGTTTTGTCGGTGTACCTGACTCCAAACTTTTCGATGTGGTCATCCCAGTCATCGAAGTGCGGATGAACAATTAAGAAAGCACTTGATGACCTTGGGTACTGTCTCCTGGGTACGTTGCCTGAAGGCGCGCTAAGCGTGTCGGGAATCTGGTTGAGAGTTTCCTGATTTCGTTTGATTACATTGCAATCTGCGCAAATCACACATAGGTTTTTCTCTTCAAACATAAAGTCTATATGCAACGACTTTGGGACAATATGTTCGACATGGGCGTTATCTGCTGCCCGCGTCGAAACTCGCTCTTTGCAGTAGGCACAAATCCCTCTCTGCTCATTTCGGTAGTGAGTCCTGATAAACGAGCGAACCGGTAACAACTCATCACACCCCCAGGATCTATGGCTGAAATCGCCACATGCCTTTGTAAGAGTGATGATTTCTAAATGTGCAGTCTCACACTTAACGGGATTTGCGATTAGTGGCATAATGGCTACCCATTTCGAGTGCGGAATTTATTAGTTCGTAAAGAGGCTCGCTTCTATCTAATGTATCTGCGAATTTACTAAGCTTCCTAAGCTCGTCGTAGGTCTCTTGATCGATCTTTTTATGTTTGCGAAGGCTAGACATAGTCTTGAATGCCAATCGAACGATATATTCGTTCATGCTTCCTGGGGCATCAAACAACTCGGCCAGTTGGTAGTCTGCCGACTTTTCCCTAAAATCGGAAGCGCTGTAAATTTCGCGTCTACTTAGTGACGTTATGAAGCAGTTTGTGCTGCTGAGCTTTGAGATTATTTGCGGCGAGTGTGTGGCAATATAAAAATTGCACCGTCTATAATCTGAAAACACATTGATTAATAGACTCATGAAGCGTTCTTGCCACTTGGGATGCAAGCTGATTTCAGGCTCGTCAATAAATACTTGTGATTCGTCTGTAATGTGACCAGCGATTCCTAGCATGATAACCAGCATGCACTGTTCACCCGAACTGGCTCGACGCAATGAGAAGTCGTAATTGTCTGGCTTAGCCAGTCGGAGATCCATTAGCTTGATTAGGCCATGTCTGAGCAGTGTTATCGTACACGCCAACAGGTGTTCGTTACCTCGGATGCTCCCACCGAAAGTATGTGTCCAATCTAGTCCATGTTCATAACTGACTGTTAGGGTGATATGCTTTCTATTTACACAGTACGTTATGAAATAACCTAGTGCGTTATCGATAGATTCGTACTCATCTAGAGATAGATTGGCTAGTGCTGATGCACCTCTTGAGTCAAATTTTATATTGTATTTGTTTTCGAAAAAGTTAATTGATTCGCTTGAAATGGTGATGTCAGAGTCGAATATTGCTCGATGTCTATTTGCTGGCTGGAATAAAGATTTAAATACGAAATCTAGTCGTGATTCGAAATTCAGCTCACGGAATACGTTGGCCAGCTTCTGCAAACCTTGTTTTGATTGCAGTTTGTCAAGTATTCCAATTGTTGCTGAAGAAATAAGTGAGATTGAACCAGAGCTCATGGAGCCCATTTCACGCATTCCAACATATCGGTAGTTGGAGTGTATGGCGTCGTAAGGACTGTTGTTTTTGGGGAGCTTAAATGTGTCAAATGGGCTGGTTGAAACGGTAATAACTTTGGGAATACCGCCGTTGTATCTCTCGCGATATTTCTTAATATAGTTGTCAGCCGTAAAATCATTACGCTCAGCGAGCATTGCCGAAATGTTCGTCAGCAGTCGACTCTTTCCAACCCCATTGCTGCCTACTAATATAGAATAACTATTTTCATACGGATCATAAAGATTTGGGATGATTAACGGTATGTCTTCAAAGTCATATACTACGCTGTTCAATTTAAGCTCCTTGCTTAAATCGCTATAGGGGTCGAAGGCCCTTAGCTTCGCTTTCTAATTTAGGTAAGACAGGATGATTGATTACGACGTTCTCAACGTTACCACTAATGGCCAATCGCTTTCTACGCCCCTGAAGCTACCCATTCACCTTCTTTTCAAAACGTCGTCCTGAACGGTGTGCCGATACCTGAATCTTTGATACCTCTCCTGTTCAGCTCTGATCGACGCTACTCCCATCAGCAAGACAGCTCACCATTCGCTTCGGAGGTGCTTGGATTAGGACTCTTCATAGTTCACGAACTGGTAGTGGGGCATGGTGGGCGAATTGACGTTACCTCTTTAGCCGCGAACGGCACTGCGTTCGATGTGCTCTTGCCCCTGGCGTGACGGCAAATGAGATACCAAGCACCTGACTACTTATTGCCCGTTATCGGATTGTCATCAAATGCATTTGTAGCTCATCCCCCACCGGCACAATCAATCTAGCCCTATCATTCCGCACATTCCGCACATTCCCCACCTCCTTACCAACCCGAAACCACTCAAACGCCTCAGTAGCCTGGCACCCGCCCAAATCCAATTCCTCAGCTCTCCCAGCATCCAAATCACGCGCCACCCATTCCCGAGCATACTCCGGGGCAAACACCAGCGGCCGCCGATCATGAATATCAACCATCCCTTGGTCACTCGCTGCGGTGATGATCACAAAGCCATCCCCGTCATGAGGCTCTAACCCCGGATGCACTTGTGCAAGCGCTGCAAAAAACATCGGCGCCTGGCTTTTCAAGCGTATGAAGTAGGGCTGTTTCTTTTTCGGGTCGTCCGGATCTTTGACCCACTCGTACCATCCATCTGCCATGACCAAAGCACGGCCATTGGGCCACAGTTGTTTGAAGAATTTGCCGGTGGTGACGGTTTCTGCGCGGGCGTTGATGGGGTCCGGGCGTTTGCCTTTTGCCCAGACCCCAGTGCACGGGATCAATCCGTAACCCGTCTTCCACGCCATGAAGAATGTTGACGCGGGAGCAGGGGGCGATGTTGTAGCGGCCAATGGGGTGGTTGTCATACCCGCTGACGATCTTTCTGTCGCTGGCCAATACGTCCAAGTAATCAGCGATGCCTCGGTACTGCACAAATCGTCCGCACATGGCGAGGACCTCGTGGGCTTTAGCGACTGCAGGGAGCGTAGACGCATTAAACGGGATGTTCCTCTCGTCTAAATCTCATGCGGACGTATTGCTCGGATCTGCCCTACGCTGTTAACTGTATATTCGTACAGTAATCGAGGGCGCAGGTCATGAGCTACACATTATTGGGTCCTTTGGTGGAGGGCGGAGTTCCTATTCCCCTGTGTTTGTTCAAGATTCCGGCTGGGTTTCCGTCACCGGCGGCGGATCATATCGAGCAGGTGATTTCTCTGGATCAAGTGCTCAATGTGCGTGCGCTGCATGTTTATCTGGCGTCTATTGATGGCGACAGCATGCAGGGGATCGGGATTTTTTCGAGGGATTTGGCGGTGATCGATCGTTCGGTCGAGCCCATTCATGGCCACGTGGTGGTGGCGTTGCTCAACAATGACCCCGTCTGCAAGCGTCTTTGTATGCGAGGCAAAGACGTCATCCTCAAGTCAGAGAACCCCAAATACCCGGACCGGCATGTGATGGAAGGGGATGATTTGTCTATCTGGGGTGTGGTGACTCACAGTGTGCGCAGCCATGGTCGCTAAGCCCAGTCCGGTTTTCGCGCTGATCGACTGCAACTGTTTCTATGCCAGTTGCGAGCGGGTGTTCAGGCCGGATTTGGCCAAAGTCCCCATCGTGGTGCTCAGTAATAACGATGGCTGTGTGATCGCCCGCAGTTATGACGCCAAGCCGTTTGTGAAAATGGGCGAGCCGTATTTTCAGATCAAGCAGCGGTTGGAGCAGCACGGCATTATTGCGTTCTCTTCGAACTACGCGCTGTATGGCGACATGAGCGAGCGGGTGATGAGCTTGATTGAGTCGATGGTGCCAGCGGCGGAGGTTTACAGCATCGATGAGTCTTTTGCTGACTTTACGGGCCTTCTGGATGCTACCGCGATGGGGCGGGCGTTGCGCGCCAGGATCCTGAAGTGCACGGGGATTCCTGTCGGGGTGGGGATCGGCCCCTCCAAGACGTTGGCCAAGCTGGCCAATCACACGGCCAAGCGCCTGCAGGCGCGCACCGGAGGCGTGGTCAATCTGTGTGGTGACTTTGAGCGCGCCTGGGTGCTGCGAAATACTGCGGTGTCTGAGGTGTGGGGAGTAGGGCGGCGTATGACCGTTCACCTGGAAAGCATGGGCATCAAAACCGCGATGGACCTGGCCAGGGCGGATCCTTGGACGTTGCGCAAAAAATTCAGTGTGGTGATTGAGAAAACCGCTCGCGAATTGGCCGGAACGCCCTGTCTGGAGCTCGATGAGCCGTATCCTCCGAAGCAGGAAATCTGTTGCAGCCGCATGTTTGGCAAAAGGCTGACAGAACTGGCTCCGATCAAAGAGGCCGTGGCCACCTACATGATGCGCGCCTCGGAAAAGCTGCGGGCACAAAAGTCCTACTGCAAGAAACTCCGGGTCAGCATTCGCACCGGCATGTTCAATCCGGATGAAGCGAAGTACGCCAAGGGCGTGGTGGTGACGCTGCCGCTGCCGAACCCGACCGATGATGTGCGGCTGCTGACCAAGGCTGCAGTCGATGCGCTCCAGCATGATTTTCAGCCCAAGTTCAAATACAGCAAAGCCGAGGTGTTGCTCATGGATCTGCGACACCCGGGCGACTTCTCGGATGATCTGTTTGCGGTCAATCAGCCGGCAGAGGCGACCAGGGTGATGGCCGTTCCGGATCAGATTAATGCGTGTTGGGGCAGGGGCACGCTGCGGGCTGCCAGCGTGCCGAGTCTCCCGGATTGGGCCATGCGCAGGGCAATGATGAGTCAAGCTATACGGCCCGGCTGGATCAGTTGTGGCGGTTGTCGTGCCTCTAACCGTAGGACACGACCCCATCCAATAGCGATGGGGCTGTCCAACCCATCCTGTTACGGTACGCCTTGAAGGCCCAAGGTCACGTCGTCGATGATCGCTTTGGCCATCTCACTGAGGTAGTGCGAGGCCCAGCGCAGGGTTTCGTGGCCATCGTCCATGGCACCCAGGTACGAGAGCGTGTTGACGCAGTTCAGCAGTAAAGAGGCGTGCTGCAAGGCTTCTTCGCCCGAAACGCCGGCATTGACGCTGAACAGACGCTGGTGCTGTGCGTTGCATTTGCCGAAGGTGGCACCGCCAACGGTTTTGATCAACGGAGAGACGTTCATAGGGCACCTCGGTTCGCAGTGAGGTGTTGGCTTTTGGGCAGGTTGATCGTGCGCGTTGAGTGATTGCTAGAGGGAGTGAGAGCGTGCATCTGGCATTACTCCTGTATGTGAGGAGCTGCCACGGTTCGCCGTCAAACGAATAAGGGTGGCAGCTGTGCGCAGGTTGACGGACCGGGCATACAGGACCCCGGCAGACCCGAAGGTCTCCCACACACAGCCGCCATAAACATATAAGCGGGCACAAAAAAAGCGCCTGCTATTGGAATGGTGGGCGCTGTGCGCCTGTATGAGCTCGGGCCGTCAAACCCGTTCGCTGAATGTGCAGCGAAGGCAAGAGAGTAAACCTCAGTATTCTTAAGTGCAACTGCGCGCTGGCCAGGAGCGTTTGCGCAATCGGGTTCAACACGGTCTCAAACCGGGGTATCACAGCGCTTCACTGCCAACCCGTGTTGACACAACGCCTCAAACAACGCGGCTTCTGCCTCTGACGGTTGCGGATGCTCCCTCATCCAGCCTTCAAGCACGGCCCGTAATTGGCCTTGAATATCGCGACGGTCAACGGCTCGGTTGAGCACTTCCTGGAGTTGTTCGATCAACACCGGCGCGCACACTTCCAATGTTTGCAGGGCATCTTCGCCAGGCTGTTGAAGCAACTGTGTCAGGCTTTCGATCAAGTTTTGGGTCAGGGTGTTGAGTGTTCTCATGCCGGTGGCTCCAGGGCCGAGTCGGGTTCGGGAAAGGTGAGGGTGTGGGGTTCAATTCCGCGGCTGCGATCCAGTGTCGCGGCGACGTTTATGGCGGCGTCGAGTTCGTTGCAGCCTGTGGCTTGCATGAGGTCGTAGCGTTGTTTTTTCTCTTCCGGTTCGGTCATGGCCAAGGCCAGGAACAGGCTGGGCGGTACGGCGCGAAAGAGCATTTCCAGGCTTTTGGAGAGGACGACGCCTTCGGTGAATTTGCCGCTTTCTTTGCGGGCGGACAGCATCATCGACTTTTGAGCCGAGCTCAGTTCTCGGAAACGGGCGATTTTCACCACTTCGTCCGGGGGCATGTTCAGGCAGATCCACCACTCGATCATGTTGAGCAGGGCTGAGGCTTCGGGCGGTACGTCGTCGACGTTCTGGGTCGCCATCCAGAACCACGCGCCCAGCTTTCGCCACATTTTGGTGATCTTGACGGAGTACGGGGAGAGCAGTGGCACCCGCAGTTGGATGTGGCCTTCGTCGGTGAAAAACACCAGGGGGCGGCCTTTGAATTGGTCCCGTTCAGCGATGTTGTTGACGGCGTTGAGCAGCGAAATATAGGCGATGGCCATCTGTGCACTGTAGCCCTCGCGCGCATAGGTGGCCAGGTCAACGATGGTGATATCCGCCTCTGGCCAGGGCGTGCCGGGGCGGTTGAACATCTCGCCTTCGCTGCCCATGCAGAACATGGACAGGGCTTCAGCCATTTCCAGAAAACGGGCGCTTCGAGCGGCCGGGATGCCGGGTTCCAGGCCTGTTTCGTGGAGGGCTTCGCGGATGTCTTGGGGAAGGACGATGCGTTGTTCGGCCACACATTTTTTCGCCGCGTTGAGAATGCATTGGCGGATGGCGCTGCGGTCGGCGCGGGTAAGGCGGGCGTCTTCTTTTTCTTCACCGCCGGTGATCATCAGCCTGGCGGTGATTTCCATCTCGCCCAGAATGTCCCGTTGTTCGTCTTCGGTCTGGCTGGCCAGGTGTTCGTCCGAGGCTTCGAGGTCGTCCGCCTTGAAGATTTTGACGTTATGGCTGGGCTCAATGAGTTTCACCGCGTCCGCGAAGGGCGCAAGGCTGACACCGGAACCCGGTGCCAAGCGGACGCGGTTGACCGTCAGGCCCAGACGTTTAGCGAAATCCCCGAGCAAGCCAAAGCTGTTACCCGCTTCGACGATAAACAGGCGGGGCCGGTAGATCGCCACGAGCTGGCTGAGCATGCCGGTCGCTGTGGCGGATTTGCCTGAGCCGGTGGGGCCAAAGATGAAGAGGTGCGCGTTCATTTGCCGATCGAGCCGATTCAGCGGATCGAAGGTCAGCGGCGCACCGCCGCGATTGAATAACGTAATGCCGGGGTGGCCTGTGCCCGTTGAGCGGCCCCATACGGGGGCGAGGTTGGCAATGTGTTGAGCGAACATCAATTGCGTGTACCAGTCCAGCGCGCGGCGTTGGTTGGGGTCGAAGTTGCCGGGCAGCCAGCGTAAATACGTGTTCAACGGCGCGACTTCATCCTGAGGGTCAACCGGCTCCATGCCTGCCCCGAGGAGGGCGGTACTGAGTTGCAGGCTGCGTTCCTGCAGTTGCGCGCGATCACGGCCGCGCAGGTAAAACGCCACGCTGCCCCGGTAGAGCTTGTGCTTGCGGCCGAGTAATTGGCGGGCGGTGTTTACGTCTTCGCGGGTGAGGATGGAGGCCTGGGTATCGCCCACGGCTTTGCGTGAGAGCTTTTCCAGATGGCTGTCCAGTGTGTCTTGTGGGGTGATGACCAGGGTTATGCACAGCAGGGTGTCTTCGGGCATTTTGTCGAACAGGGCATTGAGGGCATCGCCGCCCTTAAGGGTTTCACCCGTCAGGTGGCCGGTCTTGGGCGCTTCGCGCAAGCGATCAAGTACCACCACGCGATGGGGTAAATCGTCGAAGTACCACAGCCCGGTGTCGGGTTCCGACACGGGCTCGCGGTAGAGCAGGTTTTGCGAAAAGTCGGTTCCGCTGGCCAGCGGCAACTCGTCTTCTTGGGCTATGGGCACCTCTTTGCACACCAGGGCGTAGAAACGCCGGATGTCGGCCTCCGCAGGCCCGAGGTGGTCAGGGCGCGGGTTGAACCAATGAATCAGCCAGTGGCGGATCGCGTGGCCATCCATGCGATGGCTTTTAATGCCGGCGTTGGCCAGGCCTCCGGTCAGGCGATCGCAGATGATTTTCAAATAGGGGCCGGGAGCCTGGCCGCGCACGTCCAGGTCTGTGCGCTGAATGCGGCGATAAACGACCAGCCGTACGCGGCGCTGCTGGCCTTTCCAGGGCAGTTTGCTGACGGCGGTGTCTTCGAATAGGCCGCCGGGTTTGGAGATGGCCTCCAGGTGTTGCTTCATCAACGTCAGATACAGCTCGGTGAACGCCGTGCCTTGTGCGCGGGGCTGAATGTAGTCGTGCAGTTGCTGCAAATAATCGTCCCAATTGGTTTCGTCCTGGGCGTAGAGCTGAACGACCCAAGGCGAGGTTTCCAGTTCATCAAAAGAGTCCTGGAGTGCGTTTTCCAGCGCATCGCGGGCTTTGCGCAGCCACTCGGGGTCGCGGCCTTCGGTGCCGATGGGCGTCAGTTCGAAGAATGCAGCGCGGGAAACACCGTCCTCCAGCAGCATGGCTTTCTCTGCCGGTAAGTAGTCGACCCAGGGCAACAGGTCGACGAAGGACGCGTTGACGTCGTACAGCTTGGCCACGTCGGCGGTGGTAGCCGGTTTTTTCTTGAGGTTGTGCCAGTTGTCCGGGGAAGGAATGCCTGCCGTCGCGAGGCGCTCGAAGTAGCGTTCAGTGGCGGCTTCGCTGGCTTGAGCGTCATCAAGGTCAGGTTCTGTGCGCAGAGGTGCTGCGAAGCTATCCCAGAACTTCATCAATAGTCCTCCGTGCGTTCACCGGGCATGGCGTATTGCACCCGCTGATACAGCGGGAACACGGTGGAGTAGCCCGGAATCGGTGCCGGGTCGGAGCCCGCAAGGTGAGGGAAGACATACATCACCAGGTCCGGGTTGGGCAGGCGTTTGAACTGGCTGTAAATCTCGTTTTGAGCCGTGCGGGTGAACAGGGTGTTGTCGGCCGGATTGGCTTCCAGAGGTCTGCGCAGGCCTTGGCGGGCATCGAGCAATTGACGGCCCGCCGTGTTGCCGCCGGATCCGCCGGTGCCCTGATCCCAGACGTCCATCATCGTGTTGTTGCCGTGGGGCAGCAGTTCGTCCTTGCTGGTGGAGCAGGCTGAAACCAGCAGCGCGATGGCCAGCGCTGCGCCTGATTTCAGACCACGATTAATCAAGCGACGTCGAGGCATGGCGGGCTCCTGAGCGGTAATCGACCTTGCGGCCCTTGAGTTCGTAATCGAGGGTCAATTGCTGATCCAGGTGCACGGCAATTTGAGCGCCGGGCTGGACGTACACGGCGGCAAAGGCTTGCCCGTAGAGCTTGTTCACCCAACTGGAAATATCATTGACGCCCTGGCCAATGATCTTGCCCATGGCTTCGCTGCCGGACATGCCCACGGTGCCCATCGTGCCGGTCTGCGGATTGATGAAGGTACTGGCGTTGGGCTCTGACTTGATCAGCGAGGCGGCCCCGGCCCCTGCAGCGGTAATCAGCACTTGAGAGCCGATGTACTGCGAGGCGTTGCTTTTGCGTTCGCCGCTGATACAGGGAATGCCATAGGCATCGCTGATCCAGCCCAACCCGCCCTGGATCGTGGTCTGGTTGCCGCTCTGACTGGTCTGGTTGTTAGTCGCCTCGTCCTGCGGGGCGGGCAATGTGCGAACGGTGCCGTCGTTGAACACAAAGGTCAGGCTTTTGATCTGCCCGCGCACGCACGACAACGTCCAGTCGCCGGAAGCGGTGCCGCTGGCCACCGCACCGGCGACGTCGGGCAAGTCGATACCGTTGGCGGTGAGGTTGTCTGGACCGATCAGCACCTTGAAGGGGTAGGGATCGTTGACCGTGCCATCGATGGGAACCCGGCCGATCAACGCAGACATGGCCACCGAACCCATCAGGGTTGAGTTTTGCGGCAGGGTGTAGACCTTGCGCACGTGCTTGCGGGCTTCTTGCGATGAGGGCTCGCCCGTCACGGAGCGAGCCCCGACATTTAGAGCGTGCTGGCCCCGGTCCAGGGTTTCGCCAAATGAGCTGGGGAAGTTAAAGCCGTTGGCCGCTTGATTCGATCCAGCGGCAATGGGCTTGCCGTTGACATCGACGGGCGTCGCGTCCTGCGGATTGATCCAGATAACGTCGAGTTCGGGGGCACCCTGAAAGCCTTGGCCATCACCCGGCTGCACGCCGAAACCAATGGGTAAGTCGGAGCCAGGGGTACTGCCCGCTCCCGGCTGGGTGCTCAGGGTGTTGTAGTGCTGCTGCAGCGTGTCAAAGAACGTCTGGCTTTGTTGTTGCGACGTCTGCTTTAGAACGTTCTGAGCGTTTTGCAGCTGGGTGGCAACGTTGTCATCGATGTTTTGCAGGCGCTTTTGCAGCTCCAGATTCTGCTGTTTGAGCGCGTCATTAGTCTTCAGCGCCTGGCTGACCTGGTCCTTGAGTTGCCGGCTTTCCGCGACAATGGTGCGCAGCGTGTCGCCGGGCGTATCGCCGTCGACCCCAAGCTTTTTGGCCTCACCTGGATTGAGCGTCAGCGTGCCCGCGTCTTGACCGTCCGGCTCGGAACCGCCACTGCTGAAGAGTTTGACCAGGACGATAACCGCGAGGATCGCGAACGGAATCACCAGGAATTTAATCAGCGGATTATTCTTCACGGCGCGCTCCTTTCGGATCGATCTGCCCGACGGCCACGGGCAACAGCGATTCAGCCAGGCCGTGGTCACGGGTCACCAGATACACCGTTGTGGTATCGGTCGGCTCGCCCCTGGCCCCCAGATAGGGATGCTGAAAAGTTGCGGTGACGAAATCGCCCATCAGGTCACGCGGGTCGAGCGATACAGGCTGGGTGCTGGTATTGCGCAATTTCACGGCGGTTACCCAGAACGCATCAGCTCGCCAACTGCCCAGCGCAGAGGCTTCGACGGGTAAAGCGGGCAGTAGGGTTGTAAGGTTCAGGTTCCGCTTGATATTGACTTGAGCGATGCCGGTCACCGGCTCAACCGTGCGCAAAGGCGCGTAAAGCATCTGAGCCGCATAGCGCGTGATGACCACCGGTAATGGGGTTTCGCTACGGGCAGGTGGCGGGGGCTCTTCGGTATTTTGCTCTGCAGAAGGAGGTTCAGATTGGGCGCTGGTTTGCCCATATCGTTTAGGCGCGCTGTCACCGGCGACGATCTTTACGGGCTCCAGTAACGGCTGATTTGCCTGCTCCGTGGTGGCGATGATATCCACCAGCATGATCTCGCCGGTGCTCATGTTCTGCAGTTGCAGGCGGGTCGGCTCGATGGGCGTTTTCGCCAGTAAATACAGGGTGCCGCCGGTACTTTGTACGCGCAGTTTATCGACCAGATGGCGTGGCAGGCCCACACGAACATTTTGATCGACAAAGACAATGCGCTCTTGGCCGACGATCAAGGGCAAGGCCAGCGGAATGCGCTCCCAGCGCTGGATTTCCACGGCCTGGGCGAGAGTGCAGGCAAGAAGTGCAGCGATCAGCAGCAGACGCTTCATGATTGACCTCCCGGCTTGACAGGTTCTGCGGCGGCCTCGATACGCTGCGGATTACCGCTGTAGCAGTCCCAGGCCAGCCCGAAAGGGTTGCTTTCCGGGTCAACGTCGGAGCGAATGATGTGCAGCGGGTACCGCGCAAAGGCGCGCTTCACCCGTTCGCCGCCGTAATGCTCATCGGCGGTGATGTCCAGGTTGACGGTCCAGTCATTGATGCTGAGCTGCTGAACATGGGGCTCTTTTTTATCGTCGATCCCGCGCCCAGGAATCTCGAACACCCCGCGTTCGCGTTTGCGCAGTTCCCCACTGTTGCGGCGTAGTTCGAAGTCTTTCTGCAGATAGGCTTTACAACTCGGGGTCAAAAACCCGCCCAGGCGCGCGATATTGTCCTCGTAGTCGATTTCACCGTCTGTTGGCCAGCGGTTCATCTGCTGGAAGATGTACAACCCAAAGGCATACACCGACTCCGGGGGAACGTCCCACCATTGCCGGGTGCTGCCCGAGCGCAGGTCCGGCGGCACATGAATGGTCAGGTCGCGCGGCGCGCTCTGCCAGCCGTAAGCCATGTACAACCCCAGTGCTATCAGCAGGCCAATGACCAAGCGCAGGCTGTCGATATGGGCTCGTTGTGCATCCACTCGCTTGCGATACGTCATGCGGCCTCCGAACGATGGCACGTCCATGCACCCGTGCGTGTGATCAGGCGAGCCTTGCTCCAAACAGGAGCATGCCGGGCGATCACCCATTGCATGTGGCGGTATACCCACGTGTCCGGGCGACCGCGTTTCATCCGCCGCAAAACGCGACTGGCAACGACCAGCCCGAGCACGCCCCCGACCATGCCGCCGGCAATGATCAGCGCCCATATTTGGGTCAATATCGCGGCGGGAAGCCCTGCCACCAGCCCGGCCACGATACTGAGCAAAAGCGTGGTCCACATCTCATCAGCGGTCAGGCCGCCCATGATCACGGGCTGGTTGTTCAGCCTGCCGGGAAGGAAAACCAGCGTACCGTCAGTAAACAGCTCGGTCATGGCCCGTACTCCTTAAAGGATCGCGGTGGCCTTGGTCACCAGGAAAATGGCCACACCCAGAATTGCCACGCCGACAGCGGCAGTGCCCCCCAGGTCCATCCATTTCTTCTTGCCGAGCTGAATCTCGTGATACGTCCCAAAGGCATGCCACGCCACACCGCAGAAAATCACCGCACAAATGATCAGGCCGAGCAGCAAAAAGCCGTCATAGGCGTAGTTCTGCATCGTTTGAATCATGTTCGTGCCCTCGCCACGCGACGGAGGTTGGGCCACCGGCAGCCCGGCCAGCGCAAACCGGGGCAGGATGAGAGCGCCAATCGTGATGACGGGTACAACTGAAAGACGGGACATGGCGTAACTCCAGGGCGGTCAACTGAGAACAAAAGCGGTGAGGATCATGCAGAGCAGCAGAATGCGAATGGCCGCCGGGGCGGCGATAGAACGGTCCAAATTGCCGGAGGACCAGCCTCGGTAACAGCTCCACAACGCCCAAGCGCCCCACAGAAAGGTGATCGCCACCGTGAAGCCTACGAACAGCACATAACTGACAGAAGCCGAAAACCCGCCCGCTGCCTGAAAGGCCGAAGCCTGAGCGCCGGACATACTCATGGCTTAACCCCCTGCGTTGTGTAGCGACCGGAAAGCTCAACAGGATCCCGTGGCTGGGCGCGGCTGGGAGTCAGATAATTCTCCAGCCCGTGGCGGATACGCTCGATGTCAGCGGCCAAACGCGAGTAATCGAAGAAATAGCGCTGGCCGGGTTCGTCAGTGACCTGAGCGCTACGCCGAGCGGTGTCTTCCAAGGCGTTGAGCTGGCGAATCATGATGGCCAGGTTGGTGTGTTCGGAGGCGGAGGCGGCTGATGCCTGAGCGATTGGCAGGCCGCATACGAACAGCGCGACGAGGCCTGTCAGGGTTAAACGGCAAGTGAGTGGGGCTGGGCGCGGAAACTGGATCACGGCTGATCTCTGGTGATTCGTGTTGCTGCCAGATTGCCGATTTCAGGTAAGTGCTTGCCGCAAGAAAAGCATATTCAGAGTGGTAGGGATTTCTTCGCAGGGGAATGCTTCAGTTTTTCGTTCAGTGTGAGTCGTTTGAAATGCAACACCATGAGTATTGGCCGTGCAGTGCCTCAAGAGGCATTACCAACTGCCATAGGGGATGCCATAGCGTTCGACATAGCGTTTCGACGGTTCTTCTTGCTGACGGTATGTTCCATTTGATTTGCCTTGGTACGGGCCCAACGGCTCAATCTCTGCTTGGGCGCTGGAGACCAAGACCCTACCCAAGCAGTTGTTCTTCACCCAAGCCTTGATAACGCCTCCCGGTGCCACGCCAATCACTACCGATGCCGTGTAGTTCGCTTCGTCATCTGGCCAGTCAGGGCAACGACGCGCAGTGGACCCGTGCATGATGTCCCGAGCGTTTTCAGGAATATCGATCCAGCCTTTATACGTTTTCTGCTCAACGACGGATTGCCAACGCACGAAGATACGTTTGGGCAAATCAGCACCCGTGCTAGGTTTTTCGCGCTGGGCTAGACGATGGTGGTTCCTTAATGGCACCTGTGCTGCATGTCAGATTTATCATCACGCTTCCTGCCACGCGATTGTGCAGTTGATGTTGGATTTGGATGCCGACAGCTCAGTCAATTACGCCCTCGTGGCATCCAGAAGTATCATCACGACAGGGTCAATTCATGTTAATCCAGCGCTTCATCAATCCAGCCATGGGACGGCTCGTTCCGAATGCAGTGTTGATGATGTTGAGGTCGCCCTCCGAAAGCTGAGCGGGCTTGAGTTCCTTGAGAAGTGCTTCGGTACCAAGCGTTTTGGCCCAGGCCGCCATGAATCCTTTCGCCGTGTCCGACGCTGCGTTGGGTAGCTCGCGCAACAGAAGCTTCGCGTATGCCAAGCGCTCCTCATGAGAACGCAGTCTATTTCTGATCTCGTGACGCAGGTCGTTCACGGCACCCCAGGTGAGGGGGCTCTCTGGTATTTTGAACAGCTCGATGGCGAGCAGAGGTAACTCCTCTGTCTCCTTCTCGTTCTTGTCTGCCTGAAGGATGTGGCCGTAGACGCGCTTGCGGTGCTCATCATTGACCTCGTGGCTTTTCAGCAACGATCTGAGATCGTCGAATGCTTCGATCTGCAGTGCTCGGCACCAGACTGTTAAGGCCAGGTCAGGATCGTTCAAATTCCCCATCGGGCCTTTGAGCAATACTGCCTTACCAGCCTCAACATATTCATTTACTGGGAGCTCGGGAATCATGGCTGTCCACGCGCGCTCCAGCATGTCAACCTGCGCTTTATCGCTGAAATTAACCGCGTCGGCCAGTGCTGCCATTTGGCTGATACTCAGCCTTAGACCTCCAGTGGAGAGGTAATCGACCGCCTCATGAGGGCGCTTCTGCCAGACGAGGCAAGCCGTTTCGATCAGTTGCGTGCGCTGTGTATCCGGCACAACACCGCTTTTGATCATGCTGGCCATCGAAGCTAATGTGTGTTTGCCCACTACATCTGCAAATGCTCCGGCGTGCTGTCTTGCCTCATTGAATAACGCCGTCGGCGAGTAGCCGTTCGGGAGCTGAAATGCTGTAGGCCACCGTCCAATAAAGTGCTTGTGCAGATTGTCGAAGGCATCGTTATTCGATCTGGCACCGCTGAACATTTTCTGCAGCGATGGCCCCGCGAGTGATGGCGTTGCTTGTAGGAAGACGCGGGCGATTCCCGGTATGAGCTGACTGAGATAGCTATTCCAGTTTGGAATTTTTCCAGGGGCTGCTGAAATGACGGCATCGAGGTGTGGACGCAGGTGCTTGCCGCCCCATTCCTCTATAGGTATGTGAATGGCCGCATCGGTGTAGAGCGCTGCATCCTCTGCATCAATCTGGATCTGGGCGACGAGTGTAGCCAGTTGATTGACCAAGGAGGCTTGGTCATTCTCATTGAGTAACCCGAATACCTTGAACACCAAGGCTCGGCATCCGCTAGATACGCTTCTGAGAGAATTACTGATCCAATGGTTTACCACTTTACTGAGGCCGTGCGGGCTGTCCAGAATGAATTTCTGGAGCACCTCTTCGGCGTCTTGATAATGGCCTTCGGTGGTGCTCAGGCTGATGGCAAGATCGGCATAGCTATTCAGCCCATCATCATTGAGGTACGACTTGCGCTCGGCACCAAGATCAACGATCAAGCGGAATGCGCGCCGGAAATCGATCGGCTGGTTCTGGAAATCCGCGACGCGGATACTGAACCGGGTCAGGCACTTCAACAGTTGCTCTTCGCTTGAGTAAGGTACGTACCGCTCCACTGCCTGGGTCACGCACTCAATGATGATGGGGTTTCCCATCGTCGTGAGGTTGGTTATCTGCTCCCAGAGTGCGCTTCGGCTCTCGTCACCTTCGTTCGACAATCGATCCCAAACGATGCTGACCTGAGAGACCGTCTTCTGCATATCTAGACCGTCAATTACATCGTCATCATCATGGGGGTCTTCATGGCCGTGAAGCGCTGTGATCAACTGATTCACGTACGCAGTTCCGATCACAGGCAGCAAGGAGGTCTCGAACTCATCCACCCAAGCATGCAGGCGGGAGAAGGGAAGCGTAATGGATCCTGAGCCAGTTTTTACCGTACGCGTCGATAGCCAATCCATCAGAGTGTCTTTTGATGCGGGCGGGAGACCATGGTCGGCAAGCACGGTGAGCGCTATCTGAGCCGCGCTTTCGGCCATGGTGATGGTCTCCTCGATGTTGGGCATCTGCCCTGACTGGAGGCGCATGGCACAAATCTTGTTCACCGTCAGTAGCTCGTCGATCAAAACCGAGGCGATTTGCTTTTGATCCGTTGGGTTCGAGATGGCGGTGATGCGTCCTATCTTCTCTACGCCTAGCAGTGCACGCAGCTCGTTAGATGTCACGATATCGTTGCTCAAAATGCCCAGCACCAGGTCGCGCGTGCGAATCGGCAAGCGATCAATGATGTCGGCTACCACACGCATCGCATTGAACTTGAGGGTGTCTTCGGTTCGGTGCAGCTCGCTTAGCATGCCGTGAAGCAGTTGGGTTTCTTGATCGCTCAAAGACTCGTTGGAGCGAGGAGAAAGGGCTTCCAGAAAGCCGTGCGAGTCACCAGAAACCAGGTAGCTGTAGATACGTGAAGCATGGGGGCCGTACTGCCGTGTAGCGAAGTCTTCAGAAAGCAACAGTAAGCTTTGCAGCGATGCTGGCCACTGAATGCCGACCAGGCTGGCAAGGAACTGACGCAGATCGCGCTGGCCTTCCAATAGGACAGTTTTTTCTTGTCCCGCTTGCCCTGTCTCTTGAGTGGTTACATACCGCTTGAGTACATGAAGTGTTTCCAGGGGCTCGTCCTTCAGGGGCGTTTGTCTCAACATCAAGTTTGTAAGCCGTTGCAGCAACTGCGGGTCGCCCTGAAGGTCTTGGTAGAATCCGGGAAAACTCACGCGTGCCGCGCTCAGTGCACCCAATGCGACGGGGTATTGAGTCACCGCACCCTCATGCAGGCCGCCTGGCCGCTCACTGCCAATGGCGTCCAATTCCCTTTTTTTTGCCAGCCACCAAGTCTGGGTGAAAGCGTTGACGATCTGCAGGGCGTTGCGGGGATCGGTAACGTTGATGTGAATCATCCGATCCACCACCTGCTCAACTGAGGCACCTTTCTCGGTAATATCTTTCACCAGTTCCGGAAAGCCCATCAGTTTGGCGAGAGCAAATTGGCGCATGTCGCTTCTCGGTGGTGGGGGAATCTCCAATCTGAACTGGAAGATCCGATCGAGGTAGCGCCGCGCGTCGGTGGGATTAAAGACGGAGCCAGGCTGTTCAGGGTTGCCACGTCGACGTGAGAGCGCATCTGCAACCTTGCCCTCATCGCATGAAATCACGAATACCAAACCAAGATTGTTGGGTAGCTTGTTGACCGGAATTTCCATAAAGGTGCGCACGGCATCCAGGCCCAGAACCATCTCCTCTGCTGAAAGGCGATCAAGGTCGTCCACGAAGATAACCAGGCGCTCGTAAGGCACTGCATTACGATTTGACGTTTTGAACTTGCGCAGTTGCTGGAGTAGCATTTCTTCATACTGTTCAGCACTGGCGCTGGGGAGGTGCACCCGCGTGATTGTGTTGGCGGGGCTCACCGCCGATGGTTTCATGACCTTAATCAAGTAGGCATAGATGCCAGTGACCGCTGCGACGAAGAGTGCTTGGACAACGCTATTATCAAGCGGCAGCCACTTCAATCCTGCGGCGACAAAAAGTAGATAGGTGCACACGGCGATCAGGAATGCCGGCACCGGCGCCACCCAGCTCAGCAGATGCTGCTTGGTCAGTTCTCCCACACTTTTGGGAACTGATTCGGTGTGGGTAACATTGCGGTAGAGTTCATCATGGAGCTTGCCTTCGTCGCCGCCTAGCTCCAGGAACACATGGCGCAGCAGCGCACGTTTGATGTCCTGTTCCTTTCCACCAAAACGCCAGGCGTTAAAGGTGATGCTCTTGAAGCGCTGGCTGCGTGGATGGCGCCCACCAGCCGTAGAGGTGTCGTCCGTCAAGGTGTGGGTGTACATCTCTTTGATGGAACTCTTCCCGGTACCCCAGCCGCCCAAGAGGCCAATGCTGAATGGCGGTCGATGACCTTCATTCTCGATCAGGCTACGTAGCGCCTGCGCATAGTGCCTATGCCCGAAGGCATCATCCTCTTCTTTCTCGATGTGGCGATCCAGCACGGCAGGCATGGAGCTGCGTGTGTCTAACATCCCGTCTTCCCTAGTAGTGTATGGCACATGGCTATCTAGAGCGTGAAGCTTACTCGCCCTGCCAATCGCTCGCTAGGTTATGACTGAAATTGAGAGAAACCGAACTACAGTGCCGAGAACGCTGAGATTTTTTTAAGGTTTTCAGCCATCTATGGAAAGAAATCCTGTGATGGCTCAATTCAATTGGCGGTAGATATGCACAGTGCATTGTGTTCCTGACGCTCACAAACCCTTACTGCGTGGAGCAAGGTTGCTGTCATCACACCTGCACTGCAAAAGCTGGGCGTGGTGCCCATCCTGGAGGAGGGACTGTCTCTCAGAAGCCACAGCTGACTAATTTGATAAACCTCGAAACATGTGCCGTCTCTCCAATGAGAGTCGAGGCTATTCTTGACTATTCAGCCTTCAGGGGAATATCCAAGCACGCACACGGAATGAAGTGCCTGCTGTGCCAGTGACTTATTTGGGGAGTAGGTCGGAGATCGGTTGGTGTTGTTGACGAAGTCGTTCCAAATGTACATGTCCGTTAGGATTGGACCATGCGTGAGAGGTGACCGCGCTGCAGAAATCGGAATCGGCTCAAATCCGGCTAAGGTCGAGTAGATCCCAACTGCCGGACAGGGTGAGTGTTGAACGGGCACATCGTATGGGAGAGAGACGGCGTAGCCTGTCTCCACCAAAAGCTTTATCCGCCGCCGGGGTTCAACCCTAGTCAAGGTCTACGGCATTCGGATTGGGCTCGACGTATCCTCTGCGGTTTTCGACGGAGCGTCGGTAGGGCTGATTAACCTATCAGTAGAATTTATTTCGAGAGTCTACAGGATTGAGTTAAAGATACTTCTTGAAGCTTGAAACAGTGACATAAACAGCCACCCCCAACATCACCGCACACGGCCCCAAAATCAACAACGGGCTGACACTGACCGGCAGGGCCAGATAGACCGTCCAGGGCACCACCGTCAGCGGAACAATCGTCGCCCGGGCCTTGTGGTACAGGTAACTCGATTCACGGCCCGAGCCAAATTTGCGCAAGTCCCGCCGCACCAACCCGTCCACCAATCCGGTAAATCCCGCCAACACAAACAGCGGAATGGTCAGCGTCAGGATGACGATCCGCACGCAGAAGGTCAGTACGGTGTAGAGCGCGGCCAGGCCGTAGTCTTGCAGTTTGATCATCACTCGGCCGATTTCGTAGCGCAGGTCGAAGTTCGCGATCTGTTGTGCTGAGGCGTTGCGGGTGTACTGGGTCAGTGCGTTGAGGGTGTCCTGCAAGCCGGTTTTGATCATCAGCCAGTCGTAGACGGTGTGGGCCAGCCAGGTGGCGGTTCGCCCGGGTTCTTTGATGACGATGCTGTTGAGGATGTCTTGTGACAACCAGTCCAGTTCATAGTCAAACATCTGCTGGGCATGTTTCCAGCCCGCTTCCGGCCAGATGAAATACAGGCAGAGCCATTCGACCAGGATGGCGACCAGTAATGAGCCGAACATCACGCCCAGGAAGTGGAAGGGGGTTGTGAACAGGATGCCCAGAAAGGTTTTTTGACCTTCCTGCTGTTGTTGGGCTTTCTCGGCGATGTCAGCCATGGTTTAGCGCCCTCAGGCTTGATCGCTTTTTTCTGCGAGGGTGATGTGCCGAAAGTCGTCCATCAAGTCATCAGGTAGCGACTCGCTCAGTACGTGATACCCCGGTGCTTGCCACCACTCGCTGCTGGTGGTTGAGCCTTTGCGCATGCCTTCGGCCAGCGCCTGGAGGTCTTTGGGCATGACTTCATCGGGATCGCTCGCGGGTAACGGCATGCGGATTTTCCACAGGTTGCCGCCTTCAATCAGCGCAAAGCATTGACCTTTGGGCAGGCTCACCACATGCGCCGGTTCGATCATCGGCACGCTGACGGTTTGGATCTGGTCGTGGGTGTTGGAGGTGAAGGCGGTGTTGCCGGTGATTGCGTCGTTGGCGCTGCTGGCGGTGGTGCTGGTGTACACCTGAACCTTGGGGAGTTGGTTGGTCAGCAGCTCGGCGGTGGCGGTTTCTCGAACACGCAGCATAAAGAGGTTGTTGAAGTTGCCGATGACTTGGCCCGCCTTGGCGCGGCTGCCGATTTTGGCTTCGATGTCGCTCATGGTTTGGGTGTAGGCGGTCACTTGCATGCCCGCGCCGCCGCCTTTGTTGATCATGGGGATGAACTCGTCGCCCATCAGTTCGTTGAATTCGTCGGCATGTACGTTGATTGCGACCTTGCCGCTGGTGGCACCGGGCAAGCCGTCATCGATGCCGAATTTGTAGATGTGGCCCGCAACGGACACCAGGTCGCTGAACATTGAGTTACCGACGGCAGCGGCGACTTCGGTATCGGACAAGGCATCGAGCCCCACGTACACCACCGCGCGTTTTCGGATGACTTGCATCCAGTCGAAGATTGGCCGTGGGTCATTGAGGTCCATATAGTCGGGAGACAGCAGCTCGGCGATGCGCCCGGTGGTCAGTTTTTCCAGCAGGGGCAGCAGGCTGGCGACGATCTTGTCGAAGTAGGTTTTGTCGTAACGCACGGCTGAGCGTAGGCCGTCCATGACCGGATCCGACAGGCGTTGTTGGGTGAGGTACATGTCGAGTGCGACCACACGCAGCGGGCGATCT
Source organism: Pseudomonas sp. (assembly GCF_030150285.1). Classification (GTDB taxonomy): domain Bacteria; phylum Pseudomonadota; class Gammaproteobacteria; order Pseudomonadales; family Pseudomonadaceae; genus Aquipseudomonas. Next base: position 32,386 of record NZ_JASLGE010000089.1, on the reverse strand, counting down.
TTCATGGCGAAGCTGAGGTTTTTGCGATCGATCTTGCCTTCGATTTCGACGATGGTTTGCCAGGCTTTGGGATCATGCTCTGCGAAGTAGCTCTTGGCGTATTCCTCGAACAGCGCGTCGATATTGATCACATGTTTGAGGATTTGCTCGTAGTCGGGTCGGCGGCCGAGGGCGACCAAGGCGCGGGCGATGATGTTGACGAATCGCCAGGCAAACTCGCGGAATGCAGCAGAGTTGCCTTCCCCGGATAACTGCCCGGCAATCCGGGTCGCAACCTCGGAGATCCGGCCAAAACGGCCTACGGCGTTATAGCGGGCCGAGTAATCTGGCCAGCCCAGATGAAACACGTAGAACTCGTCGAGTCGGCCAGCGCGTTTGCATTCGATGTACATGCGCTTTAACAGGTCGGCGTCGCCTTTGGGGTCGAAGACAATCACCACCTCGCGATCGAGGTTTTGATGCGCCTTTAAGGATCGGGTTCGTCGAATATCCTGGGTGATAAACAGCTCGGCCAAGCGCGTTTTGCCCACGCGTGTAGTGCCCAACACCAGGGAATGGCCCACCCGTTCTCCCAGCGGCAAGCTGACGTCGTTTTCGTGCAGTTCAATGCCGTGTAACCGTGGCAAGCCGCCGACCGGTGGCAGTGGCCGCGCCGGGTTGAGGGCCACGTCCCACGCCGTCGCCTTGGCCAGCAGCTTGAGTGGGAAGGGCGCGAACTCCAATCGCTCCTCCATGCGGCGAGCCCACTGATACAGCGAGGTCGGTTCAACATACTCAGCGTACTTGGGCAGATAGGTATCCATCAGCCGTTGGGTATGTTTTTGCGTCCAGCGAAAGCCTTTGCCGATAAACAGACGTTCGTTGCTGACGGGCATGTCTTTGCTGGTCATGGTGTAGTGCGGCAGGCGGCGGATATTGCGTCGGTAGCGCAGCACTACAAACGCTTGTTGCAGGCGAACCAAGCCCAAGCTTGCGAAACCGGCTGCTGCGACCATGCCGAACAGCGGCGTCAGGGCAAATGCCCACGGCGCGAAAATACACAGCAACGCTGCGGTCACGCACACAAGCACGGTGTAAAGCTCAACGGCGGGCCGTAGCAGCGACTCAATGGTGTAGGGGCTGGCCATGTTTATGCCCTGGTTACTGCTGCAGCGTGGTGGCGGTGATAAGCAGCGGGTAGTGACGGATGCCTAAGCGTTGAGCCAGGTCGTCTGCCTGAACCGGGGCAATTTGCAGGCCTTCGGCCCAGCGTTGAACCTCGGCCAGGCGTTCTGCGCTGGCTACGTTTGTGACCAGCCCAACAGCATTCAACTGCTGCAGTAGTTCGCGACGCTGCAGCAACCACGCTTTTGATTGCTCGTCGTCACCCACCAAAAACATCGGCTGAAGGCCGGGTGCGTTGATCACTCGACCTTGTTCCTGGCCGGGTGAAAGTAGCGCTGAACGCACAGGAAACGCACCTGCGTCCCGGATCCCGATTGAGGGTGGCGGTGGCAATCGATCGGCCGGTTCCGGTGCCAGATCCTGGTAATAGGGCAGGGCCGAAACACCGCCACGGTCCTCCACCACGATCAGCGAACTGGCCTGTGCTGATTGAGTCAGGCCCAGGAGTAGCACGAGATAAACGAGTCGATTCATGGGGTAGTCGCCATCAGGTTAATGCCGGTGACACGGCTAAGGTGTTTGGCAAAGTCACGGCGATAACGGGCAGCAGGTTTGCCCCCGGCCGGGCGGTGATAGCGTCCGGCGGCGGTGATCCAGTCGCCGCCTTTGGATTTTTGCTCTGCCAGAATCTGGGCTGTGACCGAAAGGTTTTTGTACGGATCAAGCCCTTCGCACGGCGAGCTGTAACGATGGCCATTAGCGCCAATATTGGTTTGGCCCAAGCCCACATCGACCCTGTGCGGGCCTGCCGTATTGATCGCTGCAATCAATGCGGTGCAGGCATCGCTGCGGGTTGCAAAGCGATAACCCGCCCCCGCGACATTCAGTGTCCAGGGCCAGGGTACAAGTTGGCCCCTGAGTCGGGTGCCGCTTTCCTGTAGGGCAACGGAATACAGCACCTCAGACGGAACACCTGCCGGCAACGCAATCAGTTGATACGCCGGTGGCGGTATTTCGGCCGCGTAGGTGAACGGAGCGCCCACCAGAAGGCAACCGACCAGCACCGTGTGAGCTACTGACGTTGCCATTGGCCATTGACCTCGCGCACCACGGCCGGTAGATCGCCGGTGAGTTCAAGGGACTGCCAGCGCCCCGCATCGTGGTTTAGCGTGATCGTGCGGCTAAGAACACTGGCCGGCTCGACCCCGGCCACAATGGCCCAGCGTCGAATCCTCTGGTCATCATCCTGGCTGTCGACGAAGTACAGATCAAAAGGCTGCCTCTGAACCTGAAGGGCCCTGACACGGGCGATGCAGGGTGCGCAGTTGTCCTTCACAAAGATGGCCAGCCGACCGTCGCTTTTCAGCGATAAGGGTTGGCGGGTCATGGGAGAGGCGGGCGTGGCGGAGAGCTGGATGATCTTCTCGTCCGGATACATCCGCTTAAAGGCCTGGTCATAGGCGTGTTGGTAGGCCAGCTCTTTCTCGACGCGCTGGCGTTCTGCTTTGACCTGCAACTCCGCGTAGCGACGACGCTCTTCAGTGGAAGTGGCTTCAATGCCTAACGCGGTCAGTGGATCAAGCCCCGGCGAGTAAATGCCGCGTGGGCCAGCCATCACGGTTTGATAACGACTCCACTCCTCTGGCGTCAGCCCCCATTCGCGAGCGGCCTCAACTGAGCGGCTGTTTTGGGTCGAGCTGAACGCCTCAAGGGTATCCTTATGGGGCGTCGACGTCATGGCGGCGTTCGCCCAAGGCAAGGTTGATACAGCGAAACCCACTATCAACAGCCGGGCTACGGCCAATCTCGGGTGGAGCAAAGGCGTGGTTGGGTCAGTCACGGAGGCCTCCTAAGGCGCGATAGTCAGGGTTTTGGGCAGACCTGCGACGTCGAAATGGGCCAACTGCTGGTCCAGAGCTTTAAGCCGCCAGACCGTGCCCGTAACCCCGTCCCCGGGGCGGAGCAGATTGACCTGGCTTAACTGCGTACTACCCGGCGGAGCCACAGACAAAAATCGCTCGCCACCGCGATATTCAATGCCGATCACGGTGAAAGGAGGCGGTTGCGGCGGCGGTGGAGGTTTTTTACGCGGGGCGGGTTTGGTCGGTGGCACAACAGGCGGGACCGAAGCGTGAGCCATGCTCAACGCTTCGAGCCTGGCATCGATCAGTTCGAGACTCGCCTTGAGCTGCAACACCTGCTGCTCGGCGGCCATCACACTGCGAGAGAGTTCCTCAGTCGATCCCGTCGCTTGCTTGGCATACGCCTGAACAGCGTCGATGCGATTGGACAGCGCTTGCTGACTGGAGCGGAAATCATCGTTGGACACCAAGTGCTTACCGTCCACGGTATCCAGCCGCTCATCCACCTTGGCCATTCGTGCCAGAAGCGCATCAAGCGAATCCTTGTCGGCGGTGGCTGCCAGGCTGTTGGTCAGGTTCGAGAGTTGGTGATGTTCATAACCCAGCGCACCTGCCAGAAGGGCCAGGCAGAGGCTGAAAGCCAGCGTAGTACGGGTAGTGCGTGGAAAGTTCATGGGCGGCCTCGCGTGAGAACGAGGACAGGGTGTCAGGGTGATTTAGAGGGCGCAGCAGGAAATAGGTTTTCTGCGGATACAGTTTTTTGATTTTCAGTGTGCCCTACAGGAGGAGTATTGCGAATAGGGCAATAGAGGCATGCTCAACAGCCTTGAGCTGGAAGCTTCGCAAGTGAAGAACATCTTTCCCGTACCGACGGCTGAAAAAATGAAGGGATTACTCCTATCCCCCGGCATTAAGCTGTTTTTGAATATCAAGTCGTGTTGTCGCTGGTACCTACAACATAGTTTGGCACAACCAGCTAGATCAATCAGTCAGACGGGAGCTGCGTACGGTTGGTTACGATCAACGCCTCAAATTGCTCTTTGGCAAGCGCACATAACAAATCGTGTGTTTCAACAGCGAGCGCATGCTATTCAGATGTCTGCTCGATCACAGTGGCGATTGAAATCGCCTCCCTTGACCTAATCGACCAGCTTCGCTGTCCATCACCATCAACCTCGGTTTCTGCCACAGATGCTGTGAGGCCAGCCCAATTTTTGACTTAGCAGCGTTGCCAAGGCGTTCCCGCTCGCCAGGGCCCCAGCGTTAAAGCTGATCGCCTGTCAATTTTGTTTTGAGCGTTTTGAGGTGAATGATTCAGTCGCGTTCTTGCAGATTTATGGTTCAATTTGTACACAGCAATGTAATCAGGCTGGCCGAAAAGCCAGCAACTATCATGTCGTGAATGTCTTGATCCGAAGCGTTGGAAGACATATGGAGATACGCCTCTAACCACTTGCGGTAAGCATGACAGGCATCATCACGCAGGACTCCATTAAACATGGGCCGCATTGATGTGTAATTCGCTATTGTTAGCTTTAAATGGTCACCAAAACTTAAAACATTTGGTCAAGCAACACTGGAGGTATGTCAATGGTGATGTCTCCAGTACCGTCCTCAGTATTCTGGCACTTGACGATCCAACGCTCGCTCATCATCGTCCGATCCTCATCCGCCATTAGAGAATGACACACATCATTATGCTCGGGCGCAGAGCTGACCAAAGGAACGTACAATCCTCCGGTAGGTATGCACTGCCGCTGCTCGAAAGCCGGATAGCAAGTAAAACAGCAAAAAATTGGTCAATGGCTTTGCCGCCTTTCCACCGTCATATGGTTAAGAGCTTGAGCGTGATCTGGCAACTAAACTAAAAGGATACGATATGAACCTTGATGAGCTTTATGTTTCCGTCGACGTCGAGACTTCTGGGCCTATACCAGGCGAATACAGCCTGCTTTCAATTGGAGCTTGTCTTGTAGCCCAACCTGCCACGTCCATCTATCTTGAACTACGACCTGACAGTCCAAAACACGATCCTGAAGCACTGGCAGTATCGGGGCTCAGTCTGGAAAAGCTGGAGAGCGAGGGCCTCGCTCCGCGAGAGGCTTTGCTGACATTTAGTCAATGGCTGAAATCGTCCTGCCAAACGGGGCAGAAGGTCATTTTCGTAGGGCTCAATGCACCGTTTGACTGGTCATTCGTCAATTACTACTTCCACAAATACTTGGAAACCAACCCCTTTGGTTTTACTGCTATCGACATGAAGGCCTACTACATGGGAGCTGTAGGTTGCAGTTGGCAGGAAACAAAATCATCCAAGATGACTGTTGCGCTTAAGCCACTCAGCGAACCGAACCATAACGCATTGGATGATGCTCGCTTTCAGGCAGAGCTCTTCGCGCTAATGCTGGCGGGTGAAGGTAACCGCTGACCTGCCTCCCACGGCATGGACTTGAAGCTTATCTGAGCCAGGTTGCCTCAACATATCTGCCGCCCCTGAAAGACCACGCCTTGATGCCTTCTGGTTTTATGGACTTGCCTACGATAACGGCTATTGGGTGCGGCAGATCCTGTGTGTAACGCGCAGCAAATCTGGAGAAACTTCCTACGTCTGCCGGAGAGATCACCGGAACAGATTGGGGATGCGTATGCCAATAGCCCACCAGCCGCAAACCTTGCTCGTTGGCAGCCTGGATCTCCCGACGGCACCGCTCCGCATCCAACTCAAGCCAAGACCAGCCAGATTGATCGGAGCGATGAGGCCGCGTGGCCAAGGCCAGCAGCAACCCTTTCGGATTAACGGGGTTGACGAATAACTGTCCGCCTCGCTCCACGCCAAAAAGGCCCTGCCGATGACTATCCAAGACGTCCGCGACGGCTTGCGATACTAATAGCTCGGAATCCACTTCCGGCCATCTCCAGCGCCAAGCGATATCGGTCATGCCGTTTCATCCATATGTTCCGGCCATCCGCGCTCCAGTAGAATTTGCTGCGCCCCCTCTGGCAGTTTGGGTCCATGGTATAGACCTCCTAGGCTCGGCACATCTTCAGGTCTGTAAATACTGCTGACCCAAACTGCATTGTCGATGTTGCCGGTCAATGCGCGTAAAGCTGTGTGCGACACCATTGAGGCGATATTGGTCATCCCCAGCGATCCGCCTGGGATGAAGCTCTCCCCACACGCGGGGAGTGGAATAACACCCCCTCCCGGCCACTCTGTAAATTTATGTAGGAAATCTCCGATGTCCGTGAACAAATGACGGCCATCAAATGTACCGGCTGGTGCGAATAGCGCATGGCCTACTTGGGTGTACGGTTCGCTCCAGGCTTGTAACAACCCCCAAGTAACACCGCTGGATTTGGCTCGCCATACAGTGACCTCCGATTCCCAGTCTGCTGTCGTGATCACCACTAGATCTGCGGTATCGAATACTTCTGGTTTGCTGCTCATAACTACTTCGGCATAAGTCGGAAAAGCGGTGCATTCTGTAGTCGGAAGATCTAAAAGAATTTTGTCTCTCAACGCTGAGGCTTTCGGTCTACCTAGGCTATCCGCTCCCAGAACGTGCCTCCCTAGATTGGCTGACACCAAAGTGTCGGGATCGATGAGGGTAAGGTGTCCGACCCCGGATCGCGCTAATTGTATTGCCACCGCACTGCCTAACGAGCCAACGCCTACACAAACTACCCGAGCATTTTCAAGGTGCTTTACAGTGCCGCTTATATCGCGGGACAGAATGGAGGCACGATCAAGTACATCCAAGGCAGTTGCTCGGACGAGCGCTGGAGGATGTGCATCTGTGATAGCTGGCCGGCGGCGCGCCGTGCGCAAGCCAAACTTTGCCCCCCGCTCTTGCTGTACACCAAGCGTGCGTACATTGAGGCAATAAGTTGGAGCATCTGCCCCTCCTGGAAGCTCCAGGACTATCCATCGGCTTGCCAACGTTCCGTGCAGCTCAAACCATGTCAGCAACTGCTCGGCATCGTCTGGTTGAAGATGTGGTTTAAGCCACAGCAATAAATTTTCTGGATCTGGGGTACGAATATCCGGATAAGTTTGAAGTTTGACGTAAAAACCCGGAGATTCAGCCGCGCGAATTACAGTGGAGCGCCCGACAACCCGTCGGTAATGCCATTTGAGTGCAGCTATGTTAGATGCTAGCCAAACCGTTTCCTGACCGGATGGCACAGCCCTGCGCGGATCGCTGAGAGCAAACAACTGCGAGGCAACCTGAGGTCGGTCCAGAAGTAAGAGGTTTTGGAATGATTGACCGTGCTGAAAAGACCAGTACGTAGTTATCTCATTTTGAAATTCGATATCGCGCGTTGCCTGACTTGATCCCATCTTGGATAACGAAACGATCTTGGCCAAGCGAGCAAGGCTGTCCTCTACAACGACCTCCGGGGAGCCCATAATTGGGCGCTCCTGAAAGCCATGAAGGCAAAGCCCTGACTTGGTGGCATGCGGCCAAACCAACCATGGGGAGGGTTCGACGTTCAGCCGCAAAAGCCCACGGGGGAAGTTGGAGGGGAAACCAATACGCAGTCGCCGCTCGTGACCCGTGTAATCGACGGGCAAGGGAAAGTGAAAGCACGCCGCTTCGTCAGCCCGCATGGGTGCGGGCTGGAGCAGTGCATCGGCAGCATCATGACCTAAGATATTTCGCAGTGCGGCGATTCCGCGCTGCAATGGTGTCTTAATAGGATCAGCCAAGGCGTCCAACTGGCTTTACGCTCGATTGAGAGGTTTCACCCAGGCTAGCCCCTCCGAAGAGCGAGCCCATCGAAGCCGAGTTTCGAGTAGTGCCATCCGGTCGACCAGGCATCGTCCAATTCGCTGGTATCTCATTATTTACTGCTGTGATGAATGCTGGCGCAATACCGAAGTTCTTTTTCACTGCCTCGGCAAAAGAATCATTGGACTCAAAGCTTTCCAAGCCTAATGACACCGATGAACTTGCGTTCGCATGCCACTTGGCAAATGCCTGACGATAGCCTTGCCCCTCGCTGGGTCTATTCCACTTCTCTGCAAAGTTTTCGCCGTTATCAGCAGGGTTGCAGACGAAGTAATCGTTACCTCTATGCGCAATATGTTGCGGCATCCTGCGAACGATTTCCAAAATTGCATCGAGCGGTGCCAAAGGTTTCGACTTGGACTCTTTTACGACATCCAAGTATGCGTGAGTGGCCAAGGTCGTGATGATCGCAGATATGGGGCGAGTATCAGCGCTTTTTGTCTTGATGGCCCATTCATCGCGATGCCGCTTAAGCAGCTTTATTGTCGCGCGCAGAGGGTCTTGATCGATGTAATCCTGATAATGCGGCAAAGGATCTTGCGTTGCTGCATCAAGCATCCGCTGGCTTTTGGCAACCACCAAGCTTTCCAGAAAGATTTCCTGGGCAGAAGCAACCTGCAACCAATTAGAGTAAGGAATGGGGCTGCTTGCTTTCCAACCTGTGACCCGATCCGGAACTTCCAGCTTACCCTCACCTTTTGCTTCGCCATTTCCATTAATCGCGCGGGCAGGCGTGATATCGATGTGGAAACCTGGATTTTCGTCGGCATAAATGACCCGAATGCCACGACGGAGTTGCTTAACTTCTTCCTGAACGCGGGAGCCTTCCCGAAAGCGCTCTTCAATGGCTTCTAAAATTTCCTGAGCACCAGCGCCTTGAGCATAAGGGAGCCAAATGATCGCGTCCGCATCAATGGTGTCCAGATCCGCAGGCGCGCCGGGGATTGGCTTAATGGTCGTTTTCAGCCTCATAGAGCCTTGAACGAAAATATGGGCCTCAGCGAGCAGGGGATTGTCAGAAACGGAGAGGATTTTTTCCAGTTGGGAGTAGCGATCATTGATTTTTTCGTACTGTGCCTCCGACAACGAGATTTCCCGCGCGGCGCGAAGCAGAAAATATTCCCAACTGCTGCGCTTGGTCTGTTCGTTGCTCAATAGCATTACTTATGCCTCCTAGGCCGTGGGGCCTAATTGCAGTGTTTGCGTAAACCGACCTTGGTTTTCTTTGTCCCGATCGAAGATCAGGTACGTATGTTGATGCTCTGTTGTGAGCAACGCGCCAAACTCGATCGCCAATGCTGCGGGAATTGCGGCGAAGACGTGGATAGGGTCAGGAGTCAGAGCCTCAAGCTGGCTCAGTCGTATTTGAAGTGCGTCGCGAAAGGCATGAATCACCCGACGGTTCTGTACCATCGCGTAGCTTGGTTCTGGGATCGACAGCTCTGCAATACATGCGCCGGGTAGAGCGTCAGTCACGTCGCGAACTGGAACTTGCGCAGAAATGGAAAGCACCAACGCCAGTGGGCCATCGCCGTTGGGTGGAGGCGTAAACAGAAAATCAGGCGGCTCAGCAGACTGATTGGGCCAACGCAAAAGATGCTCGCGGTGAAAAGAGAAGATTAAGCGTTTGGAACGGTCGCCGATACTCTGGCCCAACATCATCAAAGCAGGGATATCGGCCAAACCTACTAGTGCTAACGCGGGCGAGTCGCCATAGGTGCCGCCGCGACGCTTGAGTTGCTGCTCCAGTTCATACTGGACGCTGTCTTTGACGTTCTGCCAATAGGTAGTGTCCCTGCCACGTGGTCCAGGCGCAGCGAAGGTGATTTTGATGCCTTGATCGAAGGCGGTTAATCCCTCGGCGGACATCGCAGTCAACAGATCGCGAACGGGAATATCGTTGATCGTCTGGAAATGCTGACTCTGGACAATGAGAGGAATGGCTCTGCCACCATCGGGGGTCGTTGCGGCGAGTCGGATGCGTTCCAGATACGCTTGGTGTAAACCACTCAAATCATTTTCAGGATAACCATCTCCGTCACGATCAATTTTATCATGACAGCCTGGGCACAGGAGCATCAGGTTAGCGGTATCGTTTGTGTGTGCCTCAGCGTCATGATCTGCGCGTCCCCGAGGACCTTTGGGGCTGGCTGGTAGGATATGCGCCACTTCGCCCCATTTCATTGGTTTGCCGGCACGATAGTCGAACGTTAGATCTGTGCCACACAGTTCACAATGACCGGCGCTCTGTATCCATACGATCCGCTTAGTCTCATCATTTGTGTTAAAGCGCCCGCTCGCGGGCTTAGCGTCTTCATGTTCTGCCATTTCGACCTAACCCCGAGAAACACCCATGATTGAAAATAATGATGGCCAGATAAGATCATATTAAGGTCATTTGCCTCGATTTCAAGAGAGATCTGAGGGTGTAGTGTTCTAAATGAAACAGGACACCCTTTTAGGCGAGAATGCTCGCCAGAACGAGGTGTCAGATGACCAAGTAACCACCTTGCATAGCTTTAAGGGATAGTAGTCCCGTCTTCTGGTGGTCTATGTAACAGATGCGGCCAACGCCCAAAGCCCAAAGCCTAGCGTTGGTTTATGCCGGTCTGACACGGCTGAAGCGCAGCCAGTTAGGAAGCGGGCTCACGGTCGTTTGTTCCGCACCTGAATTACACCGTTTTGGAAAGCATTTCCCAGACCATACTATTACGGGTTCAGAACACAGCTATACATCCTCGGCAAACGTCGATCTCAGGATCTCATGACAGAGCCGCAGTCGTGATGCGTTAATGGTTCACCAACAACGAGCCGATATTGACCTATGCACATCTCAGTCAGCGACACCGTTATCAAGGCCATCACCGATTGCTTCCAAGACGAACATCGGATTCAAGAAGGTCTGGCGATTTGGGAGCGTCACAAGCCTGATCTCTCGTCCGATCAGACCCTAGATCTCAAAGCTGCTTATGCTGCAGCACAGGCCAAACTCAGTGATCCGTTGAGGTTCTTACGAAGGGATCAATAGCTAGGTAGCCGATACCCGATCAATGGGTGACTTGAATTGATAATGTTGCGTAGAGTGCCAGCCGAGCGATGCGCATAAATAATGGCCACCCCAAAGGGTGGCCATCCCTTACATCCCAATCAACTGCCGCGCCAACGCCATTTCCACCGAATCCCCATCCTGATTCAGCGAGTCCAGCCCTGACTCGGGCACATCTCCTGACGTGCTCTGCGCTACCGCAATCTTCTTGGCCATCAACTGCAGGCAGGTCATCTGCGAGCTGCCGGCATAGCCAAAAAAGATCACGCGCACCGGGTGCTTTTGCCCTATCCGCCATGACCTTCGTGCCGCCTGTTGCAACGTGTAGACGTTGTAACCGGTCTGCAGAAAGGCAATGGTGGAAAAGTCGAGCAGGTCCAATCCAGTCTTTACCAGCTCCGGGTTGGTGATCAGCACGTCGATCCCTCGGTCTACCTGGTCGAGTATCCAATCCTCGCGTCTGGCGGTATCCACTGACGCTCTCAACACTGCTACCTTCAGTCCGGCCTGTTCCAGCAACCGTTTCAGGCGTGCGGTGGTGTCGCGGGTGCCGCTGTAGACGGTGTAGGCCAGGACCTTGCGGCCCTTGGCTTTTTCCGTGAGGCAGAGGTCGAGTAACGCCTGTTCCTTGGGCATTATGTCTTCATCCGCAAATAGCGCGGGCACAAAGGCCAGCGTGTCTTTGCTGCGTGGATGTTTGATGATTTCCGGTCGGAAGCAGCAGTCCGGCCAGGCCAGAAGCACGTTGAGTACCACGCCTAGAAGGGTGGTGTCTCGACGAGCCAGTGCCTGACGCAGTTCTGCGGTGAGTTTGCCCGCCAGTTGCTGGTAGGCCGAGGCCTGTGTTGTCGACATGGCGATGTCGATGAATTCCTCTTGGTAGGTCGGCAGGATGTTGCCGCCGATGTCTTTGAGCTTGAGAAACACGGTAAAGGGGAGCACGTAGCGGTGAATGCCTTTGGGGCCGAAGCCGGGGGCTTTTACCGTGCGTACCGAGAGTTTTTTGCCTTTGGCGGTTTTGTGCGATTGGTTGTCTCGCTCGGTGTAGATGTCTTTCAACACCCCGTGGTCGCGCATAAATGACATGGCCGAGGGGGCCATGCTGCCGCGTGCGTTAGGTCTGTAGCCGTCCTCGATCATGCTGCGTGTGAGGATGCGGAACAGGAGGTAGAACAGGTCGTCGGCGTAGCCGCCCATCAAGGTGCCGGTCAGCAAGACGGTTTTACGCGCTTTGGCTGCCAATACGCCCATGGCCTGGCCTTGAGCAGAGCCACTGTTTTTGTACTCGTGTCCTTCGTCTACGACCAGCAGGTCGAAGTAGCCATCAGGCAGGTAGCGCTTGATGAACTCGGTGGGTTGGTAACCGCCTTCGCCAAAACCGAACTCGATGTTGGCCATGGCGCGTTCCATGCGTTTGGCCTGGCGGTCGTTGAAGATGAAGTGGCCTTGGGCGTCCATCAGGTTGATAAATTCGCTGACATTGTCGATCAGCATCGAGGCGAGAAAATCCTCCCCGAAATCGTTCAGCAAGCGGTCGGCGCGTATCGGGCCAATGGTCGGAATACGGCACATTGATTTGAGGATGGTTGCCCGACGAGTGCCGTTTTCAGCTTTGCCCGGACGCATCAGCGTCCACAGTGGGCTTTGGCAATGAGGGCAATTTCGTCGGCGTTCTTCTTGGTTAAAGGCTTCGACAGTGATCCGTTGACTGTCCTGGTCTTCAAGTACGCGGCCGCAGTTGGAGCAGCTTGCAAGGTGATGACCCCCGCCAGTACGACGAGGCCAACAGGCTGGACGCCAGTGGAACCCCATCCGCATGCGCACGCGCCCCAGGATAAAGAACTCTTGTCGCCCGTCGTAGGCATCGCCCAGTTGATCGCGCAACGTGAGGAGTTTGACCAGGGTATCGGGCCCGTTCAGTACCCAAACCCGAGCATCCGGTAGGGTTTCAAGGATCTCGCGTCGCCACTTGTAGACCAGGTGCGGCGGCGCAATGACCAGCGTGCGGCGATAACCTTCGCTGTGCAGCACGGCTGCAGTGGCGATGGCCATCATGGTTTTACCGGTGCCCATTTCGGCGTTGATGATGGCGGCCTGTTCATTGCGATCGAGCAGCAAGGCAGCGACGGCTTGAACCACCTCGGCCTGTGCGGGAAACGGTTGGCGTTTGAGGCCGTCCATTACCCGTTGGCGTGCAGGGTTCAAGTGTCCGGCGTAGACCGGCGGGTTGGAGCGGTTGAGGGAGTCGAGTAGTTCATCGCCGAACTCGTTGATGAAATCAGTCAGGCCAATGGACAGGGTTGAGAGAGGGGCTTGGGTAAAGCCTTGGGGCAAGTCGTTCATGGGTGTTTCTCCGGGAAGGGTGAAACAGGGCATGCACGACACCCCGGCGGGTATGGTGAATACCCTGTGGGTGAGGAAGTGCCGGATAGGCGTGGTAGGTCAGTATTCCGATGGCAGCAACACGGTGGTTGCACTTCGGTCGGCTTCGGTGATGATCCAGAGTTCAGGTTCGAGGTCATCGTCTAGGGTGTATCTGGAGAGCAAGCGACCTCCGTTTGCCAACGCGTGTTGGTTACTGGTCCGGTCGTAATACTCGAGGTCGCCCCAGTCGCCCGCAAAGTGACGTTTGAGGTAATGGGTTACGTCGAGAGTGTCTTTATCCGCCAGTTCAGCAACGCCCTGAGTCATTACCAAACGTCCGGGCTCAAATAGCGAGGCCGTCGGGTGTGGCTCATCAGGCTGGGCTGGCGTGTCGGCCGAGGAGCTGATGGTGATGACACGTCCAAGTTCAGGTGAGTCTGACGTCATGTCCCATGCCCGGATAATGGGCACGAAACGATCCGTCAGGATGCAGACCTCGGAGACGTTGCCGTCCTGGTCTTCGGTAAACTCAGTCTTGCGGACCTTGTCTTTGTAGGTGTCGCCCTTGAGCACTAAAACGCGCCCATTTTTTGAGGTGACAACCCCCGATATCGCCCCGGCAGCCAAAGCTAACGCCAGGTGCCAGCTCGACAGTTTGCGTACAGGTGGCCTTGGTGGTATGCCGCTTTGACCAAAGTGCAGGGTGAAGTCCGGCCATAAGCCACGCAGCCGTTTGACCTCTTGGCTCAATTGCTCCGGTTCCAGTGTGATGCGGTAAAAGTGTTCCAGCTCTGTGGTCGCCGACAAGACTCTGTAGGGCTCCCGCGGCCAGTTTTCGGGTAACGCTTCTGCCGTTAATGCCCCCGTGCCAATCGCCTGAAGGCGGGCGCGGGTGTATTTGACGTCTTGTGGTCGGGCCAGATCCTGGCGTCGAATGCGGATGCCGAATATCACCACTTGTTTGAAGGTCGGATCAGACGCGCTGTAGATCCGCAGCTCAGTGAAGTGGCTGCACAACCAGCCGCACAGTTCGTCGTCCAGCACAGAGTACGGGACGATAAACACCAGCACGCCGCCGTATTGCAGCAGAGGAAGCGCCCGTTGATAGAACGCTTTCTCCAGTCGTTGGCGACCGTTGCCTTGGTACTGTGAAGCACCGCAATGGTCGCTGACCAAGTCTCCGTAAGGTGGGTTGAGCCACAGCAGCCCGAAGGACTGGCGGCTGATGAGGGTGTCCATCAGGTCGCTGTGCAACACGCGATCAAGCAGTGTTTTGCAGTGCTCTGCACGTTCCTGGTCGTACTCGACCGCGTAAGTCTCTACGCGGTCACGTCCCAGTGCATGGGCGGTTTCGGCCAGTGCGGCACCTTCGCCGGCACACGGGTCAAAGATCCGCATTTTGCCGTTCGGAGAGGGCGCTAAAGCCAGCAACACGCGTTCCAGTGTGGTTTCGTCGGTGGGGTAATAGCCGTTGCGGGCGAAATTGTGCGCCAGGCGCGTAAACATCAAAGCCATGATAGGGCCCCCTGTTTGAAGGCTCAGGATTGAGCGTGAGTAGTGAGGTGTCCCGCGCGAATCAAATCGCCCAAGGAAGGTTCAAGCACGTCGAGTTGCAGCGATAAACGCCAGGCTGTGAGTGGGCCTGACGTCCCTGGAAGGGGCTGCAACATGTCGTGTCGGGTCAGGACGTCCATAACCGGTTCACGCCAGTGCGGCAGAAGCGGTAACGGGCAGGTTTCGGTGATCAGTGGCCAAAGCCGTTGATAAGGGGATTGCCCGTTTTCAAGCAGGGCGTAAGCGAAGTGGTTTGCGCGGTCAGGTTGAACGCAGCGCCGGTCGAACAGCCACAGATGCAGCAGGCTCCCGAACAAGGTGCCGCGAAACTGCCGTGTGGTGCGTTTTTCCAGCAAGTCGGTGTTAGGAAATACCGGAAGACTGCGGCCGTCGGCCACGATATGAAATTGATCCAGACCGTTTTCGGATGAGCCGAGTGTGAGCCTGGCCAGAAACTCCTGCAGCGCCGTGTCGCGGCCCCAGGCGGAGAGAAAGACCAGATTGCGCTGCTCATCGCACGCGCACGCGTCGACAAACAGGTCGGGGCACTCCTCAATGGGGAAGAGCGGGGTAGGGTTGGGCATGTGAACCTCCAGAGTGGAGGGCTTCACCGCCCTGAAGGGCAGTGAAGCCCTTCGGGTTATTGGCGGTGAATGACGTGTTATTGCTCGGTAGCCAGTGATGCGTCGGACTTGAACGTGTTGTCGTTCGGATCAAACCAGATGGCATTTTCCTGGAACAACGGGCTGTGCCCCTTCAGAAATGTTCGTACCCAGTATTGGGGGCGAAGCTCCACGGCGGCATCGGCTTGCTCGGCGGTTAAGTCGAGGTCCTCTATAAAAAGGTCCCACAGCTCTTCATCCGTCGACACCTGGTTGTTGGCAAGGTGGTCGTCGATGTTGTCCAGCGTTTTGGCGGTCAGGTGGTTGAAAATGGGATTCATGTGATGCTCCTGGTGTGAAGAGGAGCGCCCAAGAGGGAGTTCCTCATGGGTGTGCCGATTGGCGTGGTTGAGTGGCGGACTCTGTCAGGTGTTGGACAGGTTCCAGAGTTGCAGTTTGAAGTCGTGCAGGTAGCCGAGGTCTGAGAGCCGACGACACTGTTGGCGTAATTGCTGACGGTCAACGGTGGTGTCTAGCCTGACTGTTTCGCTCAGTGGCCAAAGGGTGCCGAACAGCGCAGCATCTGCCTGCGGGTCTGTTGTGGTGTTGGCCGGTGCCATGCCAAACGGGGCATCTTCCAGTGATGCCTGTTGAGTGGCGGCTGTTACGGGTCGCTCAGTTGGCCGGTGTTCTGGCGTTGAGAGAGAAGCCGAAGGCTCTTCATCAATGGGGTCCGGTTCGTTTGGCGAGAGCTTGGCGGCCTCTTCTGTGGTCAGATTGTCGACGTCATCAAGGCTCATGCTGTCCAGCTTTGCACGAATCTCAACGACCAAACGACCTGCAGTGGAGTAATACGAAGGACGGATTTCCGTTATCAGAAAGTCGCCTTTGTATTTGCCTTCATCGTATTGATCGAGGAGGGCATCTTTGATGATGAACTCACCGATTGAGGTGGAAAGTCGCCCCACGTTGAAGTCGCCATTGCGACCGCTAATGGTGCGGATGGCCAGTTGGCCAGGGATGTTAATCATGCGTGGCTCCGGGCAACGCTTTATCGGACTGACAAGCGCGTTGCGGGCAAGAGGAGAGGCCAGAATCGCTCGGGCCATAAGGTCTCTCCAAGTATGTGAACGCACCCGAACCGGCGTGGATGTCGGTAATGGAAGTGCCTTGGATAGGGCGATGAACATGGATTGATAAGGCACCCAAGAGGGTGCCTTGATTTCAATCAAGCGGGCTGACGTTGTTTTTCATCAGCCTGTGGTGTTGCACTTGCCGAACCGGATTCAGCGTTGCCTTCAAGGGGTTCAGCCGCGTCTTTTGGTTTGGCTTCGTAGACGGTGTCGCCATCCACTTTGATCCAGCCGATAAATAGCAGGCGTCCTTTGAGACTGGCTCCCGGTTGGCCTTGTTTATCGCCTTTCTCGTAGGTAAAGGCATCAGCCCAGAGGTCGCCGATACGAAAGCTGACAAGCACTTTCTTCCCGGCCTCGACGGCTTCCTGGCAACGACGAATCAGCTTTTCAGCCTCAGCGCCGACGACATTGCAGTCGATGTAGGAATATTCGACGTCATCGGATGAACCGTGCAGTGCAGCAACCGCGACAGCCATAAAAGGCTTGCCCTTGCCGCGAGGTTTCACTTCACGGATACGGTTGAGGTAACCGATGCCCGTGGTGTGCAGGTCGAAGAATTTGCTTTCGTGGGTGAGAGAAGTGCTCATGGTGAATCTCCAATTTCAAAGAAGCAGAAAGCGGAGAAACACTTCGCCCTTGGGGGAAAGTATTCCCCGCGAAGGTGGGTAAAGCTGGTGTAGCGGTGTTTAGAGCATCAGTTTTATTGCAGCAAGCATGACACCCGCGGTTGCTGACAGCATCAGGCCCATGCGGAGGGTGAGTTTGACTTCAAGCTGAGCCAAATCGGCTTTAAGTTCAGCGTGAAGGGCGGCCAGATCAGCTTTGGTTGCCAGCAGTGAATGCATATCGGACTCCAACGCTTCAATGACTGCATTAGCTTTCTGCTCGGGAACGTTAATCGAGATCAACGCTTGATAGAGAGCCAGTTCGGTTTTCATCAGACCTCCAAAAAAGTCGAGAGGCCTGCCCTGACGGGGGAGGCCCGTCATGGGTGGGTAATTTAGATGCTTCCATCGACTTGCGTCGATTGATCGCGCTACCGGAAGCTATGGCGATCTTGGGCGTGGATCAATGCGGTAAACCGCATCGTAGTCTTGAAGATCCTGACTACTGGGCATGTTGCTGACGACGTCAGCGATACATAGGGTAAGCATGGAAACGACACCGGGCTCTGTCAATAATCGTTACGTTTAAAGTTTGAGTGGATGTTTCGGTGAAGGCTAAGGAATTCATACCGCTTAGCTATTGTGATCTCTTGGCGTTACTGGCAGCGTTTTTACTGAAGTCGTTTTTTGAAGGGATTTCGAACAGAGATTAGTCTCGAATTATAAGACCATGTTTCTTTTCTAAGAAGGTTAATATCCGATCAATGCCTGACATAACATCAAGCTGATTCGCTCCAAAAGCGTAGTACCCACTGCGTACGGCCTCGTCAGAGGCATTGTCTGGAATCGTAGGTGAGTTTATTTTTTGTTTGTTTCCGTCAATTTCTCGGATTGTAACCGGGTATCTATAGCTGCGGCCAGCGGCCTCTCGTATTCCGCCGGGGCCATAATTTTGGATGCTGGCGTTGTAGCATTCCTGTCCAAGAATGCCTTCAAGTTGCACTAGGAGTGTGCGCCTGGATTTGGAAAGTTTTTCTGTCATGATGGTTTCTCTAAAGGGTAATGACTATCTAGGTGTTGGGTGTCTAATGAGCCTTCCAACTTTAATGAATTCGCTCATACGGTGTAATTCAGCAGACGCCTTGCGACATCAGCGAAAACCACATAGCAGCTTTGATAATCCGGTTTATCGACGGTGTACAGTAACGGTTTCAGACGCTGCTCGAAGTTCGCTTTCAACTCTTCGTGGGTAGCAGCCGCGGCCAAGGTTCTGTGAAGCACGGTGTATGGATCCTGATCAAATTCTGGATGCTGTCCTCTGAACTCTTCCACATCCATTTGGACCAGCGCGTCAAAGATCAGACAAGCGGGCTCTATTGCATCAGGCTTGCTCTCTGCGATCCGCCAGACATCGTAGATGTGGCGAACCAAGGCGGTATCAAAGTCTCCGCGTTGATGTCCGTCCCAGTTCCAGGCACAACGGCGCAGTAGCGACAGTACTTTTTCAGCCAAGGTCTCTGCCACGGTAATGCAACTCATGGAAAACCGGACGGGAGCATGGCGATCGATAAATGGGTCAAGCATGTACCCCATTTCGCACATCTCGTCAGCCAGCATTGGAGGCCGATGAATTAGCTCAAGCTTAAGTTGGGGGCGAAGTACGCCAGACACGTCCTGGAAATGTGCACCGTACGAGACCAATAGGCAGTAGTAGCGACGGCTGTCTCGTAGGACCGGGTTTTCTTGGTTGTCGTGGACGACGTATTCGAAGCCCATTTGCGTCAGGCTGCGCTCTACCTCTTTTTGCAAATCCTTTAAGCGCCCTCGGTTCGCCTTTTCCATAGCGTAGCCTTCAGGCACTTTTTCTAATATGACCTTGATGTCAATGTCTTCAGACATTCTCTCGATAAGGCCGTGAGCTTTCGAAAGGCAGGTACCCCCAGCAAAAATCAGCCGTGTTGCCAGGTTGATCGTCGCAGGCTTGACGTCTCCCTTCTGGCGATCCTGCTGATGCGCAGTGTGCATGATTTGGATTTGGGACAAAACGCGCAGTGCATCGGTGATGTGCTGGTCTTTTTCAACGACGACAGCAGGCAGGTTTCCAAGCAGTTCTGCGGTGGCGGCATCTTCGATGTCAGACTTCAGATCATCTGGAATTGTTTTCATAAGTTAAGGTGCTATTCCCTACAGTCACTTTCCGCGAAATGCGTCGACCACCTGTGTTAACAGTTGCTCCCATGGGGATCTGCGTTGATCTGCCGCTGTTGTACTCTGAAACGAGTGAGCTTGGAGTCACCGAAATATTGAGCTTACGGAAAAGCTCCGCTGCGATCATTTCCAGCGTCCCCGCTGGGGTGGGCTTGCCGGTGAACTTGTTGATGCGGGTCTTGGCGAACGCTCCCTTACTCACGCGAACAAGCATTCCGTCATTCACAAAGCGGGCCAGCACTCGCCCGACCTGAGAGTCACTCCCCATCAGGGCAAATTCCGAACGCAAGACGACCACGCTTTTACGCTGCTTAATCGAGCGGCTCATGCGGTCTTCGAGTTTCATACCTCACCTCCCAGGTGGAACTGAAATTAACAGGGTCACTATAGGCTCCTATAGTCTTTTTTCCTAGTATTTACGGGTATTTTATTGATCAAAAACTGCGCATAGATGCGCAGTTTTTGCATGGTAAAAGCGAGCTTCTGACTGCTTTTTAAACGCCCACTCGGCTGGTTCCGCTGACAATAAAGTCGCGAAAGCTTATTAGCACCTCATTCACAATTTGAAAAACCACCGAGAGCAACGAACCAAACCCTGCTCTCGGTTACAGTCCAACGCACTGTCTGAAAAGCATGCCACCTGCAAGTCATGAAGCGCCTTTGATCTCTGGGCTGTGATCGTGACGGTTCAATGTCGCCTGGCCGATTATCGTGGCTGGGGCCAGTAAGCTTAAGGCACGCATCCGCGCACAAAGGGAGCCCTGCGTTTCGCCGGCGGGCCACCGGCCAGGAAAAGTCGCTACCAATGGGTAGCCTCATGAGCCTTCGCAAGGTCATCAGGCTACCCATCGGGGGTGCTTTAAAAAGAGTGAGCCGCAACACCCGTGCGGCTCTTGGATGACGATGCTTCGAACCTCAAGAAAACCCTATGTGCCTTTGGACTCGCTATTCACGAGTTGACGGCTGCGTGTCTGGCTTGGAACAGGGAGACACAGGGAGAGCTTTCGACCAGATCCGCACGCGCTTCCCGGAGCTCAGCGTGCTTTGGGGTGGTGACGGGTAAACCGCGTCACCGAGCGCTACTGATGACCGCCAGTAGCCAGCGAGGTGAAATCTGTGAACTAAAACAGTGTGCCACACGCTAATTCGGTCTGCCAAATTCTCTGTTATCGATAAAGCACCGCCGCTCCCATGGGGAGGGCAGGCGGCAGCACGATTATCGTTTCTCCCGCGCTTGGGCTGACTAATCGGCCTTGCACATTGAGCCCCACGGCGGTGGAGTTGGTTGTTAATTCAGCCAGCCGAGTGGCCAACCCGGCTGGCGGTTGTGCATAAAACGTATAGCTCGCCCCTCCAGAAACATAACCCTCAACCCCCGGCAGGTGCTCAAACCAGCCCGGTAGTTTCAAGGCGAAATCTTCCACCGCGCCTTCGGCTTCACTATGGGCTTGTGCATAGATGGCTAAGGCTTGGCGATAGATCAACAGGTTGTGCGCGATGGCAGAGGTGTCACCTTGCAGAGCAACGGTCTCGGCGCGATCCGAGTGTTCGCTCAACAGGTTGAGGGCAATGCCTGTGATTAACATCACAAGCCAGTAAAAAGGCATACCAGGTGCTCGTCAGGTCTGGGCTCAGGGGGTGAACTCGGTCAGATAAATCACGCCGGCTCCACACTGGAAAGGGTAGGACGACACCCGGTAAGCGCTGCCACCTGGCACCATAAAGCCCGTGGAGGTGGACTTTGAGCCCAGGTCGTAGGTGTGTACCGAGCCGGAGACGGTAATCCAACTGCCGTAAAAAACAGCAGCACTCATCTGGTAGACGTTGCCGCAGGTTCCGCCGACGCCATTGCCGCCGAAAGCGTTGACATAAATCGGGGACGTTGACGTATTGGTACGCGTGACGATTCCCCAATAGGTACCGACATTGGCCAGTTTGCCTGGCCCGGCGCGCGCACCTTTCCAGAGGCCGGATTGGCATGACAGGGTTAAGCCCGCAGAGTCGCGGCCGATCAATCCATCGGGTGAACACGCGGTGTTTTCGGTGGCCACGCCGACCAGTTGGAGGTATTCGCCTATCTCTGCACGTCCTTCCGAGGCCAGTGTTCCGGCGCGGATCTGTCCTGGCGTGTAGACGCTTTTATCGCCATAGGCGCGGACCCAACTGGCGTCGGACATGTACCAGCCACCGCCCCATTTTTCGTTGTACCAGCCCGTGTCGCCCAGCGTGCGAAACCAGTTGCCGGTGTAGGTCTCACCCGCTATACGGGCGGTGTTGGTGTTTATTTCGTCGGCTGCCGTTACAGTGCCCGAGGCACTGATATTGGCCGCGTTGGTCACATCACTGTTGCCCATGTCCAGAGCCGTGTTCATCCGGTTGAGCTCAGGTTTGCCGGGGATGGCGTTGCGGTAGAGGTAGTCATTGGCCAGCGTGCCGTCCTGCAGAAACAGCGCGCTGGCGGTGTGGCCCACCCCTGGGTTGATCCCGAAGTGATTCAAGGCGATCTGCCAACCGCCCCGAATACCCTGCACGGTATCGGTCTTGTTGACGGGGATAAATCCGCCCGTACCGCCCAGGTTTTCAGCGATTTCTCGGGTGCCGATTTCATCAATAGATTCCCCTCCCGTGGTGATCAGAATCGATTCCAGTTGGTCGGGAACAGGGCTGCGAGCCAGCACCAGAAACCGTTGGCCGAAGGTGTTGGTATCGTTAAAGCCTTCAGGCAGATAACGCGTGTTGCGCAGCATCTCAACGGTGATTTGTGCCGGGACCGTAGGCGTCGCAGCGGCCAATACCGCGCGGTAATGGTCTTTAATGTACCGAGCGGCCGCATCAGCAACGATTTGCTGCTGTTGGGCTGCTATCTGATAGTTTTGCGAATCCATACGGCTGGCCAGAAGGCGAGCGCCCAGGGCACTCAACAGACTGAAAGCGATGATTGCGAATATCAGTTCCACGGCCATGAAGCCGCGCTGATGACCGCCCGGGACGGAGGTGTTCATCTAATAAACCGTCCACGCGACGGTGTTTTCATCCGAATCAGTGCAGTTGGCAGCAGCAATTGCGGATGAGACTTCTCCTGTAACACGAGTGCCGCCATTGATTGAGGTACTGACTTTTTGCCCGCGGCTGATTTTGGTTGCCAGTGTCATGCAGGCATCCACTGGCAGGCCGTTTTCGGTGAGGGTGAAGGTCATGCCACCGGACGCCACGGTGACGGTACCGTTCCAGGCGTTGTACAGCGTGCCGCCGGACACGCTCATGTTGGGCAGGCCTTTACTGGCGATCAGTTGGTCCACCAGGTTGCTGCCGGAAGGCCCGTAGCCGTCGCTGCCTTTGAGCTTGCGGGTGTTGGCGACCAATTGGCCGATGTTGGATTGTTCGTTGCTGACGTCAGAACTGCCGAGCAACGAGCCCCCGTTGTAGATCGCGTAGCCAATACCAATGGCAATACAGATCAGCACAAATAACATCGACAGATCGATAAAGCCTCGTTGGTCAGCGGGATTGCGCAGAGTGGAATGCATGGAAATTACCTCGTCGAAATTCAGCGCTGCAACGCGCTGGTGATGTCGCTTTGCAGGCTGTAGGTCCCCACGAGTACGAGGATCATCAGTGAGCCAATGGCGACGGATGAAAAAATCAGCAGGCCCTTTGAATAGCGCTCGATGCGCTTGAGCGAGTTTTCCAGCCAGCGTTGGCTGAAGCGGTGAATGGCCTCGGAAAACCCTTTTCGCGTGGCCAGCACGCACAAAAACTGCACCGCCTGCTTGTCCGGAAAGTCATGCCTGGCCAGTTGCAGCGCTTCGCCAAAGTTTTTGCCCATGCGCACGCCATAGCGCACGGCCACAAGGCGTTCACGAAGCCAGGGTTTGGCGTTGAGTTTGAGGGTATCGAGGGCTTCAACCTGATTGATGTTGGCGCGCAGCATCACCGAGATATTCAGCAGAAAGGTCGAGCCGTGCAGGGTTTTGTAGATCGACCACGGTGGAAACCGCTCCAGCATCACCCGCAGCGTCCCGCAGAAGTACGGCAAGGTAATGATCGACACCGCCAGTAAAATAACCGCGACGCTCAACGTGAGCAGGCCCCATTGTTCAACGTAGTGGGCAATGGCGTAGAGCAAGGCGGGCACGCCTGTCCACGATTCAGGGTCCGAGCGGCGTGACATGGCCGGGACCATGCGCGTGGCAATGATGTGCAGCAGGTAAGCCATCAGGCTCCACAGCAGTGTCGGATACAGCGCCGATGACAGCACCAGTGAGAGGATTTTTTGCTGGGCTTCGAGCACGCGCACGCAATCAAAAAATGCCTGCAGCAAGTGACCTGTGCGTTCACCAGCCGCGATAATCGCCACCTCCTGATACGACATCCAGCTCTGGCAGGCGTCCGCCAGCGGTTTACCGTTTTGAACACTTCGGGCCATGGCCGAGCAGGCCAGCGAGATCGGGTGACGGGGCTGTTTGCCCTGATCGCTGTACACCCCGGCAACCTCTTTGAGCGCTTCATTGAGGGTGACGCCGTTTTCCAGCAACGCGATCATGCTTTCGTAAAACTGTATCTTTTCCGGCGTCCCGAATTGGCGTCGATACCAGCCCTCGGCCACGGCGTTGTAGCCGTCCAGCCACCTAGTCAGCATGCTGCCCCTCCAGAATGTACTGATCAAAATCCAGAGGGCCGACGATGGTTTCAGCCATGCGTGGGTCGATCAAACCGGCGCGCACCTTGCTTAGGGTGTGGCTGGTTTTGGTGATGCCGCCCATTTCACGAACCCAATAATTGCGGGCTTCCCCAGCGCCCTGTTCGCGGAAGACACGCATAAAACCGTGGGTGCTGACCAACACCTCAGCTACCACGGTACGGGTCGTGACACCCAACTGTTGGCACTGCGGGCAACCGTCACCTTGTAGCCAGACTTCCTCAATCGTCGTCAGCCGCTGCAGGCGCTGCACCAGGGCGCTGTCGAGCTCGGGCAGGTGGTCGCTTGCCGGCTTGCGACAGTGCGTGCAAAGCACCGGCAACAGGGACTGATTGATGATGCCGGTCAACAGTGCAGGGTCGGTGACCAGGCTGATGTCCATGCCCATGTCGATCACCCGCTGAATCGAGGCGATCGCGTTATTGGTGTGCAAGGTCGAAAGCACCAGGTGCCCCGTCAACCCGCCGGTAAATGCGGCGATGCACGACGGCAAATCCCGTACCTCGCCGTACATCAAAATATCCGGGTCGAGGCGCATGGAGTTGGCGATTGCGTTTACCCAGGTTTCTCCGGGCCCCAAGGGTGACTGATTAGCCAAGAGCGGGTATTCGGGCGGGTCTTCAACGGTCAGGATATGCCGTGTGCCCCCCGTTTCCTGTGCCAGGAGGTTGAGGTTGACCTGCAAGGTTTTGGACTTGCCGGACCCGGTGGGGCCGGTGATGAAATTCACACCGTAAGGCAGTCGGCACAGGCGTTTGATTTGTGCGATTTGGCTGGGCAAAAAGCCCAGGTCTTCCAGTGATTGCCTGGACTTGTCGTCCGACAGCAATCGCAACACCATCAAGGGCCCGTTTACCAAGGGGCGGGTAGAGACGCGTGCACCGAACAGCCCCAGTTGATCGACAAACTGACGGCTGACCCGGGCGTCCTGGCTTATTTCCGGCTGAAAGTGTTCTTTGGCCACATCGCACATGCTGTTGTACAGCGCAGAACACAGCTCACGGCCTTTGGAACTGGGGATTTCCCCGGCGGCAGTCAGCAGGCCATGCACGCGGAAAAAGATCCGCGTGATCTCGTGGCCCACTACAAAATGAATATCACTGGCCCTGGCCTGATGCGCCCGGCCCATCAGGGCAATGACTTCTTGCTGACGTTGAGTGCTGGTGGGCGCAGTGAGCGTGTCGGCATTCACCGTCTGCGCTTGATAGAGCGCCTGGATTTCGCTCATGCACGACGCCTTGACCTCAAAGGCGACATTGGCGCGATCGAGGCGATCCATCAGGGCCATGACAAAGGGGTCAGTGAGGTGCTGTTCAGAGACAAACAGCAGCCCGGACTCCGTCAACGCGCAGAACTGACGCAACTCGGCATTAAGCGCCCACGGCTCGCCCACCGCGGTGAGCAGGCGCGAGGGGAGTGTGTATGAGGTCATGGCGCAAACACCGGAGCAGGTTGACCTGGCGGCATGCCCGGCAACCCCATGGCTGGGGGCAGCAATGCCCCACCGTTGCTGGTGGCCATGGGTGGCGTGGTGGCAAACCCCAAGGGGTAGCGCTTGTCGGCACGGCGTAACACCACGCGATCAACGCTGATGCTGACCACGGAATAGCCGCCAGGTAACTCGGGGCCGCCGACGAGCGCATCAACTTCATAACCCCCGCTGTACAGCAGAGTTGCGCGCAGCGCCTGACGGGGCCCAGACACCATTTTGACCACGGGCAGATGCTCGCTGATGCTGGAGACCGCCGTGCTGCTTGGCAGGCTCAAGCCGTCGCCCTCCAATGCGCGTAACGCTTTGGCGCGTTCGCCCTGGGCTTTATACAGATAGGTTTCGCTCTGTACCGTGGACAGTTCGCCCACCGAGATGGCGGTTTCGGCGTGACTCAGGCCGGTGACGCACAACAGCAGAAGGATCGATTTAGCGCGCATACACATCTCCTGTCACGGTCCAGGTCAGTTGGTGGTTGTGCAGGTGGGTGGTGATGCTGCGCAGTCGAAAGCCAGTGCCGGGCACTTCATGAAGTACCGTGGCCGGCGGTAAGGCGCTGCTGAACTTCAGCTCATAGTGCTTCCAGTCCGGCGGGGGCGGTGTGGGCGGTTCGGGTTGGCCAGGCAGGGCTTTAGGCTTTTTGATCTGCACCGGGATCTCTTTCAGGGTCGGCTCCAGATTCTGGCCATGGAGCCACGACGTCATAGTGGCCAAGGCCTCGTTGACGTTCTGCAACGGCTCATCACCCGCCGGGGTGAGCGAGAGGGCGTTTTTAAGGGCCGCACTGTTGCCCTCATCAAAAAACGCCGGGCTGTCGTCAAAGTGCCCGTTTGCGGCGCTGATAAAAGCTTCTGCCGTGCTGTTGCCTGTGCGTTTGAACGTGGCGGATGCCCGCTCGCCATCGCATTGCGCGGTCGTAAACAACCAGCCCGCGAGGCTCAGTGGCAGCCGGTCGATGGCGCTGTGACAGGCATCGATAAAGGTCTCCACAGAAGCTTGCCTGGCCCACGGATGCTCCAGGGCCTGAATGGATTGCTCTGTTGGAGGATGGGCATCGAGTGCCGCCAACTCCGCTAGCCGTCTCTGTTCGGCAACACGATCAGTGTCCTGAGCCTGGCGGGTGCTGTAAGCGTGCCATTGCTGCCAACCGAGCAGCCCAACGACCAGCGCAGTACCAAGCCCGGCAAGCTTGAATCGTTCTCGTGGCGACAGACCAAAGGCAAGAGGCCGCAGGCGGTCTTCACGGCGTAAATGGCGCGGCTCAAGCAAGGCCTCAATGTCCAGTGGGCGGCCGCCCAGTTGAAACTCGGGCGGTAAAAAAGTTTCGGCAAAGTGCAGTGAACGGCCCTGTAACTGCGCGACCTTACGCTGAATGTCTTCGGCGTTGCCGACCCGGTCACTGCCCGGAATAACCGCCCCTTCAAACAGCGCGACCAGCCCATAGCGGTCTTCGTCGGCTGCAATCCGCCACGCGGCAATCCACGAGTCCCCCAGTTGCCTGGCAAGTGTGGACGCCAGTGAATACATACCCTTGACGGCCCCGGTACTGCGCGCCGCAAACCCCGCCTGAATAATGAAGTCGGTGCGCCGAATAGCCGCCATGTCCAGACCGTGTTCGCGGCCGAACTGGCGAGCTTCGCGCTTATAACCTGCCAGGCTGCTGAGCGGGTGCCACAGCAAGCCCAGCACAAAGCCATGACCGTGGTAACGAAGGATGTGAATCTGAGGCAGAGCCGTCGGGTTCTCCATATCAGCCCCTCCACGGTGCAGGGTCGCCGAGCAGAATCGGCGTGATCAACACCACCAACACGCTATGGGTCGAGGTACGACTTTGTGCCCCGCCCAGCCCCCAGAACCGTGGCTTGCCGACACCGCTAAACGTAGCGTCTTCGGTTTTCTCATCAAACCCCGACAGAATCAGCGTTTGCCCACTGCGCAGTTTGACCTTGGGGCTCAACACCTTGGTGTCGTAATCCGCCGTCTGGACGCTGGAGTCGTTGCTGGTGAAGGTTTGAAAGATGGGTTTTGAACTCATATTGATCGAAATCATCACCAGCACTTCATCGTCCTGGGTGATTCGCGGCAACAGCGTCATATTGAACCCAGAGGTAATAGTGCCGGCGTTCAACGAGGTACTGGTGCCCACCGAGGCGGTGGTGGAGGTGGTGCTCGACGGGATATAGCCCTTCACATTGCCAATCTGAATGGGGGCAGGCTGCAGATTGAGCGTGGTCACGGAGGGGGAGCGCACATTCGACACCCGGCCTTGTTCGGCCAAGGCCTTGATGATCGCGGTCGAGCCCGCCCAAGGCGAATTCGCGCCATCAACGATGCCGATTGAGCCAGACACCGCATTGTCACTCAGGCCGGCCAGGGTGTTACTCAGCGAAAAGCCCCAGTTGCTGCTCAAGGATTTATAGACCGCTGACCAGTCCAGGCCCAACTGGTCCTTGTCGGTCAGCGTGACCTCAAACACCTTAACGTTGAACAGCACCTGCCGGGTGATGGCGCGGTTGGTTTTGGCCAGATACGCCTCTACACGGGCCAGCACCTCCGGGCGGTCCGTCACCGTCAGAGTGCCGGTAGACGCGGCCATAAACAGACGCCCGGGCGGCGAAGGGCTGAGCATGGCCTGCACATTTTGCTCGATATCGCTCAGGATCGAGGTATTGAGCGTGACCTGCGTACTTTGATGGCTACCCGACTCGCCACTGGCCCCGGAACCGCTGCCAGTGCTGCCCCCAGACGTGCCCGAGGTGGTTGTCATACCGGATTTAACGGTGTTTTCAATGACCTGCTGATCGCCAAAGGCATACACCTCAAACACCCGCGTATCGAAGTCATACACCCGCACGGCGCGCTCGGTAGGCGAGTACTGCCAGGCCAGCCCCAAGCGAGACGTTACAAGGTCCAGCAAGGCCGACACTCGGCCATTGAACTTGATCCCGCTGACCGTTTTCGGGGCTACCTGACCCAGGAAGTCCATGCCATGCAAATTTGACCCAGCCTGTTGGCTTAGGCCCGGCGGGAAAAGTCCGGCCAGACTCTCCGGATTCGGGGTTATAGCAGGAGGAGCCCCAGTGGCTGGCTGACTGCTTTTGGAAGGGCGTGCATTCACCTGAGGATTGATGGCATCCGGCGATACCTGCACAGACAGCCCGCACTCCTGAGAGATGAACTGCGCCACCTCGCTGATCGTCACGGCTCCGGCCGGGCGATAAGTGCGCTCACAATCCAGTGCCGCCGGCAGACCACGCTTGGCGATCATCGGCTGGGTGGAGACCCAGGGCTTGGTGCTGAAAATCACCGTATCCCGTGGCGGTTCGGCTTGCTGGTTTCGTAAGAGACCGGCGTGGCGAGAGGCATCAGCCGCCTCGGCTTCAGCGCGTGTTATCGAATCGCTGACCGGTTGCAGCGAACAACTGGTGCAGAGTTGCATGCTCGCAATGAGGCAACTCATCTTAAAGAGAGCACGCATCATCTCGCCCTCTCGGACACGTAAACCATCCGCTGGACAGGGTTACCGTCTACGGCGAAGCGGCGGGGTGCGTGGTCGTACAGCGGGAAAATCTGCGCAATCGCTTCCTGAAATGAACCGTTGAAACTCAAAGGTGCCTCAATCGGATAGTCCAGATCCTCCTGACTCCAGACCAACTGCCAGCCCGCCTGCTTGCACCAGTCGGTAATGGTTTTATGCAACGTGCTCCCGACGGGAGCCGTCCACCTCGTAGTGCCGGTTGCTGGCCCAGTGGCGCGCGCAATGTCGGTTGGCACAGGGCGCGTAACAGCCAGCTCGTCCTGCGGCAAAGTAACCTTCTGGGTGGGGGCGGTGGGGGTAGAAACGGCTGGCGATGTCGCAATACCGGGGACTGTCGGTACAGCCGCAATGGCCACAGCCTCTTTTACCGGCGGTAACGGCTTCGCAACTGCAGGCTGTGTAGCGACCAAAGTTGAAGCCGGTGAGGGCGCATCAGGAAGTTGATAGCCGGGTCGCAACACATAACACACCTGACGATTGACCTCATCGACCTTCACCTGCCAGGCGGGCCCGGCCAGCACCTGCAGCGTGTTACGCAACGTCATTGGCCCCAGCTTGAACTGCGCGGCTGGTAGCGGCCGGGTATACAGAATATTGACGTGACCAGAGGTGGCCGCACACAGCGAAAACCCCGAACGATCCATAACGTACTGCATCGCATCACGCACATTCGGCTTCATATTCGCCGGGATATTCACATCGATAATCTGCGCCATCAGATCCCGCTGCCATGACGTAGGCAGCGTACTCACCAACGTATAGCGCCCATAGCGAACGACCGGCTCCTTCTCCGATATAGCACCGTTCGGGTACAAATCCGGAGCGAGCAGGTCAGGGTTGCGACTGCTGTCGAAGGCAGGCTTGAGTGCCGGCTCAGTCTGGCTCGTGCAACTGGCGAGAAGCGCGAATAGGGACAGTGTGGTGAAGTGCCTGATCATATGCCGAAAGGCCCCCTTTGATGATGGAGGGACAGTGGCAGGTCAGTTAATGCGGGACATCAGGAAATAGGTTTTTGAGGGGGTGGGCTTTTTTGTGTAGGGGCTGAGTTGTTATTTCATTGAGTCGATTGCAGTGTTCGTTTGAAGGGGGGCAAGCGGCCAAATGCAGACCTTCGAATGAGCCCAGGAAACTAGGGGCAATTCAGCCATCGTAATCCATGATTCTTTTCCTACTTACTTCGCCGTGTAGGGAGAGTGCTTCCTACCATGCTCTCGCGCAGCTTTTATCAAATCAGTTGTTGACATCTTCTGGCTTTCGGCACTGTTTTGTTTCGCAAACATTACGATGCGATCCTTCCAGCGCCCTGATGTTGCTTGTGGCGCAATTAAATCAACGAGTTAGAGCGCACGAGATATCTTGAAACCGCCCTAAATCGTGCTGATTGGTATTATCCCCGCCCTTCGAACTGAACCCATCAGCAACGAAAAAAAGCCCCGCAGCCGTTGTAGGCTCAGGGGCTTTATAATTTCTTCCAATACACCCACTTGCAAAACTCAAGTCAGCTCCCCACTTCATCAAAGGCACTTTGCCATGACAGCGAGGATTGACCATGACTGACTTTTGCATCACAGCAGTTCGATACAACGCCGACAAAAAACATATTGACTACGTCCTGGTAAGCGAAAATCTCCCAAAGGCTTTCGGCACTAAACGCGCCGTGCCAAGGGGTTTTGTTGCCGATCTGATCCGTTTGAAAAAGGCAACGTTCTCTACGTGGGTTAGCAATGGAAAAGGGGAGTCGGAGAAAGGGTCCGATGTGCATGTGGTGGAAGAGATTTACCTTTCCACTGACGCAAACAGCAAGAAGCGGGACAACCTCGAAAACCTGCCAACGTTTTGATCGGGGCTAATTGTGTATGTCAGGTCGAACAGCTCTGACATACGCCGATTGCGCTGCAGTATTTCGGTCGTTAAGCCCCAATCCCATGTGTTTATTGAGGCTCAACGCATATCACTACTGCATGCACAAACGTATGATTGGCATTGATTGGCATTGATTGGCATTGATTGGCATTGAATGGCATTGAATGGCATGGATTGGCGTACGGTTTGCCCATTTTTGCCCCACCCTCGCCAGCTCCTCCTCCCGGGCTCACGGTCTCGACAGTAATCCTAACGATGGGTAAACCAGTCCTCTGACAGGCAGCATTCGGCCAAAAGCGAACCTGAACTTAGCCATGGCTAAGGCACCATCTATTAGCGATAAAATACGTTATCACCAATTAATCCCAAGGACGCGTGATGGGCACGACCGAACCGTTTCAGATCCGTGATACCTACATCCGTGTCGATACCATGGCCGACACCTACGCAGAAATTGCTGAGGAGGCCTTTGCTCAGTTCTTGTCTGAAATGGCCAATCCTGTTCCTCATCCAGAATTGCGACACGACTATGCAGCCTACGACGAACACGAAAAAATAAAGAGTGAGGCGGGGATAAAAACCATCGTTTTCTCCGCGATGGCCCTCGAAGCCGCTGTATTTGACTTAGCTGCCATTCAGCTGAGCGATAAAGTGGCCACCGATTACCTGGACAAGATGGATTTGTTGGGTAAGTGGATGATTGTCCCTCGACTCATTTGCGGCCGATCCCTCAGGGAGGACGGCCCTGCAATCAACGGCCTAAAAGGACTGGTTAAAGCGCGGAATGCGCTGGTGCACCATAAATCCAAGGAATGGGATAAAGCGGGTAAGGCTGAACGAGCCATGACTGATAGATGGGCCAGATTTGAAAAAGACCAGGTACCCAACGCCTTCAAGACACTGGTCCTGCTTTCGCTCGAGGTGGATGCCGTGCTGGAAAACTTCCTGGGCGCTCTTCCCTTCTATGGAAGAGAGATCTACACGGACTCGCCGCGTCATCCTCACGTAGAAGAAGTCGTGCAACGCTGCCTCAACATCCACCAGAAAAACTGGGAGGAAACTTGATGCCCGGCCTTGTTATTCAGAGTGAACGCCGGCTAACCGCGGCAGAGTTCCAGCAACTGGCCGAAGTGCTGGCGGCGATCGAGTGGTTCGCCAATTTCGAAATTAGGACCGACGGCTTTGGGTCGATTGCATCCTTTCGCGAAGGGCAGCAACCGGCCCAGAGTGTATAAAAACGCTGAGTCAAAATTGAAGTCTGCGCTTCTATGTCAAATCTGAAATTTATCGGCTGGTTGGCAGACCTGGATTTGTATCCGTTCGGGCATCCCATCTTGCGTAACTAAGTCGGTTGCCAACGATGTGGCAATAGCTCTCCGATATCACTTGCCCGCTGCGTCGGCAGGCGCGTGAAAACGTCCTTCAAGTAGGCGTACGGATCATGCCCGTTGAGCTTGGCCGATTGGATCAAGCTCATCAACGCAGCAGCGCGTTTGCCACTACGTAACGACCCTGCGAAGAGC
>NZ_JASLGE010000071.1 GCF_030150285.1 Pseudomonas sp. | reverse complement strand
AACCTGTGGGAGCTGGCTTGCCGGCGATGG
Source organism: Pseudomonas sp. (assembly GCF_030150285.1). Classification (GTDB taxonomy): domain Bacteria; phylum Pseudomonadota; class Gammaproteobacteria; order Pseudomonadales; family Pseudomonadaceae; genus Aquipseudomonas. The sequence continues at coordinate 76,419 of NZ_JASLGE010000071.1, read as the reverse complement.
GCCGCAAAGCGGCCCCCTTACTCAGGCCTCGGGCCAGAACGCCCGGATCCCGGCAACACCCTGTGCCCCCACTTCCCAGGCTTGCTCGCGCTGATCAGGCCCTACCCCACCCAGCAGGTAAACCGGCTTGTTGAACCCGGCAATCAACCGCTGCGCCTCATCCCATCCCAACGGCACCGCCTCTGGGTGAGTCTGGGTCGCCTGCACTGGCGACAAGGTGACAAAGTCCACGCCCATCTGTTCAGCAAGCGCCAGCTCCTCGGCGCTGTGGCAGGACGCCGCCAGCCAGCGCTCCTTGGGGAACGGCCGGCCCTTGGCAGCGTACTTGCGCAACTGCGCTGCCGTCAGGTGCCAACCGGCCGACGGGAAATCACCCAGCCATTCCAGCGGCCCCTTGAGCATCAGTTGCGCCTTGCCCCCACACAACCCCACGGCATCCACCGCCACATCACGGTACTTGGGGTCATACATGTCCGGCGCCCGCAACTGGATCAGGCGAGTACCATTGGCCACCGCCTTCTGGATGCCCTTGAGCATCTGTGGCACTTCCAGGCCATCCGGGGTAATCAGGTATTGGTCCGGCAGACGCGCGGCAGCCACAATCGGCTTGTTGGCCTCGGGGAACTCGTATTGCGCCAGGTCCCGTGGCGACACCCACTCCAGCGGCTGCCCTTCTGCGCCATGAGGTTCGCCCGTGAACGCTTCGACTTCGCGCACGTCCAGCAGCACCTGTTTGTCCGGGTAGTCATGGCTGACCTTGATCAGCGCACGCGAGCGGGTCACCTCGATGCCCAGCTCCTCGCGCAGCTCACGGGCCAGCGCCGCTTCCACGCCTTCACCCTCTTCCACCTTGCCACCGGGAAACTCCCACAGGCCGCCCTGGTGCTGGGTATCCGCCCTGCGGGCAATCAGAATACGGCCATCAGTACCGCGAATGACCGCCGCTACAACATGTATCCGTTTCACCCTTCACGCTCCGCCAGGCCGGCCTGCTGCCAAGCCTGGAAGGCTGGCCACTGATAAATGGTTTCGATGTAGGCTGCCGCCTCTGCCGGCACCTCCACGCGGTAGGTGCGCAGGCGCACGGCCACCGGGGCGAAGAAGGCGTCGGCCAGGCTCGGCTTGCCGAACAGGAACGGGCCGCTGTCCTTGGCCACCACGCGGCATTCGGACCACAGCGCGACGATACGGTCGATGTCGACCTGCACGTCCAACGGCACATCGTCCAGGGCCTGGTCACGCGACAGGTCGAACGGCATGGCACCGCGCAGGGCGAAGAAACCGCTGTGCATCTGCGCACAAGCCGAACGGGCCTGGGCACGCGCGGCTACGTCGACAGGCCACAGCTGGGCGTCGGGGTGCTGTTCGTTGAGGTATTCGGCGATGGCCAGGGAATCGGCGATCACACCGTGTCCGGTCTTGAGCAACGGCACTTTGCCGGTGGAGGAGAAAGCGAGGATGCGCTGACGGGTATCAGGCTGGTTGAGCTTGATCAGGGTTTCTTCGTAGGGCACGCCAGCCAGCTCGAGGGCCAGGGCGCCACGCAGCGACCAGGAGGAGTACAGCTTGTCGCCGATGATCAGGTGATAGCTCATGGTTCGGCTCCATCGGTTTGGAATGCTGGGGCTGCTTTGCAGCCCCATTTTCGATCAGGTACGGTACTCGGCGTTGATCTTCACGTACTCGTGGGACAGATCGGTGGTCCAGATGGTTTCGCTGCACTGGCCACGGCCCAGCTCGATGCGGATGGTGATCTCTTCCTGGGCCATCACTGCCGAGCCCTGAGCTTCGGTGTAGCTCGGGTCACGGCCGCCTTTACTGGCGATGCACACGCTGCCCAGGTACACGTCGATCAGGCTTACATCCAGTTCCGGCACGCCAGCACGGCCAACGGCGGCCAGGATGCGGCCCCAGTTCGGATCGGATGCGAACAGTGCGGTCTTGATCAGTGGCGAGTGGGCCACGGCATAGCCGACGTCCAGGCATTCCTGGTGGTTGCCACCACCGTTGACCTGCACGGTCACGAACTTGGTGGCACCTTCGCCGTCACGGACGATGGCCTGGGCCACTTCCATGCACACTTCGAACACAGCCTTTTTCAGCGCTTCGAACAGCGCGCCGCTGGCTTCGGTCACTTCCGGCAGGTTGGCCTTGCCAGTTGCGATCAACATGCAGCAGTCGTTGGTCGAGGTGTCGCCGTCGATGGTGATGCGGTTGAACGACTTGTTGGCGCCGTCCAGCATCAGGTTGTGCAGCACGTCGCGGGAGACTTTGGCGTCGGTAGCGATGTAGCCAAGCATGGTCGCCATGTTCGGGCGAATCATGCCTGCGCCTTTGCTGATGCCGGTGACGGTGATGGTCACGCCGTCATGCTCGAACTGACGGCTGGCACCCTTGGGCAGGGTATCGGTGGTCATGATGCCGGTGGCAGCTTCAGCCCAGTGGTTTTCCGACAGGTTGTCGAGGGCGGCCTGCAGTGCACCTTCGATCTTCTCGACCGGCAGTGGCTCGCCGATCACGCCGGTAGAGAACGGCAGTACCGACTCGGCCGGCACGCCAGCCAGCTCGGCCAGCTTGGCGCAGGTACGTTCGGCGGCGGCCAGGCCTGGCGCGCCGGTACCGGCGTTGGCGTTACCGGTGTTGGTCAGCAGGTAGCGCACGGTGCCCTGTACACGTTGCTTGGACAGGATCACCGGCGCTGCGCAGAAGGCGTTGAGGGTGAACACGCCAGCCACGCTGGAGCCTTCGGCACAGCGCATGACCACCACATCCTTGCGCCCCGGGCGCTTGATGCCGGCAGAAGCGATGCCGAGTTCAAAACCCGGAACCGGGTGCAGGGTGGGCAAAGGACCAAGACCAACAGCCATTAGAGCGCTCCTAGAAAAACGGTGAAGTGATGATGGAAGAGCGGGGCCGCTTCGCGCCCCATTCGCGGCACAAGGCCGCTCCTACAAAGGCATCGCGACCATTGGGTCGGGCGCGGTCCCTGTAGGAGCGGCATTGTGCCGCGAATGGGCCGCAAAGCGGCCCCGGATGTTTCAGGTTACAACTGCCTGGTCAAATCACTCGATCTGCCCGTGGCAATGCTTGAACTTCTTGCCCGAACCACACCAGCACGGCTCGTTGCGGCCCAGCTTCTGGTCGTTGCGCACTGGCGCTGCGGCGACCGCCACTTCGGCGCCCTCTTCGCTCAGTTGCTCGCTTTCCAGACCCGGGGCAGGGGCATGCTGGAACTGCATGCGGCTGGCCAGTTCCTCGGCCTCGCGGCGCAGGCGTGCTTCCTCTTCGACCGGGTCTTCGCGGCGTACCTGAACGTGCGACAGCACGCGGATGGTGTCGCGCTTGATCGACTCGAGCAGCTCCTGGAACAGGCTGAAGGATTCGCGCTTGTACTCCTGCTTCGGGTTTTTCTGCGCATAACCACGCAGGTGAATACCGTGGCGCAGGTGGTCCATGGTCGACAGGTGGTCTTTCCACAGGTCGTCCAGTACACGTAGCACAATTTGCTTCTCGAAGGTGCGCAGCGCTTCAGCGCTCGCCTGCTCTTCTTTCTCGTTGTAAGCGGCCAACAATTCGCTCAGCAGCTTCTCACGCAGGGTTTCTTCATACAGGTGGTCATCCTCGTCGAGCCATTGCTGGATCGGCAATTTCACCCCAAAACCACTTTCGATCGAAGCTTCCAGGCCTGCGACGTCCCACTGCTCAGGCAACGACTGCGGCGGAATATGCGCGCTGACAGTGCTGTCGAGTACGTCCCGACGGAAGTCCGCAATGGTCTCACCGATGTTGTCGGCGGCCAGCAACGTGTTACGCATGTGATAAATCACTTTACGCTGTTCGTTGTTGACGTCATCGAACTCCAGCAGTTGCTTACGAATATCGAAGTTACGCCCTTCAACCTTGCGCTGAGCCTTTTCGATGGCATTGGTGACCATGCGGTGTTCAATGGCTTCACCGGACTGCATGCCCAACGCCTTCATGAAGTTCTTCACGCGGTCGGAGGCAAAAATACGCATCAAGCTGTCTTCAAGCGACAGGTAGAAACGGCTGGAACCGGTGTCACCCTGACGACCGGCGCGGCCACGCAACTGGTTGTCGATACGGCGCGACTCGTGACGCTCGGAAGCAATCACATGCAGGCCACCCGACTCCAGTACTTGCTGGTGACGTTTTTGCCAGTCTGCCTTGATCTGTGCGATTTGCTCGGGCGTCGGGTTCTCAAGGGAAGCGACTTCCACTTCCCAGTTACCGCCCAACAGAATGTCCGTACCACGACCGGCCATGTTGGTGGCGATGGTCAAGGCACCCGGGCGACCGGCCTGTGCAATGATTTCAGCTTCTTTTTCGTGGAACTTGGCGTTCAGAACCTTGTGCTCGATGCCTTCCTTGTTCAACAGGTTGGACATGTGCTCGGAGGTTTCGATGGTCGCCGTACCCACCAGCACCGGACGGCCTTTGGCCATGCAGTCTTTGATGTCAGCGACAATCGCTGCGTACTTCTCGTCCGCAGTCAGGAATACCAGGTCGTTGTAGTCTTTACGGGCCAACGGCTTGTTCGGTGGAATAACCATCACTGACAGGCCGTAGATCTGGTGGAACTCGAACGCTTCGGTGTCGGCCGTACCGGTCATGCCGGACAGTTTGTTGTACAGACGGAAGTAGTTCTGGAAGGTGGTCGAGGCCAGTGTCTGGCTTTCTGCCTGAATGTTCAGGCCTTCCTTCGCTTCGATAGCCTGGTGCAGACCTTCAGACAAACGACGGCCCGGCATGGTACGGCCAGTGTGCTCGTCAACCAGCAGAACCTGACCGTCTTCAACGATGTACTCAACGTTGCGATGGAACAGCTTGTGCGCGCGCAACGCCGCATACACATGGGTCAACAGGCCCAGGTTATGCGCCGAGTAAAGGCTTTCGCCTTCAGCAAGCAAGCCGACCTGGGTCAGCATTTCTTCAACAAACTGGTGACCCGCTTCGTTCAGTTCGACCTGACGGGTTTTTTCGTCGATCGTGAAGTGGCCGGGCTTGGTAACCTCGCCTTCCACTTCTTCAACGTGCTTTTCAAGGCGCGGAATCAGTTTGTTGATTTCGGTATAGAGCTTGGAGCTGTCTTCAGCCTGACCGGAAATGATCAGTGGTGTACGCGCTTCATCGATCAGGATGGAGTCGACTTCGTCAATTACCGCAAAGTTAAGCTCACGCTGGAATTTTTCTTCCATGCTGAAAGCCATGTTGTCGCGCAGGTAATCGAAGCCAAATTCGTTATTTGTACCGTAAGTGATATCGGCTGCATACGCTTCACGCTTCTCTTGCGGCGGCTGGAACGGCGTGACCACGCCGACCGACAAACCCAGGAATTCGTAAAGCGGGCGCATCCAGTTGGCATCCCGGCGAGCCAGGTAGTCGTTCACGGTCACCACGTGTACGCCCTTGCCGGACAATGCGTTGAGATATACGCCCAACGTTGCGACCAAGGTCTTGCCTTCACCGGTACGCATTTCTGCGATCATGCCTTCATGCAAGGTCATGCCGCCGATCAACTGGACGTCAAAGTGGCGCATGCCCATGACACGTTTACCGGCTTCGCGGCAGACGGCAAACGCTTCTGGCAACAGCTGGTCGAGGGTCTCACCTTTGGCTATGCGGGCCTTGAACTCTTCGGTCTTGGCGCGCAATTGCTCATCGTTCAGAGCAACCATTTGCTCTTCGAATGAATTGACGACCTGTACCGTCTTGAGCATGCGTTTAACTTCGCGCTCGTTCTTGCTTCCAAAAAGTTTCTTTAACAAAGGCGCAAACATATCGGCAGGATCTTCCACACATAGGGATGGAGGGCGGCCCCAAGAGTCGCCCGAGCAGCCCTGATGGCCGCATGCGAGCGAGCATTCTACCCGGAAACGGCGGTGAGGAAAGTGGCGTTATTCCACGATACTGGTGCTGCGTTGTGACGGGGCTTCACTAAAATAAGGGCTTTTCGCTGAACTTCAACCCATGAGATGCATAAGTTAATCATTGATTTAACCGGCTAGCCTGTGCTTGGCCAGATCAGACCGAGCCATGGGGCCGGTTTCTGTTAAGATCGCGACTCTGTATCTTTTGGTGTCTGAACATGGCATTCCGCCCACATCCGGCACGGGCACCCTCCGTTTTGCTGCGCGAGGCCAAGCCCTTAAAAGCCATTTTTGGCCATGCAAAACGCTTGGCACACTTGCAACGCTTACTGGAAAGTCAACTTCAGCCAGCCGCACGCGCACATTGCCATGTGGCTTCATGGCGCGAGGGCAGTTTGCTGCTGATCGTGACGGATGGGCACTGGGCTACGCGCCTGCGTTATCAACAAAAGCGTCTGCAACGCCAGCTACAGGCCTTTGACGAGTTCGCCAGCCTGACCCGGATTCAATTTAAAGTGCAGCCACCCACGGTGCTTGCCCCGGTGGCTGGCCACACACTGGACCTTTCAATGAATGCTGCGCAGACCATCCAGGCGACGGCCGACGGCATCACCGACCCAGCCTTGCGCGCGGCACTTGAACGACTGGCCAGCCACGCCAAACCCAAGGGCTGAAGCCGCCATTACTTGCGCTTGCTGCCGCCCAGCAGCGACCCCAACAACCCGCGCACCAATTGGCGGCCCATCTGGCTCGCCGCCTGGCGTGCCATGGACTGCAAAGCCTTGCCCGCCGTAGTGCCCATAAACTCCCCAGCCTGATCCAGCAAGCCCGGTTCAGGCTTACTCTGCGCCGGATCGGTCTTTTCAGAGGCCTGCCCCTTGCGCGCCATCAGGACTTCGTAAGCAGATTCCCGGTCGATTGGCTTGTCATAGCGCCCCTGCAACGGCGAACGAGCAATAAGGGCATCACGCTCTGCCTCCGTCAGCGGACCGATGCGCGACTGCGGGGGTGCAATCAGCACACGTTCAACCCTCGCGGGTGTCCCCTTCTCCTCCAGCATTCCCACCAGAGCCTCCCCCGTACCCAACTCCGTCAGCACCGCCAACGTATCGAACGCAGGGTTCGCTCTAAACCCGCCAGCCACAGCTTTCAGCGACCGTTGTTCTTTGGCGGTAAACGCCCGCAACCCGTGCTGAATGCGCAGACCCAACTGTGCCAGCACGGCGTCAGGCAAATCGGCCGGGGATTGGGTGACGAAATAAACACCGACCCCCTTGGAGCGAATCAGCCGCACCACTTGTTCCAGTCGGTCCTGTAACGCTTTGGGCGTACCGGCAAACAGCAAGTGCGCCTCGTCAAAAAACAGCGCCAGCAACGGTTTGTCCGCATCACCCCGCTCGGGAAGCTGTTCAAATAGCTCCGCCAGTAACCACAGCAGGAATGTTGCGTACACCTTGGGTGCCTCATGCACCAGGCGGCTGGCATCCAGCAAATGGATCATGCCGCGCCCGTCACTGGCCGGCCGCAGCAGGTCTTCCAACTGCAAGGCCGGCTCACCGAACAGAGCCTCGGCACCCTGCTGCTCCAGCGTGGCCAGACGGCGCAATAACGCCTGACTGGAGCCGGTGGTCATCAGGGCCGCGTCATCCCCCAGCACCTCAGGGTGCTCATGCAAATGATTCAGCAGCGCCTTCAGGTCTTTAAGGTCGAGCAGTAACAGCCCTTCGCGGTCCGCGACCTTGAACACCGCATACAGCGCCGATTGTTGGCTGTCGGTCAATTCCAGCAGGCTGCCCAGCAGCAACGGGCCCATTTCACTCAACGTTGTACGTAACGGATGGCCGGTTTTGCCCTGTACATCCCACAAAGTTACCGGGTAAGCCCCGGGCTGAAAGTTCAGCCATGGCATGTCGGCAATCCGCTGCGCCACCTTGCCTTGGGGGTTGCCCGCCGCGCCCAACCCGCACAGGTCGCCCTTGATGTCGGCTGCGAACACAGCAACCCCGGCATCGCTGAACTGCTCGGCCAGACGCTGAAGGGTGACGGTTTTACCGGTCCCCGTCGCACCGGCAACCAGACCGTGACGGTTAGCCAAGCGCAATGACTGAGCAATGGGCTGCCCCGCAAGATCAGCCCCCAAAACCAATGCTGAAGAGTCAGGCATTTTTCCACCTTTGATTAATCTTTCGCGGGCCCGCGTCGATACACCCTTAATGCTAGACCAGAAAAATACGAAATAAGTGTAGGAAATCGCCCTAACAAATACGGACATCGCCAGTTCTTTGGCAATGATTTGTAAGGTGGGCCGTTTTGCAGCGTGCAGCTACACATTTTTAGACCTTAGCGGACCTACAAGCCATGCTTAAAAACTTGCGTTTCAGCCATAAAATTCTGCTTGCCGCGTCCTTGATTGTCATCGCCGCGTTCTCGCTGTTCACGCTGTACAACGACTATTTGCAGCGCAATGCCATCCGCAACAACCTGGATAACTACCTGAACGACATGGGCAGCGTGACGGCCAACAACATCCAGACCTGGCTGTCTGGCCGCACGTTGCTGGCCGAAAACCTGGCGGAGTCCATCGCCCTCGATCCCCAGCCTGTAAACGTCAGCCACTTGCTCGAGCAAAAAGCCCTGAGCGACACCTTTATGGCAACCTATTTTGGTGACAGCCAAGGCGGCTTCACCATTCGCCCGGACAGCCAAATGCCCGATGGTTTCGACCCGCGCACACGGCCTTGGTATAAGGATGCGCTCATCAGCCGCACCACCAGCCTGACAGAACCGTATATTGATGCCGTGACTGGGCAAATGATTATTTCCATCGGCACACAGGTCAAAAAAGCGGGGCAAACACTGGGCGTTGTCGGTGCCGATCTGAGCCTGCAAGCCCTCACGGACACAATCAATGCCCTGAACTTCAATGGCATGGGCTACGCCTTCCTGGTCAGTGCCGACGGCAAAGTGCTGGTTCACCCGGACAAAGCACTGATTACCAAAAACCTGAAAGAACTCTACCCGTCAGGCACTCCGCCGATCAGCACGCAGTTCAGTGAAGTTAACGTCAATGGCAACACCCGGATCGTAACCTTCGCCCCTATCAAAGGCCTGGGTGCAGTCAACTGGTCTGTCGGCCTGTCGATCGACAAGCAGCAGGCATTCGCCGCCCTGAGCGACTTCCGCACCTCGGCCATTATTGCCACCCTGATTGCCGTGATCTCGATTATTGCCCTACTCGGCCTGTTGATTCGCATCCTCTTGAAGCCGCTGCACGTCATGACCCGCGCCATGCAGAACATTGCCGAGGGCGAAGGTGACTTGACGCGCCGTCTGGTGGTTGAATCCCAGGACGAGTTCGGCACCCTGGGCAGCGCGTTCAACCAGTTTGTCGAGCGTATTCACACATCCATGGGCGAAGTATCGTCCGCAACGGCACACGTCAACGAAGTCGTCTTGCGCGTGGTCAGTGCGTCCAACTCCTCAATGCTCAACTCGGACGAACAAGCGAGCCGCACCAACAGCGTTGCAGCCGCCATTAACGAACTGGGCGCTGCCGCACAGGAAATTGCCCGCAATGCCGCCCAGGCCTCGCACCAGGCCAGCGATGCCAATAACCTGGCAGAAGAAGGCCAGCAAGTGGTTGAGCGTAGCATCCACTCCATGCAGCAGTTGTCACACATGCTCGGCACGTCCAGCGGTCACATCGAGTCCCTGAACGACAAGACTGTGAATATCGGTCAGATACTGGAAGTGATTACCAGCATTTCCCAGCAAACCAACCTGCTGGCACTCAACGCGGCTATTGAGGCGGCCCGTGCCGGGGAAGCCGGACGTGGATTTGCCGTTGTGGCTGACGAAGTGCGCAACCTGGCGCACCGCACCCAAGAGTCGGCGCAGCAAGTGCAAACCATGATCGAGGAGTTGCAAGTCAGCGCCCGCGAGTCGGTGAACACGATGGAAGAAAGCCAGCGCCACAGTCAGGACAGCGTTGAAATCGCCAACCAGGCCGGCGAGCGCCTGCTCAGCGTGACCCAGCGGATCAGCGAAATTGATGGCATGAACCAGTCGGTCGCCACGGCAACGGAAGAGCAAACGTCGGTGGTGGAGTCGATCAACATGGACATCACTGAAATCAACACGCTCAACCAGGAAGGCGTCGAAAACCTTCAAGCCACCCTTCGTGCCTGCACTGACCTGGAACAACAGGCCGCCCGCCTCAAACACCTGGTGGGCAGTTTCCGCATTTAAACAGTAAGCCTGTCTGTGGCCGCCGAGGGTGGTTACAGATCGGGGTCTGTTTCAGCGTCTTGCTGTAATTCTTCCCACAGCCTGGCGGCGTCAGGAAACTCGGTGCCATCCTCTGCGGTGAGGGCGTGCGGGTCATAGCGACTCAAACAGCCTTCGCCCAGGGTTGCCGGGGCGACCGAGGTGGCCTTGTCGAGTGGATCTGTCATGGCAACCCCTCAAACGTCTAAACCTGAACAATACACCGTGGGCAGCGCTTGGTCATTGACCCTGAGAATGAATTTCTTACTCATTTTTAGGTGCTTATCAATGCGGCGAGCACCCAGTTCTTTGCGCGACAGCGCGGCGCCGAAGACGGGGCTGCTTCCCCTACGGATGGCAGAGTTTGTAGGAACGAGCTTGCTCGTGATCTTTTGATCTGGCTTTTGATCCAAGGGCCCCCTTAAACCACGCTGGCCGAACGAAGGTTTTGCGCAGTGGCTAACCCGGCAGGGTGCCGGGTTAGCCGCGACAGGGCCAGGGAGGGTCGATCGCGGCGGGCCCACGGAGCAAAGCCTGTGTGAGTTCATGCCGAGCCACAGCGAGGCACCGAGTGGTAGGGGCATGAGCGTTTGGCCACTTTGCGCTTTTCAAAGTGGCACGGCGTAAGGCCGGAACCTCAAGTGGCCGTGACCGCAGCAATGGATAGGCAGAAGACGAGGCGACACCGTTTTAAAAATCAAAAGATCGCGAGCAAGCTCGCTCCTACGCAGAACGCCGACGTGCTTTTGATCTGGCTTTTGATCTAAAGCCCCCCCTTAAACCACGCTGGCCGAACGCAGGTTTTGCGCAGTGGGTAACCCGGCAGGACGCCGGGTTAGCCGCGACACGGCCAGGGATGGCCGATCGCGGCGGCCCACGGAGCAAAGCCTGTGGTGAGGGCATGCCGAGCCCCAGCGAGGCACCGAGTGGTAGGGGCATGAGCGTTTGGCCACTTTGCGCTTTTCAAAGTGGCACGGCGTAAGGCCGGAACCTCAAGTGGCCGTGACCGCAGCAATGGATAGGATTGCTGAACGACAGCGCGGCGCCAATGAGCTTTTAAAGATCAAAAGCTCGCTCCTACAGTTGAATGAAGTGCGCCCCAGTTCTTTGCGCGACAGCGCGGCCCCTACTACGCCTGTGGGAGCGGGCTTGACACGCCGAGACAGCTTCCACCCATCAAAACACGACGGTTTTGTTGCCGTGCACCAATACGCGGTCTTCGAGATGGTAACGAAGGCCACGGGCCAGCACCATTTTTTCGACATCACGGCCAAAGCGCACCATGTCTTCAATGCTGTCGCTGTGACTGACGCGCACCACGTCCTGCTCAATGATCGGGCCGGCGTCCAGCTCTTCGGTGACGTAATGGCATGTTGCGCCAATCAGCTTCACGCCACGCAGCGATGCCTGGTGATAAGGCTTGGCACCGACAAATGACGGCAAAAAGCTATGGTGAATGTTGATCACCTGGCCCGCGTATTCACTGCACAGGTCGGGCGGCAGGATTTGCATGTAGCGCGCCAGCACCACCACTTCAGCGTTATGGTGCTTGACCAGTCGCGAAACCTCGGCAAATGCCGGCTCTTTGTCTTTCGGGTCAACCGGCACATGGTAGAACGGGATGCCGTGCCACTCGACCATACTGCGCAAATCGTTGTGGTTGGAGATCACACACGAGATATCGCAATCCAGTTCATCGCTGTGCCAGCGGTGCAACAAGTCCGCCAGGCAATGAGACTCGCGACTGGCCATCAGAACCACGCGCTTCTTTTGCGCTGTATCGGTAATGCGCCATTGCATCGAAAACTCTTCGGCAATCGGGGCAAAGGCTTCACGAAAGCCGTCCAGGTCAAAAGGCAAAGAGTCGGCACGAATCTCGTGACGCATAAAGAACCAGCCGCTTTGATCGTCCGAATGGTGGCTCGCTTCAGTGATCCAGCCATTATGGGAGGCCAGGAAATTACTGACTTTGGCAACAATACCAACGCCGTCGGGGCACGCAATCACCAACCGAAATGTGCGCATGAGGGGAACACTCCAAAACTTTACAAAGGCCGCCATTCTAGCGAGTGCGCAGCAAAACTACAGTATTCGTTGAGGCTTATTGCAGGGATCGCACCATCGCACAGCCCTGCGCCAACCCGAACAGCGCTGCGGCCTGCATTGCATCTATCGTTCCATTATTAAAATTTATTAATGGCATTGATTACACCCAGGCAACGCATGCATTTAATAAGCCGGTACTTGCCTTAGACTTAAGTTAAGGAATGGCATTTTTTTAAATTAATTAGCCGCTGCATATTTACTTGCTGTAATACCGTGACTATTATTGCGCCACTGTCTCCACGCTCCCATTCCGGCCTAAGGTTAATTTCATGTCCTTGATCAACGAATACCGCGCAACAGAAGAAGCCATCAAAGAACTGCAAGCTCGCCTGAAAAATCTGTCAGAAGATGACAAACTTCAAACCGAACTGGAATTTGAAGGCAAACTGCGCACGCTGATGGGCGAATACCAAAAGTCCCTGCGTGACATTATCGCGCTGCTGGACCCAGAAGCCAAAGCAACCAAAGCACCACGCGGCGTTGTTAAAACCACCGGCACCAAACGTGCCCGCAAGGTTAAGCAATACAAAAACCCGCACAACGGCGAAGTGATTGAAACCAAAGGTGGCAACCACAAAACCCTGAAAGAGTGGAAAGCTCAGTGGGGCAGCGACGTGGTAGAAGGCTGGGCTACTTTGCTGGACTAAGTGATTTCAGGCGAACAGATCTTTCTGTAACGCTAATAAAAAACGCCAGCTTGCTGGCGTTTTTTATTGCCTGACGTTTTATGACCAACTCGCCGGTCAGGCACCCAACCCGAAACGACGACCCAGGGCCTGCGCATAACGCTGCCACTCGCCCAACAGCTTCAGCTCCGCGGGCGTGGCATTGTGCGACAAGGCTTCAGCAGCCTGCTGAAAGTTATCGAGCGTCAGCGGCGCTCCCATCGCCGGATCCGTCAGTCGCTGCTGACAAAATAACTGCCAGCGCTGTTGCTCTTCTTTATTCAAGGTATAAGCAAAGTTTCGAGCGCGGTAACGAAACAATAATTCCGGTAGCCGCTCATCATCAAAGGGCCACGAATTTTGGGCCAATTGCTCGGGATCACTGACCCGGACTTGCTCACACAATCGACGATCACGATCACCGATAAAACCGTCATACAACTGCTGTTCAGGATCCTCGCTGGGTGCAAAGTCCTCGCCCGCATAAAGGGTCGATAATTTCCCCCGCCAAACTTCCTGCCCCTGTACAAGTCGCTCAGCACGCTCTTGGTAGTGGGCCATATCCAACTGCAAGCGCTGCTGGTCCGGTGCGCGCAACACATTCAAAGGTGCGACCACCGGGCAACGATTAACGTGTATCAGTTTGAGTGGAACCGGCAATTGCCCCTCGGGCAAGTCTTCACGCCGAGTGTAGAGCAGGGCGCGTAAAGTATCTGCATCCTGGTCAAGCAATGGCTGGGGATCAAAGTGCAGGTCGCACACAATCAATGCATTTTTGTTTTTAGGGTGCCAGGCCAGCGGCATAACCACACCCAAATAATGCCGCGCCGCCGAAAAGCGCCCCGAGATATGCACCATCGGTTGCAACAGGCGCACCTGATCCAGCACACGCTGTTTGGTGCGTAACTGAAATAGCCAGTCGTATAACTTGGGCTGCTTCTCACGAATCAACCGCGCCAGCGCAATGGTTGCGCGCACGTCAGACAAGGCATCATGCGCCTGGCCATGGTCGATACCGTTGGCCGCAGTCAAACGCTCCAGCTTTAGTGTGACCCGCCCTTCTTCCTCGGGCCACACAATCCCTTCAGGCCGCAAGGCATAGGCCGCGCGCACCACATCAATCAAATCCCAGCGCGTATTGCCCCCCTGCCATTCACGCGCGTAGGGGTCGAAAAAATTGCGATACAGGCTGTAACGTGTCACTTCATCATCAAAGCGCAACGTGTTGTAGCCCGCGCCGCAGGTGCCCGGCACTGCCAGTTGCGCGTGAGTGCGGGTCATGAACTCAGCCTCAACCAGCCCTTTGTCTTCGAGCAGGCTGGGGGTTATTCCGGTGATCAGGCAAGCTTTGGGGTGAGGGAGAATATCGTCACTGGGCTGACAGTAAAGATTGAGCGGTTGATCAATCTCGTTGAGTTCCAGATCCGTACGGATACCGGCCACCTGCACCGCCCGGTCGCTGCGCGGATTGATGCCGGTGGTTTCGTAGTCGTACCAAAAGATAGAGGTCACGGGGGTGTTCCTGAGCAGTAGACCTCAACAGTCTAGGCGCTCGGTGCCGCGCAAGGCCAGTGACCCGTGACTCAGGCAGAAGCCTGCAAAGGGTAAAAACTGAAGTACTGATGCAACGCGGTGATCAGTGCCGAATACTCAGTCGGTGGTTGGAGCAGGACAAAGCCGGAATCATAGGTAGTGGGGGTTACATCTTCGCGGCACCATTGGCACTGGGCCGTCAGATCTATCTGATGCAGCTTCCCGTCGCGGCCCGGAATTTTCAGGCGCAACTCAAATATCGCATCCACCATGAGTGGCAGCGGGCTGAGCAGCATTAACCCCTCCTCAGACACATTGCCTAAAAAACCGATGGGCTTGTCCGTGAAGCGGTTGAACACTCTGAGGAAATACGGCAATTGATGACGCTCTATTCGGCGCTCTGTAAACATGGTGGCTGTCACCTTGCAAGGTCATTGAACCGGCCAGGCTGAACATCACCCATCACCGGCAGTGGACTGTAGCGCGGCCCACGCTTATCTGCCATCGACAATGGCCGGCCGCTCTGCGCTCAGCCCGTCACAGGGAGAGATTAGCCCAGCAATATCAAATAGCCATCAGCCGTGACACACCTCTTCAAAGAGTCGCCGGTAATGCCTGAGCCGTGCCGGGGCCTGGAATGAATTTCAGAATGCGCAGGGTTTCAATGCGGGCCTTGGCCCGGTAGGCATACTCGCTCTTGGGAAACTCATTAATGATGTATTGATAGGTTTGCGCGGCGTCGAGGTAAAACTTCGTGCGCTCCAGACACAGGCCGCGCAGCATAGCTGTTTGCGGCCATATATAAGGGCGACTGCGACTGTCTCGGTCAACCTCGGACAACTCCAGCATCACCGCCTCACAATTGCCGCGATCATAAGCCCGGTATGCATTGTTCAGATGATGGTTCATCGACCAGCGCGTGCAACCGACCACACTGCTGATCAACAGTAAAACAAACAACATTCGCATGGGGATCTCCTCTCTTAAGCCTTGTATCGGCCCCCTCGGCGAATTCTTCAGGCTGCCGGACTGTTTGCCTGTCAAGGTGTTGAACGCTTTAGCCGCCACAGGCCTGATGCACCACAACTTAAGTCGAAAGTAGTGCAGAGGAACAATGACTACAGCCAAAGACCATAGTAGCCTTTGCCAGCGCTTGAACTCAGGAGTCTTTGCATGTCTGTTCGTCGAACCAAAATCGTTGCCACACTTGGCCCTGCCAGCAACTCACCGGAAATGCTGGAACAGCTGATCCTTGCTGGCCTGGACGTTGCCCGTCTGAACTTCTCCCACGGCACGCCCGATGAGCACAAGGCTCGCGCCAAGCTGGTGCGTGACATCGCCGCCAAGCACGGGCGCTTCGTCGCCCTGTTGGGTGACTTGCAAGGCCCGAAAATCCGTATCGCCAAATTCGCCAACAAGAAAATCGAGCTGAAGGTCGGTGATCAATTCACCTTTTCCACCAGCCACCCGTTGACCGAAGGCAACCAGCAAGTGGTCGGTATCGACTACCCGGACCTGGTCAAAGACTGCGGCGTGGGCGACGAACTGTTGCTCGATGACGGCCGTGTCGTGATGCGTGTAGACACCGCCACCGAAGACGCGCTGCACTGCAGCGTCCTGATCGGCGGCCCGCTGTCCGACCACAAAGGCATCAACCGTCGCGGCGGTGGCCTGACCGCACCCGCCCTGACCGAAAAAGACAAGGCTGACATCAAGCTGGCTGCCGAAATGGAAGTCGACTACCTGGCCGTGTCCTTTCCGCGTGACGCTGCCGACATGGAGTACGCCCGTCAATTGCGTGACGAAGCCGGCGGCACTGCCTGGCTGGTGGCCAAAATTGAACGCGCTGAAGCCGTCGCTGACGACGAAACCCTCGACGGCCTGATCAAGGCCAGCGACGCGGTAATGGTTGCCCGTGGTGACCTGGGCGTTGAAATCGGCGATGCCGAGCTGGTGGGCATCCAGAAGAAAATCATCCTGCACGCACGCCGCCACAACAAGGCAGTGATCGTGGCGACCCAGATGATGGAGTCGATGATCCAGAACCCGATGCCAACCCGTGCCGAAGTGTCCGACGTTGCCAACGCCGTTCTCGACTACACCGACGCCGTGATGCTGTCTGCTGAAAGTGCCGCTGGCCAGTACCCGCTGGAAGCCGTGCAAGCCATGGCGCGTATCTGCGTCGGCGCTGAAAAGCACCCTACCAGCAAAACCTCCAGCCACCGCATGGGCAAAACCTTCGAAAGCTGCGACCAGAGCATTGCGCTGGCGGCCATGTACACCGCCAACCACTTCCCGGGTGTCAAAGCGATCATTGCCCTGACTGAAAGCGGCTACACCCCGCTGATCATGTCGCGCATCCGCTCGTCGGTGCCGATCTACGCGTTCTCCCCGCACCGTGAAACCCAGGCCCGTGCCGCCATGTTCCGTGGCGTGTACACCGTACCGTTCGACCCCGCTTCCCTGCCGCCAGAGCAAGTGAGCCAGGCAGCCATCGACGAACTGCTCAAGCGCGGTGTCGTTGAAAAAGGCGACTGGGTCATCCTGACCAAGGGCGACAGCTACCACACCATCGGTGGCACCAACGGCATGAAAATTCTGCATGTCGGCGACAAAATGGTTTAAGCCTGCAGGCTAAAATCAAAAACCCCGCAGCGATGCGGGGTTTTTTATGCGTCGAATTCAGCCAATGGCCTTAAAACGAGTCGCCCGGCACCCGCACCCAACCTTCCATCAATACCCGTGCGCTACGGCTCATGATGGCTTTGGTGACGGTCCAGTCGCCCTCAACCTGCTGCGCTTGAGCACCGACACGCAAGGTGCCGGACGGATGCCCGAAACGTACAGCACTGCGCAAGCCGCCGCCTGCCGCCAGGTTGACCAACGTGCCCGGAATCGCCGCCGCTGTACCAATGGCCACCGCTGCCGTGCCCATCATCGCGTGGTGCAACTTGCCCATCGACAGCGCCCGCACCAGCAAGTCCACAGTGTGCGCACTGACCGTCTTGCCGCTGGAGGACACGTAGTCCGCAGGCCCGCTGACAAACGCCACTTTAGGCGTGTGCTGGCGCTTGGCAGCGTCGTCAAGATGGCTGATCAAGCCCATGCGCAATGCACCGTGAGCACGAATGGTTTCAAACATCGCCAGTGCCTTGGGGTCGCTGTTGATGTCTTGCTGCAGCTCGGTGCCGGTGTAACCGATGTCACGGGCGTTGACGAAGATCGTCGGAATCCCGGCATTGATCAGGGTCACGTTGAGTGTGCCAACACCCGGCACGTGCAGTTCATCGACCAGGTTGCCCGTGGGAAACATCGAGCCACCTGCGCCCTCTTCGTCGGCGGCAGGGTCAAGGAACTCAAGCTGCACTTCGGCGGCCGGGAAGGTCACGCCATCGAGCTCAAAGTCACCGGTTTCCTGCACCGCACCGTGGGTGATCGGCACATGGGCAATAATCGTTTTACCGATATTGGCCTGCCAGATGCGCACCACAGCGGTGCCGTTTTGCGGAATGCGCGATGCATCCACCAGGCCACTGCTGAGAGCGAACGAACCCACGGCCGCCGAGAGGTTGCCGCAATTGCCGCTCCAGTCCACAAACGGCTTGTCGATAGACACCTGACCGAACAGGTAATCGACATCGTGATCAGCACGCAGGCTTTTGCTGACGATCACGGTCTTGCTGGTGCTGGAAGTGGCTGCGCCCATGCCATCGATTTGCTTTTCGTAGGGATCGGGGCTGCCTATCACCCGCAACAGCAAAGCATCACGGGCCGCGCCCGGCACCTGCGCCACCGCCGGCAAATCGAGCAGGCTGAAAAACACTCCTTTGCTGGTGCCGCCGCGCATATACGTCGCGGGGATTTTGATTTGCGCTGCATAAGCCATGAATAGAATCCTGTCATTTCCCCTGTAGGAGCGAGCTTGCTCGCGATCTTTTGATCTTTTAAAAGATCGCGAGCAGGCTCGCTCCTACATGGGGGATGGTTAAGCGGTTGCCGATTCCAGGAAGTCCTGGGCAAAGCGCTGAAGCACGCCGCCCGCTTCATAAATCGACACTTCTTCAGCGGTGTCCAAACGGCACGTTACCGGCACTTCAACACGCTCACCGTTTTTGCGGGTGATGACCAGGGTCAGCGTGGCACGCGGGGTGCGCTCACCGATCACATCGTAGGTTTCACTGCCGTCAATCTGCAGGGTTTTGCGGTTAGTGCCCGGCATAAATTCCAGCGGCAACACGCCCATGCCCACCAGGTTCGTGCGGTGAATACGCTCAAACCCTTCGGCGGCAATGGCTTCAACCCCCGCCAGGCGCACGCCCTTGGCCGCCCAGTCGCGGGACGAGCCCTGACCATAATCGGCACCGGCAATAATGATCAGCGGCTGCTTGCGATCCATGTAGGTTTCAATCGCTTCCCACATGCGCATAACGGTGCCTTCCGGCTCCAGACGGGTCAGCGAGCCCTGCTTGACCTTGCCGTCCTCGATCACCATTTCGTTGAACAGCTTGGGGTTGGCAAAGGTCGCGCGCTGGGCGGTCAGGTGGTCGCCACGGTGCGTGGCGTAAGAGTTGAAGTCCACTTCCGGCAAACCCATTTTCGCCAGGTATTCGCCGGCCGCACTGTCGAGCATGATGGCGTTGGACGGCGACAAGTGGTCGGTTGTGATGTTGTCCGGCAGCACGGCCAGCGGGCGCATGCCTTTAAGCGGGCGAGCCCCGGCCAATGCCCCTTCCCAGTAGGGCGGGCGACGAATGTAGGTGCTCTGCGGGCGCCAGTCGTACAACGGCTCGACTTTCGGGCCGGTGTCTTCGTGAATGGCAAACATCGGGATATAGACCTTGCGGAACTGCTCGGGCTTGACCGAAGCCTTGACCACGGCGTCGATTTCTTCGTCGCTCGGCCAGATATCTTTCAGGCGAATTTCATTGCCGTTGGCGTCCAGCCCCAACACGTCTTTTTCAATGTCAAAACGGATGGTTCCGGCAATGGCGTAGGCCACCACCAACGGCGGCGAGGCCAAAAACGCCTGCTTGGCGTAAGGGTGAATCCGCCCGTCAAAATTGCGGTTACCCGACAGCACGGCGGTGGCGTACAGATCACGGTCGATGATTTCTTGCTGAATCACCGGGTCCAACGCACCGGACATGCCGTTGCAGGTGGTGCAGGCAAAGGCCACGACACCAAAACCCAGTTGCTCCAGCTCGTCGGTAAGGCCCGCTTCGTCCAGGTACAGCGCCACGGTTTTGGAGCCCGGTGCCAGCGATGACTTGACCCACGGCTTGCGGGCCAGGCCCAGCCGGTTGGCATTGCGGGCGATAAGCCCGGCGGCAATCACGTTGCGCGGGTTGCTGGTGTTGGTGCAACTGGTAATGGCCGCGATGATCACCGCGCCATCTGGCATTTGCCCCGGCACGTCGTCCCACTGACCGGCAATGCCCTTGCTCGCCAGGTCGCTGGTGGCAACCCGGGCGTGCGGGTTGCTCGGGCCGGCCATGTTGCGCACCACCGATGACAAGTCAAAGCTCAGGTTGCGCTCGTACTGCGCACCCTTGAGGCTGTCGGCCCACAGGCCGGTGACCTTGGCGTACTGTTCGACCAGTTGCACTTGCTGGTCTTCACGGCCAGTCAGCTTGAGGTAGTCGATGGTTTGCTGGTCGATGTAGAACATCGCCGCCGTCGCACCGTATTCCGGGGCCATGTTGGAAATGGTGGCACGGTCGCCCAAGGTCAGCGCCGCTGCGCCTTCGCCGTAGAACTCCAGCCAGGCACCCACCACTTTTTGCTTGCGCAGAAACTCGGTCAGCGCCAGCACCATGTCGGTGGCGGTAATCCCCGGTTGCAGTTTGCCGGTCAGTTCCACGCCGACGCTTTCAGGCAGGCGCATCCAGGAAGCACGGCCGAGCATAACGCTTTCGGCTTCGAGGCCGCCCACGCCAATGGCGATCACACCCAGCGCATCAACGTGCGGGGTGTGGCTGTCGGTGCCGACACAGGTGTCCGGAAAGGCCACGCCGTCACGCACTTGAATCACCGGCGACATTTTTTCGAGGTTGATCTGGTGCATGATCCCGTTGCCTGGCGGGATCACATCGACGTTTTTAAAGGCTTTTTTGGTCCACTCAATGAAGTGAAAACGGTCTTCATTGCGGCGATCTTCGATGGCGCGGTTCTTTTCAAACGCCTGCGGGTCATAACCACCGCACTCCACGGCCAGCGAGTGGTCGACGATCAATTGGGTGGGCACTACCGGGTTGACTTGCGCCGGGTCGCCGCCTTGCAGGGCGATGGCATCACGCAGGCCTGCGAGGTCAACCAGGGCCGTCTGGCCAAGAATGTCGTGGCACACCACGCGGGCCGGAAACCACGGGAAATCAAGGTCGCGCTTGCGCTCGATCATTTGGCTCAACGAGGCCGTGAGGGTGGCCGGGTCGCAACGCCGCACCAGGTTTTCAGCCAGCACACGGGAGGTGTAAGGCAGCGTGTCGTAGGCACCGGGCTGGATCGCCTCGACCGCCGCGCGGGTGTCGAAATAATCCAGCCGGGTGCCCGGTAGTGTTTTGCGAAATTCAGTATTCATGGCAGGGGTCTCGATCACGGTTAGGGCTGAGAGTGCCTCCCCGTCTTCTGTAGACGCTTACAGATCGCGAGCAAACTCGCGTCTACAAAGGGCGGGGCGGCACCCTGCGGATCAGCGACGCTCGATTGACACGAACTTGCGCTGCTCAACGCCGATGTATTCAGCGCTTGGACGGATGATGCGGTTGTTGCTGCGCTGCTCAAACACGTGAGCGGCCCAGCCGGTCAGGCGCGAGCACACAAAGATCGGGGTAAACAGCTTGGTCGGAATACCCATGAAGTGGTACGCAGAGGCATGGTAGAAATCCGCGTTGGGAAACAGTTTCTTTTGCGCCCACATGGTGTGGTCGATGGCTTCAGACACCGGGAACAACACCGTGTCGCCCACTTCATCGGCCAGTTTCTTCGACCAGCCCTTGATCACTTCATTGCGCGGGTCGCTGTCTTTGTAGATCGCGTGGCCGAAGCCCATGATCTTGTCCTTGCGCGCCAGCATGCCGAGGGTGCCTTCAACCGCAGCGTCAGCCGAGGCAAAGCGCTCGATCATTTCCATCGCCGCTTCGTTGGCACCGCCGTGCAACGGGCCACGCAGCGAGCCAATGGCCGCGGTAATGCACGAATACAGGTCGGACAGGGTCGATGCGCACACCCGGGCGGTGAAGGTGGAGGCGTTGAACTCGTGCTCGGCATACAGGATCAACGACACGTTCATCACTTTGACGTGCAACTCGCTCGGCTTCTTGCCGTGCAGCAAGTGCAGGAAGTGCCCGCCAATAGACGCTTCATCGCTTACGCAGTCGATGCGTTTGCCGTCGTGGCTGAAGCGGTACCAATAGCACATGATCGCCGGGAAGGCGGCCAGCAGGCGGTTGGTCTTGTCCAGTTGCTGGGAGAAGTCTGTCTCTGGCTCCAGGTTGCCCAGGAACGAACAACCGGTGCGCATCACGTCCATGGGGTGGGCATCGGCGGGGATGCGCTCCAGCACTTCTTTCAGCGCTTGCGGCAAGTCACGCAGGGTTTTGAGCTTGGCGGTGTAGTCTGCCAGCTCGGTTTGGCTTGGCAGCTCACCGTACAGCAACAGGTAAGCCACTTCTTCGAACTGGGCATCGGCCGCCAGTTCACGTACGTCATAGCCACGGTACGTAAGGCCTGCGCCTTCCTGGCCTACGGTCGACAGGGCCGTTTGCCCGGCCACCTGGCCGCGTAAACCTGCACCACTCAATACTTTTGCTTCGGCCATTGCGGTCTCCAATCTTGAATTTTTTAGGGATTCGGCAACTACGGGTTCGGTCTTATCTGTAGGCGCGAGCAAACTCGCGCCTACAGGATCACGGTGTTCTGTTACTTCTTCGCGGCAAACACGGCATCAAGCTTCTGCTCGAAGGCGTGGTAGTTGATAGCGTCGTACAGTTCCATGCGGGTTTGCATGGTGTCGATCACGTTTTGCTGGGTGCCGTCGCGACGAATGGCGCCATACACGTTTTCGGCCGCCTTGTTCATGGCACGGAACGCCGACAGCGGGTAAAGCACCAGCGATACATCAACACTGGCCAGTTGTTCGGTGGTGTACAGCGGGGTCGCGCCAAACTCGGTGATATTGGCCAGAATCGGCGCTTTAACGCGGTCAGCGAACAGCTTGTACATCTCAAGCTCGGTGATGGCTTCGGGGAACACCATGTCAGCGCCCGCCTCGATACAGGCCGCCGCACGTTCCAGCGCCGATTCCAGGCCTTCCACCGCCAATGCATCAGTACGCGCCATAATCACAAAGCTGTCATCGGTGCGCGCATCAACGGCTGCTTTGATACGGTCGATCATCTCTTGCTGCGAGACAATTTCCTTGTTCGGGCGGTGGCCGCAGCGCTTGGCACCTACCTGGTCTTCGATATGAATGGCGGCCGCGCCGAATTTGATCATCGATTTGACGGTGCGCGACACGTTGAAAAACGAGGAGCCAAAACCGGTGTCCACATCGACCAGCAAAGGCAAGTCGCACACATCGGTAATGCGGCGAACATCGGTCAGCACGTCATCCAGGCCGGTAATGCCCAGGTCCGGCACGCCCAAAGAGCCCGCCGCCACACCGCCACCCGACAGGTAAATGGCCTTGAAGCCGGCACGCTGGGCCAACAGCGCATGGTTGGCGTTGATCGCACCGACCACTTGCAAGGGATGTTCACTGGCGACTGCATCACGGAAACGCTGACCTGGACTGTTCTTATTGCTCATGACTCACCTCGTGGAGTGGCTGTCTGCTGGGCGCTGTCTTGGTAATGACGCGCGATATTGCGTTTCGAAGCGCCGATATGTCGGCGCATCAGTAACTCGGCCAGTTCGCCGTCGCGATCGGCAATGGCATCGAGAATGCGGTGATGCTCGGCAAACGCCTGATGCGGGCGGTTGGGGGTGGCGGAAAACTGGATGCGGTACATGCGCACCAATTGGTACAGCTCGCCGCAGAGCATTTGAGTCAGCGTGCGATTACCGCTGCCCTGGATAATCTTGTAGTGAAAATCGAAGTCGCCTTCTTGCTGGTAGTACCCGACCCCGGCCTGAAAGGCCTCATCGCGCTCATGGGTTTCGAGCACACGGCGCAGTTCGGCAATGTCCTCGTCACTCATGCGCTCGGCGGCCAAGCGGCAAGCCATGCCTTCAAGGGACTCGCGAATTTCATAGAGTTCGATCAGCTCGGCGTGGCTCAAGGACACCACCCGCGCCCCGACATGCGGGACCCGCACCAGCAAACGCTGGCCTTCAAGACGGTGAATGGCTTCGCGTAGCGGGCCACGGCTGATGCCGTAGGTGCGGGCCAATTCAGGTTCGGAGATCTTGCTGCCAGGGGCGATCTCGCCCTTGACAATGGCCGCCTGAATGCGCCGGAACACGTTCTCGGAAAGGGTTTCGGAGTCGTCCGGGGTGAACACGTCGGGGGCCAGGGCTTGCAGCATATTGTCGACACCTTTGAAATCAATGGTGTCAAAACTAGCCATTTAAGCCGTTGCAGTCAAAGGATAAATATACATTGTCGACAATCTACCGATTAGACCTTGGTTTAATCGACACACCAACAAGCCGGGCAAAACCGCCGCAACGCTGGCGCCATAAAACCATCATGTTAGAATGCCGACCGCATCCGCCCTGCCCTGTTCACCGGGCAGCCGCACGAGGAAACTTGCACCCCTGCCAGTCGCCTTGAACTGAAGTTTGCAAGAGACGTGCCTCGATTTATGAAATGTTTGCCCCTCTTTACCCTTCTCTGCCTACTGGGCTTGCCCGGCTTGAGCTTAGGTGCCGAGAAGACTGTTTATGGCCTCAATGAATACGCTGAACTGACAGGTATCGACCTGCAAGTAGCGGCCAAACTCGACACTGGGGCCAAAACCGCCTCACTGAGCGCCCGCGATATCAAACGCTTCAAGCGGGACGGCGAAAGTTGGGTGCGCTTCTACCTGGCCATTGATGATGCCCACTCGCACCCCATCGAGCGCCCGCTGGCCCGCGTGAGTAAAATCAAGCGCCGCTCCGGCGATTACGACCCTCAGGCCGACAAAAATTACACCTCGCGGCCGGTCATTTCTCTGGAAATTTGCATGGGCAAAGCTTTACGAACAATAGAAGTGAACTTGACTGATAGAAGTGCGTTCCAATACCCGCTGTTGATCGGCTCCGAAGCGTTGAAACGCTTTGATGCGCTGGTCGACCCCAGTCTTAAATACGCTGCTGGCAAACCTGCCTGCGTCGCCAACGCTAAAACCGCAGAGTAATTGAAATGCGTGCGCTAACCCTTCATCTGAAAATCTTGATCACCGTGCTGGTGGCATTGGGCCTTTCAATTACCGCGTATCAGATTTTTGTTATCGGTATTCCGGTGACCGAAGACGCCACCGACGACCTGTGGAACATTGATGCCAAGGTCGAGTTCGTTGCCAACTCCAAGGATCCGGTCAAGATCCAGATGTTCGTCCCGCCGCTCAACCGCGACTACGTCAGCCTGAACGAAAGCTTCATCTCCAATAACTATGGGGTGAGCGTCAACCGGGTGGATGGCAACCGCAAGGTGACCTGGTCCGCGCGCCGCGTCAGCGGCAAGCAAACCCTGTACTACCGCCTGGTGTTGACCAAGCGCTACTCGGGCGACAAAACCAAGGTTAAAGGCCCGGTTTTCCGCGACAGCATCGCGGTAGAAGGCCCTGAGAAAATCGCCGCTGAAGCATTGCTTGCGCCTATTCGTCAGCACTCGGCTGACGTTGAAACCTTTATCAGCGAAACCATCAAGCGGGTAAACAACCCCAATGATGACAACGTGAAATTGCTGCTGGCAGGCGACCCCTCGACGGCCCACAAGGCGCAGGTCATTGAGCTGCTGCTGTCGATTGCCCACGTACCGATGGAACGCGTCCACACCATCCGCCTGGAGGCCGATCAGCCACAAAGCCCGGAACTGTGGCTGCGCAGCTTTAACGGCAACGACTGGCTGTACTTCAACCCGGAAAGCGGTGCACAAGGCCTGCCGGAGGATCGCCTGCTGTGGTGGATCGGCGATGAACCCATGGTCACGGTCGATGGCGGTAAAAAAGCCAATGTGACGTTCAGCCTGAACAACAGCGAGATGAATGCCATCCGCCTGGCCAAGCTGACGGACGAGAACACCGACGCCAATTTCCTGGAATACTCGCTCTACGGCTTGCCGCTGCAAACCCAGCAAACCTTCATGATCATGGTGATGATCCCGATTGGCGTACTGGTAATTCTGGTGCTGCGCAACCTGATCGGCCTGCAAACGCTGGGCACATTCACCCCGGTACTGATTGCGCTGGCGTTCCGCGAAACCCAACTGGGCTTCGGCATCATCCTGTTTACGGTAATCACGGCGCTCGGGTTAATGCTGCGGTCTTATCTGGAGCATCTGAAGCTGCAGATGCTGCCGCGGCTGTCCGTGGTGCTGACCTTCGTGGTGATACTCATCGCCGCCATCAGCCTGTTCAGCCACAAACTGGGCCTTGACCGTGGGCTCTCGGTGGCCTTGTTCCCGATGGTGATTCTGACCATGACCATCGAGCGCCTGTCCATCACCTGGGAGGAGCGAGGGGCCGGGCATGCGATGAAAGTCGCCATAGGCACCCTGTTTGCCGCCACGTTGGCCTACCTGGTGATGAGCATCCCGGAACTGGTGTACTTCGTGTTTACGTTCCCGGCCGTGCTGTTGGTTCTGGTAGGTTTCATGCTGGCCATGGGTCGCTATCGCGGGTACCGCCTGACCGAACTGATCCGCTTCAAAGCCTTTTTGAAGGCTGACTCCTGATGTTTGGCTTCTGGAAGACCTGGAAGGCCCTGGAAGCCAGGGGCATCATGGGCATCAATCGGCGTAATGCGGACTACGTACTCAAGTACAACAAACGCAGCCTGTACCCGATCGTGGATGACAAGATCATCACCAAGGAACGGGCGATTCAAGCCGGCATCGATGTGCCGGAAATGTACGGCGTCATTTCCACCGAGAAGGAAATCGACAAGCTTGATGAGATCATCGGCGGCCGCAGCGACTTCGTGATCAAACCCGCACAAGGTGCGGGCGGCGACGGCATCCTGGTGATTGCCGACCGTTTCGAAGACCGCTATCGCACGGTGTCGGGCAAGATCATCAGCCACGAAGAAATCGAACATCAGATCTCCAGCATCCTCACCGGCCTGTACTCCTTGGGCGGCCACCGTGACCGGGCGCTGATCGAATACCGGGTCACACCCGATCAGATCTTCAAAAGCATCAGCTACGAAGGTGTGCCGGATATCCGCATTATCGTGCTGATGGGCTACCCGGTAATGGCCATGCTGCGCCTGCCCACCCGTCAATCCGGGGGCAAAGCCAACCTGCACCAAGGCGCGATTGGTGTCGGCGTTGACTTGGCAACCGGCCTGACCCTGCGCGGTACGTGGCTGAACAACATCATTAGCAAGCACCCCGACACCACCAATGCGGTGGACGGCGTGCAGTTGCCCAATTGGGACGGCTTTATGAAGTTGGCCGCGGGCTGCTATGAGTTGTGCGGGCTGGGTTACATCGGTGTCGACATGGTGCTCGACCAGGACAAAGGCCCGCTGATTCTGGAACTCAACGCCCGCCCGGGGCTGAACATCCAGATCGCCAACGACTGCGGCCTGACCTTGCGCACTCACGCGGTGGAAGCCCACCTTGAAGCGCTCGCCGCCAAGGGCATCAAGGAAACCGCCGAAGAACGGGTGCGCTTTGCCCAAGAGCTGTTCGGGCATATCCACCAGGACACCTGATTCGCCCTGAACCTCATGACAACACCGAAGGCCATGCCCTGTGTGCCAGCGCCGTATTGGGTACACGGGCACAGCCTTCGGCAATTACGACAGCATTAGCGTTGCTGTCCTACACAAGACTACAATCTGCACCCCGCCCCACTGGCTGACTGGCTTCGCATGTTGACCTGTTCTGTACATCCCCTGCCTTACTTCGCCAACCCCGCCGATTACTTTGCGCAGATACGTCATGCGCCTGGTGCTGTGCTGCTGGACAGCGGCCGCCCCGCTGCCGACCGCGGGCGCTACGACATCATGAGCGCGTGGCCAAAGCAGACACTGGCAGTGCAACCGGATGAACCGGGCCGCGCATTTTTGCAGCGCTTGCGCGATAGCCTCCAGCAACTGGGCAAAGCAACGCTCCCGGAGGGTCTCGAACTGCCATTTGCCGGCGGCCTGATCGGCTACTTGAGCTACGACTTCGGCCGCACACTCGAACACCTGCCAGCCCTGTCAGAAGACGATATTCAACTGCCTGCAGCCCGGCTCGGGCTATATGCCTGGGCATTGGTCAGCGATCACCGGCTCGCCACCTCGCAACTGGTATTTCACCCAGCTCTGTCAGCGGGCGAACGTGAACGCCTGGTTCAGTTATTCAGCCAGCCACAGCCGTGCGTGAACACCGCCTTTCACCTGAAACAGCCGATGCAACCCGACATCAGTGCCAACCGTTACGAGCAGGCGCTGAACCGCATTCACCAGTACATTCAGGCGGGCGACTGTTATCAGGTCAATTACACACAGCGCTTTAGCGCCGAATGCGAAGGCGATGCCTGGTCCGCTTACTGCGCGTTACGTGCCGCGTGCCCCACACCCTTTTCCGGGTTTATGCACTTGCCGCATGACAACGCCATTTTAAGCCTGTCACCCGAACGCTTTGTGCGCGTCAGCCATCGGCAGGTCGAAACCCGCCCGATCAAAGGCACCCGCCCACGCGGCAAAACGGCTGGCGAAGATGCGGCGAATGCCGCCGAACTGCTAGCCAGTGCCAAGGATCGCGCCGAAAACCTGATGATCGTGGACTTGCTGCGAAATGACCTGGGGCGCACCTGCCGCACCGGTTCAGTCCGGGTACCCGAGCTGTTTACCCTGGAAAGCTACCCCAATGTTCATCATTTGGTCAGCAGTGTCACCGGCGAATTGGCTCCCGGCAAAGACGCCCTGGACTTGATCGGCGATAGCTTTCCTGGAGGCTCAATTACCGGCGCGCCGAAGATCCGCGCCATGCAGATCATCGACGAGCTCGAACCCACGCGCCGCAGCATTTACTGCGGTTCGCTGCTATACCTCGACGTTCGCGGCGAAATGGACAGTTCCATTGCCATTCGCAGCCTGCTGGTCAAAGACCGGCGCATCACGTGCTGGGGCGGCGGCGGCATCGTGGCCGACTCTGACTGGCAAGACGAATATCAGGAATCCATTACCAAAGTGAAAGTGCTGCTCGACACGCTGCGAACCCTGTAGCCCGCGGTTTTTGCTAACATCCCGCCCACTAGAGAGCGCCCAGCGCCATTCACTGTAGGAAGCCGCCTGATGAGCCACCCGTTCGACGTCGCCGAACTCGCCGCGACATACGCCAGCAAATCCCCGCAGGACATTCTCAAACTTGCCTTTGAACACTTTGGCGATGAACTCTGGATTTCATTCAGCGGTGCCGAAGATGTCGTGCTGGTGGACATGGCCTGGAAACTTAACAAAAACGTCAAAGTGTTCAGCCTCGACACCGGGCGCCTGCACCCTGAAACGTATCGTTTTATTGATCAGGTGCGCGAGCATTACAACATCCAGATCGAACTGATCTCCCCGGACCACACGCGACTCGAGCCGTTCGTGAAGGAAAAGGGCCTGTTCAGCTTCTATAAGGACGGGCACGGCGAATGCTGTAGCGTGCGCAAAATTGAACCGCTGCGACGCAAACTGTCGACCGTCAAGGCATGGGCGACCGGCCAACGCCGTGACCAGAGCCCCGGCACCCGCAGCCAGGTAGCGGCCCTGGAAGTCGACGCAGCGTTCTCCACCCCCGAACGCCCGCTGTACAAATTCAACCCGTTGTCGCAAATGACCAGCGAAGAAGTCTGGGGTTACATCCGCATGCTCGAACTGCCTTACAACAGCTTGCATGAACGCGGTTTTATCAGCATCGGTTGCGAACCGTGCACCCGCCCGGTGCTGCCTAACCAGCACGAGCGCGAAGGCCGCTGGTGGTGGGAAGAAGCCACGCAAAAAGAATGCGGGCTGCATGCCGGCAACTTGATCGCCAAACACTAAGCTCGCCTTTTGCAGGAGCGAGCTTGTAGGAACGAGCTTGCTCGTGATCTTTTGATCTTTAAAACGAAAGATCGCGAGCAAGCTCGCTCCTACAGGCCTTACGCCGTGATCGGCCCTTCTTTTTAGATCAAAAACCAGGTCAAAAGCGCGTAGCCGTTCACCTGCCACCTTGCGTTTACCCAGTACTTGCGTACAGAATTAGCAATAATTCTCAATAACATTTGAGTTACGGCTAATGTCTACAGCTGAACCCGCCTTTCAGTCCACGATTACTGAACTCTACAGCGAGCATCACGGCTGGTTGCATGGCTGGTTGCGGCGAAAACTGGGGTGCACACACAACGCGGCCGATCTGGCGCAGGACACGTTTGCGCGAATCCTTAATGCCCGCGAATCGGTGGCGACCCTGCGCGAACCCCGCGCTTTTTTGAGCACCACTGCGCGCCGCTTGCTCATCGATCAAGTGCGACGCAAGAAAATCGAAAACGCCTACTTGCAGGAGCTGGCGCTGACTGCCGAAGCCTTGGAGAGCTTCCAGTCGCCCGAGCAAATCCTGACAACCCTTGAAGCCCTCGAACAGATTGCGTTTATGCTGGAAGGCATGCCGGAAAAGGTACGCCAAGCCTTTGTGCTGTATTACCTGGACGGCACGGCCCAGGCTGAAATCGCTCGGCAGTTGGGACTTAGCGATCGCACCGTGCGCAAGTACCTGATTCAGGCTTTATTGCATTGCAGCCACAGCCTGGACACCTAATGCCTACACCGCGCAGCATTGACGAACAAGCCGCCGAATGGATGCTTCGCCTGCATGAAGAAGGCTTCAGCGAAGCCGTTCGCCTTGAATTCGAACACTGGAAACAGCAAACCCCGCAGCACGCTGCCGCAGCCATACGCATGCAAGAAGCGATTGGCCGTCTGCAAGCCTTGCGCGGGCAAGCGGCACCTGCCAAAGCGGCGCTGAATGCCGCTTTTAGCACACGAAAAAGCCCTCGCCACAAACAGGCCTTGCGTGCGCTGGCAATCGCTTGCGCTGTGGCCTTACCCTCCGCACTGTTCCTGCAAAGCCATTACCCGCAGTACCTGATGGCTGATATCAGCACAGGCCCCAACGACTGGAAAACATTACGCCTGGCCGACGATTCAAGCATTACCCTCAGCGGCACCAGCGCGGTCAATGTGCATTTTGATGATCAACAGCGGCGCATCGAACTCCTGCAGGGCGAAGTGCTGGTCGACGTGGCGCACGACAGCGCTCGCCCCTTTGTCGTGCAGACAGAGCAGGGCAGCATGCGGGCGCTGGGCACCCGTTTTGTAGTGAAACGCGAACAGGACGTCACCGTACTCAGCATGTTGCAGTCACGGGTTGCGGCCCAAAGTGCGGACGAGCAGCACACGCTGGAAGTCGATGCCGGCTCCCGCGCAATGATTACCCAAAACACCGTTGAACGGGCGGGCACCGTCGACCCCGCCGGAGTGAATGAGGCCTGGAAGCACCATCAACTGGTGGTCGATAACCAACCCCTGCCCCATGTACTCGATGAAATTTCCCGCCATCGTCGTGGCTATATCCAGTTCGACCCCGCAGCCCTGGCTCACTTGCAGGTCTCAGCGGTACTGCCGCTGGACGATACCGACCGCGCCCTGCAACTCATCGCCGAAACCCTGCCGCTGAACATCAAACGCTTTACCCCTTGGCTGATCGTGATCAGCACCGCACCGCCTGCTGAAAAATAATTATTCGCATTGGTTCCGCTTTTTCCAGGTCAACCGTCAAGAAAGGTAACAGACCTACAAAGGATTGCGACTCCATGCATACCCCCCTTCACGCCCACCCACGAATCAGGCCCTTGACACTGGCCATCCATCTGGCAGTCGCCTCGGCGGCCGGCCTTATGGGCACCTCATTTGCCCAAGCGCAAACGCAGGCGGCGGTTAAAACCTACGATATTCCAGCCGGCCCCCTGAGCAGTGCCTTGAATCGGTTTGCACAGCAAGCGGGGGTGGCGTTGATTTTCCAATCGCAAAACCTGGAGGGGCTGACCACGCCCGGCCTGCATGGCACCTACAACGAACAGGGTGGCTTCGAAGCACTCCTACGGGGCAGCGGCTATAGGGTCGTCAAAGGTGCCAACGGCTATAGGCTTGACGCCTTGCCCAGCACCAGCGGCAGCCTTGAACTGGGTGCCACCCAAATCAGCGCTAACCAGTTAGGCACGATCACCGAAGGAACCGGCTCTTACACGCCCGGCAGTATTGCCACCGCGACGCGCATGGTGCTGACACCACGCGAAACGCCGCAGTCGATTTCTGTGGTGACGCGCCAGGCCATGGATGATTTCGGCCTCAATTCCATCGACGATGTGATGCGCCATACCCCGGGTATCACCGTGGCTACCTATGACAGCGACCGCACCAGCTATTACTCACGGGGCTTCGCGATCAAGAACTTCCAGTACGATGGCATTCCGATCCTGCAAGACCCGCAATATTCAGCCGGGCATACCCTGACCGATACCGCCATTTACGACCGGGTCGAGATCCTCAAAGGCGCGACCGGCTTACTCACCGGCGCCGGCGGACCGGGCGGCACCATCAATATGGTGCGCAAAAAACCGACGAGTGAATTCAAGGCCCACGCAGAGCTGGGCGCGGGTTCGTGGGACAACTACCGTTCGCAAATCGATGTCAGCGGCCCTTTGACCGAAAGCGGCAATGTACGCGGGCGGGCCGTGGCGGCCTATCAGGACAAACGCTCATTCATGGAGCATTACCAGCGCGACAGTTCGGTTTACTACGGCATTCTGGAAGTGGACCTGACCCCCGATACGTTGCTGACAGTGGGCGCGGACTACCAGGACAACAACCCCAAGGGGTCGAGCTGGTCGGGCAGCGCCTCACTGTTTAACTCCGAAGGTGAGCGCATCAGCACGCCACGCTCCTTCAACAACGGCACAAAATGGAGCAGTTGGGAACAATACACCCGCACCGTTTTTACAACCCTGGAGCACAACTTTGAGAACGGCTGGGTTGCCAAAGCGCAGTACAACCATCAGATCAACGGTTACAACGCCCCTCTTGGTGCGCTGCTAGACCCTGTTGCGAGTACCGGCCTGGCCCCTATCCTCGCTCGCAAGTACACCGGCGAGTACGTCAGCGACAGCGGCGATTTATTCGCCACCGGCCCGTTCAACCTGCTCGGGCGCGAACATGAGTTGGTCATCGGCGGCTCGGCATCCAAATCGCACTGGACCGGCAAGGACTACACCAACGCCAATATGGTCGACAACGCTTACGACTACTACAACTGGAAAGGGGATGCCCGCGAACCGGAGTGGGGCAACGTGACATCGTACAATGATGAGACCACCCGCCAGACGGGCGTTTACGTAACCGGCCGCTTTAGCCTTACAGACGATTTGACACTGTTACTCGGCACCCGCGTAGCCGACTACACGCTGACCGGTACCAGCCAAGCCAAAGACACCGGCAAAGTACTGCCCTATGCCGGGCTTATTTACGACCTCAACGAACACATTTCCGCTTACGCCAGCTACACCGACATTTTTTTGCCGCAGTCCTACTACCGCAATCGTGACAACAAGATGCTCGAACCTGATGAAGGCAAGAATTACGAAGTGGGTTTAAAGGGCGAATTCTTGGATGGACGGCTGAATTCAAGCCTGGCTTACTTTGAAGTCCATCAAGACAACCGCCCTGAAGCGGATACCTCTTACAACGCGCGCCCAACCAACCCGGACATTCAATACGCCTACAAAGGCGTTAAAGCCACCACCAAGGGTTACGAAGCTGAAATTTCCGGCGAACTGTTGCCTGGCTGGCAGTTACAAGCGGGCTATACGCACAAGATCAGTCGCGATCACTCCGGTAAAAAAGTCTCCACTTGGGAGCCTGAAGATCAAATCAATTTGTACACCACCTACAAACTGACAGGGGATCTCGATAAATTGACCCTGGGTGGTGGGGTGCGCTGGCAAGGAACAGGCTGGCAGGTGCTCACCAACTGGGGCAAAGGCGGTGCCCAAGAGAAATTCTCGCAAGACCCGTACTGGCTGGTTGACCTGATGGCGCGTTACCAGATCAGCAAAAACCTCTCGGCCACGGTCAACCTGAACAATGTGTTCGACAAGTCGTACTACACCAACATCGGCTTTTACAACTCGTCGTACTCCGGTGACCCGCGCAATGTGATGGTAAACACACGCTGGGATTTTTAGTCGCATCGGTGTAGCCGCTGCCGCAGGCTGCAAAAAGGGCCGCAGGAGCTTCGTTTTTTTACAGAACAATAACGGGGCGCTGTGCAACCCATCGCAGCCTGCGGCAGCGACTACTGCGTTTTTACGGATGCACAAAAAACACACGCGCACAAAAAAGCCTGCACAAGGCAGGCTCTCTGTGGATCACAAGCGTTCAAGGGGCTTGTATTCCGAATATGGCGCAGCGGACGGGACTCGAACCCGCGACCCCCGGCGTGACAGGCCGGTATTCTAACCGACTGAACTACCGCTGCGCGTAACATTGAAAGCGAATGGTGGGTGATGACGGGATCGAACCGCCGACCCTCTGCTTGTAAGGCAGATGCTCTCCCAGCTGAGCTAATCACCCTTTCACTTCACTCTCGTTGCGGAGCGCATTCTCTCACAATTTTCTTGTAAGTGGTTGTTTTTATTAGGTTTTTTTCAAAACTTTTTAAAAACTTCCGTTTCCTGCACCCAGCCCTTTGACTCAACAGAAACTGTAGAATCGAAGCCTTTCAAGAAAAAGCCCGCATTCAGCGGGCTTTCCCCAACCACAAGCGTTCAAGGGGCTTGTGGCAAAAATATGGCGCAGCGGACGGGACTCGAACCCGCGACCCCCGGCGTGACAGGCCGGTATTCTAACCGACTGAACTACCGCTGCGCGTAACACTGTGAGCGAATGGTGGGTGATGACGGGATCGAACCGCCGACCCTCTGCTTGTAAGGCAGATGCTCTCCCAGCTGAGCTAATCACCCTTTCACTCTCGGTGTGGCGCGCATTCTACGGAGCCACCCAAGGTCTGGCAAGCACTTTTTAAAATAATTTTCCCAAGCACACCAAAGGGTTAGCGCAGGGTTGGCCTATCGCGCCATGAAGCGAATAATGCGTCTTTGTATAAAGGAGTGATTCACCCCATGTGGTTCAAAAACCTGCTTATCTATCGCTTGACCCAAGATCTGCCTTTTGATGCGCAGGTGCTGGAAACTGCACTGGCCACCAAGCTGGCCCGCTCCTGCGCAAGTCAGGAAGTCTCCACCTATGGTTTCGTCGCCCCTTTCGGTAAAGGCGAAGACGCTCCACTGGTACACGTCAGCCAGGACTTCCTGTTGATCGCGGCCCGCAAGGAAGAACGCATCCTGCCGGGTAGCGTTGTGCGCGATGCCTTAAAGGAGAAAGTCGAAGAGATCGAAGCCGAACAAATGCGCAAGGTCTATAAGAAGGAGCGCGACCAGCTCAAGGATGAAATCATCCAGGCCTTCTTGCCTCGCGCCTTTATTCGACGCTCCGCAACCTTTGCCGCCATTGCTCCCAAGCAGGGCCTGATTCTGGTTAACGCTTCCAGCCCGAAACGCGCCGAAGACTTGCTGTCCACGTTGCGCGAAGTGATCGGTTCGCTGCCTGTGCGCCCTCTGGCCGTGAAAGTCGCGCCGAGTGCAATCATGACCGAGTGGGTTAAAACGCAAAAAGCCGCTGACAACTTCTTCGTTCTCGACGAATGCGAACTGCGCGACACCCATGAAGATGGCGGGATCATCCGCTGCAAACGTCAGGACCTGACCAGC
This sequence comes from Pseudomonas sp., assembly GCF_030150285.1. Lineage (GTDB taxonomy): Bacteria > Pseudomonadota > Gammaproteobacteria > Pseudomonadales > Pseudomonadaceae > Aquipseudomonas. The sequence goes on along the minus strand of NZ_JASLGE010000071.1, from coordinate 40,974 downwards.
GACGAGATTCAGTTGCACCTGAGCACGGGCAAAGTTGTGACCCAGTTGTCACTGGCGTGGCAAGACAAGCTGTCCTTTGTGCTGGACGACAAACTGGTGGTCAAACGCCTGAAGTTTGAAGACTTGTTGCAAGACCAGGCGGAACAAGATGGCGGTGACGACGATCTGGGCCAGCAAGACGCCAGCTTCACGCTGATGATGCTGACGTTCGGTGAGTTCCTGCCGCAGTTGTTTGAAGCCCTGGGCGGCGAAGAAACCCCACAAGGCATTTGATTTAGCCCTTGAGCCGTGCGAGCTCGACCGCGATCAGCGCGATAAAGCCGGTCCGATAAGTGAAATAAACCCTTAGCCGACTGAACGTTCGGGGTTGTCCGTCAGAATAATCTTGTGCACTATAGTGCGCACAGTGAGGACGACCTCGCGACTCATCGAGTGATTATTCTGGGGACGACCCCATCAATTGATGGAGACAATCATGTCCTGGATTATTCTGTTCTTCGCGGGTTTGTTTGAAGTGGGCTGGGCGGTCGGTTTGAAATACACCGACGGTTTCACTCGGCCCTTGCCTACCGCCCTTACGATTGCCGCAATGGCTGTTAGCTTGGGCCTGTTGGGCCTGGCCATGAAAGAGCTGCCATTGGGCACCGCTTATGCCATCTGGACCGGTGTCGGTGCCGTGGGTACCGTGATCGCCGGGATTATCCTGTTCGGTGAGTCCATGGCTTTGTTCAGGCTGGCCAGCGTTGCGCTGATCATTGCCGGCCTGGTCGGGCTCAAGATAAGCGCCTGAATGTAAACACGTAGTCGCAACTGCCGCAGGCTGCGGGCCTTGATTTCAGATCAAAGCCCGCCGCTTCGCTGGTTACAGGTTCTCCCCGCGCAATTCGGCGACCCGCTCGCGCAACCGTTTCTGCGTCGCTTCAGTGGCCGCTATCGGCTCCCCCGCCACCAACGTCACACGCGACCACAACCGGCGAAACACCCCCTTGCCCGGATCGCGACTGAAAAAACTGCCCCACAGCCCTTGCAGCGCCATCGGTACAACGGGTACGGGCGTACGCTCCAGGATCTTTGTTATTCCGGCCTTGAACTCATTGATCTGACCATCTCCGGTGAGCTTGCCTTCAGGGAAGATGCACACCAACTCGCCATCGTTCAGGTACTCGGCAATCTTGCGAAAGGCGCGATCGTAAATAACCTCATCTTCAGCACGCCCAGCGATCGGAATCGTGCCAGCGGTGCGAAAGATAAAATTAAGCACGGGCAAGTTGTATATTTTGTAATACATCACAAAGCGAATCGGACGACGCACTGCGCCGCCGATTAATAACGCATCCACAAACGAAACATGGTTGCACACCAGCAACGCCGCACCCTCATCAGGAATATTGTCCAGGCCTTTGTGCTGCACGCGGTACATGGAATGGCTGAGCAGCCAGATCATGAAGCGCATGGTGAACTCAGGGACAATTTTGAAGATGTAGGTGTTGACCGCGATATTCATCAACGACACCACGAGAAACAACTCGGGGATCGTCAACTTGGCCACGCTTAACAACACAATCGTGAGGATGGCCGACACCACCATAAACAGCGCATTGAGAATGTTGTTGGCCGCGATAACCCGCGCTCGCTCGTTCTCGGCGGTACGCGACTGAATCAACGCATACAGCGGCACAATGTAGAACCCGCCGAACACCCCCAGCCCCAAAATATCGAACAACACCCACCACGCCTGGCTGAATCCCAGCACACCCAGCCAATCGTTGGCCTGAATGTTCTGCGGCATATGCCCCGAATGCCACCACAGCAGCAGGCCAAATAGCGTCAGCCCGAACGAGCCAAACGGCACCAGTCCGATTTCAACCTTACGCCCCGAGAGCTTTTCACAGAGCATCGAGCCCAGCGCGATACCGACGGAGAACACTGTCAGAATCAGGGTCACAACCGTTTCATCACCGTACAGCCACTCTTTGGCGTATGCCGGAATCTGCGTCAGGTAAATAGCACCGACGAACCAGAACCAGGAATTGCCCACGACAGAGCGTGACACCGCAGGCGTCTGATTCAACCCCATGCGCAAGGTGGCCCACGACCCACTGAAAATGTTCCAGTTCAGGCGCAAACCCGGCGTGTCGGCCGGCGCACTCGGTATGGCACGGCTGGCCAGGTAGCCCAACACGGCAACCGAGACGATAACCACCGACACCGCCACTGTGTAATTGCTGGACGACAGCATGATCCCGGCCCCAATGGTACCCGCCAGGATCGACAGAAACGTCCCCGTTTCGACCAGGCCGTTACCACCGACCAGTTCTTCTTCGCGCAGGGTCTGAGGCAAAATCGAATATTTGACGGGCCCAAAGAGCGCAGAGTGCGTGCCCATTGCAAACAGCGCGATCAGCATCAGCACCAAATGATCGAAAGCAAAACCGATGGCTCCGACCACCATGATGGCGACCTCGCCCAGTTTGATCAGGCGAATCAACCGGTCTTTGGCGTATTTCTCACCAAACTGACCGGCCAGGGCAGAGAACAAAAAGAAGGGCACGATAAAAAGCAGTGCGCATACATTGACCCAAATCCCCCGATCCCCTTCGATACTCAACTTATAAAGGATGGCGAGAATCAGCGACTGCTTGAACAGATTGTCGTTGAGCGCCCCCAAAGACTGGGTCACAAAGAATGGCAGAAAGCGACGCTTGCCCAACAGGCTGAACTGCGAAGGGTGACTCATCATCCAGGTACTCACGTTGCGCCAGAGGCTTTTTCATTGGAATGCTGTTTTAACACTCAAGACACAACCTTACTCAAGTTCTGCAACTGAGACTGCGATGCTCAGCACTTTCGTACAGCCCATGACGTCAGCGCCCTACTTCTTTAGCCCCGCAATGCAAGGCGACACAAACAGCTCACCGCGCCAGGCCCCTTTAACGGTTCGTACCCCCACAACCAGCCACATCAGCGTCAGCATTATCACCAGCACACAGCCGACGACCTCAAAGAAACCCAAGTGCAACACCTTACCCAGATGCAGCGTGGTCAAAGCGTAGACCCCCAATGGGAAGGTAAACCCCCACCAGCCCAGATTGAACGGGATGCCTGCGCGAAAGTACCGATGGGTGATGAGCAGGGCCATCAACATCCACCACAAGCCAAACCCCCACAGAGCAATACCCGAAATCAACCCCATGCCCTCGGCGATCTCACCGACCCGGGCAAACCCATTGGCGGCAAAAATGGCCGGCGAATCGGCCCCCAACAGCAATAACCCCAGCGCACCCGTACCAATCGGCCCCAACGCCAGCCAACTGGAAGCGGCCATATTTTCATGGGGCAGTTTATGCAGCGCCATTCGCAGCATAAGGATGGTCAAGATGCTGAACGCGACCGGCACCGAGAACGCCCACAGCACATAGCTGGTAATCACTACATGGAACTGCGCCACCGGATCGCTCAGGTGTGGAGCCAAGAGCCCGCCACTGGCTGCCGCCACCTCGGCCGCCACCACTGGCAGCAGCCAAACCGCTGTCATTTGGTCAATACTGTGTTCCTGACGGGTGAACATCATGTAGGGAATCATCACCCCAAATGCCAGCGACATCGCCACGTCCAGCCACCACAGCACATGCGCGACCTGCACCATGTCACTGCCCCAGCGCTCGACGCCAAACAATAGAAAGCCATTAATGATAGTCGCTAGCCCCATCGGGATGGTGCCGAAAAACATCGACACGATGGAGTGCCCGAAAATGCGCCGCGCTTCATCGAAGTACAGCACCCAACGCAAGCCATAGAGCACGCTGAATAAAATGAACAGACCGATGTTGAACAGCCACAGGCCTTCGGCAACGGCGTGTATGCCAGGGATGAACACGGGCAACTGGGCCAGCGCCAATGCCAGAACTCCGGTGCCCATCGTTGCGGCAAACCAGTTGGGCGTGAATTGACGGATCACTTCGCGCGGGTGCTGCAACTGGCTAAAGGGCCGTAAACCGGTGCGGGATGTAGGGGGGCAAGTCATGGGTTCCTCCTGTTCCTCGTATGAGGTAAAAACAGCATAGAACCCGAACGCATATCTATATAACGGGTAATATCTCTAACCATAATCTATTTTTCTTATATACAAGGGGTGTGACGCCCGGTCGCGCTCAGACCATCGTCGACACTGACGGCGTACAGACATCATGCGAGACTAGTCCTCCAGAGCGGGATTGCTCGGGACTCATTTATTCAGGAGCCTCCATGTCGTTGTCCAGCGGGCTAATCGCCGCCGTCGCCCTGGCCTATATGGCCATTATGTTTGCCATTGCCTTTTATGGTGACCGGCGCAGCAAACCGCTGCCGCCGCGGGTGCGCGCGTGGGTATACAGCCTGTCGTTGGCGGTGTACTGCACCAGCTGGACGTTCTTCGGCGCTGTAGGGCAAGCCGCCGAACAGTTGTGGGCATTCCTGCCGATCTATCTGGGACCCGTACTGCTGCTGGTGTGCGCACCGTGGGTCTTGCAAAAAATGGTGATGATCAGCAAGCAAGAGAACATCACCTCGATTGCCGACTTTATTGCTGCGCGTTACGGCAAATCTCAATCGCTGGCGATTGTCGTGGCACTGATCTGCCTGGTGGGGGTGCTGCCTTATATCGCCCTGCAGCTCAAAGGGATTGTGCTTGGTGTCAACCTGCTGATCGGTGCCGGCGCAGATGCGACCGGCTCGCGGGTTGAAGACACAGCCCTGATTGTGACGCTCATTCTGGCGCTGTTTACCATTCTGTTCGGCACACGCAACCTCGACGCCACTGAACACCACCGCGGCATGGTACTGGCCATTGCCTTTGAATCGCTGGTCAAGCTGCTGGCCTTTCTTGCTGTCGGGGCCTTTGTAACCTTTGGCCTGTATGACGGCTTCGATGATTTGTTTAATCAGGCCATGCTCGCCCCACGGCTGGAGGAGTACTGGAAAGAAACCATCAATTGGCCTTCGATGGTGGTGCAAACCGGTGTTGCGATGATGGCGATCATCTGCCTGCCGCGCCAATTCCATGTCACGGTGGTCGAGAATATTGAGCCCCAGGACCTGCAACTGGCCAAATGGGTGTTTCCGGCGTACCTGATTCTGGCAGGCCTGTTTGTGGTGCCGATTGCATTGGCCGGCCAAATGTTGCTGCCCAGCTCCGTACTACCCGACTCGTTCGTAATCAGCTTGCCGCTGGCCCAAGCTCACCCTGCCCTGGCACTCCTGGCCTTTATTGGCGGCGCATCGGCCGCCACCGGCATGGTGATCGTCGCCAGCGTGGCACTGTCGACGATGGTGTCCAACGACATGCTGTTACCGTGGTTATTGCGCCACAAAAACGCCGAGCGCCCGTTTGAAGTTTTCCGTCACTGGATGCTCTCGGTGCGACGCGTCTCGATTGTGGTGATTTTGCTGTTGGCCTACGTGAGCTATCGCCTGCTGGGGCCTACCGCCAGCCTCGCCACCATCGGCCAAATCGCGTTTGCTGCCGTCACGCAACTGGCCCCGGCCATGCTCGGGGCCCTGTACTGGAAACAAGCCAACCGTCGTGGCGTATTCGCAGGGTTGGCGGCAGGCACTTTTATTTGGTTTTACACCCTGGTACTGCCACTGGCAGCCCATGGCATGGGCCTGACGCTGGCGCATTTCCCGGGGCTGAGCTGGTTGCACAGCAACCCGCTGGGCTTGCCAATCACCCCCCTGACCCAGGGTGTGGTGTTGTCACTGGCGGGCAACTTCACCCTCTTTGCCTGGGTGTCTGTGCTGTCACGCACCCGCGTGTCGGAACACTGGCAAGCTGGCCGGTTTATCGGTCAGGAAATCAGCAGCCACCCCAGCTCCCGCTCGATGCTCGCCGTGCAAATCAATGACCTGTTGACCTTGGCGGCGCGCTTTGTCGGTGAAGAGCGCGCCCATCAGAGCTTCATTCGTTTTGCCTACCGCCAAGGCAAGGGTTTCAACCCCAATCAGAACGCCAATGGCGAGTGGATCGCTCACACCGAGCGGTTACTGGCTGGCGTATTGGGCGCATCGTCGACAAGGGCCGTGGTGAAAGCGGCTATTGAAGGCCGTGAAATGCAACTTGAGGACGTCGTCCGCATCGCTGACGAAGCCTCGGAAGTTCTACAATTCAACCGTGCCCTGCTTCAAGGCGCGATCGAAAACATCACCCAAGGCATCAGCGTCGTCGATCAGTCGCTGCGGCTTGTGGCGTGGAACCGCCGCTACCTGGAGCTGTTCAACTACCCGGACGGGCTGATCAGCGTGGGCCGGCCTATTGCTGACATCATTCGCCACAATGCAGAACGCGGCCTGTGCGGCCCGGGCGAAGCTGAAGTGCATGTCGCCCGTCGCTTGCACTGGATGCGCCAAGGCCGCGCGCACACTTCCGAGCGCCTGTTCCCCAATGGCCGCGTGATCGAGCTGATCGGCAACCCCATGCCGGGCGGCGGGTTTGTCATGAGTTTCACCGACATCACCGCATTCCGGGAGGCCGAGCAGGCCTTGACCGAAGCCAACGAAGGGCTAGAACAACGTGTCGCCGAGCGCACGCACGAGCTGTCGCAACTCAATCAGGCGCTTACCGAAGCCAAGGGCGTGGCCGAGACCGCAAACCAGTCCAAGACCCGTTTTCTGGCCGCCGTCAGCCATGATCTGATGCAACCGATGAACGCCGCCCGACTGTTTTCGTCGGCGCTTTCTCATCAGGACGAGGGGCTTGGCCCGGAAGCCAGAAAGCTGGTTCAGCATCTGGACAGCTCCTTGCGCTCCGCCGAAGACTTGATCAGCGATTTGCTGGATATTTCACGCCTCGAAAACGGGAAAATCACCCCGGACATCAAGCCGTTTGCCATTAATGAGCTGTTCGACACCCTGGGCAATGAATTTACCGCCCAGGCCCATGAGCAGGGCTTGAACTTCCGGGTTCGCGGCAGCCGTTTACGGGTCAACAGTGATATCAAATTACTGCGCCGCATTCTGCAGAACTTTCTGACCAATGCCTTTCGTTATGCCAAAGGCCCGGTACTGCTGGGCGTGCGCCGGCGCAACGGCCAGTTGTGCCTCGAAGTGTGGGATCGCGGCCCGGGCATTCCGGCGGACAAACTTCAGGTCATTTTTGAAGAGTTCAAGCGCCTGGACAGCCATCAGACCCGTGCAGAAAAGGGGCTGGGGTTGGGGTTGGCGATTGCTGACGGCCTGTGCCATGTGCTCGGGCACACCCTGCAAGTGCGCTCGTGGCAAGGCAAGGGCAGCGTATTCAGTGTCAGCGTGCCGCTAGCCAACAGCCAAACGCCACCTCAGCCGGTCGCCACCGAACAGAACGGGCAGCCCGTGAATGGCGCGCAGATACTCTGTATCGATAATGAAGACAGCATTTTGATCGGGATGCAGAGCCTGCTGACACGCTGGGGCTGCAGAGTCTGGACCGCACGCAACCGTGACGAGTGTGAAGCGTTGCTCAATGAAGGGGTGCGCCCCCAGCTCGTGCTGGTGGATTACCACCTGGATGACGGTGAGGTTGGCACAGACCTGATGCGCTGGTTGCGAGCCCGCCTGGGCGAACCGGTGCCCGGTGTGGTCATCAGCGCGGATGGGCGCCCCGAAATGATCGCCGAGGTGAATGCCGCCGGGCTGGAATACCTGCCCAAACCCGTGAAGCCGGCGGTGCTAAGGGCGATATTGAGCCGGCATGTGCCTTTGTGAGGGCCGGTCCTTAAACGCGTGCGCCCAGGAGACGCACGGGTAGTCGGACGTCGACCGGTTGCCCCTACAGAGGGTCGGCGTCTGATTCCGCAGGGTGAGCGACGCCATCCACATCCGTCATTGCCCGCTCCAGCAAATCTGCTGGCAAACTTTTACTGGCGCGCGCCCCCAGCAATTTGAGTTGCTCGCTGCGGCTGACCAGATTGCCACGCCCTTCTGTCAGTTTATTGCGAGCACCAGCGTAGGCCTTGTCCAACTGCTGCAGGCGATTGCCGACCTCGTCCAGGTCCTGAATAAACAGCACAAATTTGTCGTACAGCCAGCCTGCGCGCTCGGCAATTTCCCGGGCATTCTGGCTTTGCCGCTCCTGCTTCCAAAGGCTGTCGATGACCCGCAAGGTCGCCAGCAACGTGGTGGGGCTGACGATCACAATATTGCGGTCAAAGGCTTCCTGGAACAGGTTCGGCTCAGCCTGTAACGCCACCGAAAACGCAGCCTCGATCGGCATAAACAACAGTACAAAGTCGAGGCTGTGTAACCCTTCGAGCCGCTTGTAGTCTTTACCGGCCAAGCCCTTCACGTGATTGCGCAACGACAGCACGTGCTGTTTGAGGGCCGCCTGACCGATCACGTCGTCATCAGCCACTACATATTGCTGGTAAGCCGTGAGGCTGACCTTCGAGTCGATGACCACCTGCTTGTCTCCCGGCAGCATAATCAGCACATCAGGCTGAAAGCGCTCACCGTCAGGTCCCTTGAGGCTGACCTGGGTCTGATATTCACGCCCTTTCTCCAGCCCCGCGTGCTCCAGCACGCGCTCCAGAATCAGCTCCCCCCAGTTACCCTGGGTTTTCTGACCTTTAAGAGCACGGGTCAGGTTGGTCGCCTCATCGCTCAAACGAAGATTGAGCTGCTGCAGGCGCTCCAGCTCTTTGCTCAGCGAAAAACGCTCGCGAGCCTCTTGCTGGTAGCTTTCTTCGACTCTTTTTTCAAAGGACTGGATGCGTTCTTTCAGCGGGTCCAGCAATTGCCCGAGGCGCTCATTGCTGGTTTCGGCAAACCGCTGTTCGCGCTCATCAAAGATCTTGCCGGCCAATTCAGCAAACTGTGCTCGCAACTCATCACGCGAACCCTGCAGGTCACTCAGGCGTTGTTGATGGCTGTCTTGCTGCTCACGCAGCTCTGCGCTCAATGCCGACGCATGGGCGTCCAGACGGCGCAGTTCTGTTTCTTTCAGCCCGCGCTCAAGGTTCCAGGCATGGGCCGCATCGCGGGCATTGTCGCGCTCAACCTGCAGCAACTCGACCTCTCGGCGTAGCGCAGCACGCTCCGCCTGCTTCGCCGCATTGGCCTGCCCCAGGTCGCTGATCTCATCGCGGCACGCATCAAGTTGCGCACTCAGGCCTTCCTGAGCCAATAGAGCCATGCTCAGACGCTCGTTAAGTAGGACGAGTTCAGCACTGTGGCCAGCAGCCCGGCGCTGCAATTGCCAGAGAATCGCCAACAAAGGCACGCCGGCTATCACCAAGCCCAGCAAGAGGCTGTTCACATCCAGGGCCATACCCACTCCGCACCAGGTAAAAGAGCAAGGTTAACCAAGCGGCTGCGCCGAAGACAGCTCAGTCTTCGATCTTGCCCAGTTCCTGTTGCGCTACACGATCTCCAGCACGGGCCGCCTGGCGTAAAAGCTCATGGCCAATGCGCTGGTCGCGGGCGCTGCCACAATCACGGCACATCAGTTGGCCCAAACGGCTTTGTGCCACTACTACACCTTGGCGTGCGGGCTGTTTGAGCAGATGGCCGGCCACTTGCTTGATGCTGGGGTTAGCCCCCAGCCGAGGGTTGTCGAGCAACCAAAGAGCAACCCGCAAGGTAAAACGCTTGGGCGCTTCAACAGGCGTGCTTGGGCGAGTAACAGAAGAAATGGTGGTGCGAAACTTCATACGACACTGTAGGGTAGAACGGAAGGCGCGCAACTCTACTCCTTTTTTCGCTGCCGTAAAGCCGAAAAAAGTCTATACCCGCGTTCTAGTGCAAGCGCGCGGGACAATCCACAGATCCTGTGGATAAGTCAGTGGACAACCCACTATTAACCCGCTCAAACGCCCAGCGCGCGGGGCTCAAGGTCAAACTGGCGCTTTTTTCACCAATTAAAAAAAACGATGTTTTTCATTGACTTAAATTTTATGGACAGGCTAGGCCTTGCTACCTGCTTGCCGCTGAGAAGGCTTTTGCAGCCCTACCACAAATGTGCACAAGTTGGCATTCAGGGCAAGAAACTGTGGCTTGGCAGCCCAAAAAATGTAGGACTGGGCACTGACACGAGCCATCGTTTAGAAGGCTGAACAGCCATGGCGGCGGCGCTTCCCGGCACTGGAAAAGCGCTAATCTTCAGCTAGTGACAGCCTTTAAAAAAACATACATCTGCTTGGCTATCGGCCATTTCCTGTCATGCCCTCTACCTTTTCGAAGTTTTCTGGTTCATACGCTTGCAATTAAAAAGCCAATTCGTTATGATCCACAGCGTTAGTACCAAGCTGAAAGTCAATTCGGGTCGAACACATCCCCCAGCCTTATTCTTCACTATGAAGTCAGGCTGACACATACGGGACCGACCCCCTCGATGGTTTCCAGGTAAATGCCGCGCCGATAAGGCCTTTGAACAAACAAAGGTATCGTGATGCTGCTTACTCTGACCGAACCAACCTGCAGATTGATCAGGATCTTCACCCGGAGCACGGAACCCAAGCTCCTGTTGTGATTGCCTGCCCTCCTAAGTACCTACCTGCCAGCCCAAGCGCCACATACTGAATGCGCAACAACTGGCGGCTTTGTTCCAGTCAGGTTCTTCGTCCCGCCAAAGATGGCTCGACGTCACTGGAACGTTTTAACGCTGCACGGATCATATCCGTGTCATTTGTAGGAACATCTAATAACTATGTCGACTCAAATCCATGCTCAGGATGCCATTCGCACCCTAACCAACGCTTTTGCTCCCATGAACTGCCTGATTATGGCCGCTCGCAAAGGCTGCTTCAGCTTCACACTGGTCAACGAACACGGCATCGCTCGTCACAGCGAACGCCTGTACCCCGATCAATATTCCAGCGCAGAACCTCTGCAAGCTGTGATCGAGCGTACTCGTCAGGCACTCACTGCCTGAACACCCCAGAAGTGCCCACACAAAAAGCCCTGCCTGAATAGCAGGGCTTTTTGCTTTCAGAAGTTTCAGAAATATCCGACATACCTTAAGTGCTTACTGATCTATAACGACTGGATCAAAGATAGAAATGTTTTAAAAACATGATATTGCCATCGATAGATAACACTACACTTCAACTTAAGCGGCATGATCCGCTGCCGGCGTACACACCCCACTCACGGCTGCCAAGCACCGGGGTGTGGCCGGCCACCTTCAGGCTACGCGTGCGACCGGGCATCACTGCCAAGGCGCTGAGGCCGAGAAACTGGCCGTCACCCGCGTTTAATTTGCGCTATTTCAGCGTCATCGCCCGATGGCTGTTTGAACACCAAAAACAAGCCGGCCTGACGCCCAATGGCGCTCCATGTACGGCCAAAGCCTGATGCCAAGCCTTTGAACCACAAGGATGTTTACCCAATTCTGCTAATACGTGGCGTACCCACCTTACTCCCCCCACCTGGTTGGTTTGAGATTCAGTCGCCCCGCAAGAATTTTCAAATGCTTCAATTATGGTCGGATTGTCCTACAAAACATCGCTATCTTCTGCGAATTAGCCTATAGCGCTCTCACAAAAATGTTGGTAGTTTTCGTCCGGTGATCATAAGGAGTTCTAATAATGAAAAAAGTAATGCTCAAGACCACACTTAGCCTCGCTGTCACCCTGGCTTCCAGCCAGATCTTCGCCAGCGGCTTCGCCCTCAACGAACAAAGCGTGAGCGGTATGGGGACCGGTTTCGCAGGTCGCTCATCTTCTGCTGACGATGCAAGTACCGTATTTGGTAACCCTGCCGGTATGTCCCGCCTACAAGGTCAGCAAGTGACTGGCGGTATTGCAGTGATTGATGCAACCACAAACATCAAAGATGCCGATGGCAACGCCTCTGGCACCAACAAAGGTGACATGGTGCCGTTCACGGGCGTACCCATGGGCTTCTACACCAACCGCCTGAACGACCAGTGGGCAGTCGGTGTCGGCGTATACGCACCGTTTGGCCTGGCCACTGAATACGAAAAAGGCTTTAAAGGCCGTGCTTTCGGTAGCACCAGCGACGTGGCGGTTGTGACCATCCAGCCAACCGTCAGCTATGCGTTCAATGACAGAGTCTCGATCGGCTTTGGCCCGACCATTAACCGTATCTCCGGCAAGCTGGAATCGGACCTGTCAGTTATGCCCGGACGACTGCCTGAAACCCATGTCAAGATCAAAGGCGACGACACTGCTCTGGGCTTCAACGCCGGTATTCTGGTGCAAGCCACAGACACCACCCGCGTGGGCCTGACCTATCACTCAAAAGTCAGCTACAAACTCAAAGGGCACACGGACATTGAGCCAGGCCCAGGCACTCCAGCTGGAACGATCAATAGCAACCGCTATGATGCATCGCTGTCGATTGACACCCCGGAATCCTGGGACCTGTCCGTCACACAAGACCTGTCCGACGCCTGGAAAGTCTATGCCGGTTCTACCTGGACCCGCTGGAGCCGCCTGAAAGACATTACCGTTGAAAACAAAGGTGTTAATGCCACCACTGCGGGCAACGTGGGCGCTGTAGCGTTCGGCACCATCAAGGAAGATCAGAACTGGCACGACACCTGGGCTTACGCCATCGGTACCTCGTATCAGTTGAACAAGCAGTGGGTACTGCGTACTGGCCTGACATGGGACCAGTCGCCGACCAACAACACCAACCGTTCGCCACGCATCCCTACCGGTGACCGGACAATCTTCAGCCTGGGTGCCGGCTATGCCGTCACTGATGACCTGACCATTGATGTGGCCTACTCATACCTCAAGGAAGAGTCCGTCAAAGTCAATGATGTAAAAGGTGCCAACCGCTACAGCGCCAAATACGAAAACAGTGCAAACGGTTTTGCTCTGGGCGCGACCTACAAGTTCTAATTCACTACGAGGCTAAAACCCTCGCTGGCTGAATCAAAAAAGCCCTGCGCTCTTAATGAGCCAGGGCTTTTTTATGTCTAGCGTAATCAGCTTTTTGAGGCGATGGCTTTTTCTATTGCCTCAATCAATTCAGGGCTGTCAGGCTTGGTCAGGCTGGAAAAGCTGGCAACCACTTTGCCCTGGCGATCCACCACGTACTTGTAGAAGTTCCACTTCGGCGCGCTGCTCTGCTGCGCCAGCACCTTGAACAAATGCGTAGCATCAGCACCTCGTACCGGTTGTGGCTCGGTCATGGTAAAGGTCACGCCATAGTTGACGTAGCAGACCTTGGCGGTCTCCTCACCGTCCTTGGACTCCTGCTTGAAGTCATCCGATGGCACACCAATCACTTCCAGCCCCTGGCCTTTAAAGCGCTGGTTCAGCGCCTCCAGCCCTTTGAACTGTGGGGCGAAGCCGCAAAAGCTCGCCGTGTTCACAATCAATAAAGGCTTGCCAGAAAAACGCTGGCACAGATCAATCGATTCCTTTGCACGCAGCTTGGGTAATGAACCTTCCAACAAGGCCGGACAATCGGCAGCCCATGCCGATCCGGTAAAGGCCACAAGCAGCATGGGCATCGCAATCCAGCGTTTTAGCATGATTTGAGTCCTTTAAAGAGGGGCAGACACAGAACTTACTCGCCCTGGTCGCGCACTAGCAAGCGCCCATGCCCAACTGCATCAGCGCCAACCCGCCCTGATGCCAGCCCCACCAGGCCAACGCCAGCAGCAAACCGCCGGCACTGACGCCACCTACCCAAGCCCACGTAGAACTCACGCCACACTCCCTTGCGCCTGCAGACGCGCCACAGGACGCTCACGCACCGGCCAATTCAAGGCCGCCGCCATCAAACTCAACAGGATCGAACCCTGCCAGATCAAATCGTAGCTACCGGTTTGATCATAGACCACGCCGCCCAGCCAGCCGCCCAGAAAGGCTCCCAACTGATGGAAAAGAAACACGATACCGCCCAGCATCGACAGGTTGCGCACGCCGAACATGGTGGCAACCGTGCCATTGGTCAACGGTACCGTCGACAACCAAAGAAAGCCCATGGCCATGCCAAACAGGTAGGCACTGAACTGTGTTACCGGTGCCCACAAAAACAGCACAATCACCACTGATCGCGCCAGGTACAACCCGGTAAGCAAGCGCGGTTTGGAGAACCGCCCTCCCAGCCACCCCGCCGTGTAGGTCCCAAAAATATTGAACAGGCCAATCAAGGCCAGCACCGTTGTGCCCACCGTGGCAGGTAGATGCTGATCCACCAGGTAAGCCGGCAAATGAATACCGATAAACACCACTTGGAACCCGCAGACAAAAAAGCCGAACGCCAACAGCCAAAAGCCGGAATGCGAGCACGCCTCGTGCAGCGCCTCTTTAAGGCTTTGCTCACCGCCCAGGCTGGGCAGTGGGCGATCCTTGAGCAGCCCCACCAAAGGCACGATCAGGGCCACGAGCAACCCCAATACCAGCAATGTCGAAGACCAGCCCAACCAGCCGATCAGGCCAAGTGTTCCGGGCAGCATTGCAAACTGCCCAAACGAACCTGCCGCGCTGGCGATCCCCATGCCCATACTGCGCTTTTCAGGTGGCAAGGCACGGCCCACAACCCCCAGGATCACCGAAAACGACGTCCCGGACAGGCCAATGCCAATCAACAGGCCCGCACTGAGTGACAGCGTTAGCAAAGAGTCCGATAGCCCCATCAGCACCAGCCCTACGGCATACAGCACACCGCCAACAATCACCACCTTGGCAGCGCCAAAACGGTCAGCCAATGCACCGGTAAACGGCTGCGCCAGGCCCCAGATCAGGTTCTGCAGAGCGATCGCGAGGGCAAAGACCTCACGCCCCCAGCCGAACTGTGCACTCATGGGCGGCAGAAACAGCCCGAAGCCATGCCTGACTCCCAGCGACAAGGCCAAAATCAACGCGCTGCCAAGCAGCACCCACCCGCTGGTACGCCACACCGATGTCATTCTTATTCTCCCAATGCGGGTATATACCCACTTTTAACCGTAAAACTGGCGCTCAGTCAGCGCCAGCCAATTCATCCAATAATGCCAAGAGTTGCGCACGCCGAGCGTCACCCAAACGATCCATCAAACGCTGCTGCGCCGCTTCCCAGGCCGGAAAGGCCGCCTTGAGCCGTTCTTCGCCTGTCTGCGTCAAGCAGATAACGCGATTACGCTGGTCTTCACCCTCCGACAGCTTGACCAGCCCGGCACCTTCGAGCACCCGCACATTCCGCCCCAACGTACTGCGGTCGAGCCCCATCGCTTCGGCCAAGGTGGAAATGCTGGGTTGATCGAGGCGCTTGAGGTTGCTCAGCAACGAATATTGGGCAACGTTGATACCGAAGCCATCAAGGGCTCCGTCGTAATGCCTGCTCACGCCACGTGCCGCACGCCGCAGATTGATGCATAAACACTGAGTCGGTAACATTATGTATGTATATACCCGCAATAAAACAGAATCAAGGTTTAAAAAGGCCGCTAACGCCTACGACGCCCCTCAAATCAACGCCAACCCTACCAGCATCAGCACTTCCAGCAGTTCCAGCAACGCGCCAGCCGTATCACCCGTGGTGCCACCCAAGCGCCGCATCATCACCTGACGCAGCCACACAAACCCGGCCACTGCCAGCCCCACCGCCCAAAGGCCGGGCACACCCGCCAAGCCGACACAGGCCACGGCGCTGAGCGCTAGCACCCACCACCCCGCACGGCGCGGCAGATGATCCGCCAGGGCCTGACCCAAGCCGCCAGCGCGGACATAAGGCGTGGTAAGGAACACACCGAGCAAGGCACTGCGCCCGATCAGCGGCACAATCAGCAAAACGGCACCGCGCGAGTGTTCGATCAACGCCAGCAGCGCGCAGAATTTGAGCAGCAGCACCAATACCAGTACAACCACCGCAATCGGCCCGCTGCGCGGGTCTTTCATGATGGTCAGGGTTCGTTCGCGATCACCAAAGCCACCCAACCAGGCATCGGCGCTATCTGCCAGGCCATCCAGGTGCAGACCGCCGCTGAGGAACACCCAGGCGCTCAACAGCAAGGCGGCCTGTAGCATCAGCGGTGCGCCCGCCAGTAGCGCGTTCAGCCCCCATAACAAGACACCGAACAGCAGCCCCACCAGCGGGTAAAACAGCAACGAGCGCCCCAATTCCTGAGGCTGCGGCATGCCCGGCAAACGAATCGGCAAACTGCTTAAAAACTGCAGGGCGATCCAGAATGGCAACATGCTCAGCCCTCCTCGCTCAACACACCGCCCGCCGCGACCTGCAGTGAAAACAGCGCGCCATTGGCCACCGTCACCTGCAGCAGTTGCTCTCGCGGCAACCCTCGGGCCTGCGCCAGCAGCAGCTTCATGACGCCGCCGTGACACACCACCAGCACGCGCTCACCTGAATGGGCCTGCTGCAACCGGGTAACCGATGCCAACACCCGCGCGGAAAATGCCGCCACGGGCTCGCCCTGCGGCGGGGTAAAACTATAAGGGTCCGCCCAGAACTGCCCGAGCGCGTCAGCATCGGTTTCCATCAACTCGGCGGCGCTGCGCCCTTCCCAGGCCCCAAAATGCAACTCTTGCAGCCCCTTTTCGAACTGCACCGACAGCTTCAGCGCGTCGCCCAACTCGCGGGCAAACGCTGCGCAGCGCTGCAACGGTGAGCTGACGATACGGTCCCAGGGGCCGCCATCCTTGACCGCTTCGCGCATCTGCGCCCACCCCAATTCGGTCAATGCATCGTCAAGGCTGCCCCGCAAACCGCCGCCCAACTCGGTTTCACCATGACGCAACAGGTCAAGGTGCACCGTCATGCCGGACGATCCGCCACGGCGGCCTCCGCAAACGTGGCCATCTGACCGTGCAGCTCACACGCCAGGCGCACCAGCGGCACCGCCAGCGCAGCACCACTGCCTTCACCCAGGCGCAACTCCAGATCGAGCAACGGCTGCGCCTGCAAACTGTCCAGCACGCGGCGATGCCCAAGCTCGGCTCCGCGATGACCAAACACCAGCCACTCGCGGCAGCCCGGGTTCAAGCGCACAGCCACCATGGCCGCGACCGTGCAGATAAACCCGTCAACCAGCGCCACCACGCCTTCTTGCGCACACGCCACATACGCGCCCGCCAGCGCAGCAATCTCAAAACCGCCCAGGCGAAACAGCGTTTGCAACGGGTCATCCAGGTAGCCGGCGTGGAATGCCAGAGCTCGCTCAATCACCTGCGCCTTGTGGCTGACGCCCGCCGCGTCCAGCCCGGTGCCCGGCCCGGTTAACGCCGAGGCCGGGCAACCCAGCAAGGCACTGGCCACGGCACTGGCCGACGCGGTGTTGCCGATGCCCATTTCGCCGCCAATAAACAGTTCACTGCCCGCCGCCCGCGCTCGCACCACGCAGTCACGCCCGGCCTGAAGGGCTTTTAGGCCCTGAGCGTCAGACATGGCAGGCCCGGTCGCAAAATTGGCCGTTCCAGCACCCAGTTGCAAATGCCGCACACCCGCCAGGTCAAGCATGGGCGTAACGGTGCCCAGGTCCACCACGTCCAGTTGCGCGCCCAATTGACGGGCCAGTACGCTGATTGCCGCGCCGCCGTTCACAAAGTTATGCAGCATCTGCCCGGTAACGGCTTGCGGATAAGCCGAGACACCTTCCGCGACCACACCGTGATCACCGGCGAAAATGGCAATGGTGACGTGATCAGCACGGGGCTTGAGCCGCCCCTGCAAACCGGCCAGTTGCACCGCCAGCGCCTCCAGCCGGCCCAGCGAACCGGCCGGCTTGGTCAGTTGTTGCTGGCGGGCATCGGCCGCCGCCAAGACCTCAAGGTCAGACGGTTTACACAGCGCCAACCACCATGGGGTACTCATCATGCAGATCCTTTCAACGTCAGGGGCAGGCCTGCCACGGTCAACACGACTCGCTGACAACGCTCGGCCAGGGCTTGATGCAACCAACCGGCTTCATCGACATAACGGCGAGTCAATTCGCCCAGCGGCACGACACCCATTCCGGTCTCGTTGCTGACAAAAACGATATCGCCCGGCAGTTCAGCCAGGCACTGAAGCAGCGCATCGCGTTCAGCAATCAGGCGCTGCGGGTCTTCCAGCATCAGCAGGTTGGTCAGCCACAGCGTCAGGCAGTCCACCAGCACAAACGTGTCGGGCCGGGCGTGGTCGCGCAACACCCGGGCCAGTTCAATCGGCTCTTCAATCAACCCCCAGTGCTGGGGGCGACGCTCACGATGAAGGCGCAGGCGCTCATTCATTTCGCCATCCAGCGGCTGGCTGGTGGCAATGTAGGTCACGGCCCGGCCCGATTCGGCCGCCAGGGTTTCGGCCAAGCGGCTTTTACCGGAACGCGCGCCCCCCAAAATCAATTGCTGCATGCCAATAAACCTCTAGAAGACGGTGTTTACTCCTGTAGGCGAGCACGCTCGCGCCTACAGATTTAGATCCTGCACAGTTGCCGAAGCAGGTCGGTGTCCAGGTGGTTCTCCACCAGGTCCGCCAAACGCTCGATATCGCGCTCGCGCAGGGCGTGATAGTCCACCGCTTGCACATCCTGCAACCCGGCCCAGCGCAATAAGGCACTGCACGCCGCCGGGGACTCGAACAGCCCGTGCAGGTAGGTGCCCAGTATTTGCCCGTCAGCACTCTGCGCACCGTCACAGCGGCCATCGTCCAAGTGCACGGCCGCCCGCTCAAGCGCCGCGCCTGTGGTCACGCCAGCGTGGATTTCATAGCCACTGACTTCGGCGTTTTCGAGGCTTAAATGCCCCCGCACATTGCGCAACTGCTTCTCGGCTTCCAATTGAGTGCTGAACGCCAGCAGACCCAAACCGTCACTGGAACCCGGCGCTCCTTCAAGCCCCAGCGGGTCATGGACCTGTTCGCCCAGCATTTGCAAACCGCCACAAATACCCAGCACTTTGCCACCGTAACGCAGGTGACGGCTGATGGCCGTGTCCCAGCCGTTGGCGCGCAAGTAGGCCAGGTCGCTGCGCACACTTTTGGAGCCCGGCAAAATAATCAGGTCAGACGGCGGAATGGGCTGGCCCGGCCCTACGAACTGCAAGGCCACCTGCGGGTGCAGGCGCAACGGGTCGAAGTCGGTATGGTTGCTGATGCGCGGCAGCACCGGCACCACCACGCTGAGCACCTGGTCGGCCTTCTCGGTCTGCCGTTGATCAAGGCCGTCCTCGGCTTCAAGGTGCAAGTCCATCACATAAGGCAGAACGCCGATCACCGGCTTGCCGGTGCGTTTTTCCAGCCAGTCGAGCCCCGGTTGCAGCAAGGCAATGTCACCGCGAAAACGGTTGATGATAAAGCCCTTGACCCGCGCTTGCTCTGTCTCGGAGAGCAATTCCAGGGTGCCCACCAAATGCGCGAAGACACCGCCGCGATTGATGTCGGCAATCAGCACCACCGGGCAATCCACCGCTTCGGCAAAGCCCATGTTGGCAATATCCCCGGCGCGCAGGTTGATCTCGGCGGGCGAGCCCGCCCCTTCGACCACCACCACCGGGTACGCGGCACTCAAACGTTGATGCGACGCCAGCACGGCCTGCAGGGCGATGGCCTTGTAATCGTGGTACGCCACCGCGTTCATGGTGGTGACCGCCCGCCCATGAATGATTACCTGCGCGCCCGTATCGCTGTTGGGTTTAAGCAACACCGGGTTCATGTCGGTATGAGGCTGTAGCCCGGCCGCCTGGGCCTGCACGGCCTGGGCACGACCAATCTCGCCGCCTTGCGCCGTCACCGCACTGTTAAGCGCCATGTTCTGCGGTTTGAAGGGCACCACCGACACGCCTTCGCGAAGCAGCCAGCGGCACAGCGCCGTCACCAGCGTGCTCTTACCGGCATCGGACGTGGTGCCCTGCACCATCAATGTGCTCATGAAATTTCCTGGGTAAAGGCCAGCAACGCGCTTTCAAGCCGCTGCCAGTCGGCTTCGTCGGCGGGCAAGCCGAACCGCACGCTGCTGTTGTGGGTAAACAGGCGCAGCAGAATCGCGCGCTGCGCCATAAATTCGTAAAGCCGCTCGGCCTGGGGCGTGATGAGCCATTGGAACAACGCGCAACCGCCCTGAGGGGCCAAGCCATGCTGATGCAGCAAGCGCTCCAGCCGTGCGCTGGCCAGGTCACTGCGCTCACGCTGGCGGGCGTGAGCGTGTGTGTCGAGCAGGCACGCCTGGCCCACCACCCGGGTCGGCCCGCTGACCGCCCAGGGTCCGACTTGTTCGGCCAGCAACCTGAGCAGCTTGGGCTCAGACAGTACAAAACCCAGACGCACGCCCGCCAGGCCAAAAAATTTACCGAAGGAGCGCAGCACAATCAGCCCGGTACGCTGGCTTTGGGCGGCCAGGCTCTGCTCAGGGGTGTTGTCCATAAAGGCTTCGTCCACCACCAGCCAGCCTCCGCGCTGTGCCAGTCGAGCATGCCACTCCAGCAGGCGCTCGGGTGTCAGCTTCAAACCCGTGGGATTATTGGGGTTGACCACCACCAGCACATCCAGCGAGTCGAGATAGAAATCGATTTCCTGATCGAGCATTTCACGCACGATATGGCCACTGCGCCGCCATGCCTCGGCGTGCTCGGCGTAACACGGCGACAGCACGCCTACCTTGCCCTGACGCCGTAAACGCGGGAGCAACTGGATCGCACACTGCGAGCCAGGCACCGCCAGCACACTCGGAGCCCCGTAATAGCCGCTGGCTGCCTGCTCCAGGCCGTCATCGGCCTCGGGCAAGCGCGCCCAGGCCCGCTCGGGCACCGCAGCAATTGCAAAGGGCCAGGGCGCAAGGCCCGTGGACAAGTCCAGCCACTGCGCTTGGGCAATACCGTAATGCGCAGCCGCCTGACGCAAGCGTCCGCCGTGTTCAAGCATAAAACTCACCCCCCACGCACAGGATCAATAACCACAGCCACACACCACGCCGCACCAACTCCCAACCCCGATCAATTGAGTCGGCATCGGCCGGCACGCCTTCGCCCAATGTCGGACGCTCATGCAATTGGCCGTGGTAAATCGCCGCGCCCCCCAACTCCACACCCAGCGCACCGGCACCAGCGGCCATGACCGGCCCCGCATTAGGGCTGTCCCATTGCGGGGCCTGCTGACGCCAGCAGCGCATGGCAAGCCGGGTTTTACCCAGTACGGCGTAGGTCAACGCGACCAGGCGGGCAGGAATATAGTTAAGTACATCGTCGATGCGGGCGGCGGCCCAGCCAAAGCGCTCGAAACGCTCATTGCGATAGCCCCACATGGCATCCAGGGTATTGCTCAAACGATAGAGCACCACCCCCGGTGCGCCCGCCACTGCAAACCAGAACAGCGCCGCAAACACCGCGTCACTGCCGTTTTCCAGCACAGATTCCGTGGCCGCACGCGCCACTTCGGTGGCGTCCAGCTCGCTGGTCTGGCGGCTCACCAAATACCCGACTCGGGTACGGGCCTCATCCAGGTCATTGGCGCGCAAGGCTTGCGCAACTGGCTGCACGTGTTCGCCCAGGCTGCGCATGCCCAGCGCGCAATACAGCGCCAGAATGTCCACCCACCAGCCAATATAAGGCAACCACGACAGGGCCGTGGCCAGAAGGGTCAGCGGGATGACGGCCAACACCCAGGCCGTGACCCCGTGGCTGCGCCAGCCGCGGCCGCCGGAATTGAAACGTTGCTCGATACGATCAGCCATACGGCCGAACGCAACCAGCGGATGCCAGCGCTTGGGCTCACCGAACAGCGCATCAAGCGCCACCCCGGCGACGCACAGCAAGGCCACACTCATGGACGCACTCCCCAATAATTTTCGTAAACCAATTCATTCAGCGGACGCGCCTGAGCCCACCCTTCGAGCACCAGCATCGGTGCCGGATAAAACGCATCGACCGGGCCCAGGCACAGCACCGCCAAAGGTTTGGCCCCGGCAGGCAACCCCAGCAGATCCGCCAGCGCCTGCGGCTCGAACAATGACACCCAACCCATACCCAGCCCCTCGACGCGGGCGGCCAGCCACAGGTTCTGGATGGCACACGACAACGAGGCCATGTCCATTTCCGGCAAGGTGCGGCGACCAAAGATATGCTTTTCGCGGTCGTCCATCAGCGCCGCCACCAGCACTTCGGCGCAGTCGTTGATGCCTTCGACTTTGAGGGTCATGAATTGATCGGAACGCTCGCCCAACGCATCGGCGGTGCGCACCCGCTCTTCTTCCACCAGCCCTTGAATCTGCCCGCGCAAGGCCCGGTCGGTAATGCGAATAAACCGCCACGGCTGCATCAACCCCACACTGGGAGCCTGATGCGCGGCTTCAAGCAGGCGCGACAGCAATTCAGGGGCCACCGTGCCACCACTGAAATGGCGCATGTCGCGGCGCTCGGCAATGGCCCGGTAAACTGCCGCCCTATCTTCAGGGCTGAACGCGTTGTGGTTCATGGCACCTTCACAGCACACGGTGCGAACAATGCCGCAATGGCCTGGGGGTTGGACGGAAAGTAAAAGTGCACATAAGACGCGGTCATCCGCCCGTCGCGGTACACCGCTTCGGCACCGCGCCCGCCATTAGGGCTCACACCCCGCGCAATCGGCTGAAGTTCAGTGCGGGTCAGCGAATGATGGTAGGTGTGACCGCGCAGCAACCCCTCAGGCAGGTCTACGGCCTGCAATGCCAGTGCAGCCAGGCGCTTTTGCATAGTCGCTTCACCTGCCAGCAACCCCACCAGCTCGGCACGCTGACCGTCCACATCGGTCAAGGTATCAAGCAGGTACAACATGCCGCCGCACTCGGCCAGCAGCGGCTTGCCTGCCGCGTGATGCGCACGGATCGAAGCCAGCATCGAGTTATTGCGTGACAACTCAAGGTGATGCAGTTCCGGGTAGCCGCCCGGTAAGTACAGACTGTCGGCCTCGGGCATCTGCGCATCGCGAATCGGCGAAAAGAACCGCAGCTCGGCCCCCATATCACGCAACAGAGCCAGGCTCGCGCCGTAGGTGAACGCGAAGGCTTCATCGCGGGCCACGGCAATGCGTACCCCCGCCAGCAAGGGCTCAACCTCGACCGGCTCAGGGGCCGCAAACGCTACGGCTGGCGGCAACGCGACTTCACAGGTGCTGGCCAGGGCTTGTGCGGCCGCATCCAGGCGCACATCCAGGTCGTTAAGCTCGCTGGCTTGCACCAGCCCCAGGTGCCGGCTCGGCAATTCGATACCCGTCTCGCGGGAGAGCGCGCCGTACCAGCGCAAGCCTTCGGTCAGGCTACCTTCGAGCAATTGCGCGTGCCGCACCGTGCCAACCCGGTTGGCCAGCACGCCGGCAAAGGGCAGATCGGGCTGATAGCGCGCCAGCCCCAGGGCCAGTGCGCCAAAGGTTTGCGCCATGGCGGTGCCGTCAATCACACCCAGCACCGGCACACCGAAGTGGCGGGCCAAATCGGCGCTGGATGGCGTGCCATCAAACAGCCCCATCACACCTTCGATCAGGATCAGGTCCGCTTCGCCGGCCGCTTCCCACAGCAGACGACGGCTTTCATCCGCGCCCACCATCCACAAATCTACTTGATACACGGGCGCACCACTGGCGCGCTCCAGGATCATGGGGTCCAGAAAATCCGGACCGCATTTAAACACCCGCACCTTGCGGCCCTGATTGCGGTGCAATCGGGCCAGGGCAGCGGTGACGGTGGTCTTGCCCTGACCGGAGGCCGGTGCGGCGATCAATACCGCCGGGCAATGACGCGACTCTCTCATGCTTGAACACTCACAATTCGATGCCTATCTGGGCTTTGATCCCGGCCTGGAAGGCATGCTTGACCACGCCCATTTCCGTCACGGTATCGGCCAGGTCAATCAGTTCAGGTTTGGCTCCGCGCCCGGTAACGAGCACATGCTGCATGGCAGGACGAGCCTGCAGGTCGGTGAGCACTTGCTCAAGGTCGAGGTAGCCGTGCTTGAGCGCGATATTCAGCTCATCCAGCACCACCAGCCCGATAGAAGGGTCACGCAGCATCTCACGGGACACCTGCCATGCCGCTTCAGCCGCGGCGATATCACGCTGGCGGTCCTGGGTTTCCCAGGTAAAGCCCTCGCCCATCACATGAAAGCGGACCTGCTCGGGAAAACGGCGGAAGAACAGCTCTTCGCCCGTGCTGTTACGCCCTTTGATAAATTGCACCACGCCGCATTGCATGCCGTGGCCCATTGCGCGGGCCAGCATGCCAAACGCCGAACTGCTTTTACCTTTGCCATTGCCGGTCAACACCAACAACAGCCCGCACTCATTGGGGGCACTGGCAATGCGTTCGTCCATGATGGCTTTTTTGCGCAGCATGCGCGCCTGGTGACGTTCGTCGCGTTCGGGGGATTCATTCATGGCAGCTCTCCGTTGGGGCTGAATAAAGCAAACGGGGGGCGGGGGACATTCAAGGCAGTCACACCGCATCGCCCGCCGCGAGGGTGCTGGCTGGTTCAGGCCGGTCTCCGGGCTCATAAGCGGCACCGACCTAAAAGGGCAGCACCTGACGCGTACCTTCCCATGTCATGGACACAGTGGCATTCAGCGCGACGTTGACTTATTTACCGTTGCGGGGGCAGCGCCGGGATCGTAGCGGTCGTGTCTTCAACACGCCCTCACCGGCTTCCCTGTTTCACTCTGCCAACAATACGTTACAGAGCACCTGAAACAAGCCGCGAAGGTTAGAGGGTTGGGGATGGAGCGTCAATTAAAGCCCGTCGAGGAGGATGCATCAAAAAACCATGAGTGCCCGCAATGTGCCTACAAGGAAAACTCATTTTACGAGTCGCAATAGGCATGAATACTCTTGGGTAATGAATAAAAACAGGCTATCCCATGCACCTGATCAAGCCCAACCTCAGCCGCATGCCACCGACTGCCCACAGTAGCAAGGGCAGCGTTATTTATACCGATGACAACAAAAGAATACTCGACGCCAGTTCCGGCGCAATCGCTTGCTCGCTGGGCTACGGTCACGAGTACGTCATAGGCAAAATGCTGGAACAAGCGCACCGAATGAGCGCGGCCTATCGCACACAGTTTGTGAACATCCCGGCGGAGCAGTTGGCAGAAAGACTGTGCAGCAAACTCAGTTATTCCGGTGCTTTTTTTGTCAATAGCGGGTCTGAAGCTGTAGAGGCCGCATGCCGCGTCGCGATTCAATATTGGGACGAGAAGGGGCTACCCAAGAAAAAACACATCCTGAGCAGAACCATCAGTTATCACGGCTCCACCAAGGCAACCCTGTCACTCTCCGGTCACTGGCCCAGGCGCAGAGGCATTAGTAACCCAGCAGAACGCCCTACTGTCCCTACGCCTTACTGCTATCGCTGCCCTTACGGGAGAACCCCTAAAACGTGCCAACTCGCCTGCGCCAATGCTTTGGAAACTGAACTGAGTAACGTAGGAAGCGACGATATTGCCGCGCTGTTGATTGAACCCATAACGGGTGCTTCGGGTGCAGCGATTGTTCCACCCGCTGGTTATCTCGAAAAAATCAGAGACATATGCACTCGACACAACATCCTGCTCATCGCAGATGAAGTACTCACAGCAATAGGCAGAACCGGCAAATGGCTGGCGAGTGAGCACGGACACATCAAGGCGGACATCTGTATTTTAGGAAAAGGCTTGAATGCAGGCTACTTCCCAATATCCGGCATCCTCGTTTGCGAACCTATTAAAGAAGCGATCGAACTGGGTTCAGGAATATTTTCCTATGGCCACACTCACTCCAATCACCCCGTGGGTGCCGCAGTGGCAAACGCCGTGCTGGATATGATTGAGGCCGAAGAGTTAGTGGCATTATCCGCAGAACGTGGATCGACTATCGAGTCACATTTGCGCCGCTGTATGGCGACCTCTTCCTTGATCGGTGATATACGCGGTAAGGGAATGTTCTGGGGCATAGAAATAGTTAAAGACAACGTAGAGAAAAACACATTTTCGAAAAACTTATCTGTCGCCGACAAGCTCATCGAACATGCGATCTCTAAAGGACTGAACCTCTACCCGGCCAGCGGGTTTGCTTCTCACGCACACGGTGACGCCCTGATTTTCGCCCCACCCCTTAATACGCCTCCCATCATTTTCAATGAGATGCTCTCACTGTTAAGCGATGTCCTGTATAGCGCTCCCGAGTTCCTGAGAAAGGAGTCAGTGTATGCCTGACACTATCGGAAAAATCGGGCTTATTGTGCATACGGTTAAACCTGCCGACTTGGCCACTTACTGGAAAAATGATATTCCTGTTCTAGCAACACCCATACTGCTCTGGCTCGCAGAACTGGCCTCAATGAAAGCCGTAGAGGGATTGTTTAACGCCTCTAAAATGACCGTCGGCATTGCTCATAACAGCCAACACCTGGCACCTACACCGGTCGGATTCACCGTTAAAATCCGCGCCACCGTAAAAAGCGCAACAGCCAAACGCATCCTCTTTGATGTCGAAGCCACTGACGGGTTAGAGATCATTTTATCAGGGACGCACACCAGAGCCATCGTTGATCGAGAAATATTCGCGCAGCACACATGCAGTAAAGAGGCTCGAAAACCGGCATGAAACAGAATCATGCAAGCCTGACAAAAAACGTACTTATCTTGCTACTGGTGGCCGGAGCGTCTTTATTGGGAATCGCTCCCGTAATCGTCAAGGCGTTGCCCTTTGACGCCGAAGTATCTGCTTTTTATCGGGTGTTTCTAGCAATACCATGCATGGTATTAATGTGCGTTTTAAATAGGGACAATTTAGCACTACACCCCAAAGACAAGTGCTTCGTCTGGCTGATCCTGCTGGCCGTTTTATTCTTTTCTGCTGACTTGACTGTTATGCATTTTGCCATCCGGCGTACCGATGTGGCGATTGCAACACTGCTAACCAATTGCGCGCCCTTCTTCGTTGTTCTCATGGGAATGGCGGGTATTATCGAAAAACCTAAATCATGGGAAATAGGTTGCCTGCTACTGGCAATGGGCGGAATGTATGTTCTTTGCGCAATGGACAAAACCGTCAGCCGCGACTACTGGGGAGAGGTATTGGCGCTACTGGCCGCTTTTTTTTATGCGGCGTATATCGTTACCATAAAAAAGGTCCGAGCCTACAATTGTCCAGCATCCGTCATAATGCTCTACATCACCCTGGGATGCAGCTTGGTGCTACTTCCTGCGTTCATTTTCTCGGGTACTCCGTTACCATTGAGCTTGAGCACATGGACCTTACTTTTGGCATTAGTTCTGTGCGGACAGGTGTTCGGCCAGTTGTTGGTCACCCTCTCTATGAAGGGGTTGTCGGCATCGTTCAGCTCAATAGTGTTGCTATTGCAACCCATTATTGCCGCAGCACTCTCATGGGCTCTACTGGGTGAAACCTTGACACTTACTGAACTCACAGGGATGGCTATCGTATTATCAGCAATACTTGTAAGTTCTTTAAGAATCAAAAACTAGCCACGCAAAATGAAATAGCACCAATAAAAACGGTTAAATCTTACACGCAAGAAAGAATATCCTTACAGACAAGAGTAACTACACGAATTAAAACTGCGCCTATCCCCCCTTCAACATAAACAATAACCATGAAACTCACCAATATCGACATCGACCTATTGAGAGCGCTAGTTTTTGTCAGCAATGCTAAAGGCTTTACCAAAGCGGCGGAAAAACTTTTCCGCACCCAGTCGGCCATCAGTCTACAAATCAAAAAACTTGAGAACATCACCAATACCAAATTACTCGAACGAGGCAAGGAGATCCGGCTAACACCAGCAGGTCTAAAAGTTTATGAGTACGCACTAAAAATACTCACACTTAATGACGACCTAATCAATACACTCAGTTTTGACAGCGTGCTATACGAGTACAAAATTGGCCTACCTGAATACCCTAACTCCACACTGCTAAAAACCATAATCAAAAGTACATTACACTCGAAAAAACCGTGCGTTTTTTCAAGCCACTCATCAACCCATTCTTGTAATTTAATTGAGCAACATTTGTTGGATATAGCCTTTATTCTTCAAACAGAACTAACCGATGGCGTTAAATTAGCGGCTTCGCCGCTAAGCTGGGTAGCTGCCAGCGGATCAGATATTTATCAAAAAAACTGCCTTGCGCTCGTGCTCCCACCTGAAGGCAGCTTTGTCCGCTTGCTTGCGCAAAAAACGCTCAACGATCACGCTCGACCATCCATCGTTGTTTGCTCAGCAGCAGAATTCGTAACACTCAACACCTTTATTAGTGCAAATATAGGTATCGGCGTAATGCCTTCCCATGCAATCCCTAACGGCTGCTGCATTGTCACCGATGAACACCTGCCCCGCTTGCCTGACACCCACTTATTTATAAAACTTCCGACGCACGCCAATGCGTATACCAAACAGCTCGCCAGCAAAATATTGGAAGCCTGCGACAAGCAAACAGTTTTTATGTAACGGCGTTATTTTTTAGCATCTGATTAAAAATATTGATCCGTTGTATGTCATTTGTCCCACCCGCGATTTTCATACCCGCTGCATCACGGACATACTTCCCTATCATCGGATCCGAATAACCCAGATGACCGTAGATCTGCATTAGGCTATCGGCCGACACCACCAATCTTTCAGCCGCCTGATATTTAGTTGAGGAACAAACCAAGGAAGCTTCAGGGCTTTTCCCCTCCAGAAGCCTCAGCGACTCATAAGTCAGACTTCTGCAGATCACCGAAGACATTTTCATTTCCGTCAATCGCCCCTGAACATATTGATACGAACCGATCATATGGCCAAATGCGTGCCGAGAAAGAACTCGCTCCATCGCGGATCGAGTCATGCACTCGACAAGACCGGCCGCGATGACGCCATACAAAGCCCGTTCAAATGAAATGATCTCATATAAAATTTTTAACCCATCACCAGGAGCCCCCATAATATTTCCTTCCACGATACTGAAGTTTTCAATTTCTATATCCGCCGTGGGGCTCGTTCGTAATCCTAAGTTATGCTCCGTCGGCCCAATGCAAACACCCGGCACATCCAGATCAATAAAGAACAACGTAATATCTTTTTTAAATCCTAAAGCAGGCATTCGCCCAGCCAGCATACCCATTGTTGCAATAGGGGCATTGGTGATATGTTTTTTATGGCCATCCAATCTGTAACCGTCTGCCGATCTGATTGCAACCATTTGCATTTTCGACAAATCAGAACCCCCTGAAGACTCCGTCATTGCTGTCACTGCAATTTCCCCCTTCATCAACCGAGGTACCCAGCGCTGTATTTGCTCCGGGTTGCCATAATCACAAAGGAGACGTAACGAACCGATATGACCAAGGCTTGTGATCAAAAAACCCAAGTCCTCGCACTCTCTTGCCACCTCTTCCAAACATTCCACGCACTCAACCCACGTTCCCCCCAAGCCGCCATACCGGCGATCCACAGGAATTTTCCAGATGCCCAGTTCGGCCATCGCTTGCCAACTGACCTGATCTAATACCCCCTCACAGTCATTGAACAATGCGCGCTCTGAAACGGACCGCCCCACCGCTCTGAAAACAGACTTATCAATCACCCCGCCACGGCCTGAATGAAACATCGCCGACCTTCCTAATTATGGGCCTGGAAAGGTTATGGACTTCAAACACAGGTTCTGCCAAACGAGTTTTGATAATCCACGAATAACAAAAGCCAATACGCGCTGACATGGCTTTGCCAGCTGGATTGGCTGAGGGCGATAAAAGTCAGACTCTGCGAGGGGTTTTATAGTTGCTGATGATGTCGACAGCCAGGTAAGGCTGGGTCGGGGAGGTAAGCCTTTAGCTCTAATCGACGCTCACCTGAAGGGCGGTGAGCGTCGCTTTTGACTTTTAAGGAATGCGCGCCAGGTGTTGCTCAGTGGGCAATACGCGCTTGGCGTTCAAATAGGCTTTTTGCCAATAAGCTTTGCCCAGGCTGTCCAGTTTGACCGTACCACCCGTGGCCGGTGCGTGGACAAAACGGCCCTCACCGACATAGATGCCCGCATGGCTGACTTGAGAGCCGCCATTGGTGGCGAAGAACAGCAAATCACCCGTTTGTAGCTTGTCCTGACCGACTGTCTGCGCCGGCATCACGATCATCTCGCGGGTCGTGCGCGGCAGCGAGATGCCTGCCATATCGTGGTAGACGTACTTGATCAGGCCGCTGCAGTCAAAACCCGAATCCGGTGTATTGCCGCCCCAACGGTAAGGCGTACCCACCAAACCCAAGGCACGGAACAGCACATCCGACGCAACCGGCGACGCTTCATCGGGCGTGGAGAACACGGCTTTTTGAACGACCACAGGGGCTGGCGGGGTGCGATTGGCGCAGGCACTCAGTAGAGCGGCCAAGGACAGGAGAGCTACGCGGGCTAGGGTCGACATAAACAGAATGTTCCTGATTCTGGATACGGCTTCTTAGCCGCGAAACCCAAAGCCGCGACAGGGGTTAGCTTCGCGGCTTCAGGAATTTAACAATGCGACTAAATTCTAGCCCTTAGGAGCTAAACTTCAAGTAAGACTTTAACTTTACTGTCGAGCAATAACGCTGCTGGGGGCCATGGCGAGTGCGCGTTTGGCTTCCATGAAGGTTTTGTTCCAGTAGCTATCACCCAGGCTGTCGATACGCACACCACCGCTGCGGCGGCTGCTGGAGTGAATAAACTGGTCATCGCCCAGGTAAATACCGGCATGGCTGACTCGGCCGCGGCCGTTGGTGCTGAAGAACAGCAAGTCACCGGGTTTGAGGTTATTTCGTGCGACCAACGGTGCTTTTACGTTGATCATTTCACGCGTTGAGCGCGGTAATTGCAGCCCGGCCTCTTCGCGGAACAGGTAACCGATAAAACCGCTGCAATCGAAGCCTGCTTCCGAGGTGCCGCCAAAACGGTAACGGGTACCGATCAAGGACATACCGCGCTCAAGAATGCTGTCAGCCAGTGCTGGCAGTTCATAAGGCTTGCTGTTTGCGGAAAATTGCGCCAGTTCTTTTTCAGTCGCCAGTTCTTCTTGGTAAAGAGCAGAAGTTTGGGACGACGATGAACGTTGAACCTGTTGTTCGACCACTTGCTGGGACACTGGCGTGTGTGCAGCGCAGCCAAATAACAGGGTGACGAGTGCGAGAGGCACGAGGGGTGCGAAGCGCTTTAGCATGGGCACGACCGTGGCTTGTAGGAAAAGTAGACGCGACTATGCCATCTATGATCCTCATTTGCAAAATCAATCGATACCAATGTGACTCAGACGTTTCCACGGGACATCTAAGGGTTTATACCCCTGACGATAAGATTTGTGCACGCGACCACGCTGAAGCGCAGGCTTTCTGACGCCTGTGCCTTGTCACTCAACGGAGTAGAGGGTGGCTTTACCAGCCGAGGGTTTCTTTCAAGAACGGGATGGTCAGCTTGCGTTGCGCCTGCAGTGATGCCTGATCAAGACGCTCCAGCAATTCGAACAGCGCACTCATGCTGCGCGTACCGCGGGTGAGAATGAAATGCCCCACTTCGTCGGTGAGGTGCAAGCCACGACGCGAAGCGCGAAGCTGCAAGGCCCGTAATTTGTCTTCATCAGAGAGCGGGCGCATCTGAAAAATCAGCGCCAGGGTCAGGCGAGACTTAAGGTCTGCCAACTTGATCGGTAATTCACGGGGGGATGCCGAGGCGGCAATCAGCAAACGACGCCCGCTGTCGCGCAAGCGGTTGAACAGGTGAAACAGCGCCTCTTCCCAGTCAGCCCGGCCAGCAACCACCTGAAGGTCATCCAGGCACACCAGTTCGTACTGCTCAAGGTTATCGAGGATTTCAATGCCCCGATCCAGCAACTCGGCCAGCGGCAAATACACCGCGGGCTCACCCATTTGCTCAAACCGCAAACACGCCGCCTGCAACAAATGCGTGCGACCTACTCCGTGCTTGCCCCACAGGTAGATCAGGCTTTCGGTCCACCCGGCGTCGGCTTCGCACAGACGCTCAACATAGCCGAGTGCAGCGGCATTAGCGCCTGGGTAGTAGTTAATAAAGGTAGCGTCATCACGCAGACGCACACCTAGGGGCAGCTGAATCGGTTTCATGCTGACTGAACAGTTCAAATGAACCGTTAGTGGCCTCTGTATAAAGTGTTCAAAGTCTATACCCGTGTTGCCGGGCGCACAATGTAACAGACCATGAGAAAAATCAAAGGTTTGCGTTATCCCTTTGAGTTTTATCAGATTTAAGAAATACCCGCCCCTGCTCCCTGAACGGCCCTGCCACTGATCCGGACTGTCATTTCTATCAGTATTTGATGACCTGCCCCTCTGCGTAAACTCAGTGGATCCCCTGATCACTCTGACACAGTTGAGGTCGCCATGAACAAGCAGTTGGATGTATGGGCTGAGATGAAAGGTGCCAACATCATTTCGGATCGAGACGCACTGCCAGGGGAGGTCATCTGTGCATACGCTATCGATAATGACAATGGCCGTGTTTTGAGCCGGGTTGACTATGCCCCCACCACAGCCGAGCAAAGCCAATACACTTGGCCGAAGTTCTTCTCTGACACCCTCAACCAAACCTCAGCCATCATCCGCGCCGGTGAAAAAGAGGGTGAGCGTTT
Source organism: Pseudomonas sp. (assembly GCF_030150285.1). Lineage (GTDB taxonomy): Bacteria > Pseudomonadota > Gammaproteobacteria > Pseudomonadales > Pseudomonadaceae > Aquipseudomonas. The sequence continues at coordinate 8,510 of NZ_JASLGE010000071.1, read as the reverse complement.
CAAAACCCATTACAGCGGTTACCTCAATGCACTGTGGTATGCCAGTTTTCTGAATGTACGGGTATTCACCACCGCCTGCCATTTGAAGAACTGGCTAAATTCAGGCCTGATTGAATCCTCGGGCAACCTGCTGCCGGGCGCGTCAATAACCCTACAGGTGATGGACCCCTCCAGCGCAAAGGTTATAGAGACTTTGACTTTTAACCCCACGCCCGTCGAATCCTCGCGGTACAACTGGCCCTACTTTCTGAGTCGCTACATCAATGCCAATAGCCCCTTGTTGCGCGCAGGTGAAAAAAACCAGGAAACCCGCCAGATCACACCTCAATACAGCGGATACCGGAATGTGCTCTGGCTGCCCGCCCTGTCGGGGTTGACGGTCACGTTGCAGCACATACTGCCTGAGCACATTAAACACAGTGCCGAAACGGTGCACGCTCAGTTGATTGCTAAGCACAGCGCCATACCGCCCGAGCATGCGGACATCGAACAATGGGTTCTAGCTTGCCAAAATGGTCGTTTCAACGACATCGACTACCCGCCTGAAGGCAAACAGGACATCGACCCGGCACCACTCTATTTACACATTGATAGAGTCAAGGCCATGGCCGATTACATTGCCCGATACCAAGACGCTACGCCCGAACGCTTTAGCCTATGCGCAGTAGATGCCCTGAATTTTTATGGCCAGCAAGATTACGACCCTATCAACTGGTGGGACCGGCATATTGGCCTCGGTAAAAAAGCATCGATTGCCGCACTTTTACTGTCGACCCTGATGCGCAATGACAGCCTGAAGGTATTCTTTGATTACATCAAAAAAACCACCCACGCAGACGCCCCTGAAACAGGTGCCAACCTGGCCGACTATTGCTATATACAGTTGATCTGGAGCCTTGCTGACTGGAAGACCCAAGGGTCCACATTTGCCCTGCAAAGCACCTACGCTGCTTACCAGATGCTGTCGACCTTGTGCTTCCCGGTGGAGCGCCATGGCAAGGAGAACGGAGAAGGCATCAGCCTCGACAATTCCTATAGCCAGCACAACCCAGGTGACGGGCAATATTCGCAACTCTATGCCAGCGCCTACGGCACTGAATTACTGGGCCGCATATTCGAAAGCCTTTCAGTGTCCAGCGGAATCTTTTCACTCTCATCACCGGCGCTACGTTCGCTGGAGCAGTTCATCATTGAGGGCATGGGCTGGATGGGCTACGCCTATACCTTTGATATGCACACACGCGGCCGATCCATCAGTGAAGGGCTGAAAAACATCTCATCCCTTGCAAGCTGGGCCAAACAACTGTTGAAGAGTGGACCGCTTTACCCGGATGCCTTAGCAGAACTGATAAAACGCGCCAACGGCGATGAAGCACAAAACTCGTTTTACATCGGTAACCGCGCCTTCTGGGTCAATGACTATATGACTCACTTCACTTCTGAATTCGGGCTCTTTGCCAAGTGCATTTCCAACAGGACAGTGGGGTGCGAAAGTGGCAACGGTGGAAACTTGAAGGGCTACTATGTCGGCAACGGCTCCTGCTTCATCTATCGACATGGCAATGAGTATCGCGACATACAACCCGTGTGGGACTGGCAAAAACTCCCTGGAACCACCGTCGAGCAGAACCCGGACTTTAAGTTTCCGCTGATCAACTGGGGCGTCGGCGCTTGGGGCAGCCACGCTTATGCCGGCGGGGCCAGTGATGGACGCTGCGGCATTAACAGCATGACGCTGACAAAAGGCAATATCAGCCATGCGCAAAAAAGCATCATCGCCTTACCCGAACGCGCTGTATTCATCGGTTCGAATATTGATACCGCAGCCGCCTCAGCCCCCGTTACAACTCAAGTCAATCAGTGCCTGCTAAATGGAACGGTCACGGTCAAGTTACGCGATGGAACCTCGCACACCGCCACCTTGCCTTACACACTCAGCTCATCATCGATTGCTCAAATAGAGCATGACGGTCTTTATTACAGATTCTTTGACATTGAACCCGTCACTTTGCAAATCACTGAGCAAACTGGCCGCTGGAGAGACATTAATACCTTTGGCAGCACGGACCTTATAAAAGCCCCCGTGTTTTCAGTGTGGATCACACACCCTTGCACTCAAGAAGCCCGCTATCACTATGAAATAGGGCCACTGTCCAGCCTCAGCGATGCGCACTACGTCATCATCAATCGCTATGGCCATGCCGCGGTCACCCAAACCCCGCCCCGAGCGATCGGCGCCGTCTTTAACGGTGAAGTGCCGCTGACCGTTTCACTCACCAGCACACTGTCCGTCACCCCGCTGGACACCGTGTCGTTTATTTGTGAAAAGAAAGGTGCCCATCTCGTCATAACCTGCGCGGACCCCACTCAAGCCCTTGCCGAAGCCAGGTTCATTGTGGCGTCCAGCGCCAGTAAAGAGGGTTCATCCCCTTTGCTGGCGACAATCACGATCACCTTACCCACGGGAGACGACGCCGGTAAAAGTGTCACGCACCTTCAATCACTGGCATAACCTCGCTGCCTCCCGCCAAGGCCCCTCGTCAGCCATGACCAGGGGCTACAGTTGCGGGTCTTCTTCGCGCTTGTAAACTTGCGATTCTTTATACAAATCGTGCACATGGCGCACCAGCACCATGATCACGGCCGCCACCGGCAACGCCAGCAATACGCCGGTAAAGCCAAACAGCTCACCGCCGGCCAGGATCGCAAAGATGACCGCAACCGGGTGCAGGCCGATCCGGTCCCCCACCAGCAGCGGTGTGAGCACCATACCTTCCAACGCCTGCCCGACCATAAACACCGCCACGATGCCCAGCATCGGGTACAAGTCACCACTGAACTGGAATAGCCCTGCGATCAGTGCTGCGCCAATCCCCACGACAAAACCCATATAAGGCACGATGGCCGCCAGCCCCGCCATCAAGCCAATCAACAGCCCCAGTTCCAGACCCAACAGCATCAGACCAGCCGAGTAGATCACTCCCAGCGCCAGCATCACCAACAGTTGCCCGCGAACAAACGCACCGAGCACGTCGTGACACTCCTTGACCAACGACACAATCTGCGGTTCACGATCACGGGGCAGTAAACCGCGAAGCTTGGCCAGCAAGACATCCCAGTCACGCAGCAGGTAGAACGCCACCACCGGAATCAGCACCAGGTTGGCCAGAAAGCCAATCAGCGCCAAGCTCGAAGCCGTGGCCTGGGACAGCACCACACCGACGATATCGGTGGTCTGACCCATGTGCGCGGTGATCGCGGCCTTGATCTTGTCGAACTTCCAGAAACCGTCACTCAAGCCTAACTTGGCCTGCGCCCAGGGCATGGCGGTGTGCTGCAACCAGTCCAGAATCAACGGCGCGAGTTCATAGAGCTTCATCAATTGCTTGGCCAGCAGCGGCACCAGCACCAGTATCAGGGCCACCACAATCACGGTGAATAACGCAAACACCGTGACCGTGCCCCAGGTTCTGGACAGGCCGAAACGTTCCAAACGCCCAACGACAGGGTCGAACATATAGGCCAACAAGATCGCGACCAGAAACGGCGTGAGGATCGGACGCAACACATAAATAAAGAGGCCCAGCGCCAGGGCTACCCCCCACCACACCCATCGCCGTGAGTCCGTCATAGTCAGCCATCCTTTATAGAGAGAAGAAGCAACCTACCAGCTAAACCGCAACTGCACGCCGGGTGATGCACTCGCCTGCCCATCGACCTGTGCAACGGGCACCGAATCGGCAGGCACTTCATGCAACTGGGCCAGCCCCAACTGAGAACGCAGTTGCTCGGCGCTACCGTTCACCTGGTAGACAATTCGATCACCACTGACGCTTTTAAGCTGGCCGCCAAACGGATCCAGCAAATGCCCCAACTGCGCATAACGTTCCAGCGTCATGCCCTGCACTTCGAGCAACTGGTCTGAGGATACGCCGGGCTTGACCGCATAACGCGGGGCCAGGCGCTCACTGACCGCGAGCATCACCGCATCGGCCAAGGCAGCTTGATCTGCCGCCTGTACACGGCCTTGCTCTTGCTGATCGCCTTGCCACAAACGCCATTGCGCTTGCCATTGACCGTCACCTTCGCGGGCGTGGACCGCCAGCAGCCCATCCGCACCGTAACGTTCAGAAGCCTCCTTCAAAGGTGCCGGGTCTGCACCCTCAAGGTTTTCGGCAGTGCCCACCAGTTGCTCACCCAGGTCCGCCAACGGCAAACGCAACGGCAAGCCGCGATGCTGAGCAGCCCTTCGCAAGGGTTCAGCCGCCGACTGACCATCACCCACCAGGCTTGAGCCCTCAACCGAATCGCTCAACCACCAGCCCAGCAGCGCTGGCCGGTTACTGCCCCACAACGATAGCCCAGCCTGACGCAAAGCCCGGTCGGTGCTCACCGCATCGAAGTCGACACGCAAAGCCTCAGGGGGGCCGGCGTCATAACCGTATTGGCTGATTATTTGCTGCGGGTCTTTGCGAATGGCTTCCAATGCCGGGCTCTGAATCGCCTTGGCATCACCGGTAAGGCGCAGCACCAGCGTCTCCAAGGCTTTTTGCGTGGCCTGAGAACGCTCTTCTGGCGATTGGCTGGTAACGGGTTCTCGGACTTGATAAAGGTCGGTCAACACCTGGGCATGACTGGCAAGACTGAACAATGACAAACAGCCCACTGCAACACATTGATAGAAACGCATGAAGAATTCCCGGTGACAAAAGGCAGTATTAAAAGGCCATACAAGAACACTCGATAAAGCTTCTGACAGGGCCGTGGCCAAATCATTCAGACCTTCTGCGAAGTTTTCATACAGTCATAAAAAATCAAAAGTGAAGCGCTATACCTTATACAGACCCGCGCGTAGCAGCCAGCACGACTAAAAAAGGTTTTTTTCACTCGATATAACCCTGCCCGTCGGCCCGAGGATGGCCGCTGCCCCTCAAGCCTGATAAAATCGCGCGCCTTCGCAGACCGGCAACAGCCGGGCCTCCTGAAAAGGCTCTGATTGCATCGATGAGCACTTCTTAACGAGCCCCCTGAGATCGGTCGATACCCCCGAATCCCCCCTAAAGGCCTGGATTATGAGCAAGCAACCATCCCTGAGCTACAAAGACGCCGGTGTAGACATCGACGCCGGTGAAGCATTGGTCGAACGCATCAAGAGCGTGGCCAAGCGCACTGCACGCCCGGAAGTGATGGGCGGCCTCGGCGGTTTTGGCGCCCTCTGCGAAATTCCGGCCGGCTACAAACAGCCTGTGCTGGTTTCCGGCACTGACGGCGTGGGTACCAAACTGCGTTTGGCACTGAACCTGAACAAACACGACAGCATCGGCATCGACCTGGTGGCCATGTGCGTTAACGACCTGATCGTGTGCGGCGCAGAACCGCTGTTCTTCCTTGACTACTACGCCACCGGCAAGCTCAACGTTGAAACCGCCACCCAGGTGGTCACCGGTATCGGCGCTGGCTGCGAACTGTCGGGCTGCTCGCTGGTAGGCGGCGAAACCGCTGAAATGCCGGGCATGTACGAAGGCGAAGACTACGACCTGGCCGGTTTCTGCGTCGGCGTTGTCGAAAAATCTGAAATCATCGACGGTTCCAAAGTGGCTGCCGGTGACGCCCTGCTCGCGCTGCCGTCTTCGGGCCCGCACTCCAACGGTTACTCGCTGATCCGTAAAATCATCGAAGTGTCCGGTGCCGACATCGAAAACATCCAGCTCGACGGCCAACCACTGACCGATCTGCTGATGGCCCCGACCCGCATCTACGTCAAGCCGCTGCTCAAGCTGATCAAGGACACCGGCGTCGTCAAAGCCATGGCCCACATCACCGGGGGTGGCCTGCTGGACAACATCCCGCGCGTGCTGCCCAAAGGCGCACAAGCCGTGGTTGACGTGGCCAGCTGGCAGCGCCCGGCCGTCTTCGACTGGCTGCAGGAAAAAGGCAACGTCGCTGAAACCGAAATGCACCGCGTGCTGAACTGCGGCGTTGGCATGGTGATCTGTGTGGCCCAGGCCGACGTTGAAACCGCACTGAACGTGCTGCGTGAAGCCGGCGAGCAACCGTGGGTGATCGGCCAGATCGCAACAGCCGCCGAAGGTGCTGCGCAAGTTGAGCTGCAAAACCTCAAGGCGCACTAATGCCCGATACCTGTGATGTAGTGGTACTGCTGTCTGGTACAGGCAGCAACTTGCAGGCCTTGATCGACAGCGATGACGTCCAGGCAAGCCCGGCCAGAATCCGCGCGGTGATTTCCAACCGCGCCGATGCCTACGGCCTGCAACGCGCCAAAGACGCGGGTATCGACACCCGCGTACTGGATCACACCGCCTTCGAGGGCCGCACGGCCTTCGATGCGGCACTGATCGACGTGATCGACACCTTCAAGCCGCAATTGGTGGTTCTCGCCGGGTTCATGCGTATCCTCAGCGCCGATTTCGTGCGTCACTATCAAGGCCGCCTGCTCAACATCCACCCCTCGCTTCTGCCTAAATACAAAGGTTTGCACACGCATCAGCGGGCGCTGGAAGCCGGCGATCACGAGCACGGCTGTAGCGTGCACTTCGTCACCGAGGAACTTGATGGCGGGCCTCTGGTCGTACAAGCCATGTTATCGGTAGCGCGTGACGACACGGCCTCCACTCTGGCACAACGGGTTCACGCTCAAGAACACCAGATTTACCCGCTTGCAGTGCGCTGGTTTGCCGAAGGTCGCTTGTCACTTGACGAACGTGGCGCATTATTAGACGGTCAATTACTTGCGGCCAGCGGCCACTTGATACGAACCTAGGAGACATTATGCGTCGTGCCCTGCTCCTCGCCCTCAGCCTGCTGGCCATTCCAGCAGTGCAAGCGGCCGATCTTCAGCCTTTCAACGCCAGCTACACCGCAGACTGGAAGCAGTTGCCGATGAGCGGCTCTGCCGAACGCAGCCTGACCCGAGACGCCAACGGCACCTGGACCCTGAACTTCAAGGCTTCGATGCTGGTGGCCAGCCTGAACGAAGAAAGCACCCTCAAGGTTGAAAAGGACGCGCTGATCCCGCTGACTTACCACTTTGAACGGGGTGGTCTGGGCAAAAAGAAAAGTATCGATCTGGACTTCGACTGGTCGGCCAAAATGGTCACCGGTACCGACCAGGGTGACCCGGTCAAACTCCCGCTGCTGAGCGGCATGCTCGACAAGTCCACCTACCAACTCGCGTTGCAACGTGATGTGGCGGCGGGCAAAAAGAGCATGAGCTATCAGGTGGTGGACGATGACAAGATCGACACCTACGACTTCCGCGTCATCGGCCCGGAGAACGTAGAGACCAAGGCTGGCAAGATCGACGCCATCAAGGTTGAACGTGTACGCGACCCGACACAGAACAAGCGCATCACACAAATGTGGTTCGCCAAGGACTGGAGTTCATTGCTGGTCAAACTGCGCCAGGTCGAAAAAGACGGCAAGGAATACAACATCGTGTTGCTGGATGGCACGGTGAGTGGCAAAACTGTTAAAGGCAGTTGATTCAGCGGCAAGCCTTAAGCAGCAAGCTCCAAGAAAACCTCGCTTCGGCGAGGTTTTTTTGGCTCGTGTGAATGCCCTGTTGTCACTGTCTTCACACCTCAGCAGCGACTGCTGGAGCCTGCTTTCATGAAACTTTTGTCATAAAACTATTGGAAGAAACCGTAAACACCACGCCGTTACAGGGCTGCAGCGTTTCAGGCTTTTTCACAAACATGACACCACGCCGACAGGGTATTTACTTAGGAAGCTAACAGATTCTATAAAGAAGGCCTGCGACGTCTTGCCGCAGGCCCATCAGAATTTGGAGCAAGCAGATGACTATCAAAGTAACTGAACGCGACGATTCACGTATGTTCCACCAGCTCGTTGCCCATGGGGTGCACCTCTGGGATGTTCATCAACAAGACGTGTTGGTGGGCATGTTCCACCGCGAAAGTGACGCGCAGGACTACAAAGCCGAGTTGGAAAAGCTGGAAGCGCAAAATCGCCAGGCCTGAACCCTGAGACCACCCTCTTGAAAACACAAACCCCGCCGAAGCGGGGTTTGTTTATGTCATTTGGATCAAAAGATCGCGAGCAATCGAGCGTCGACGGGCTGCTCCTACGCATGGCACGGGGCAGAGTTTGTAGGAACGAGCTTGCTCGTGATCTTTTGATCTGGTTTTTGATCCAAGGGCCCCCTTAAACCACGCTGGCCGAACGCAGGTTTTGCGCAGTGGGTAACCCGGCAGGACGCCGGGTTAGCCGCGACACGGCCAGGGAGGGCCGATCGCGGCGGGCCCACGGAGCAATGCCTGTGTGAGGGCATGCCGAGCCCCAGCGAGGCACCGAGTGGTAGGGGCATGAGCGTTTGGCCACTTTGCGCTTTTGTACAGACCGGACACATGGTTGACACATGTGCGGGGACATAGTGGACACATTATGAACCGTAATCTGGCTTGTTCACGTCGATAGTTCGCAAAAAGTGATGGCAGAAGTAGACGTCAAACAGTTGATCGCTTTCTGGG
>NZ_JASLGE010000052.1 GCF_030150285.1 Pseudomonas sp. | reverse complement strand
CAACCAACAGGCGCTGGCGCGGGGGCAAATGGTGAGCTGGAATGCACGCAGCCAACTGGTGCACGTCACCCAAGTGGTGCGCGAAGACGGCGACCCCGACGAGGAAAGTTACGGGTACGACGCGGCCGGGCAACGGGTGTTGAAATGGCGATCGAGCAAAGCCAAAGGCCTGTCCCATCGTCGTGAGGTGAGGTATTTGCCGGGGCTTGAGCTGCACCGTGACGAGGCCACGGGGCAATGGTTGAACGTGCTGTCGGTGGAAGCGGGGCACACCACGGTCAGGGCGCTGCAGTGGGAACGCGGTTTACCGGCGCAGGCCGCCAACGAACAACTGCGCTATGGCCTGTCGGACCTGACGGGCAGTTGCACGCTGGAACTGGACGAGCAAGCGGCGTTGCTCAGCCAGGAAGGGTATTACCCCTACGGCGCGACGGCGTGGTGGGCGGCCCGCAGTGCGCTGGAGGCGACCTACAAAACAGTGCGCTACAGCGGCAAGGAACGCGATGCCACGGGGTTGTATTACTACGGCTTCCGGTATTACGCGCCATGGTTGCACCGCTGGATAAGCCCGGATCCGGCGGGCGGCGCAGAGGGTTTAAACCTCTTCACTTTCGTCAAGTCGAACGTTGCTTCACGCAGAGATCCTGACGGCCGTCAAAGTGATTTGGCACGCGAATTCAGTGCGGCCAAAGGCGATTTGTACTTTGGGCGAAGTGAAGCCATTGCCAGCCAATTGAGCTTTTATTCGCGATTGACGCAGCGGGGTTATTACCTGGGGCCGTTTTTACAACCCGACAAGGCGGTGGTTATAAAAATGCTTAACGTGCTGGAACTTCATCGGCAAGTGGCGGCTGAGTTTATTGATAAGTATGAGGAGTTGGCTGACGTTGCGGCGGATGATGAGGGCTTGAGACGTGTCGACGAAAGCTTTGATGAATACCAGCAGTATATTAATAAAAGGCTGTTGCCTTTCAGTGAGGCTTATCACGCTAACATCGGTGAACTGTACAAGGGTTATTATAAAAAGTGGGTGTCAAGACCGCAGGATGTCGAGTTTGCGCACGAGTACTCACAGGCCTATGAGCAGTCCAGGTACGCGTTCACTAAAACGTTTTTAAAATATGCCACGACCGAAAATAGCCTCCAACAGGCAGCCAATAAGATCGTGCAGAAAAATGTCACCCGGGGCAGCAAGGCCGCGCTGGACCTGATTATCACGGGGCAGGGCGCACGTACGGCGCGATTTATACTTGACGGCCTTGACCTGCAGAAAGTTATCGACCCTGACCGATCTGCAGCGTTAGTGACGGTGGCTGAGTTGCGCCATTTATATCGGCACAAAGCCAGCTTGGGCCATAAAGTCGCTTTTTATTTGAGTGGGAAACGTGTCGCAGCCCCTTGGGAAACCAACCCCACGCTCTGGAGTCGGGTAAGGCGCAAAGACGGTACCTCCTTTCAAACGAAGAAAAACAACTGACCTGGCGTAATAGCCCACTTGACCCTGTAGCGGCGGCCCGGAACGGGCCGCCGTCTGCCTTAGGCACACTGGCTCACAGGGGGATGAACGGCCCAACGGGCATCAAACCGCTGTACTGTGCCGTTTCAATCCTGCGCTGTATCGTTTTCATCTTCATTGATGGTGTACCAGGTGCAATAAGTGGTTCGGCTGGAATGGCCTTTGGTGTTGAGCCTGTGCACAGGGCGCCCGAGCGGGTCGTAGAACACGTGATCGCTGTAGCCATGCTGGCGCAGTGTGCCGTTCTGGAGGTAACGGTACTGGTCAGCGAAGTAGGGTGAATAATTGCGAATTACCAGTCCCTTGTTGTTGTACTCGACCCCACCGCTGATCCGCCAGCGCTGTTCGCACTGCTCCAGCAGCGGTTTGCCGTGAGTGTCCAGCAATGGATGTCCCATCGAATCCAGCCTGTAAGCGTCCCCCGCTGAGGTTTTCCGGCAGGTTTGCAGCGGTCTGGCAAAACCGTCGTTGTAGGTAAGGTCGATATGGATAGCGCGAGTCACACTTTGGTCAATCGTGGGGTAGTTATCCGCGCGCAGTACCGCACCATGAACCGGCTCACGCCTTGACTGACGTACCGCCTCACTCAAGTCGGGCTCGCTCATGCTTAGCGTGGTCAACTGTGCGCGGGTGCTGGCCCGGATGTAACCGCCAACGGTCAGGTAACCTTGCGCAATCCAGTACTCGCGCCGGGAGGAAGGCGCGATGTGCCCCATCCAGCTGAAGGGCGCATAAAAGCAGGCGCTGGCGGCATTCAATAACGCCGCGTGAGGGTTAGCGATGGCAGCGCTTGGGCTGTCGTCGGCGGGCCGTTGGTACTCGGCTACTGGCGCGAACCCCACGGGTTTCCCCTGCTCTTGACCGTAAACACTGCTGACCAGCAATTGGCCGAACGCGTCGTAGCGAACTTGCTGGACGCTGCCTTGAGGGTCGGTGATCTCAATGGGCAGCAGCAAACGGTAGTCGTACGCCGCTTTGGTGATACAGCCATCCATGGCCGTGACCGAGGTGACATGGAGGTGGTAACGGTCGTGGTCGATGTTGGTCGTGGCGTGGCTTTGGGTGGCTTGCAGCTGGTTGGGGCGGTAGAAACCGTGTTCAGGGGCGTATCGGGTATAGCCTTGTTTGAGTGACCACAGGGTGACATTCGATGTGTCCGTCTCGCGTGCGGATAAAAACAGGGGCATGGCCTGGTAGTGCTCTTGTTCAAGGGCTTGGGTCAAGTCGAAAGGGGGTTGACCGCTCAATCGGCTCACATCGTCATAGGCCGTCAGCGCCTGTTCGTCCAGTTCGGCGGTTTCCTGGCAGGCCGCCAGCGCTTGAAAACTGGCCTGGCCCGTCGCCAGAGGAGAAAGGCTGCCAGGCATGCAGTAATACTGCACCGATAAACCGCTCAGGGTGCGCTTGGCATCAGGGCCCACGGGGTTGTCAGCGGTGTTCTCGATCAGCAACTCATAGCGGATACGTTCCGGCGCCAGGGCGTTCTTCTCAAACACCAGCGCATTGCTGCGCTGGCGGTAAGGCAGCCCCAACCGCCAGCGGTCCGCGCCATCGAGATGAATGAACGCGGCGCGTATTTCACTGATGTAATGCACCTGCTGCGCAGGGTCGTGGGTGTCGCGCCACCAAGTCTGCTGGTGGGCGTCACTGAACGGAGGCGGGTCGGATGCGCGCTGGCGTCTCGCGTAATCAACGGTCAACCCATGCACTCGGTTGCCATAACGGTCCCAGCGCAACTGGACCATGTGTTGGCACGCCGGGTCCGAAGCCTGGCGCTCGTAGCGATACACCTGTGATTCCACAGGCAGCACCAGCAGGCACTCGCACGCTTGCACTTGGCGCAGTAGATAGCGGTGTTGGCTGACCGTGTAAGGGATGCGTGAAGGCTCAGGATCATCTGCGGCATAGACCTCTTCGCGCAGCACCCTACCGCTCAGGGCGTGCTTCATGGCGCTCAGGTCAGTGGCAGACGCCAGGGGCACCACGGTGTCCTGCGTAGCGCCGGCCTCCAAACGGGTCAGCAGGGTGAGCCCCATCTGATGGGCCAAGGTGTCGGCTGCCCAGAAACCGTCCCGAGGCGGGTCGATTGCCTTGCCCGTATGAAACCAGGTCTTGCGCAGCAGGGGGGCTGTGGCGCTTGGGTTGGACGCCGGCTTGAGCGGTTGCTCGGTGTCGGTGGCCTGCACCAGGCCGAAGCCCTGAAACCGGCGTTCAGCGTTGTCGTAGTAAGCGTCCCGATAGGTAAAGCGTTGGGTCAGTTGGTTGCCACTGATCTGGTCGTACTGCTGTTGCTCGCTGACCAGATGCAACGCAAATGGCAGGCCAGAGGCCGGTGGCGGTGTCGCGGCCCGGTGTTGGGCTTTTTCGTCCAGCCACTCTTGGGCGCTGCTGCGATAGCTCAAGCGGCCGACGGCACCCATGTTGTTATCCGTGCCGGTCAGCAGGTAGGGCTTTTCAGTGACAAAGTCGTAGCGCCAGTGGCGCGGTGCCGGGTGGGTCACCGTCAGGATCAGGCTGCTGCAACCCAAGCCTTGCAGGTCCGCCGCGCTGACGTGGCAAAAGCGATCATGGCGAACGCCGTCGGGCCAAGGCAGCGAAGTGGGCGCGTTGTGTAAGCCGTTACCGCAACGGTTCATGAAAATCAGCGCTTGATCGGGCTCAAGGTAGATCACGTCACTGGCACCGGAGCCATCGAGGTCGGCCAACAACACCCGCGACGCCTCGAAGTCGGCATAGGCAAAAGGCAGTGAGGCAAACACAAAGCCTTTACCAAAGCGGCCCCGGCCCAGGTTTGGCCAGCATTTGATTTCGTTGTGACGAATACGCACCAGGTGCTGCTGGCCGCTGCCCAGAATATCGCTGAAGGCCAGCAGTTCGGTGGGGCTGTTGCTGAGCAGCGGCAGCCGGTCATCCTCGTGTTCGTGTGCAATGTGCGTACCGGCTGCAAAGCCTGCCGTGCCCAGGTTGGTGTAAAGGCGCACGCTGTTGCTGCCGATCAGGGCCAGGTCGTGAATACCGTTGCCCATCAGGTCGGCAAGGTGGCCTTGTGGGTGGAAGAACTCCTGCGGGAAGGCCGAAAAAGGCACGAACCCGGACCATTGCCGGTCACGCTCAAGGGTAAAAAAGCCGCTCATGCCCGGTTGGGCGATGACCCACTCCAGTTGCCCGTCTCCGTTGAGGTCTGTCAGCGCTTGCAGCAGCGGTGCATCCAGGTCAGACAAGGGCGCGCGCTTGAGCGCTTGCAAGGGGCCATAGGTCACTTCACGGGCATCGGATGCTTGAGCGCCGCGCATTGGCTCGCGGTAAAGCCAGTGTTTGTCATTGCGAAAAAGCACGCCGGGCAAGCCGTCGCTGTAGAGGTCAAGCAGTTGGTAGCCCTCGCTGTTGTTTGAGCCGTGCAAGGCATCGAAAGGGCGGTAGTGCGCAGGGTCGGGGGCCAGCGTGAAAGGGCTGTAGGTCAGCTCCAGAGGCGGCCAGTGACTCAGGTCGCCATTTGCAGCGCAGGCCTGTTCATGCACGGCATGCAATAGGTTAATACCGGTCTCGGTGGTGGAGTACTCCAGCAGCAATCGCCGTGTCAGTACGGGGTCGAGGCCCATGGCGGTTTCTTCGGGGAAGTTGTGGAACATCAGCATTTGCCGACACAGCCGTCGGCTTCCCAGCTCAAAGCCATAGGCATAACTGAAAAAAGGATCGCTGCGCTCAAGCCAGTCCTGCTGTGGGAGGTAGGGTGGCGCTTGGCTCGGCACCGTGGTGCGTTCACCGTAGTCAAACACCAGTTCGAAATGCCACTGCCTGGGTGCCGGGTCATTTTCCGTCCAGAGCGCCAGTTGCCCCCTTGCCGTTAGGTTGGCGTAACACACACGACTCAGATAGCGCTGGGCGCTGAAGTTTCGGTCTGGCGTGGGCTGCGTATCGGTTTTGTACTGGTAGTAAATCTGTTCACCGAGTGGGTTCAGGCTTTCTTCCAGCAGCCACTGTGCGACATGAGTCGGTGCCGTTGGATCAGCAAGGCGTGCCGAAGCGGTTTTACCAAAAAGGTGGCAATGCCCGTCAGCCGTCTGCACCAGCCAGAAACCCGCGGTGTCTGTGGTGCAAGACCAGTGTTCAATGCGGTCAAAAGAACTTTCGTGGCGCGGCAGGTAACGCAGTACGTTAAAGGAGGTGCCCAGTGGCAGGGTGTTGAACTGATCGACAGTGCGCACGGCGGGTGCACCGAGTGCCGTGCGTTCGGGCCTGAGTTCAACGCCAGCAGGGCCGATGTAGACATCATCATCGTCATAGGCTGGAACGCCGCGCAGGGTACTGCGGCTGATGGAACCGGCCGACGCGCTCCAACCCAATCCGAACGGGCCGTTGCCCAGTGTGCTGTGGTAACTCAGCGCGATGGTGGGGGCAAACCCGCGCCCAGGTGAGAGGGGCAGCGGTACCTGAAACGACGCTGTCCCGGTCATGCCGACCGCGCCCCATCCTGTACCGATACTGTGAATTGCCCCGCCGCCCTTGGGTAAGGACGGTGTTAGCAGATCACCACGGTGTGAGGGTTGAGCCGTCATCCCTGGCCTCCAGTGCTTCTCGCGGTGTAGTGCACATGCACAATGATGTCACTGAGGGACTTGAGCATGTCGGCCTGTGTGTCCGGCTTGGAAAATTTCAGGCACCATTTGGACACCGCCCCGGTGTATTCAAAGGGCACGTAGCGCTCGTCGGTGTCGAAGTTGAGGGTAAACAGGCCATTGTCGTTGAGTCCGGTAGAGAGCGCGACTTGCTCTCTGACCCGCATGTTCTCGCGTGTACTGCTTGGGCTTTTGGTCAACTGGATCTGGTTCCAGGTTTGAGTCAGCGTTGCACGAATGTCTTCGTAAGGGCCCAGGGTGGCGGGCAAGGAAACGCTAATGCTCTTGATCCGGCGCAGGTAGTGGTGATCGTAATCGGCATCAAACAGCGCCTTGGTCAACTCGAACGTCACGTTGCCACTCTTGAGCAGTTCAAGGTGCAGCGCCGACCAGTCCAGATGGGTCGTGACGGTGCTGTCTTTACCCTTTAACTGACGCAAGGACACGGTTTTTCTAATTTCCAGATCGCGTTGATTACGTTGAAGGTAAGCGTCATGCATCTTCATCAAATCAAGTTTTAGCGACTCCCCCGCGCTCATGCCCCTGAACTGATTGTTCCAGCGACTGTTTTGGATAAAGCGCGTGTCCCAGTCTGCCCGCTCGTACTGCCAGCAGGCTTGTGCGTTCAAGCACAGCGCGTGAGCGGCGTCGTAGGCCTGGTAATAGAAGGTTGCCAACTGGCTGTTGAACCATTGATACAGCTGCTCGTTGGTAAAGCGCTTATTAAGCAGTTCATAGGTATCACGGGCGTGCAGCATCGCTTTTTCCGTCTGCCTGAGTTGCAAGCCAAGCATGGCCGTCTGTTGCGCTTGCGTTTCAAGCTGCAAGTCAACTTGAGTGAGTTCCAGACGGCACTGCTCCAGTGCCTGAGCCCACTCCTGTGCCCGGCGGTTGAACTGTTCGTTACGCTCGAGGTGGTTGGCGCTGGCGCGTTTTTCATTGGCGGCACCTTGTGCGCCGGCCTGGATGGCATGAAAAGCCCCTTCCCAGCGAATGCCGCCGTTAGAGGTGCCGAAGATATTGGGTATCAACATCGCCAACCCGGCACCGGCCTGGGCCGCGGATGCGACGAGTTCCCATCGCGCACTTTCAAGGTACTGTTGGCTGGCTTGTGATTCAGCTGTTGAGATGCCCTCCTGGAGGCGTTTTTCGAAGTACTGCATACGGCCTTCGATCACACGCCTGCCCGCGAGTAAGGCTTTGTGGTTGTGTTCATCGATGCGCATCCCCTGAATCTGTTGCTCAACGCCAAGCTGTGCCAGCTCCCAGACATGCTGTTGCAGTTGTTGCGCCAGTTCGGTTTGGTCCTTGCGCTCAAACAGTGACAGCAGGCTTTGGCCCAGCTGTATCACGTTGTCTACCCGGCTCATGGCGTGGGCATGGACGACCTGGAAGCGGTAGTGGCCGATGTCTGCGAGCTGCGAGCCGAGCGCTGCAGAAGGGGTGATCCCGTTACGGCTGCCAAGGCGCTCCAGCAGCAATTGGGCGGGCAGCGCAGGGGCGAATAATGAAAGGTGCAAGGGTTTGCCGCTGATACTGAGGTGGTGGCGAAGGTTGAACAGTCGACTGTCAACGGTGTCCCACCGGGCTACCAGCCCCGGATCAAGCGGTAAACACAAGGCTGATGAGTCACGTGCAAAAGGGTGTTGCGGATCACTGGCAGGTGCACGGCAGAGTGGGTAGCCGGGTGCGGTCTGTTGACCCATCTGAAGTTCCCGTTGCCGCAGCGAAGTGGAATGCGAGGCGCTCAAGTCTTC
This sequence comes from Pseudomonas sp., assembly GCF_030150285.1. Lineage (GTDB taxonomy): Bacteria > Pseudomonadota > Gammaproteobacteria > Pseudomonadales > Pseudomonadaceae > Aquipseudomonas. The sequence goes on along the minus strand of NZ_JASLGE010000052.1, from coordinate 6,250 downwards.
AAGGGTCATGGGTTGCCACGGTTCTTCAAGGGTGCTGACCGGGCGGGGCCCGAGCAGGCTTTTGACCCGCATAAACCACAACTTGGCTTCAGCAAGGCTATCGGCGCTGGCTTGGCGATACGCGGCATCGCCACGATTAAGCTGTATGTCGACATACAGCCTGTACAAAGCCTGACGAAAGTAGACTGGAGCACTGAGAGCGAGCTGGTTCGGGTCGTCCGGGTGGTTACGGGCGTAGCTGAGTTCGGGTTGGTCCGGAGTCAGGGCATGCAGCCGCCAGTAAGCAGGGGGCTGCTGTGCGGGCATGCTGTTGGGGTCGAAGAGGTACTTGAGCCAGGCTTCGGCTTCAGCGTAACGCTGCTCCATGTTTAGCCGGCTGGCCACCAGCCAGGGCAGGTAAAGAAACAACTCCCAGAAATAGTGACCGTAGGCACCGTGGAAGTCCAGCAGCGTTGGTGGTTCATGACTGACCAGAGCCGGTTCTCGCCAGTGACTGGCGGTCATCGAAAACAGTTGATCCAGGCTGATGCTGGCGGCGCTATTCAATTGCTGAGTAACGCAGGTGTTCAGGCGGATCGGTGCCCGCTGTGCATCTGCCACACGCGAGTCACTGAGCTTGATCATGGAGTTGCTGAAGTCGATGAACTCTGCCGTGCCATGGGGTTGTGAAACTCGGCGTGAAATCCTCGGCGACAAGGGCCTGATGGGCGCAGCATCTTGTTCGGGAAGGGTCAGGCTAAGGGCTTTAAGTGCATAGCCGCGGATAAGCCGATCGTTGATCCGCGTGTTTACATCTAAAATCAATACGCCATGGATGATCGTGATTGCCCGCGCAAGGGCCGTACCATTGCTGTGTTCTTCAAAAGGGCGAAGCGTGGTGGGGTCCAACTGAATATGAGTACTGAACGTGTGCGTCGAAGCCAGGCTTGAAAACGTGCCGTTCATTTCCCGTCGCGAGGTTTTAGGCTCCCCGACGATGTAACTGTTTGCCCGATGGATCTTCTTTGGAAGAAGGTTATTTTCGTCTCTGGGAATAATGATGACGGGTTTGTAGTGGCGTGCATACAGTGTGGCAATTGCAGTATTGAAGACCCAGTCACTTTCGAAAGGAATTGTCGCCTTTTGCTCGGTGTAAAAGCTCACCGCGATGCGGTATTCGGTATTGGTGTTTTCGAACAGAAAGTTAAAGGCGTCGGGCTCAATGTAATAATCCTTTAATGGAACGGTTGACTGGTTACGGTCTGTTTCAAGTGGCAAGTGTTGCGCGCCCATGGACGTGTCATGTTTGTCTTTGTGAATCAGATTATTGTAGGTCGCCCCGGTCTTCAGGCAGGTGACCGTCAGTGATACCCAGCGACAAGGCAACCCAATGTCGGAGGTGATGCTGAGCTCTGAACCCTTCTGCAGTGCCAATTTCTCACTGTTGTTGGCGGGTGAATGAAGCGTTGACAGGTTCAAGTAAAATTCCGCTTTGCTCGTGCGTGACTTGAACTCAAGAGTACGATGTTCGGGGAATGCCTTGTCCAGCCGTGTGGTCACCTCCAGTGCCGAAGAGGTTCTATTGAACACAATATCGCCAAGGTTTGTCAGGTCACTGATATACGCCTGGGTGCCGTCGTAATTCCAATCGGGGTAGTCAAGAACGGCAGCGCTATTGGTTCCTTTTGGCACCGCTACGGTTTCGCTGACGGGGGCGTGAAAGTGAAAATTGTGTTCGTTACCATAGATAAATAGGGATAAATACCGACGGGCTGTTTTTTCATGTTGAGCGTTGGGTCTCAGGTCAAGCAGCGTGCCTCTTGAAAATAACCGTTCGGTGTAAAAATCAGGGTTAATCCGAATCGCTTGGAAAAAGTCACTGCGGATCTTGTTATTGACGGCCTGTGAAGGCGTGGCATGGGCATTCAATCCCAAAAACAAGGAAGCCGGCGTGGTGCTGGTATCCAGTATGGCGACGGTATCGGTTGCACGCATCAATGCTTCTTTACTCAGCCGATTGAGTTCCTTCATCACACAGTATTCGTCACTGCATACTTGAGGCCCACTCCAACTACCGTCGTGTTTCAAGTAAGCGTAATAAAGACGGAACTGAATAAAGTTGTTTTTAAGGAAGCCCTGAAGGCGTAACTTGTAGTCCTGCTCCGTTTCTCCAAGCTGTGCCCAAGAATATTCAGTGTTGTACGTGGAGGGAGTAGGGGATACGCATTGCGCCCAGACAACAAACAGCCGGTTGTTGAAGTAAACCGGGCGAACACTGTGATCCGGAATGTTTGGCGAGGCCAGCAGGGGGATTTTTTTCCAGGCAGACCAGGCATCCGGTTGAGGGGCATCCTGTTTATAGAATTGACCGTCAAGCGTGGCTTGGCGCATGCAGCGCCTGGACATGTCCAGGGAACGCCAGTAATAGGTGTTGTCGACGTTTGACTTGCCAATGAAGTAGTAAACGCTGTTGGCGAAACGGTCCTTGTCGCCATCAATATAGCCGTTGAGTGTTTTAAGGGTCGCGATCTCTTCAAAGCGTGCCAGATAGCGCTGAATGGCGGGCAGTACACTGTCTGTCTGGATTCTGCATTGGTAAATATCGTTTTCAAGTTGTTGAAAGTTTTCGGTTTTGTCGCGTCGCAAGGAGGGGTTCAAGTAGTTGGCCGGGAAATGACGAAGCTGCTGTGCCGTGCGCCAGGCCGCGTAGGCGTGCAGGCCATCGCGCCATGTTGTGTGTTGCAGCGCTGACATGCCCTGTAGGTCATACCCCGGCTCAAGGCCCAGCGATAGGGCATTGATATAATGCTGAAGGCTGGCAATAGCGCTGGCGACGCGGCTGGTCGGCACCGCCTGGCTGACCTGAACATCGATGAGCCAATAGGCATAAAGGTCATCGGCAGTGACCTCCTTGTTTTTGAGCGCTGACGCCTGCAAGGGAGTGTGTTGCGTCAGTGTATGGGTGAGGCACAGCGCGAGCATTGCATCGCGCCAATGTTCGTTGAGTTGCTGGTGGAGGTGCTCAGACATGGTCATTCCTTTGACGGGGGGAGGATGAGTGGGTCGCCATGATGGCGTTGGCCACCTGTGTCCAGTCGTTCGAGCTAAAGGTGCTGGTCAAGTCGGTGGCCAGCAACAGGTTGGGGGCGGACAGCCCGGTCAGCGTGTTCATTTCGTGGCAGCGCATTAGCCAGTCCAGCTCGGCCATTGAAATCACCCGTTTCTCGGGAAGATGATTGACCAGTGCCGCCACTTCGCTGCTGTTCCAGCCCAGCAGGGCAGACAATTGCCGATTGGCCTGTGCCGTCACGGTGGCCGCAGTGGCAGGCGCAGATGAGACGTTGGCCAACTTCAGGTAATCCAGCAATGTCTCCTGATCTATTCCGTAATGGCGACTGCAATGGCTGAACCGCTGGAATAGATACAGGGTGCCTAATGTCAGGCGCAGTATTGAGCTGTTGGTGTGTTTGGTATCCAGCCAGTGCGGGTTGAGCAGGAATGTCTGCAGGGCTGCGTGGTTGACCGGCAGTTGCAGTAAGGTTTCGGCGTCGGGCAAAAACAGCAGCAGGTGTTTGAGTGTCTCTTCGGGTTTATCACTGCCAAGGGCATTGGCGTATGTGCGCGCTATCTGCTTGAGCGCGTGCTTGAGTTGCTCGGGAGGCGCTGTTGCTTGCGAGGTATCCTTGAGCAGGTTTTCCATGGTCTCCTTGACGGGCTGCAATACGGTGTAGGCGGCTTGCACTTTTGAGTTGAGCGATTGTTTGACGGTCGCCTTGAGTGCCTCGTTGCGCTCGGCAACAGGGCTTAGCGTCACCGTGCGGTCAACCCCCTGAGCCAATGCCTTTTCGATGATTTCAAGTTTTGGCTGGCGTGGCAGATGGGCGTGCGTTTTAAGCAGGGTTTTGGCCAATAGCATGCCCCACGACAGTGAGAGGGGTTTGGCACCTGCTTCAGGTTGAGGCAGGTTCAGTTCCTCAATAGCCTGGTGAGGCAAGGTATAGCGCTGGAAATCCTGCAGCAGCGTGTCGACTTGCTTGAGCCGCAGTTTTACCTGCAAGGAGGCCGATTCGGGCTCCAGCAGCAGTTGTTGGCGCAGTTGCTGCACGCTCATGCCGGTGTCCTTGAGCCAGGACACGGCCCAGTCCAGTTGCATCAGCACATCGAGAAAGTCTGCAGGCACATTAATGCCTGTCGCCCGCAGGCCTGGTTTGATCAATTGCTGGCGGTAGTCCTCGCCACCCAGCAGGTAAGCCAGTTGGTCGCACGCCATGACGGATAAACCGAACAGGCGGGCGATGCTTGCCTGGCGATAAAAGCTCGAAACGGTGGCGATAGTCTGTACCAGCGGGCCGAGGTACTGTTGCGTACGACTTTTGATCAGGCCCAGTGACGAAGGGGTGTCATCAAGCCCTAGCACTTCACACACGTGGTACAGCGTGGCATCAGTAAACGGGCTGTGGTCCAGAGCTAAAGGTGAATGGATTGCACCAGGCGGGTTGAACACCTCATCGAACAAGGCTGGCCGTGCCCCGACCCCATGAACGGGCAGTAGGTGAAGCCAGGCTGAAAACGTAGGCAGTGCAAGGGTGTAGCGTTGGCTCAGGTAGCGAAAAACCCCCAGTGCACGCAGGTTGTTATGGTTGATTGCATAGGAAGGCTGGGTGCTGCCCTCACAGGCCATCGTGCTGTAGAGAAAGGTGTCGACTTCAGCAAAAGGGAGGTCGAGCCAGCGTTGCAGGCGGATCATTCGCTGCAGGCGGTCAAGGTGGGGGACCGTGACGTGCTGCAACTGCGATTGGCCGGAGCCATCCAGGGCCAGCCTCAGTTTGTTGGGTGCCGTATCTAACGGGCCGTTGATAAAACGGGCACCCATCGTACGGTCCAGCGCGGCCTGGGCCGGGGTTTGCGTGACGTTGGCAGACAAATGGGGTTGGGCGTTGCCTTGGGCAAGCAGCTCGTTGAGTTGCTGTGCATTGAGCCCCGTGTGCCTCATGAACTGCTGCTGTTCCGAGATCGGTTGGCTGTGCCCGTAGTGCTCTTTTAGAAACGCCTCGGGGGTGAGGTGTTCATGAGGGCCTGACGTGTAAGGTTCGTCGGTTAACAGGCTCTGCTGAGCGGGGCTCAATTGCGTGAGCAAGCACTGCGCGGCATAGGCTTCCTGTTGCACGGTGCCGTATTTGTTCTCGGGCTGCTGGTTGTATGGCAGCTTCAGGCTGATGCGGTAATTCAAGGTGCCCAAGCCCGGTTTTTTGGACCCCAGGCCCAGTACGCACTGCTGGTGGGTCAGGTCGAAAGGCAACTGAAACGGATAACGCAGTTTAGCCAGCACCTGCTCAATCGTGAGCCCTTTGTAGAGGTCCCTGTTGTTGTTCAGCCAGGCCTGGATATGTTCACTCAGTGTTTCATTGACCAGTGTGAGCAGCGCAAAGGGGTGGTGGGTGTTCTGTGTATCAATGATCAGGTTTTTGAAGGCCGGACGTCGTTGGGCGAGGGTGATCTTTGGCTGAGTCCCCCTGCCTGTTTGTTCCACTTGCAGCGCAAACCGGTAAAGGGCGCGCAGGTAGGCGGCGGGTGAGTCGACGGCTGCCAGCGATTGTGCAGAGCAGAAACCGTCCCCGTTGTCTTCAAACAGTGCCGCGTATGTCGGTGCGGTGGGCGGCCCGCCTGTGGAACCGCGCTTGCTGCGGGGTGTGGCGGTGTCCTCGCCATTGCGCTCGCGGTCCAGCCGCTCTATTTGGGTGGCGTAGCCGACTGCGTTGTCGTAAGCCTCACCCCCATCGGCCTCAGAGTGTTTGGCCAGTTGCTCGATAAATTCGGACCTGGGCCAACGGATGATGTCGAACACCGAGTACAGGTCAAGCGCTTGCAGGGCAGTCTTGAAGGTCTTTCGCTCGTGTTGCCGCTCAGCAGGCCAGTCAACGAGTGAATCCAGTAGCGGCGAGTATTCCTTGGGCATGCATGCAACTCCTTGGCGTGGCGTGAGTGATTCACGCAACGTTCAGGAAATTAGCACCGGGCTGTGCGGTTCTCCGTCAGCTACCCGCACTGAGCGCATTAGGATGGATCTTTAAAGAAACACGCACTGGGGTGCCATGGCGCACGATTTTTAAGTGCGTGGGGCAGGCAGGGGACTAGGGTCTGTACGAAATGTTTTCGAGCGAAGGTTAGGCAAGGCGAAAACAGGCGAGGAAGCGGAGTTTACGGGTTGTAAATGAGCATTCCGAGCCTGTTTTCAACGCCGCATAACCGAGCGCAGATACATTTCGTACAG
>NZ_JASLGE010000020.1 GCF_030150285.1 Pseudomonas sp. | reverse complement strand
TCTGTACGAAATGTTTTCGAGCGAAGGTTAGGCAAGGCGAAAACAGGCGAGGAAGCGGAGTTTACGGGTTGTAAATGAGCATTCCGAGCCTGTTTTCAACGCCGCATAACCGAGCGCAGATACATTTCGTACAGAGCCTAGGACTCACAGCCCTGACACCCCAGGCGGGATGTCAGGGGCTGGCGGGCAGGGTTTAGAAGTTGATCGACGCGCTTAAGCGAGCGTTGAGTGGCGCACCCTGAAACAGGTAGTTGTCGCCCATGTATTCGCCCACATCGCGCCAGTAGCGCTTGTCGAAAAGGTTGTCGACGGTCAGCCGGAACACCGTGTCGTAACCCTCGATGCGGGTGCTGTAGCGGCTGCCGATGTTGAACACGGCGTAGGAAGCAACTTCGGTTGCGCCTTGCGGGTTGGCGTACTTTTTGCCGCTGTACTGGACGCCACCGAGCAGGGCCAGGCCCTCCACCCAGGGCAGGGCATAGTCACCGTACAGGCTGGCGCGCAGGGTGGGCACATTGAGGGTTTGGTGACCTTCGTAGTCGGGGGTGCCGCTGCCCGTGACCCGGGCGCGAATCGCCGCGACACTGGCCACCACTTGCAAGCGCTCGGTGGCCCAGCCATTGGCGGCCAGTTCCAGCCCGGTGTTTTTCTGTTCGCCTTGCTGCACGTAAGTGAAATGGCCTGCGCCATCGGGTTGCGAGTATTGATAAGCCTGACGGATCTGGAACACCGTGGCGCTCAGGCTGAGGCGCTGCCAGTCATACTTGATCCCGGCCTCGATTTGCCGTGACACGGTGGGCGGCAGGATTTCAGACTCATTTTTCGCAAACCACGGCGCTTCCCCGCCCAACGACAGCCCCTTGCTGTAACGCGTATACAGCGACAGGTTCTGCACGGGTGTGTAGATCAGCGCAGCCTGGGGCAAGAACTCATAGCGTCGGGTATGGCGGGTGGTGTCGCCCTGCTCGTCGAACGTGCGTTCATCCAGCCGCACCTCACGCCCGCCCAGCACGGTTTGCCACTGCTCGTTGAAGCGGATGCGATCATTGAAGAACACGCCGTACTGGCGGCTGTCCAGGCGTCGGTAACTGTCCTGCAGCGCCAATGCGGAGGGCGCAAAGGTGTCGGGTTCGCGGTCGATTTGGCCGGTGCCGATCTGCTCGTTGATCAACGTTCGCTGATCCACCACTCGGCGAAACGCGCTGGTGCCCACGGTCAGTTCGTGGTCAAGGTTGGCGATTGAGAACTGGCCGCTCAAGACCGCTTGCACTTCGTCATTGCGCCGGGTGTCATCAGGGCTGCGGAAGTCGTAGATGTCGTATTCGCCACTGGGGCTGAAAGAGTTGGCAACGTCTACGCCTGCGCATTCGGTCAGGTAGAAGCAGCCCCAGGCAAACGCGCTGTAGTCATCAATCACCACGCGGCTGCGCGATGCGCTGAGGGAGCCTTTCCAGGCCTCGCTGAAGCGGTATTCAAAGTTGCCGTTAAGGTTGAGTGCGTCAATCGTGACGGGTTTGGAGCCGCTTTGGTGCGCCAGGCGCTTCTTCGGTGAGGCGTGGTGCGGCAACTCGGTGCCGCCGAGTAATTGATAACCCGGTACTGAGCGTTGTTCTTTGTTCTGGTATTCCACGTCCAGTTGTAGCAGCGCATCGGGGCTGATGTTCCAGTCGAAGGCCACAGCGGCAAAATCGCGCTGGCCATTGGCATGCTCGACCCAGGTGTGAATATCTTCATGGGCCAGGTTGACCCGCACCCCGAACTGTTGCTCGCTGCCGAACCAGCCCCCCACATCGGTGGCCAGGTAGCCGCTGCCGCGATCATCGGTGGCCACCGTCACGGAGCGCACGTCGGCTGCGCGCTTGGTCACGTAATTGACCACGCCACCGGGTTCGGATACGCCACTTTGCAAGCCCGCCAGGCCTTTAAGCAGCTCAACCTGCTGCTTGTTTTCCAAGCCGACGTTTTGTTCGCCGGTGATCGTCCGGCCATTGATCTTGTAGCTGCTGGCCGCGTTCAGCGAGAAGCCACGCACCACAAAGTTTTCGTAGTAACCGATGGGGGCATAGCTTTCGCCCACTGAGGCGTCGTTCTTCAGCACATCGCTGAGCAGGCGCGCTTGCTGGTCTTCGATCAGGGCTTGGGTAAACACTGAAATCGCTGCGGGCGTGTCGAGCAGCGGGGCGGCTTCAAAGCCTGCGACTGAGGCACTGTCGGCCGCGTAGCCGAGGCTGTCATCGGCGGTTACCGCCGTGCTCGGCAACTCGGTGGGCGCGGCGTGGGCGGTTGGCATGGCGGTGGCCAGCAACAGGCCGAAGGTCAGCAGATTAAGTGCAAACTCGGGGGCGGACTCTGCCTGCTTGAAAGTCCGGTAAAGCCTGTCCATGCAACGCTCCTGAATGATGGCAACCTTGTGCAAGCTCGCTTGCGAGGCCTTTTCTCAAACCGCCCATCATACAGGTGCAGGCCGCCTTGGCGCAGTTGCCGTGCACTGCCCATCGGTCATGGTAGGGGCTACGGCCTTGATTTAGAGCCTTTGCATGGGGTATAGCTAAAAAGGTCACTCTTGGTTAACAGGACAATTAAAACCCTTATGGATGGAATCACACGTATCAATCGCCCCTACGGCTCACATGGCGCCTCCCTGATTGCGCCGTGTGGGCCTCACGACAAAAGCTGCCCTGGCGCAGCGACAGGGTTTGTGTTCTGCCTCACCTCTCTCCTCGCTTTATCCTGCCCTCGGTCCTGTTTGTGGCCTCAGGGTTACCCTCCCAACGCCTGATCCTTTCCGATTGCCAGCCGACCCGGCGCACGGCCGCTCGTTTTGATGGCGTGCTCTGCTGCCCGGCTATTTATCTGGATGCAACATTCGATGTCGTTCGCACCCCGTCTGCGATGACCCATCAGTGCGACAAGGAGTAACCCCCATGATTTATTTCCAGGGCAAACGTATTTTCAGTGCCATTTTTGACATGGATGGCACCATGTTCGACACCGAGCGCCTGCGCTTCAAAACCCTCAAGCAGGCCGCGCTCGAAGTCTTCGGCACCTCCCTGAGTGAAGACACACTGATCGGCTCACTGGGCCTGAGTGCCAAAAAGGCCGAAGCGCTGGCCAAGGCCAATCACGGTGAAGACTTTCCTTATGCTCAGGTTCGTCAGCGCGCCGATGAGCTGGAACTGGCCCATGTGCGCGCCCATGGCGTGCCGATCAAGGACGGTTTGCTGGAAGTGCTCGAACGCTTGCGCAAATACGGCCTGACCCTGGCGGTGGCCACGTCCAGCCGCCGCGCGATTGCCGAGGAATACTTGATTAATGCCAATGTGCTGAAGTACTTCGACGTCACCGTCTGCGGTGACGAGGTCAGCCAGGGCAAGCCTCACCCCCAGATTTTCCTCGACGCCGCCCGTGCGCTCAACTGCCTGCCGGACCATTGCCTGATGCTCGAAGACTCTGAAAATGGCCTGCTGTCAGCTATTTGTGCGGGCGGCCAACCCATTTTGGTGGAAGACATCAAGCCCCCGGCACCGCAGGTCAAGGCGGGGGCCTTGAAGGTGTACGCGAGCATGCACGGCTTTCTGGGTGACCTGAATGAGTGCATGCCCGACCTTGGCACCCCGGAACTGACCGAGCCTTTCCCGCAGACACTCAACCAGTTCAGCGTGGGTATCCACGGCTTCGGTGCAATGGGTGGCGGTTATCTGACGCAGATTTTTTCGCACTGGGACGGCTACACCCGGCCTTGCGAAATCATTGCCGCGACCCGCTCGCGCATGCTGCGTGAAACCATTCAGGCGTTTGGCCGATACAGCGTGCGTTATGGCGCTACGTCCTTCGACCAGACCCTGGACAACCTGCGCATGATCGACCTGGATGACGACGAAGCGGTGATCCGCATGTACGACGTCGCAGAGATTGTCGGGCTGAGCCTGCCGGAACCTGCGATCCGAAAACAGGCCGAGGTGATTGCCAAGGGGTTGATCCGTCGTTTCCAGCGCCGAGGGCGAGCGTTGACGATTTTGATTGTACTGAACAAGGTCGGCGGTGCGGATTTCGTGCGTCGCCAGGTGCAAGGCCGGTTACTGCAACAGGTCTCGCCTGCGCTGTGCCAGACCATTCTGGATAACACCCACTTTACCGAGACCGTGGTCAGCCGCATTGTCTCGAAAATCTCCAGTGAAGCGCTGGTGCGGCAGTTGCGCATCAAATCGACGATTTTCCAGAACAGCCTGAACGACGGCGTCACGCCCCCCAAGCGCTCAGCGAAAACCCCTGTGCCCGAATACGAACGGCTGATTGCACGGTTCCGGCCGTTTGCCCAGTCCAGCCACGCCCTGAGTCAGTTACACCTGATTGTGTTCAACAGTGAGCCGGACATGCCGCTGTATGCCGAACGCGGCAGCAACCTGCTGGAGCGCTTGCGTCAGGTTAAAACCGTCGACGACATCACCCAGATACAGGTCATGAAAAACCTGTTGTGGAATGGCCCCCACGCGATCATTGCCTGGTACGCCGGTTTGCTGGGGTATTCGTGGGTCGGCCAGGGCATGGGCGATGCGCGGGTCAGCGCACTGGCCGAGCGTTTGATCCGCCACGAGGTGGGCCCGGCGCTGGTGGCCGAGTACCCGCACATGGCTCAGGCGGTGACGGATTTTGCCACCACCTTTCTGGAGCGCTGCAAGAACTCTTTCAAGGACCCGTGCGCCCGTGTAGGTCGAGATCCCTTGCGCAAGTTGCAACGCAACGAACGCATTTTTCGCAGCATCGACCTGGCCAAAAAGCACGGTATCGACAGCCGCGCGCTGGAGTTCGGTTGCGCGCTGGGCCTGCATTACGCCCTGAGCGCCCTCGACCGCCAGGATCTGGAGGGGCAGTTGATGCGCTCGGTGTACCAACACAGCGGCAACATTGAAGCGCTGCTCACATACGGCGGCCCTTACAACGGGCGAGCGTATCCGGGGTTGAATCCGGTCAGCGATGCGGCGTTGATCGAGAGGGTGGCCGAGCACTTTCATCTGTTCGATGAGGGTTCACAGGTACTTATGCACCGGGCCTGAAATCCTCTTCCGTGGCCCAGGTGATCTCGGACAAAAAGGCAATGCCCGGTTTGGGCCACGCGTGTGGCTCAGCGGCTTGTTGCCATTCGGCGCTCAACGGCGTCAGTGGCAAGGAGCGGGCAGCCCCTTTGAACAACAGACGCAGGCCGTTGGGTGAACGCTGACAGAGGCGCGAGAGGTGCTGGGTGGCCCACAGTTCGGCGTGGCTGGCTTTGACCTCTGCACCCCCGCGAAAGCTGGGCCGGGCGTGCACATGCCTTAAGGTCAGCACGGCCAGCCCCAGGCTCCACGCAATAAAAAGCCGTATGCCGGTGTGTCTTTGCGGCATCAGGCAGGCGAACTCCAGCCCTTGCTGCAAGTGGGCATGGGCGGTGCCCAGCAGTTCATTCAAACCTTGAATAAACCCCGGCGTTGGCAGGCCGGGTTGCAGGGTATGGAGCACCACACCGTGTTCGGCAAACAGGTCGCGGGGTAACCAGCAAACGCCATGCTGACGATCTTCCCATTGGTCCTTGAGAATATTGGTCAGTTGCAGCCCTGTACCGAACGATATCGACAAGCGCAACAGCGTGGCACGTTGGCTGGCCAGTTCTGGCGCAAAATCAATAAACAGATCGGTCAGCATCTCCCCAACCACCCCCGCCACGCAGTAACAGTAGCGGTCCAGCTCATGACGGCTGGGCATGCCGTCCAGACCCACGGTGTACTGGAATTCACGCATGCCCCGGCTCATCACTTTCAGGCAATTGAGCAGGATGACCCGCTGGGCCGTTGTAAGCGAACGATTGACCTGCAGCATCAACGGCAAGTGATCCATCAGCTCCCGTTCGGCGGCCAGCGTTTGGGTCGACAGCAACGGCTTTAACGCATCACAAAAGGCCTGCGCCTCTTGGCGGTCGGCAATCACCTCCACAAACGCCTGTTGATAGTGGTGCTTGAGTTCAGCGCTCATGGTCGGTTCGTCTTCAATGGTGTCGGCCATGCGGCACAGTAAATAGGCATGGCCCACCACGTCACTCAGCGGCGCGGGCAATTGCGGGATGGTCAGGGCAAACGTGCGCGAAACCTGGGGCAGAATCGCGTGCTGATAGGCGAGTGCCTCTTCGAGTCGAGATGCCAGCGGCGCGGGCTTGGCCGGGCAGGCCCCTGTTTGACCCAAGGCGTGTGCCCTGAGACTTTCAAGCTGAGCCCCGGGCTGCTCAAGAATGGCTTTGAACCAGACGGTAAACAAGGACGGCGTGTGCTTGAGCTGGCGGTGCAACGCCTCAAGGTCGATCCATTCCCAATCGTGGGCTTCCTGGCTGTCAGGCCGTACCGGGCCGTCATAGTGGCCGACAAACACATGGTCAAACTCATGCTCGATCAACGTGCTGGATACCTGAGCCTTGTACGTCAGTTGGCTGACTTCGCGCAGCGCGCACTCGAAGCCCATTTCCTCCTGCAACCGGCGTCGGGCGGCCTGCGCCACCGTTTCACCCGGTCGTGGGTGGCCGCAGCACGTATTGGTCCATAACCCACCCGAGTGGTATTTGCCCCACGCTCTTTGTTGCAGCATCAATTGACCTTGGCCATTGAAGATAAAGATGGAAAAGGCGCGATGCAGCAGACCGTCCTGATGGACGCTCAATTTTGATCCGGTCCCCACTTCTTGATCATGCTCATCCACCAGAATGAGCCTTTCCTCTTCAGACGATGTCATGTGGGAAAATTCTTTTTTGGACTAGGGTTATTAGAGGCTAGAAGGTGAATTCAATTAAATCCAATGGCTTGAGACTGCTCGTTGCTCAAGTGTCAAATTACCGACAGGAGGTGCGCTTGTGGATTCACGCAACCATGCAGTCGTCATCGGCGCGAGCCTTGCAGGTTTGGCGTCGGCTTGCGTACTGGCCAAATACTTTACGCGCGTGACACTGGTGGAGCGGGACACGCTCAGTCATGCCCGGGAATTTCGTAAAGGGGTGCCCCAGGCACGGCACGCCCATGGCTTGACCACCTGCGGCGCAGCAATGCTTGAAAGCTTGTTCCCCGGCCTCAGGCTCGAACTGGAACAGGCGGGGGCGGCAGTGATCGATCAGGGTGAGTCCATCAGTACCTGGGGCAGCGCTGGACGAATCCCTTTCAACCCCGTCGGGTTGACATTGCAGATGTGCACGCGGCCTTTGCTGGAAGCGAGCATCCGGCGGCGTGTCATGGCCTTGCACGGGGTGAAGTGCCTTGAGGGGCATGAAGTGGTGCAGTTACTGATGACTGGACGCGAAGCCAGCGGGGTCATGGTGCGCCGCTGCACCCCAGATGGCACAGCACTGCCTACGCCGTTGGCAGCGGATTGGGTGGTGGATGCCAGCGGCCGGTTCTCGAACATGGCGCATTGGCTGCAACAACTGGGGCTTGAACCGCCCGCAGTTGAAGTTGTGGACGCGGGCGTGGTGTATGCCAGTTGTACATTCAAGACTGCATCGCAGCCGTGGGGGGCCCTTTACCAGCTCAACCGAGTGCCGGATCAGCCGCGCGGGGTTTATGCCGTGTACACCGAACGCGGCGAATGGCTGGTGACGCTGTACGGTGCCATGGGGGACAAACCCGGTGTGGATGAGCGGGCGTTCCGTGACTTTGCGGCCACGCTGGGTAACCCTGACCTTGATACCTTGCTTGACAAGGCGGTGTGCCTGTCGTCAGTCACGCGCTACGGGCGAACCGAGAACCAGCGTCGGGCTTACGCCACTATGAGCGATTGGCCGCAGCGCCTGGTGGTCGTGGGGGATGCGGCCTGTGCGTTTAACCCGGTGTATGGGCAAGGCATGACGCTGGCCGTGAAGCAGGCACTCATGCTGGGTGAATTGTTCAGCGGTGCGCGTGCGGGGCCCGGCACCGCCCGCCGTTTTCAGCGCGCTCAACAACAGGTGACGGCCTGGCCCTGGCGCCTCGCCGTCAGCGACGATGTGCTGTGGCAGGCCCGCCTCAATCAGCGCCAAGGCCCGCTGTCGGCAAGGGCTTTTAACGCGTACAAAGCCCTGCTGTACCGGGCGGTGATGCATGACCCGGTGCTTTACCGGCTTTTTTTGCAAGTGTTCCATCAGGTGCGCCACCCGTTGTGCATGTTCTCTGCGCGCCCGTTGGCGCGTGCGGCACAGCAATGGTTCCGTTCACGGTGGTCGGTGAAGCCGGTGGACTGAAGCATGGCGTCGGCTGTGCCATATTCGTCATGCGGGGTGGCTAAAGCGATCAAGCCTCAGGGCGACCGATAAGCCAGTCTGGACGGTCTGTTCAAGGAGCTGACCATGATCCGACTGACCCTGGCCCAAGCACATCAGCTGGCCGAATCCATCCTGTTGCATAACGGTTTCAACGCGGCCCATGCCCGCGCGGTAAGCGATACGGTATTGGCGGGGGAGCGTGATGGCTGCGCCTCCCACGGGTTGTACCGTGTGCTGGGCTGCGTCAACTCCCTGCGCGCCGGAAAGGTATCTGCCGATGCCGTACCGCAGGTGATCGACCAGGCACCGTCGATTGTGCGGGTGGATGCGGCGGGCGGGTTTTCGCAGTTGGCTTTCCAGGCGGGGTTGCCCTTGCTGCAAGAAAAAACCCGAGCCAACGGCATTGCCGCGTTGGCCATTAACCACTGTGTGCACTTTTCCGCCTTGTGGGTGGAGATCGAGCAATTGACCGCGGCCGGGCTGGTGGCGCTGGCCTGTAACCCTAGCCACGCCTGGGTGGCACCGGCGGGTGGCAGCCAGCCAGTGTTTGGCACCAACCCGATTGCTTTCGGTTGGCCCCGTGCGGGGCGTGACCCGTTTGTATTCGATTTTGCCACCAGCGCCATTGCCCGTGGCGACATCGAACTGCATCGCCGCGCCGGCAAAGCGATTCCCGAGGGGTGGGGCGTTGACGCCCACGGCGAGCCAAGCACCGATGCCAACGTGGTGCTCGATAGCGGCGCGATGTTGACCTTTGGCGGGCATAAAGGCTCGGCCCTGGCGGCGATGGTTGAATTGATTGCCGGCCCCTTGATCGGCGACCTCACCAGCGCCGAATCACTGGCGTACGACGCAGGCAGCAAGTCTTCGCCCTACCACGGCGAACTGATCATTGCGTTCGACCCGCAGCGTTTCCTGGGGGCCGCCACCGAGCAGCATTTGGCCCGGGCCGAGGTGTTGTTCGAAAGCATCGAAGGCCAGGGGGCCCGCTTGCCGTCGCAACGCCGCTACGACGCCCGTGCGCGCAGTGAGAAGGAGGGTGTGCAGATCCCCAAGGCGCTGTACAACGATTTGCAAGCGCTGCTGGCGTGACGAAAAGGTGCAGCGGGTTGAGGCCCGCTTGCTTGCGATGGTTTTAGTCGTGGCTTGATTGAAACGCCGTTCTTGAACGATCGCGAGCAAGAGGGGTGCCACTGTTTCAGCCTTTTGTGAACCGGCCATCCACCAACCGATTGATACCCAACGGGTTGGCTTCTTTCAGCGCATCGGGCAGCAAGGCATCGGGGCAGTTCTGGTAGCACACCGGCCGCAGGAAGCGGTCGATGGCCAGGGTGCCGACCGATGTCCCACGGGCGTCAGACGTCGCCGGGTACGGCCCGCCATGCACCATGGCATCACAGACCTCAACCCCGGTCGGGTAGCCGTTGAACAGCACCCGCCCGGCTTTTTGCTCCAGCAGCGGCAACAACCCGGCATAGGCTTGAAGGTCTTGTGGTTCACCGATCAGCGTGGCGGTGAGTTGGCCATGCAGGCTGTTGAGCGCAGCCTGCAGTTGCTCTTCGTCGGCCACTTCCACCAGCAGGGTCGCCGGGCCGAACACCTCTTCCTGCAACAGCACATCGCCGGCGAGCAGCAGGCTTACATCCGCCTTGAACAGGTGCGGTTGGGCCTGATTGCCTTCCACGGGTTTGCCCGCCAGGCGGTATACGCCCGGGTGATCAAGCAGTGCCCCAAGGCCTTTACGGTAGCTGGCGAGGGTGTCGGCATTGAGCATGGTTTGCGCCGGTTGCGCGGCCATCAGTGAGCTGAGCAGGGCGGTAAAGGCGGTAAAACGCGGCGAGCTGATGCCTATGATCAACCCGGGGTTGGTGCAAAACTGGCCACAGCCCAGCACCACCGAGTTCACCAGTTCGCTGGCGATCTGTTCGCCCCGCGCATGCAAGGCCCCCGGCAACACCACCACCGGGTTGATGCTGCTCATCTCGGCAAACACCGGGATCGGCTGCGGCCGGGCGGCGGCCATGTCACACAGGGCGCGCCCGCCTTTGAGCGAGCCGGTGAAGCCCACCGCCTGAATGGCTGGGTGCTTGACCAGCGCTGCGCCGACACCGGCACCGTAGATCATATTGAACACACCCTTGGGCATGTCGGTGAGGTCGGCGGCGCGCAGGATGGCATTGGCCACGCACTCGGCTGTCGCCATATGCCCGCTGTGCGCCTTGAATACCACCGGGCAACCGGCCGCCAAGGCGGCTGCGGTATCGCCGCCCGCTGTGGAGAAGGCCAGCGGGAAATTGCTGGCACCGAACACAGCCACCGGGCCAATGCCAAGCCGGCATTGGCGCAAGTCGGGACGCGGTTGGGGCAGGCGATCCTGTAGCGGGTGATCGATGCGCGCGCCATAGAAATCGCCACGGCGCAGTACGTTGGCAAACAAACGCATTTGCCCGCTGGTGCGGCTGCGCTCGCCCTGGATACGGCCACCGGGCAGGGCGGTTTCACGGCTCACCAGCGAGATGAAATCATCGCCCAAGGCGTCCAGTTGGTCCGCAATGGCGTCGAGAAAGGCTGCCCGCCGGGTGGCGGCCAGGTTACGAAAAATCGGGTAAGCCGCTGCGGCCGCACGGGCGGCATCATTGACTTCTTCGGGGGTGGCTTGGCTGAACGTGTAGGGAAGGGGTTCACCGCTGCTGGCATCGTGGCTGTGCAGGGTGGTGGTGCCAGCGGCACTGCGCGAGCCGCCGATGTAGTTATGGCCGGTGATTTCGGACATGCAGAACCTCCGTATTAATAAGTGGCCCGGGCCAGTGAATCAGTACGGCGAGTCGCCGGGGCGGGCGCTAAAGGCCCGCCCGGCAGTTACTCAGAGACCGACATCGGGAAGCTGTGGGCGGTTGGCCAGGGCTTTGGCCATGATGCGTTCGACAAATTCACGGTCTTCTTTAGGCAGTGCCAGTCGCGGTGGACGGGTCAGGGCGCTGCCACGGCCGGCGAGAGCTTCGCATAACTTAATGCACTGCACCAGATCGGCGCGGGCATCGAGGTGCAGGATCGGCATCAGCCACTCGTAGATCGGCATGGCTTCAGCAAAACGGCCCGCTTTGGCCAGGCGGAAGATGGTTTCGCCTTCTTTCGGGAACACGTTGGACATGCCCGACACCCAGCCTTCAGCGCCTACCGCGATGCTTTCCAGCACCACGTCATCGAGGCCAGCGAACAGCACGAAACGGTCACCGACTTCGTTGCGAATGTCGATAAAGCGACGGGTGTCGCCGGAGGAGTCCTTGAAGCACACCACGTTGTCGCAGTCGGCCAGGGAGATCAGGATTTGCGGGGTCACATCGTTTTTGTAGATGGGCGGGTTGTTGTACACCATCAACGGTACGTCAGCGTTTTTAGCCACGTAGCGGTAGTGCTCGGCGGTTTCGAACGGCTTGGAGCCATACACCAGCGCGGGCATCAGCATCACGCCGTCAACACCCACTTTGCGCACGGCATTGGCGACTTTGGCAGCCTGCACGCTGGTGAATTCGGCTACGCCGCAGATCACTGGCACACGACCCGCCGAGGCGGCCACGGCCACTTCGGTCACGGCGATTTTCTCTTCAGCGGTCAGCGAGGTGTTTTCACCCACCGAGCCGCACACCACAAGGCCTGAAACGCCGTCACGGATGACGTTGGAAATCACTTCGTGGGTCTTGTCCAGGTTGATGGTGAAGTCGTCGTTGAATTGAGTGGTCACCGCTGGGAAGACACCACTCCAGTTTATGCGCTTGCTCATTGTTTGTTGCCTCCGGTTGCTTTGATTGTATTTCGTATACGATATGTTATGTGCCAATAATGGGCCAGTGTTATTTACACACGCTTACTACGCTCGGTCGCTTAGTCGGGGGAGCCGGTCCACGTTCGATGGCTCGCTATCGGTTGTGCTTTAAACGATCGCGAGCAAGCTCGTTCCTACATGTTCCAGGCAAGTTTCTTCTACGCCCCCGGCCAGGTGTCGGACAGGCGATAGCCCTCGGGCCACGGGTCGCTCGGGTCCAGCAGGTGTTGGTGGGTGCCGGTAATCCAGGCCCGCCCTGAAACGCACGGGTAAATGGCGGTGCGCCCGGCCACTTCGGTCATGGAGTCGATGCGGCAGTGAAACTCGGAGCCGATAATCGAGCGGCCGATAAACCGGTCCCCCACGTTGAGTAACCCTTTGGCCTGCAACACCGCCATGCGCGCCGAACAGCCGGTGCCACAGGGTGAGCGGTCGATCTTGCCGGGGCGGATCACCACGGCGTTAGCTCCGGTGGCGATGCCGTTTTCGTACACCACGGGTGCGGCAATCTGACAGAACGAGATATGCGACCAGTCCGGGTTTAACGGGTGCACAAAGCCCAACTGGTCGTTGGCCGCCCGGGTGATTTTCAAGCCGATGGCCACCAGGTCGGCGGCTTCGTCGGGGGTAATCGAAAAGCCCAAAGTGTGTGCATCGACAAGGGCGAAACTGTCACCGCCATAGGCGGTATCAACCTTGATCGAGCCCAGGCCTTCGACCTCGATCCACGCATCCAGGCGGTCTGCGAAGGAGGGCACGTTCTTGATTTCGACCCGCTCAACCTTGCCGTCCCGGCATTCGGCCACGGCTTCGATCAGCCCGCCCGGCGCTTCGAGCACCAGCCGGGTTTGCGGTTCGGTCATCGGCAAAATGCCGCTGTCGAGCAGCACCGTGGACACGCACAGCGAATTGGACCCGGACATCGGCGGCGTGTCGGCCGGCTCCATGATGATCCAGCCCATTTGCGCGCGCGGGTCTTTGGCCGGCACCAGCAGGTTGACGTGACGGAACACGCCGCCACGGGGCTCGTTGAGGACAAAATTGCGCAGCACGTCGTCCTGGGCAATCCAGCGTGACTGCTCCCACACCGTGGCCCCGGGGGGCGGAGCCACACCGCCGACAATCACGTCCCCGACCTCACCTTCGGCGTGACAGCTGACCACATGGATGATTTTCGATGAACGCATGCTTTGCTCCTATTTGACCGACTTGAGGAAGGCCGCGGTTTCCGCGTGCACAGGGTTGCCGATGACTTGATCGGGCGTGCCGATTTCGTGCACCAGGCCGTTACGAAAGAACGCCACGCGGTCGGACACATCCCGCGCAAAGCGAATTTCATGGGTCACCAGCACCATCGTCATGCCGTCTTCGGCGAGCATGCGCATGGTGTCCAGCACTTCGCCCACCAACTGCGGGTCAAGGGCCGACGTGGCTTCGTCGAACAGCATGTAGTCCGGCGACATGGCCAGGGCGCGAGCAATCGCCATGCGCTGTTGCTGGCCGCCGGACAGCTTGCCGGGAAAGGTCTTGAGCTTGTCGCCCAGGCCCACGTGGGTGAGCTGCTGCACGGCCAGGGCTTCTGCCTCGGCCTTGCTTTTGCCCAGCACCTTGCGCGGGGCGAGCATGACGTTTTCGAGCACGGTCAGGTGTGGGAAGGCGTTCCATTGCTGGAACACAATGCCGATTTTCTGCCGCAAGCGGTTGAGGTCGGTGGCGCGGTCATGCACTTCAAGGCCGTCCACCCGGATGCTGCCACGCTGGATGGGTTCCAGGCCGTTGATGCACATCAGCAGGGTCGATTTCCCCGAGCCCGAGCCACCGATAATCGAGACCACTTCACCCTTGTTGACGGTCAGGCTCACGCCCTTGACCACTTCCAGGTCGCCGAAGGATTTATAGACGTTGTCGATCTCAATCATTTTCTTGCCACCTTCTTTCCAGACGAGCGCCGAGGCGGGCTACCACCAGGCTCATGACGTAATAGATAAGGCCCGCGACCAGCAGCACGAGCAACGGTTCCTGAATACGGGTGACGATAATCTGCGAGGCGCGCAGCAGTTCGACAATGCCGATCCACATCACCAGCGCGGTGTCTTTCATCACGCTGAGCACCAGGTTGAGCCAGCCCGGGAAGGCCACGCGGGTGGCGATGGGCAGCACGATGTAGCGCAAGTCCTGCAGGTAGCTCAGGCCCAGCGAACGGCTGGCCCGGCGCACCGTGAACGGCACCGCCAAGACGCCGCTGCGCACGATTTCGGTGAAGTACGCGGCGGCGTACACTCCGAGCACGATGCAGCCCACGGTGAACGCGCTGATGTTCAGCCCGGCAATGCTCTTGAGCGAGTTGAACAGCACAAACTGAATCAGCAACGGCACGCTGCGAAACACATCGAGCACCCAGGACAGCGGCAGGCTGGCCCTTGGCAACAGCGCCCGGAGCAGGCCGAAGATCAGGCCGGCAAACGTGCCCAGCAAAATGGCCCAGCCCGTCAGTTGCAGGGTGACCCAGGCACCCTCCAGCAAAAACACAAAGTCATTCCAGGTAAAACTGGTCGAAAACATGGTCACGTCCTCAGTAGCGGAACAGGCGCCAGGCCATCAGCCGGGCTACCGCGACGATCGCTTTGGCAATCAGGTAATACAGCACCGCGGCCATCGCGAAATACTCGAAGGTGCGGAACGTTTTGACGTTGAGGTCCTGGGTCACGCCGGTCAGGTCGTTGTTGAGCCCTACGATGACCCCCAGTGAGGTCATCAGCACCGCCCACACCATCTGGTTGGTCAGCGGGTAGTAGACGATGCGCAGCAACTGCGGGACGACGATCATGCGGTAGGTCTGAAAGGCACTCATGCCCAGCGAGCGTGCGGCCCGCACTTGGGTGTCGGGCACGGCCTTGAGGCCGCCGCGAAAGTTTTCGGCCAGGTAACCGGCGTTGTTGAAGGTAATGCCCGCGAGCAAGGCCACCCAGGAGCTGACGTGCCAGCCCATGGAGCCCAGGCCGAAATACAACACGTAGATCTGGAACAGCGATGGTGTGTTGCGGGCGATGGACACCCACGTGTTACCGAAACCGCGTAACACCGGGTTTTTCGCTTCGCGCATCACGGTCAGGGCCAGGGCGATGACGACGCCGAAAATCATCGACAGCACGGCGGTCTCGAAGGTCACTAGCGCACCGGCCAGCATGTCGGGCAAGGCGCGCATCGCTGAGCGCCATTGGAACGTGTAATCAAACATGGGCTGGCGTCTCCGGTAAGTTGCCTGGGCTCAGCCAGTCGGGCAGGTGCCCACTGGCCTTGGCGTTGCAGGCTGCATGCACGCACTCGGCAAGGCTGGAGAAATGGACTTTGCGCCCCACCAGGCCGGGGGCGTAATGGGCGAATTTGCCTGAGTTGGTCATCAAGGTTTTGGCTGCGAGCGGGATGACCGGCTCGCCGAGCATGCACCAGCAGGTGTCCGTGACCAGCGTGGCCCCAAAGGCTTCGATCGGGGCCAGGTACCCGGCGTTGCGAGCTTGCTCCAGCACCGCGCGGCCGCAGGTAATGGCCATTACCACGTCAGGGTGTTTATGCTGCCCTTGGCACAACTGCGCCAGCCGGCCGAACTCGGTCAGCGAAAAGTGCGGGTTGCCCAGTGACACCATGGTTACTTCAGGGTCGGTGGCGCTGTTCAGTTCCTGCCAACTGTGCAGCAAATCGGCCTGGCTGACGGTGATCGTCGGCACCGGGCCTTGCAGCACCTGTGCAGGGTCGAGGGCTTCAGGGGTGACCCCGGCAATGTGGAACAGCGGTGCGCCCGAAGTGGTCGCAAACGCTGCGCCGAAGGCTTTCAGGTCATCGGTGTCGGGGGCCAGGTGCTCCAGGCCCGAGACCAGCGGGATGCGGCTGCCGGCCAAGGCTCCGACGTGATAGCCGAGCAAAGGGTAAAAGGCATCATCCAGTTGGCCCACGGGGGCCACCGCAATGTGCAGGGCGGCCTTGCGCTGATCGTCCAGGTGGCAACCAATCAGCGGCGCGCGGCCGGTCAGGGCGATGCAGATGTCCAGATAGTCCGGGTACTTGAGCGTCCGTGCCCCCAATACGCTGTTGGCGTACACCACCGCATTGGACTCGGCCCAGACAATCTGCTCGCCAGCGACGGGTGCGGTGTCCAGCAGGTAAGGCGCGCAGGTAAAGCTCAGTTGTGCGCCCATGGCCATATAGGCATCGCCCAAGGCGCTGGCCGGTACACCGAGTGCCGGGTTGATGCCCAGTTCGCGCCAGCGGCGCTGGTCTACCGAAATCGAATTCAGGGTGGTGGGCACGCGCACTTTCGCGCCCCACGTCACCAGTTGTTGAGCAAAACGCAAACTCGCCGGGCCTGTATAAATACAGCCGTCGATATGCGCCTGAGTGATGTCGAGCAGTTGCTCGGCCCCTTGCAAGCGGGCCATGCGCAGCACGATCTGCATGGCCACTTGCGCGGCCTTGCCATGCGCGCCGTTCAGCAGTGCCTGATCGAGTGCAGTCAGTGCAATCGAACCACCGACGTCGTCGCTGCTCACCGGCGTGAGCGGCGGCGTCCAGCCATCGTCGGGCAGGGCATCAAACAGGCTCACACGAGGGCCGTCGACCCGCGCAAAGGCCTGGCCGCTCAAGGCACCAAAGGCCTCCTTGCCGATGCACAGCACCGGCAATGAACGCTCAAACAGGGTCTGTGCCACCAGCACGCCCAGGGTCAAAATCTCATCTGCTTCGGCCAGCACCAGCGCGGCGGGGGCATGACCATTGCTGATCAGTTCCATCATCACGCTACTGCCGGTACACGAGCCGCGACCGCTGGGGATAGCCAACACCCGGCCTGCCAGGCATTCGCCGCTCAGCGGGTGGTGACGGTCAATGACCTCACCCGTAAACGGGTCAACCCCGCCCCAGAAACTCAGCCCGACATCAGCGAATAACAAGGGCCCTTGGGCGGCGCCGCAGACCAGGCTGCGGCCATCAAGAGACGTGGTCCTGAGCATGCGGGCCACCTCAGTAGTAAACGTGCGGAACAGTCAGGTTGGCCGGTGGAATGTCACTGCCGACCCACTTGGTCCACAGCTCGTTGTAACGCCCGGTACGCACTTGTTGGTTGACGAACAGGTTGAGGTAGTTGAGCAGGCCGTACTCGTTGCGCTTGGCCCCCAGCGATACGTAGTCGACCACGTACGGTGCGTTACCGGCGATTTTGAGGTTCTTGTACTTGCCCGACTTGAGGGTGGCGGCGGCCACGGTGTTGGTCACGACAGTGGCTTCGATGTGCCCTTGGGCTACCGCGAGCAGGGTGTCGTTTTGCGACTGATAGGCGCGGAACGAGCCCGATCCCCAGTTTTTCACGTCTTTTTCCAGGGCAATGGCTTCATAGGTGCCGCTGGTGTTACCCAGGGCTTTGCCCTTGAGGTCTTCAAAGCTGTTGATGCCCGTGTTATCGCGGGTCAGCACCACCATCTGGAACGCGAAGTAAGGGATGCTCAAACCGACGGTTTTGGCGCGTTCCAGGGTGTCGGAGGTCGATGCCACAATCACGTCAGCGCGCCCGGAGACGAGGGCCGGAATACGGTCAGGGAACGGGGTTTCCACGATTTCAGCATCGACGCCGAGCACTTTCGCCAGGTCGTTGCAGTAGTCCACATCGAAGCCGATTGGTTTATTGGCGGCGTCCCGTGAGCCCATCGGTGGGAAGTCCAGGGTCACGGCGCAGCGCAGTTTGCCTGAACCGATGATGTCGTCCAGCTTGTCGGCCTGGGCCGTGGCGACAAAGGAAGTACTGAGAACAGCGCTGATAGCTACGGCAAGAACAGGGTTTTTCATGGAAACCTCGGCATCGTGGGTGGGCTATTTAAAGGTGTTCAAGAATTTCGTATACGATATTGCAATCCGTGTGCCGACTTTTCCTACACGCATTGAATCCGGGCTTGGCTTGAGGTTTTTTCTGGGTTGCGGGGCGATGGCAGGGCAGGGGCTGTTAAAGGCTGGGTCGGGTGGGTGTGTTACAGAAGGGAGCATTGCGGTGTGCGATGCCCCATTAGGGAACACCCTGACGACACATCGCCGTCGCTGCCAGCCGTCGCCCCTGAAGACCGAGCCCTCCCGACGGCAGTGGTGTTTGCGCCTAAGCTAATTCTAAAAAGGTATTGGTTTACTTTTTTTAAGATCGTTTAGATTTAACGAAACGCCGGACACTTCACTGTCCCGCTGCCTTTTCGTTGATTCACACGGGAGTGAGCCATGCCGCATACAAGGGACATCACCGCCTTACCCATTCTGGATTTGTCATTGCTGGACGGCACGCAAGCCCAGCGCCAGGGTTTTCTGGAAGCACTGCGCCATGCCGCTCGGGACGTAGGGTTCTTCTACCTGACGGGGCATGGCATCGACAGCGAGGTGCTCAAGCAGGTGCAACACAACGCCCGTCAGTTCTTCGCCTTGCCGGACGCCGAAAAAGCCGCTGTCGGCATGATCCATTCGCCGCACTTTCGTGGCTACAACACCGCCGCCTCGGAAATCACCCGTGGCAAGCCCGATTTGCGCGAGCAATTCGACCTCGGGGCGGAGCGGGCAACCGTGCCTCAGACGGACAACAGCCCGTACTGGACCCGCCTGCAAGGGCCCAACCAGTGGCCTGAAGCCTTGCCTGCGTTCAAGCCCTTGCTGCTGGAATGGCAGCAAGCCATGACGGTGATGTCGCTGCGCCTATTGCGCGCGTTTGCCGAAGCACTGTCGCTGGCACCCGACGCGTTCGACCCGTTGTACGGTGATCAACCCAATGAGCACATCAAACTGATGCGTTACCCGGGCCAAGGTCCTGACGAAAGCAACCAAGGTGTGGGTGCCCATAAGGATTCAGGGTTTTTGAGCTTTCTGTTGCAGGACGTACAGGCGGGCCTGCAGGTCGAAATTGAAGAGGGGCGCTGGATTGATGCGTCGCCATTGCCCGACACCCTGGTGGTGAATATCGGCGAGTTGCTGGAACTGGCCACCAACGGCTACTTGCGCGCCACGGTGCACCGTGTGGTTTCGCCGCCCAAAGGGCAAGAGCGGCTGTCAATTGCGTTTTTCCTGGGGGCCCAACTGGATACGGTAGTGCCGCTGTACCCATTGCCCGCCGCGTTGCTGCGTGAAGCCCGTGGCCCGGCCAGCGATCCGGATAACCCGTTGTTCAGAGACGTGGGCTGGAATTACCTCAAAGGTCGCCTGCGTTCGCACCCCGATGTGGCCCAGCGTTTTTACGCCGATGCTTTGATTCCCTCTGCGCTCAGCGCCTGAAAAAGGATTGCACCATGTTCAAGAAAACTGGATTGACGCTGGCGGTACTGGGTGGGTTGCTCGCTTCTTTAAGTGCGCTGGCACAGGAGCCTTTGCGCATTGCTGCTGACCCGGTGCCCCATGCCGAAATTTTGGCTTACGTGCAAAAAATCGACCCGCAGTTGACGTTCAAAATCATCGAGATCCCCAATGGCGTGAACTCCAATGAGCTGTTGATTCACGGCGATGTCGACGCCAACTACTTCCAGCACCTGCCGTACCTCAAGTCTCAGGAGCAAGCGCTGGGCAAACCGTTTGCCGTGGCCGCGACCGTGCATATCGAGCCCTTGGGCATTTACTCGCGCCGCCACCAAACCCTGGACCAAGTGCCACAAAAAGGCACGGTGGCGGTGCCCAACAACACCACCAACCTGAGCCGTGCCTTGTACTTGTTACAGGACAACGGGTTGATCAAGCTCAAGCCGGGTTTCAATAACCCGGCCACCGACCAGGCCACGCCCAAAGACATCGCTGAAAACCCCAAGCAGTTGAAGATTCTGGAGATCGAATCGCCGCAAATCCCCCGATCGCTGGATGACGTCGACCTGGCGGTGATCAACGGTAACTATGCACTGGATGCCGGCCTGGTTCCGGCCAAGGATGCGCTGGGGCTGGAAACCGCCACCAACAACCCTTACGCCAATATCCTGGTGACCACGCCGGCATTGCAGAACGACCCGCGGATTCAGCGGTTGGCCAAGGACTTGCTGTCGCCAGAAGTGGCCACGTTTATCAATGAGCGTTACTCGGGGTCGGTGATCCCGGTGGCGACGGCGGACAAGGCACCATGATCGCCGTCGAGCAGTTGAGCAAAACCTATGACGGTGCGACTGCGCCAGCGCTGGACCGGGTGTCGCTGAGCATTCCCGACGGCGCGGTGTATGGCATTCTGGGGCGCAGCGGTGCGGGCAAGTCAACCCTGCTGCGCTGCCTTAACCTGCTGGAGCGCCCCAGCAGCGGGCGCATTGTGCTGGATGGCGCGGACCTGACCGCGCTGTCCGACCTGGACCTGCGCCGCCAGCGCCAGCGCATCGGTATGATTTTTCAGGGCTTCAACCTGCTGCATTCGCGCAATGTGTTCGACAACGTCGCCGTGCCTCTGGAAATTGCCCGGGTCGGCAAGGCACAACGGCATGCGCGCGTACGAGAGCTGCTCGACCTGGTGGGGTTGAGCGACAAGGCACAGGCCTTTCCCTCGCAATTGTCGGGCGGGCAAAAACAGCGGGTGGGCATCGCCCGCGCGCTGGCGGCGCACCCGGCCTATTTGCTGTCGGACGAAGCCACCAGCGCGTTGGACCCCGAAACCACCGCTTCCATTCTGGAGCTGCTACGCGATATCAACCGCCAACTGGGGCTGACCATCGTGCTGATCACCCATGAACTGGACGTGGTGAAGTCCATTTGCGATCACGCCGCGTCGCTGGCTAACGGCCGGGTGGTGGAAGCCGGCCCGATTGCGCACCTGTTGGCCAACCCGGATTCGGCGTTGGGGCGCTCCTTGTTGCCGGGCTTCAGCACGGCCCTGGGCGATAACAGCCAGGTGCTGGACTTGAGTTTCTTCGATGCGCAACGCGCAACACCGGTGATTGAGGCGCTGGCGCAATCACAGGGCGTGCAGGTGACATTACTGGCCAGTGGCGTTGAAGCCGTCGGTGGGCGGCAGGTCGGGCGTTTGCGTGTGGCGCTGCAACCCGCTGGCACTGAGCCGAAACTGAGCCAGGTGGTGGCTTTTCTTAACCAGCGCGGGGTCAGGGTAGAGCGCTTATGAACCGGAACGTCGATTGGAATGACATTTTGCAACTGGTGCTCACGGCCACGGGTGAGACCCTGTACATGGTGCTGCTGGCCGGTTTTTTTACCCTGTTGATCGGTTTGCCACTGGGCGTGTTGCTGTTTATCAGCCGCAGCAAGGGCGTGTACCCGATGCCTCGGCTCAACGCGGCGCTGGGCGCAGTGGTGAACCTGGGCCGCTCGTTGCCCTTTGTGGTGATGCTGATCGCCCTGATTCCGCTGACGCGCTTGATCGTGGGCACCACGTTGGGCAGCACGGCTGCGGTGGTGCCGATCACCATCGGGGCGTTTCCGTTTTTTGCGCGCATCGTCGAAAACGCCTTGGACGAAGTTGATAAAGGCCGCATCGAAGCCATTCTGGCGATGGGCGGCGACATTGGCCATGTGATCTTTAAAGTGTTGCTGCCCGAGGCGCTGCCAGCCCTGTTGGCTGGCGTAACCCTGACGCTGGTGATGCTGATCGGCTTTTCCTCCATGGCTGGCGTGATTGGCGGCGGCGGGTTGGGAGACCTGGCGATTCGCTACGGTTACCAACGCTTCAATAACCAGGTGATGGTGGCCACGGTGGTGGTTTTGGTGGTTTTGGTGCAGGGCGTGCAAAGCCTGGGCGACCGCCTGGTGCACTCACTGGCGCACCGGCGTTGACCTGTTGTCGCTGACGAAGGCACGAGGCTGCGAGGCGGGTAAGTCGATCGCAGCCTGCGGTAGCGGCGACCCTCAGCGGGCCGGTGCCTTGGGCTTGACCCAGCGGTTGGCAATCAGGTCCAAGGTGCTGCAAAACACGAAGTACACCAGCGCCACAAACAGGAAGATTTCGGTGGGGTGCACCATCACCCGGTTGCTGACCTGAGTGGCGACAAATGACAATTCACCCACGCCAATCACATAGGCCAGTGACGTGTCTTTGATCAGCGAGATCCACTGGTTCAGGAACGACGGCAGCATCATCGGCAAGGCTTGCGGCAGAATGATCAGGCGCAACACCTGAGCCGTGCTCAGCCCCAGGGCTTTGCCGGCAGCCCACTGGCCGGGAGGCAAACTGCTGATGCCGGCATACACCGAATGCGCCAGGTATGCACCGCCAATCAATGACAGGGCGCACACCACGGTGGCCAGCGCCGGCACATCGACGTTGAACACGATGGGCAGCAGAAAGTAGCTCCAGAAAATCAGCATCACCACCGGGATGGCCCGCAGAAAGCCCAATACCCCCAGCACTGCCCAGCGGGCCCAACCCCGTATCAGCACCAGAGTGACACCCAGGGCCAGGCCCAGCAGGGCCGAGATGACGCCCGACAGCGCGCTCAACAGCAGGGTCAGCGCGGCACCGCCCAGCGGGCCGTTGGGCCAGGCACCCAGTAAAAAGTACGACAGGTTGTCGCTGATAACCGAAAAGTCCATGGTTTACACCACTCCCTGTTTGTACCACTTGCTACGGGCAATGAGCTGGCCGACGACCTCAATCAGAGCAATGCTCGCCACATACAGCAGGGTGGCGAAGCCAAAAGCCTGAAAGGTTTTAAAGGTTTCGGTCTCGACCTGGCGCGAGGCGTACGACAGCTCCGCCAAGCCAATGGCCATGGTCAACGACGAGTTTTTCAGCGCGTTCATGTATTGCCCCAATAAAGGCCCCAACGCAGTGCGCAACGCTTGCGGGAACACGATAAAGCGCCACACCTGTGCCGAGGTAAAACCCATCGCCAGGCCTGCCGCACGCTGTTCGGGGCGCACCGAATGGACGCCGGCCCTGAATTCCTCACCGATAAACGCCGTGGTGTAGAGCATCAGCCCCCAGAACCCGGCCAGAAATTCAAACGACGGCCATTCAATATCAAACAGCCCCAGCGACAGGCTACGGGGCTGATTGAGCCATATCACCAGCCCTTCAGGCAGCATCGCTGTCACCCCGAAATACCAGAAAAACAGCTGAACCAGCAGCGGTGTATTGCGAAACACGGCCAGGTAAGCCCGGGCGGGCCAGGACCACAGCCGTGAAGGCGAGAGGCGAGCCAGGCACAGTAAAAACCCCAGCCCGGTCGCGGCGACGCAGGTCACCAGTGAAAGAAACAACGTCAGTACAAAACCATCCAGCAGCCAGTGCAGGTAACGCGGGGCAAGCAGTTCACCGAACATAAAACAGCGTCCATCCAGAAACGAACAAAACCCGTCCGGTAGACCGTGACGGGCTTGATGTTAAAGCGAGAGCCCTAGCTCTTGTCGCCGATCTTGTACAGGCGGGTCAGCGGGGTCTTGGTGGTCGGGCCGAACCAGGCGTCATAAATGGATTGTGCCTTGCCCTGGGCTTCCAGCTCGGTCAGGGTTTCGTTGACCACCTCGGTCAGCGCGGTTTCGCCTTTAGGGATGCCCACGCCGATCAGGTCGTTGGAAATGGTGAACGGCGGCACTTCGTACTTGTCGTTGTCGGGCACATTGGCCAGCAGGCCGATCAACTTGGGGCCGTCCTGGGTGATCGCTTGCACGTTGCCGTTACGCAGTGCGGTGAACGCGAACGGGGTATCGTCGTAGGCGATCACTTTGGCACCCGGGAATTTCTCACGCAGCACGCCTTCGTTGACCGTGCCCTTGTCGACCCCCACGCGCCAGGTGTTCAGGTCGTCTTGCGACTTGAGCGTGCCTTTCTTGACGATGAACTGCTGGCCCGACGCGAAGTAGGGGATGCTGAAATTCACTTGTTCGGCGCGTTCAGGGGTGATGGTGAA
This sequence comes from Pseudomonas sp., assembly GCF_030150285.1. Taxonomy (GTDB): domain Bacteria; phylum Pseudomonadota; class Gammaproteobacteria; order Pseudomonadales; family Pseudomonadaceae; genus Aquipseudomonas. The sequence continues at coordinate 185,327 of NZ_JASLGE010000020.1, read as the reverse complement.
GTTGGCCAGTACCAGGTCGACTTTATTGGCCACCAGCAACGGCACGCGGTTGGCCGGGTTGGTCGGCAGCAGTTGCAGCTTTACGCCCAGTTTATCGGCGATGGCTTTGGCGTAATCAACGTCCAGGCCTTCAATCTGTTTGCTTTTGGCATCAATAAAACCGAACGGTGGGTTGCTGTCGAACGAGGCTACCCGCAGCACACCGGATTTTTTGATGTCGTCCAGACGGTCGGCGTGGGCCAGGCCCGACAAAACAGCCAGGGTCAGAGCGGTGAGGGCAGTGAGCTTTTTCATGGGGTTCTCATCATGAGTTGGAAGGGCTATGACGAGAGTCTTGCAGGATTTTTTTGTTTTAAAAAAGAATATAAAACGATTTATATATTCCTAATGATTATATGTAGATGTGGCGCTTGCCGCCGTACCGGCGATAAGACCGTGTCAGACCTGCCCGCGCGAAGAGCCTGTGGGGATCAGGCTTTGTTGGCAATGCAGGGTCAGCCGCGCGCCACCGCCTTCACGGTTGCTGACCTTCAGGGTAAAGCCATGCAGGTTAACGATGGCCGCCACGATCGACAGGCCCAGGCCAAAGCCGGCGTGTGTTTCATCGCAGCGATAGAAGCGTTGGAACACGGCCTCTCGCTCGGCTTCGGGAATGCCCGGGCCGGTGTCGAGCACCTCAATGCACGGGCCACCGTCTTCCTGGCTTGCCAGCAGAATCACTTGGCCCCCCGGCGGGGTGAACTTGATGGAGTTGCTCAGCAGGTTGGCCAATGCCTCGAACAGCAACGCACGATCGCCCGTCATGCCGGGCAGGCTGGCGGGGGTTTGCAGTGTGAGCGTGACCTGGCCTTCCTCGGCCAGGGGCAGGTAAAAATCATACAGCTCTTGCAGCAGCGCCACCGGGTCGAGGGGCAGGAAACCCGAGCGACGCTGATGGTCTTCCAGTTCAGAGATGCGTAGCAGGCCGCGAAAGCGCGCCATCAAGGTGTCGGTTTCGTTGAGCACCTGATCCAGTTGCAGGGCTTCGGGCGAGCCTTCCCGTGCGTGCTGCTGCATGCGATACAACTGCGCGCGCAAGCGGGTGAGGGGCGTGCGCAGATCGTGGGCGATGTTGTCGCACACACCTTTGACTTCGTGCATCAGCCGCTCGATACGGTCGAGCATGGCGTTGACGATGGCGGCCAGCATGTCCAGTTCGTCACGGCGATCGGACAACGGCAAGCGGTACGTCAAGTCGCCCGCGACAATGGCTTCGGCGCTGGCCTGAATGGCCCGGATGCGCCGCAGCGGCCGGCGGCGCAACAAATGCCAGCCGATAAAACCAGGAATGATGGTCAGCGACAGGCCCCACAGCAGCGCATGCACAATGAGGCGGTTTACAGCAAACAGCGAACCGTTGTCGCGCACCAACACCAGCCAGCGCCCATCGAGGGTTTGGGTGGCCACGGCATCGCAGCTGTCCTGCGGCAGGTTGGGGTCGTTGGAGGTGATGCAGGTGCTCAGTTCATGAATGTTGCCATCAAGCGGCAGCTCGGCAGGGATGCTCTGGATCGGGCCGCTGATGGGCCGCTGTTGTGCATCGAACAGGCCGTAGGCGTCTACAGCACGCATATCGAAGGTCATGCTGGTGGCCAGCGCTTCATCCAGTTGCTCGCCCTGAAAGCGTGCAAACAGGTGTTGGCGTTGCATCAACGAGTGCTTGGCCAGGTTGCCCAGGTAATCCGAGACTTCGTAATACAGTACCCCCACCAGGATGCAGCTCCAGGCCACGAACAAAAAACTGTACAGCGCCAGCAGACGGCTGCTGGAAGAACGCCAGCCCTTAGAGGGGTTCGGCAATGACATAACCCGAGCCTCGAACGGTGCGAATCAGCGGTACTTGACCCGCCGGGTCGATTTTCTTGCGCAGGCGGCCGATGTGCACATCAATCAGGTTGGTACCCGGGTCAAAGTGATACCCCCAGACCTCTTCGAAAATCATCATCCGCGAGAGAATTTGCCCGGTGTTGCGCATCAGAAATTCCAGCAGTTTGTATTCGGTGGGCAACAGGCTCAGTGGCTGCGCAGCACGGCTGGCTTCACGGGTCATCACATTGAGTTCGAGGTCGGCGACGCGCAACGAAGTTTTATGCTTGTCGACGGGGTTTTTGCGCCGCAGCAGGACTTCGACCCGGGCGGCCATTTCATCGCTGGCGAAGGGCTTGGTCAAATAATCATCGCCGCCGGCGCGCAGGCCGCGCACCCGCTCGTCGACATCGGACAGGGCGCTGATCATCAGAATCGGCGTGCTGACCCCAATGGTGCGCAGCGTGGTGACAATGGCCAAACCGTCCAGCTCGGGGAGCATCCGGTCCAGGGTGATCAGGTCATAGTCGCCGCTGACCGCGCGAACCAAGCCTTCGCGGCCATTGGCCACCCAATCCACTTCCAGCCCGTGACTGCTGAGTTCAGCCACGATTTCTTTTGCTGTTACGGCATCGTCTTCGATGGTCAAAATGCGGGTCATACCGTCACCTGAATAAGGCTTTTGTGCAGAGATCACAGTTTGCCCGCAAAAAGCTGAAACGTTTCTTAATAATGTTTCATGTTCAGCTAAATGTCAGGAAAAAAGGGGCAGGCCTGTCAGCCACTGGCTTTTTGATCTGCGCTGCTTAAGATGGCCGTCTCTTTAACGGCAGCGTAGGCGAAGGTTAATGTTGAACAAGGACACCATCTCTATCCATCTGGTACGCGAAGCATTGCGACAGAGCTGTGATTCGCGCAGCGTGATGGACGACGTGTTGGTCAAGGTGGGCATTGATCCGCTGTTGCTCGACAGGGAGGATGTCCGGGTGCCTGCCCTGGCGTATGCGCGCATGTGGCGGCTATTGGCGCGGCGTCTCGATGATGAGTTTTTTGGCATGGACCCGCGCCCGTTGCGGGCAGGTAGCCTGGCGTATATGTGCCGCTCGGCGATGGTTCAGCCCACCCTGGCGCAAGGCATTGAGTCGGTACTGGGCTTTTTGTCGTTGATGTTGCAGTGCGTGCCCGCCCGCTTGGTGCGCCAGCAAAGCCTGGCGCAAATTGTCTTGCAGGAGCCAGAAGCCCAGCCCCGTCGCGCTTTTACGTATTTCACGTACTGGATGATTGTGCACGGTGTGGCATGTTGGTTGGCCGGCCGACGGATACCGATTCTGGCCATTGAGTTGCGCGCAAGCCAACCGCTGTATTGCGAAGACTATGAAGTGATGTTTTCGCAAAACCTGCGCTTTGATCGCCCCAGCACCCGGATGATTTTTGCGGCTGACTGCCTTGACTCACCGATCAGGCGCAGCCCCGCAGAACTGCAACGCTTTTTGGCCAAGGCACCGGCCAATATTTTGGTCAAATACCGCGACCCGCAAAGCCTGGCCAGCCAGATCAAGCAGGTGTTGCGCCAACTGCCTGCCACGCAGTGGCCGGAAACCCAAGGGGTGGCGCAAGGCTTGTGCATGTCAGCCTCAACGCTGCGGCGACGGTTGGCTGAAGAAGGGCACACTTGGCAAGGGCTCAAAGATGGTGTGCGCAAGGAACTGGCCATCGGCTGGCTGGCTGACCCGGACCACAGTTTTGCGGACATTGCCCTGCAACTGGGCTTTGCCGACACCAGCTCGTTTTACAAGGCGTTCCGTAAATGGTCGGGCACCAATCCTGGCCATTATCGCAGCCTGATAATGGCAGGTGGTTAACTGCGGACTGCGCGCGTGCGACGCCCGGCAGGGCCTGTTCAGCTATCGGTGTTAATCGTGGAAACGTCTTCGGCGCGGACTTTGATGTGCTTGCCAGCGATATCGACGAACTCATAAAAGCCGTCTTTATTGGTGGTGGTGGGGCGGTCTTTCGTGAGGTATTGGGTACCGTTTTGCAGGGTCACCAGGCTGGGCGTTGCGCAGCCCGCCAGTGCCAGTACCGCCATGATCACGAGGGGCAAACGAATAGCTTTGATCTTCATGCAAGTACCTTGAGGCGTTGACACCACAGAAGTGGGTAGCGCGGGCTGTGACCGCGCTGAACAAAAAGTAGTTGCGGCATAGGACAGCGTTTTAGGCCATTAGTGCGCTACAAGGTTGGCATTGATGAAGATAAGTTCAAATGCCCGTGCGCAGAGGGCATGAACAGATCAGGACGGGCAGTCGCGGGTGCCATTATTGAGGCCTTGCTTTTCAACGCGGCTGACCAGCGTGGTTTTGCCGTCTTTACGCGTCACGGTCAGCACATAGAGCGAGTCAAAGTCCGAGCTGGGCCAGTCGTCAATCAGGGTGGTTTTTTTGTCCAGCGCCTTGCCGGCCACGTTGTTTATAAGGTCGGGCAAATAGCCGTTGGACCAGGCGGTATAAACAGTGGCATTGCGGTATTTGTTGCCGGCCAGCTCTTTGGCGAGGGCGCGGGTGTCATTGGCCGAAAACGTCAGGTTGATGGGCAGTCCCAATTTGATTGCGCTGGGATTGATGGTCATCAACGGCCGTACGTAGCTGTAGGCATCATTATTGTCACCTTCAGCGACTTGCCGTGACGGGTCGGCCGCAAACACGTAGTTGGCGTTGCCGTAACGCTGGGGCAGCAAGGTTGCCAGATCGATGGCCCGGTTCAAGCCCTGGCAGGTCAGTTGGCCAAGGCCACCTTCGGGTTTCTCGGCATGCCGTAAGAAAATCAGGGTTTGTACGCCGTCGAACGGTGCGGCTAGCACGTCGTCTACGTAGGAAACGAGAGCGACTGTGCCAGCGGTCAGTAAGAGGGTCACACTCGCCAGCACGAAGGGTTTACGTCGCGACGAGTGCCAAAACGGATGGGTCATGAAGGGCTTCTTTATTGGGTTTCTCATGGATGAGAAGTTTCTTATTAGAGAGTTCATACGCTATAGGTTCGATATTACTGACAATTTTTTATGAATTGCCCTACATAATTCGGCGAATTATGTTCTTTTTATGTGACAAGGATTATCTTCATTCGGTTTTTTTTTCGACAAGGAGTCCTGCCATGCGGTCTGAACCCATCACTCAACCGGACAATCCCGCTCGCCGGCGCATTCGCGCCTGGCGCAGTCGGGTGGGCATGGGGTTTGTCGCGTGCCTGTCCGTGTTGGCCGGTATGACCGATGCCATCGGGTTCCTGTCCACTGGCGACTATGTGTCTTTTATGAGCGGTAACACGACAAGGCTGGCCGTGGCGATCAGCGAGTGGGACGTGTCAGTGGTGGTACGGTTGTCTTTGGCCGTGCTGGCGTTTGTTGTCGGTAACGCTCTGGGCATTGTGCTGGCGCGCTGGGGTGGGCACCGAGCGTTACCGTTGATGTTGATTGTCTCGGGGTTGTTGTGCGCCGCTGCCCTGATGCCGTTTGCATCGCCCATACCGATCATGCTGGCGTCGGTGGTGGCGATGGGCATGCTGAATGCGGCGGTGGAGCAAGTGAACGGACAATCGGTGGGGCTAACGTATGTGACCGGTGCCCTGTCACGCTTTGGCCGTGGCCTGGGGCGTTGGTTATTGGGCGAGCGCCGTACAGGCTGGTCGGTGCAACTGGTGCCGTGGGCCGGTATGTTGCTGGGGGCCGTGTTGGGGGCTTTGCTGCAAAGCTGGTTCGGGTTGCAGGCGTTACTGTTCAGCGCGGGGTTTGCTGCGGTGCTGGGCGGGCTGTCGTTAATCATTCCGCGCCGCTGGCAACGCGATTACATGCCGAGGTAGGTGAGTAATCAGGCGCGCGTCAGTCATGCCACCTAAAAAACCCGGAGGTTATCCGGGTTTTATAACGCACTAAGTTGGGTTATCAGCTGTAGCTGTTAACTTTGACCAGGGCAGGCGCGGTTTGCGCCTTTTCCCACGTCAGGGTGAGGGTTTGTAGCACGCGCGCCATGAAGTCTTTATCGGCGGCGGCCTTTTTCCCTACGTAGCCCTGGCCACGGCGGTACATCTTGAGATGGGCGCGCATCTGTGGGCGGTCCTTCTCGAATTGGGTTTCTTCCTTGCAGGCTGTAACGGGTTCAATCCGAACATCACCGGCATCGCTGATCCACAGAATGTGATCATTCAGCGAGTCTTTCTGAGCAGCGAACAGTCGAGCCAGCTCGTTAACACACGGTTTTTCATTCAGGTTCATAGCTAACTCCTTGACCACGCGTTGATCTGTCTAATTGATTCGCGCAACTGCCTATGCAGCGCTACGTGTGTCCATCCAAAGCAGATCGGGTCTTGAAGTCGGTCATATGTAGTAGTCAGATAAAGCACTACAACATTTAGTGTGCAGCGAGGGAGAGCAACGCGAACCAGGATGCCTGTGTGACATGTCATATCAACCACAAGCCTCTTGAAGACGTTTCGCTAGCCCCTCACGCCCTAAAACCGGACGATCAAGCCAGGTCAGCTTCATCAATTCTGCCTTGTGGGCAGTACCTATCCCGGAACAGCCCGACAGCTCGTCGAGCATGCTTGCAACAACCCTTTCCAGCGCTCCCGGTGGGGAAGACGTCTGCATAATGCTGGGGGAAATTCGCGCCGTCAACACATATGTAGTGAATATTTTCGTGCGCTACATATGTGACTGGCGGGTCTGTTTTCAACAGGCCGGTCATCCATGCCTAGGGTGTTGGTAGTGCCCGAATCCGGCCTTCGGTCGGCGTGCCGGGCTGAAATGCCGGGTCGCCTGAGCGCCGTTCTCGCCTAGCGTTGGCGCGGGTACAGGTGGTTTCGTCATTGGCCAAAACAGTCAACCAGCTTGAGCGGTTTGACCATTGTCGCAGAGCCTTTGCAGGGCGATTATCAGCACGCTGTTCGACGGCCTCCATTTCTAAAAATAAAGACCTAGGGAGTGTACTGATGCGCGATTATTTGACCGCGATAAATGACTTTGACTACTCGCGCACTGCAAGCGGTGTGCTGGACGGCAATCTGACGGCACTCAATGCCTGTGTCGAGTGTTGTGACCGTCACGCCTTGCCGGGGCGCATTGCACTGTTTTGGGAAGGCCGCGATGCCAGCAGCGAAACCTGGACCTTTGTTCAGTTGCAGGAGCAGGCTGCCCGGTTTGCCAACTTCCTTCTGGCCCAGGGCGTGAAGCCCGGTGACAGAGTGGCCGGGCTGCTGCCCCGAACGGCTGAATTGCTGATTGTGGTACTGGCCACCTGGCGCATCGGGGCCGTCTATCAGCCCTTGTTTACGGCCTTCGGCCCCAAGGCCATCGATTACCGCCTGCAGAACGCCCAAGCCGTCATCGTGATCACCGACACGACCAACCGCCCCAAGCTCAACGAAGTCGAACATTGCCCTGCAATTGTCACGGTGGCGGGAGCCAAGGGGCAGGGCCTGGTGCGGGGTGATTTCAGTTTTTGGGCCGAGTTGGCCAACTACCCGGCGGTCTGTGAGCCGGTGCTGCTGACCGGAGAAGACCCGTTTCTGTTGATGTTCACTTCAGGCACTACGGGCCCCGCCAAACCGTTGTACGTACCCCTCAAAGCCATTGTCGCGTTCCAGGGCTACACCCGCGATGCGGTTGACCTGCGCCCCGAGGATGCGTTCTGGAACCTGGCTGATCCGGGTTGGGCCTACGGGGTTTACTTTGGTGTGACAGGACCGTTGTCGATGGGGCACCCGATTACGTTCTATGACGGGCCTTTCACGGTTGAAAGCACGTGCCGTGTGATCAAGAAATACGGCATTACCAACCTCACCGGTTCACCTACCGCTTATCGTTTGCTGATTGCGGCAGGCGATACGTTCTCCAGCCAGATCAAGGGCCGGTTGCGGGTGGTCAGCAGTGCGGGCGAGCCGCTGAACCCGGAGGTCATCCGTTGGTTCGCTGAGCACCTTGACGTGACCATTCACGATCACTACGGCCAGACCGAGCTCGGCATGGTGCTGTGCAACCACCACGGTCTCGACCACCCGGTGCACATGGGGGCGGCGGGGTTTGCCTCGCCGGGCCACCGTATTGTGGTACTCGATGACAATCATCAAGAGTTGCCGGTGGGCCAACCGGGTATTTTGGCCGTTGACCTCAGCCAGTCCCCGATGTGCTGGTTCGCCGGCTATGAAGGCCTCCCCACCAAGGCCTTTGTCGGCCAGTACTACCTCAGCGGCGACACGGTTGAATTGAACCCCGATGGCAGCATCAGCTTTGTCGGGCGCAGCGACGACGTGATCACCACCTCCGGCTATCGCGTAGGGCCCTTCGATGTCGAAAGCGCCCTGATTGAACACCCGGCAGTGATTGAGGCCGCCGTGGTCGGTAAACCGGACCCGGAACGCACAGAGCTGATCAAAGCGTTTGTCGTGCTCAACCCGCGATTCCCCCACGATGCACAGTTGGCTGAAACCCTGCGTCTGCATGTGCGCCAACGATTGGCCGCGCATGCCTACCCCCGGGAAATCGAATTTGTCAGCGAGTTGCCGAAAACCCCAAGCGGCAAATTGCAGCGCTTTATTTTGCGCAATCAGGAAATTGCCAAGGCTGAACTGGCCGCCAACACCAGAGCCACGGCTTAACCCTCAGGTTTACGTTCAGGAGCAACCATGCAAATCGTTAATAAAGTATTTATCGTGACCGGGGGTGCATCCGGGTTGGGTGCCGCTACGGCGCAGATGCTGGTCAAGGCCGGTGCGAAGGTCATGCTGGTGGACATGAATGCCCAGGCCGTGGCGCAGCAAGCGGCCAGCCTGGGGGAGCAGGCGCGCAGTGCCGTGGCCGACATCAGCCAGGCGGACGCCGCTCAGGTGGCCATTGATGCCACCGTGGCGGCATTTGGCGGGGTTCACGGCCTGGTCAATTGTGCCGGCATTGTGCGCGGCGAAAAGATCCTCGGCAGAAAAGGCCCGCATGCCCTCGACAGTTTCAGTCAGGTGATTAACGTCAACCTGATTGGCAGCTTCAATATGATGCGCCTGGCCGCCGCCGCCATAGCTGACGGCGCTGCTGATGCCGATGGCGAACGCGGTGTGATCATCAACACGGCCTCGGTGGCGGCATTCGACGGGCAAATCGGCCAGGCGGCTTACGCCGCTTCCAAAGGTGCAATTGCCAGCCTGACCTTACCGGCGGCCCGCGAACTGGCGCGTTTCGGCATCCGCGTGATGACCATCGCCCCCGGTATTTTTGAAACGCCCATGATGGCCGGCATGACGCCTGAGGTGCGCGACTCGCTGGCCGCCGGGGTGCCGTTCCCGCCGCGGCTGGGCAAACCGGACGAATACGCGTCGTTGGTGCGGCACATTATTGAAAACAGCATGCTCAACGGCGAGGTCATCCGTCTGGACGGTGCCTTGCGTATGGCGGCGAACTGAGAGGTGTGAGATGACGATGACCCATGATCCTGTTGTGATAGTGAACGTTGCCCGCACCCCCATGGGTGGTTTTCAGGGCGATTTCAAAGGCCTGACCGCCCCGCAATTGGGTGCCGCAGCGATCCGTGCCGCCGTTGAGCGGGCAGGGGTTGAGGCCAGCGAGGTCGACGAAGTGCTGTTTGGTTGCGTGCTGACGGCCGGGCTGGGCCAAGCCCCTGCGCGCCAGGCTGCGCTGGGAGCCGGGCTGGATAAGTCCACGCGCTGTACCACGTTGAACAAGATGTGCGGCTCGGGCATGGAAGCGGCCATTCTGGGCCATGACCGCTTGCTGGCGGGTGGCGTGGACGTGGTGGTGGCGGGCGGCATGGAAAGCATGTCCAACGCGCCGTATTTGCTGGACCGCGCGCGCAGCGGTTATCGCATGGGCCACGGCCGGGTTCTGGACCATATGTTCCTCGACGGCCTCGAGGATGCCTATGAGCGTGGCAGCCTGATGGGCACCTTTGCCGAAGACTGCGCCCAGACCCACGGTTTCAGCCGTGAAACCCAGGATGAGTTTGCCGTGGCCTCGCTGACGCGTGCCCAGCAGGCAATCAAGGATGGCCACTTCAGCGCCGAAATCGTGCCGGTAACGGTCACCGTCGGCAAGGAACAGCGCCTGATCAGCGATGACGAACAGCCGCCCAAGGCTAACCTGGCAAAAATTCCGACCTTGAAAGCGGCATTCCGCGAGGGCGGTACGGTCACCGCGGCCAACTCAAGCTCGATTTCCGATGGTGCCGTGGCGCTGGTACTGATGCGTCGTTCGCAGGCGCAAAAGCGCGGCCTCAAGCCATTAGCGGTGATTCACGGCCATGCGGCCTATGCGGGCGAGCCCGGGCTGTTTACAACCGCTCCGGTGGGTGCCATCAAGCGGCTGATGGCCCGCACCGGCTGGGCGCTCAACGACGTTGACCTGTTCGAGATCAACGAAGCTTTTGCCGTGGTCACATTGGTGGCCATGCGTGAACTGGAGATCCCCCACGCCAAGGTGAATATATACGGCGGTGCTTGTGCCTTGGGTCACCCGATTGGTGCCTCAGGTGCGCGGATCCTGGTGACACTGCTGTCGGCCTTGCGCCAAAGCCATCTGAAACGCGGCGTTGCCGCCATTTGCATCGGCGGCGGCGAAGCCACGGCGATTGCCGTTGAATGCCTGTACTGAGGAGTTTTTATGCTGCCCACACCTGAACACCTACAAATTCGTGAAGCGGCCCGGCAATTTGCACAAGAGCGCTTGAAGCCCTTTGCGGCTGAGTGGGACAAACAGCACCGCTTCCCCCGCGAAGCCATCGGTGAAATGGCCGAGTTGGGTTTTTTTGGCATGCTGGTGCCTGAAGAGTGGGGCGGTTGCGACACGGGGTACCAGGCCTACGCCATGGCCCTTGAAGAAATAGCGGCAGGCGACGGTGCCTGCTCAACCATCATGAGCGTGCACAACTCGGTCGGTTGCGTGCCAATTCTGAAATACGGAACCGAGCAGCAAAAACGCGATTTCCTGGTACCGCTGGCCAGTGGTGAGATGTTGGGCGCGTTTGCGCTGACGGAACCGCAGGCAGGATCTGACGCCAGCGACCTGAAAACCCGCGCCCGCCGTGAAGGCGATTACTACGTACTTAATGGGTGCAAACAATTCATCACGTCTGGCCAGAACGCGGGCGTGGTGATTGTGTTCGCCGTAACAGACCCATCGGCGGGCAAGCGCGGCATCAGCGCCTTTATTGTGCCGACCGATACGCCGGGTTACAGCGTGGCGCGGGTTGAAGAGAAACTGGGGCAGCACGCGTCAGACACCTGCCAGATCCTCTTTACCGATCTGAAAATTCCGGTGGGCAACCGCTTGGGCGAAGAAGGGCAGGGCTACAAAATTGCCTTGGGCAATCTGGAAGGCGGCCGCATCGGCATTGCCTCCCAGGCCGTGGGCATGGCGCGGGCAGCGTATGAGGCGGCACGCGACTATGCCCGCGAGCGGGTGACTTTTGGCCAGCCGCTGGTGGAACATCAGGCTGTGGCATTTCGCCTGGCGGACATGTCCACTGAAATTGCCGTCGCCCGGCAAATGGTGCGCTATGCGGCCGCCCTGCGCGACAGTGGCCAGTCGGCCCTGGTCGAAGCCTCCCAGGCCAAACTGTTTGCTTCGGAAATGGCCGAGCGCGTGTGTTCCAAGGCGTTGCAAACCCTGGGCGGTTATGGCTATTTGAGCGACTTCCCGCTGGAGCGAATCTATCGCGATGTGCGGGTGTGTCAGATCTATGAAGGCACCAGCGATATTCAGCGCATGGTCATTTCGCGCAATCTTTGAATTGAGGACGTTATCGATGAGCTACGAAACCATTCTGTTGGACATTCACGGGCAAGTCGGCCTGATTACCCTGAATCGGCCACAAGCGCTGAATGCGCTGAATGCACAACTGGTCAGCGAAGTGAATCACGCGCTGGACCAACTTGAGGCAGACAATGCCATTGGTTGTATCGTCATCACCGGCTCGAAAAAAGCCTTTGCTGCCGGTGCAGACATCAAGGAAATGGCGGAACTGACCTACCCGCAAATCTACCTTGAAGACCTGTTCTCGGACAGTGATCGCGTGTCGACGCGGCGCAAGCCGATTATTGCGGCCGTGGCCGGCTTTGCTCTGGGCGGCGGCTGTGAGCTGGCGATGATGTGCGACTTTATTCTGGCGGGTGACAACGCCAAATTTGGCCAGCCTGAAATCAACCTGGGCGTGCTGCCGGGCATGGGCGGCACCCAGCGCCTGACCCGCGCCGTGGGCAAGGCCAAAGCGATGGAAATGTGCCTGAGCGGGCGCTTGATGGGTGCTGAAGAAGCCGAGCGCTCAGGCCTGGTCGCCCGTGTTGTGCCGGTGGATGAATTGCTGGAAGAAGCCCTGAAGGTCGCGGCGCTGATTGCGAAGAAATCGTTGCCGGTGTTGATGTTGACCAAAGAAAGCGTCAACCGCGCATTTGAAGTGAGCCTGTCGGAAGGTGTGCGCTTTGAGCGCCGCGTATTCCATTCACTGTTCGCCACTCATGACCAGAAAGAGGGCATGGCGGCGTTTGTCGGCAAGCGCGAAGCCCAGTTTAAAAACCAGTGACGTCAGGCGCATCGTTGCACCTGTAGGAGTGAGCTTGCTCGCGATCTTTTAACTATCAAAAGATCACGAGCAATCGAGGGTTTAGATCAAGTAGTTCTTCAGCTCTCGAGCAATCACCATGCGTTGAATTTCACTCGATCCTTCATAGATCTGTGTGATGCGCGCATCGCGGTAGTAACGCTCCACCGGGTAGTCTTCAAGGTAGCCATAGCCGCCGTGAACCTGGATGGCCTTGGAACACACGTATTCAGCGATTTCCGAGGCAAATAGCTTGGCTTGCGAGGCTTCCGACAGGCACGGTTTACCCGCGCTGCGCAGCCGGGCAGCATGCAGGATCAGCAAGCGCGCAGCATTGAGCCGGGTTTGCATGTCGGCCAGCATGTTGGCAATGCTTTGGTGTTCAATGATTGCTTTATCGAACTGCACACGGTCCCGGGCATACCCCAGGGCGGCTTCAAAGGCGGCGCGGGCGATGCCCAAGGCCTGGGCAGCAATGCCGATGCGCCCGCCTTCCAGGTTGGACAGCGCGATCGCCAGCCCTTTGCCGCGCTCACCCAGTAAGTTGGCTTCAGGCACGGTGCAGTTGTTTAGAGTGACGGCGCAGGTGTCCGACGCACGAATGCCCATTTTGTGTTCAGTGCGGTCGACGATAAAGCCCGGTGTATCGGTTGGCACCAAAAAGGCCGAAATCCCTTTTTTGCCCAGCTCCGGGTCCGTCACTGCAAAAACGATGGCCAATTGAGCACGTTTTCCGTTGCTGACAAACTGTTTGGCCCCGTTGATCACCCATTGGCCGTCGCGCAGTTCAGCGCGTGTGCGCAGGTTATGGGCTTCGGAGCCCGCCTGGGGTTCGGTCAAGCAGAAGCAGCCGATGGCCTGGCCGCTGGCCAGTTCGGCCAGCCAGGTTTCTTTCTGCGCTTCGCTGCCGTATTTGAGGATAGGCCCGCAGCCGACCGAGTTGTGAATGCTCATCAGCGCGCCGGTGGCACCGTCACCTGCGGAGATCTCTTCGACCGCCAGGGCGTAGGCCACATAATCCACATACGTGCCGCCCCATTCTTCCGGCACGACCATGCCGAGCAGGCCCAGTTCGCCCATTTTGGCCACCAGCGCATCGTCTATCCAGCCGGCTTTTTCCCAGCGCTGGGCATGGGGGGCTATTTCGCGGCGGGCAAACTCGCGGGCCATGTCGCGAATCATCACCTGTTCTTCCGTCAGTTCGAGGTCTTGCATGGCTCAGGCTCCGCCGGGTGTGAAATGGGTGAAGAAACTGTCGACCTGGGCCGCCTCCAGCGCACTCAAGGTGGGCGGGTTCCAGCGCGGGTTTTTGTCTTTGTCGATGATCAGGGCACGCACGCCTTCAATCAGGTCACCGCGATCAAACCATTGGCGGTCTACGTGCAGTTCCAGCGCAAAACACTGTTCCAGCGTGAGGGTACGGGCGCATTGCAGCATTTTTAGCGTGACCGCCATGCCGAGGGGGGAGCGGGTGTGCAGCAGGTGGGCGGTTTCGAGCGCCCATTCCTGATGCTCGACGGCTGTGACCGTTTGCAGTCGGGCGACGAGGGTGGGCACGTCCTGTTCGGCGAACACGTCGTCGATCAGTGTGCGGTGCCTGGCCAGCGGCGCGTCGGGCAAGGTCTGAACGGCGAGGGTGGCGAGTACTGCTTGCAGGTCTTGCAGCGGCGTTTGCCGCCAGGTGAGGGTGTCGAGTAGCTGATCCAGCACAGGCAGTTGCTGGCTGTCGGCGTACCAGTTGGCCAGGCCGCAATACAACGCATCACTGGCGCGGATTTGCACGCCGCTGACGCCCAGGTAGGTGCCCAGTTGGCCGGGTGTACGGGTCAGAAAGTAGCTGGCACCCACGTCAGGGAAATAACCGATGGCCACCTCAGGCATTGCTAGCCGACTGCGTTCTGTCACCAGTCGCAAAGTTGCGCCTTGCGCCAGCCCCATGCCGCCGCCCAATACATAACCGTCCATCAAGGCGAGTACGGGTTTCGGGTAGTGATGCAAGGTCAGGTCGAGGGCATATTCTTCTTCGAAAAAGGTGGTATGCAGGGTGTCCTGGCGCTTGTAGCTGTCGTACAAGGCACGAATATCACCACCGGCGCAGAAGGCTTTCTCCCCGGCACCGCGCAGTGTGACGGCTTTGATCTGCGGGGCTACGGCCCATGCATCGAGGTGGTGCTGCAGGCTGCGCACCATGTCGAGGTCGATGGCATTGAGGCCACCGGGACGGTTCAGGGTCAGGTGGCCGATGTGGTTGCGGACCTCGGCCAGTACCGTGTTTTGAGTCGGCTCGACATCCTGTGTCGGTGAGGATGAAACCTGAGCAGTCATCACTAACTCCCTGCTTTGTCTTGTTATTAGAAGGTGTTCGCGGGCAAACATGGTTCGATGCTAACAGTGCAAATTTGCCAATTACAACCCTGATTAGTGCAGGGTTGGTGTGCATTTTTGCAGGCTCGGCAAGCAGGCGTCAGCGGCGTTATTGCGCCAACCATCCGCCATCGACATTCCAGGCTGCGCCACGCACCTGGCTGCCGGCTTCGCTGCACAAAAACAGCACCAACTCTCCCAGTTGCGGCGGGGTGACGAATTCCAGCGAGGGTTGTTTTTCGGCCAGCAGGTCATGTTGGGCCTGGTAGGGGTCAATGCCCTGACTGATGCGTTGATCAATCTGTTGTTGCACCAGCGGTGTCAGCACCCAGCCGGGGCAGATGGCGTTACAGGTGATATTGCTGGCGGCTGTTTCAAGCCCCACGACCTTGGTCAGACCGATGACACCGTGTTTGGCGGCGACGTAAGCGGATTTGCCGACAGAACCTACCAACCCGTGAACCGACGCGATATTGACGATGCGACCCCAGTTGCGTTTGCGCATGCCTGGTAACACCAGTCGGGTGCTGTGGAACACTGCCGACAGGTTGATGGCAATGATGGCGTTCCAGCGTTCGATCGGGAACGCTTCAACGCTGGCCACATGCTGAATGCCGGCGTTATTGACCAAAATATCGATGCCGCCGAATTCGCGTTCGGCATAGCCGATCATCTCCTCGATCTGCGCCGGGTCACTCACGTCCGCAGGGTGGTGCCCGACCCGGCCCCCCCATTGCTCCAGCTCGGCGATGACTTTGCTGGCGTCGCCAAAGCCGTTGAGTATCAAGTCCGCACCCGCTTTGGCCAGACTTTGCGCAATGCCCAGGCCAATGCCGCTGGTGGAACCGGTCACCAATGCAATTTTACCCTTGAGACTCATGATCATTTTCTCCAGTGAGGCACGATGAGTGTGTGACTGAGGAAACGTAGCATGCGATGGCTTTTGCGGAAATGAAACGGCCCACCAAAAGGCGGGCCGTTTCATACAGCGCTGGACTTTTAGTCCTGGCGGCTGGTGACTTCCAGCAGGTGGTAACCGAACTGGGTTTTAACCGGGCCTTGCACCACGTTGATCGGGGCGCTGAAGACGACGGTGTCGAATTCTTTAACCATCTGGCCAGGGCCGAAAGAACCCAGGTCACCACCTTGGCGGCTGGATGGGCAGGTGGAGTTGGCTTTTGCGACTTCGGCGAAATCAGCGCCGCCTTCGATTTGTGCTTTGAGTTCGTTGCACTTGGCTTCGCTGGCAACAAGGATGTGACGTGCAGTGGCTTTGGCCATGGGTAAGTACTCTTTTCAGTGATCAGTAAAGTGCCCAGCCTACCGGATTCGATGGGTTTGAGGGTGGTAAAAGTTAGGTTCAGCGTATTTTTATGCTCACTGATACAGCGCGTTTTTTTTGGATAACTCATTGATTATCAGCGTTTTCCTGAATAGCTCATACACGCCTGCTGCCGCGCAACCGTGGGGCGCATTGGCCAGCCCCGGGTTGCGCGGCGTCGGTCTGCCTGTCAGGCGATGGCTTTGCCGGCCCTGCGCCGCGCGTGCAGGTGCGCCGCCGCCTCGCGCAGTAACTGCTCGGTGGCCTCCCAACCCAGGCAGGCATCGGTGACGGAGACCCCGTAGCGCAGGGGCGGGCACAAGGCCTGAGCGCCTTCAAACAAATGACTTTCGAGCATCATGCCGATCAGCGAGTGATCGCCGTCAAGGCGTTGTGCCAGTACCTGATTGAAAGCATGCGGCTGGCGCAAAGGGTCCTTGCCGCTGTTGGCATGGCTGCAGTCGACCATCAGGCGGGCCGGGAGGCTGTTCTTCTCAAGGCTTGCGCGGGCCTTGGTCACACTGTCACGGTCGAAGTTTGGCCCGCTGTGCCCGCCACGTAACACCAGGTGGGTATCCGGGTTGCCCGCCGTTTGAATGATTGCCGGGTGCCCTTGGCTGTCGACGCCGAAGTGGCGGTGGCTGTGGGCTGCAGAACGCATGGCATCGCAGGCGATTGCCGTGCCACCGTCGGTGCCGTTTTTGAACCCGATGGGCAGGTCCAGGCCGCTGGCCATTTCTCGATGAATTTGTGACTCGGTCGTGCGGGCACCAATGGCTGCCCAGCCGAGCAGGTCATCGAAGTAGCCGGCAGCGATGGGCTGCAGCAACTCGGTGGCAATCGGCAAGCCCATACGCAACATTTCCAGCATCAGTTCCCGTGACAGGGTCAGGCCATGAGCCATGTCATCGCTGCCATCCAAGTGTGGGTCATAGGCCAGGCCTTTCCAGCCGACGGTGGTGCGGGGCTTTTCGATATAGGCGCGCATGACCAGCAGCAGATCGTCTTGCAGGTCGTGAGACAGGGCCGCCAGGTGGCTGGCGTACTCAAGGGCTGCGTGGGGATCGTGGATGGAGCAGGGGCCGACGACAATCAGTAAACGGGAGTCTTCACCGTTTAAAATGGCCCGAATGGCCTGGCGTTGGCTGCTGACCCGGTTACGAAGCTCATCGCTCAGGGGCAGTTGCTGTTTGAGTTGCGCGGCGGTGGGCAGGCGGTGGGTCAACGCCGCCGATGGAACGGAGCGTGTAGCTGGCAGAGCGGAAATCGATGCGTTCATGGTAAATGCTTCCTGGGCAGGCCGCGGGTTCTCCCGCGCGCTCAGCCCTAGTGGGGTGTTCGACAATTGGCCTGACTGGCTGTGAGTGCGTGCGTGCCACCAAGGCGGGTCCGTTCGGAGGCGGCAGGCTGTCCCGAGCGGCGGCTGATAAATCGCCATGCGGTGCACAGGTCGAAGCGGTAATAAGTGGCGTAGTTCATTGCGTCATTCCTCAAGTTCAAAAAAGTGTTGGGGCCTGAAAAAACAAAACCCCCGGTCGGGAAGCCGACCGGGGGTGAGAATTCTCTGGTGGGCGACCCTAAGTAGTGGGCGCCGAGTGGGTATCAGGCGCGCCAGTGGCTAAACCAATACCCAAAATAAAATCGTGCAGCGCACAGAGTGCTGTTCACGCGCGCACTGTCTGCCCCAAGCGAGTCGCTTTGGGTAGAAACTGTGCAGTGGATGGCGTGATGCAACATGAGCTGTCTCCGATGAGTGGTTCAGAGCTTACTTGAGGCGTGCAGGAATATTCAATCAAAAATATTTAAGGATGTGCAGGCCTACACCTGTCAGGCATGCGTGCTACAGCCTGGACGTGGCCACTATGGCCGCGAGGATTGGCCTGCTGCTCGTCATTGAATTGAGAGTAAACCTGCAGTCACGGCGCATTAAGCGCATGCTCAAGTCAGCGCATCCTCTTTCGGCTCGGTGGCCTGGTCGACCGGATCAAGGATGACGCCGTCTTTCATGCCCAGAAGAACCGCTATCTTGTGGGCCTCCCCACGTTTCCCTTTTTTACGCCCAGCGAGCACCTGATAGGTCGTTGCAGGATCAACACCGTGTTCCCGAGCGAACGCCTGCACTGATTTTCCTTGATGTTCTAACCAGGCCTTAGCTTGTGCGGCAGTACGAATTACGGCCATAGTTCAAGTCCGTTCAAAAGAGTTTAATATTTTTTTATTATATCACCCTTGTGGGTGTTTAAAATGGGATCGTACATCCAAATGAGTGGAATTGGTTCACGTTTAAGGCAGGAAAGAGAGCGGCTTGGGCTGTCCCAGAAAGCTTTTGGTGAGATCGGTGGTGTTGAAGCAAATGCGCAAGGTAAATATGAGAGTGGCGAGCGTGTTCCCAAAGCAGATTATTTGTCGCGCGTCGCCGCCCGCGGTGTGGATGTGCTGTTTGTACTGACGGGCAGCCCTACGCCCACCTTGCTCGATAACCTCAGCCAATTGGAAGAGAAAGTGCTGGTCAGTTACCGCGTGCTTCACAAGGACGATCAGGACGCCATTCGACAGTTGACCACCACGCTGGCTGAATTGTCGGCCTCCCACGTGACCAAGGGTCGTTTTGAGCCGAATGATGTCTGAATCTTCCCTAATGCCGGTATTCCACAGTTTTCGAGTTTTGCAGGGGGAGTGCGCATGATTGGTCGGTTGACTCAGGTGTTTTTTTGCTAAGGTGTCGGCATCCGACTAAGACCAATTTGCGAGGTGTCGACTTGATTCGGGTTCTGGTGGTCGATGACCATGATCTTGTGCGTACAGGCATCACACGAATGCTGGCCGATATCGAGGGGCTCCAGGTGGTGGGGCAAGCCGAATCCGGTGAGGAGTCGCTCCTCAAGGCCCGAGAGCTGAAGCCTGATGTTATTTTGATGGATGTCAAAATGCCGGGCATTGGCGGTCTGGAAGCCACGCGAAAAATCATGCGAAGCCACCCGGACATAAAAGTCGTCGCGGTCACCGTGTGTGAAGAGGACCCGTTTCCAACGCGTTTGTTGCAGGCCGGTGCCGCGGGTTACATGACCAAAGGTGCGGGCCTGGCCGAGATGGTTCAGGCCATTCGCCTGGTATTTTCCGGTCAGCGCTATATCAGCCCGCAAGTCGCCCAACAATTGGCCCTCAAGTCTTTCCAGCCGGCCAGCGACTCGCCGTTCGACGCGTTGTCCGAGCGAGAAATCCAGATTGCACTCATGATCGTGGGTTGCCAAAAGGTTCAGGTCATTTCCGATAAGTTGTGTTTGTCACCCAAGACGGTTAATACCTATCGTTATCGCATTTACGAGAAGCTCTCGGTCAAGAGTGATGTTGAACTGGCACTGTTGGCTGTTCGCCACGGCATGGTTGATGCTGGTTGAACATGACTGACTTGTTTGATTCGAGCGCATTCCTGTCGACCTGCAGCAGTCGCCCAGGTGTGTATCGCATGTTTGATAGCGATGCGCGGTTGCTGTATGTGGGCAAGGCCAAAAACCTCAAAAAGCGCCTGGCCAGTTATTTCCGTAAAACGGGCCTGGCACCCAAAACGGCGGCGCTGGTTGGGCGTATCGCACAAATAGAAACCACGATTACCGCCAACGAAACCGAAGCCTTGCTGCTTGAGCAGACGCTGATCAAAGAGTGGCGCCCGCCCTATAACATCCTGTTGCGCGACGATAAATCCTATCCTTACGTGTTGCTTTCCGATGGGCAGTACCCGCGGCTAAGCATTCATCGTGGGGCCAAGAAGCCCAAGGGTAAGTATTTTGGCCCGTACCCCAGCGCCGGGGCCATTCGTGAAAGCCTGAGCCTGCTGCAGAAGACATTTCTGGTTCGTCAGTGCGAGGACAGTTATTTTAAAAACCGGACACGACCTTGCCTGCAGTACCAGATCAAGCGTTGCAAAGCGCCGTGTGTCGGGCTGGTTGAGCCTCAGGTGTACGCTGAAGATGTGCGCCATTCGGTGATGTTTCTGGAGGGTCGCAGCAACGCGCTGACGGATGAACTGAACAGCGCCATGGAGCAGGCCGCCAGCACCCTGGATTTTGAACAGGCGGCGGAACTGCGAGATCAGATATCGTTGCTGCGAAGGGTCCAGGACCAGCAAAGCATGGAAGGTGGCACGGGTGATGTGGATGTCATCGCAGCGTTTGTGAACCCGGGTGGGGCCTGCGTGCATTTAATCAATGTGCGTGGCGGCCGTGTGTTGGGCAGCAAGAATTTCTTCCCGCAGGTAGGCATCGAAGAAGACGTAGCAGAAGTCATGGCCGCCTTCCTTGGTCAGTATTACATCAGCAGCCCAGAACGCGACCTGCCCAGCGAATTGATCGTTAACGTAGAGCATGAGAGTTTCGGCGCGATCACCGATGCCATTGAAGCGTTGCGTGGTCGAGAAATGGCTATCAGCTACCGCGTTCGCGGCACTCGGGCCCGCTGGCAACAATTGGCCGTGACCAATGCTGAGCAAGCGCTCACCGCTCGTCTGGCCAACCGCCTGCATGTCGCGGCGCGTTTTGAGGCGCTGGCGCAGGTGCTGAACCTCGATGAGATACCGCAACGCCTTGAATGCTATGACATCAGCCATTCCAGTGGTGAAGCCACTGTTGCTTCTTGCGTGGTCTTCGGCCCTGAAGGCCCGATCAAGTCGGACTACAGGCGTTTTAATATTGAAGGCGTCACGCCGGGCGACGACTATGCGGCCATGCACCAGGCGCTGATGCGCCGTTTCAGCCGCTTGAAAGAAGGCGAGGGCAAGTTGCCCGATATTCTGTTGGTGGATGGTGGCAAGGGCCAGCTTTCAATGGCGCGTGACGTGCTTAACGAATTGGCTGTTCCTGACCTGATTCTGTTGGGTGTGGCCAAAGGCGCAACGCGCAAAGCCGGTTTCGAGACCCTGTACCTGAATGATGCTGCGCATGAATTTACCTTGAAAGGCG
The DNA here is from genome assembly GCF_030150285.1 of Pseudomonas sp. Lineage (GTDB taxonomy): Bacteria > Pseudomonadota > Gammaproteobacteria > Pseudomonadales > Pseudomonadaceae > Aquipseudomonas. The sequence goes on along the minus strand of NZ_JASLGE010000020.1, from coordinate 164,250 downwards.
ACTCCCCGGCCTTGCACCTTATCCAGCAAATCCGTGACGAAGCGCACCGCTTTGCAATTACCGGCCATCGCGCGCGGCGCGGGAAAACGCGGCGAACCTCAACCCTGGAGGGCATTGCGGGGGTAGGGCCGACCCGTCGGCGTGACCTGTTGAAACATTTTGGTGGATTACAGGAGCTGACTCGTGCCAGCATCGAAGAAATTGCCAAAGCACCCGGTATCAGTAAAAAGCTCGCAGAGTTGATTTATGCAAACCTACACAGCGAGTAGAATGCCCCTTCACCTCGTAGCCAGTTGTGCCGATGAATATCCCTAATTTGATCACCGTTCTACGCGTTCTACTCATCCCTTTCTTTATTTTGCTGTTTTATGTGCCCTATAGCTGGAGTTATGTAGCGGCCAGCTCGGTTTTTGCCTTTGCGGCAGCCACCGATTGGCTTGACGGCTACTTGGCCAGACGTCTGGAGCAGAGCACCCCGTTTGGTGCTTTTCTGGACCCGGTGGCCGATAAACTGATGGTGGCAGTGGCGCTGGTCTTGCTGGTTCAAGAGCATCACAACGTCTGGCTGACCTTGCCGGCGGCCGTCATTATTGGTCGTGAAATCGTTATTTCCGCCTTGCGCGAATGGATGGCTGAGCTGGGCGCGCGAGCGCAGGTAGCCGTATCCAATATGGGCAAATGGAAAACGGCTGCTCAAATGCTGGCTCTGGTTATTCTATTGGCCAATCCGTCTGACTTCAGTTTCTGGGTGTTAGTGGGTTACGCGCTGTTATTAGTGGCGGCGGGATTGACGCTGTGGTCGATGCTTCAGTATTTGCGGGCAGCCTGGCCGCACCTGAAGAACACCTCGACAAAATAAATAAAACTTTTTGAATCAAGGGGTTGACGCATTCTTTGAATCCTATAGAATGCCCACACCAAGACGCGGGAATAGCTCAGTTGGTAGAGCACGACCTTGCCAAGGTCGGGGTCGCGAGTTCGAGTCTCGTTTCCCGCTCCAAATTGTTGATCTGCAGAGTTCCAAGGAATTCTTCAGATTACTGAAAATAGACGCTTCGGCGTCTTTTTTCGTTCCGCCAACAGCCACCGAAAGCTACGGGCATCTGGACTAAATTAGTCCATTTGTGGGAAGCCTTCGAGATCGGATTGTTGCGCGAAGCCTGCGAGCCATTCACTGAGCATCTGGCCCTGAACTCAACCTTCAGGAGGCTAGACCTATGGCTCTTACAGAGACTGCCGTCCGGCATGCTAGGCCCATTGGCAAGAACTACACCCTTGGTGATGTTGACCCCCTGTCGTTAGCGGTATCGGCGACGGGTGGGCGTTCGTGGCACTTGCGCTTCTGTTGGGCGGGCAAGCAAAAACGCATGTCGCTCGGCACCTACCCCGAAATCACTCTGCGTTGATGTCAGGCGCAGCGCTTACTGCTCTCGATGGGTGCAAGACGATAGTGACTCGGGGCGACTGAATGCCAAATCGGTTGTGTGGTGCTGAGTAACCTGAACTTCATCTGAGAAGGCGATGATGCGGGCGAGCGGGGCCAAGAGTTCAACCGTTTTGCTCTATCAAGGTGCCCATTGAAAGCGGCAGCCTGGGTTGTCTCACTGCAACATGGTTAGTGTCGCGTAAGGTTCTGCCGCCACGAGATTTGGACTATCCCATGGGTGGGTATCGATAAGGAAAGAGCATGCCGTATATAACCCAGTGATTTTGGACAAACACCAGAGCATCCCGGATTGATGCGTGATTTTCACGTCTAAATTTCGAGAGGGGTCTTATATTCAAGAATGACAGGGATATCATAACGTCCGCCAGTCTCTACCTTCAGTGACAGCCCACCGCACGGGCGGTGATCACACGCTGACCTGTGAATGCCATGATCTTAAATCAACCATAACGTTCAACGGATCGACGTGTGTCTGCGGCTGCCGTAAACCTGCCATCATCCACGCGTTGTCGCGTTAACCCGCTTTCACGCTATTGCCTATCTGCCACACATACAGCGGTTCGGTGCCATTGATTGTCCAGTCTCCGACGATGCGTGCCTTGTAGATCCATGGGTTATGCGAGGCCGCTGTGCGGGCGTTGCGCCAGTGGCGGTCGAGGGCCTTGTTGACGCTGATGCCCGAGGCTCCCAGTGCATTGAACAGGTCGCTGGTGGCCTGCAAGATCAACGTCGAGACGACCACTTGCGCCTTGGCGGTCTCGATTTCGGCGTCGATGTTGGCCTGGCGCTCGGCTTCGGCGTCGTGGCCGAACCGGGCGGTGTAGGCGCGTTGCAACGGTTCGGCCGAGCGCAGGGTCGCTGCTTCGGCAGCATAGACCTGGGCCGCGATTTGCCCCACCACTTGCTGGACTTGGGCATCGTCACGGGTTGTCGGGGCATTGCCATGGCTGAACACGCGCGTGCGCTCACGCACGTGTTGCGCCACGTCCCGCTCTACGGCGCGGCCAATCCCGCTCAGTACCGCCAACAGGACCAATTGGTAGAACGCGGTCTGGTATTTGAACCGGGTGTCGAAGGCAATGAGGTGTTCGGCCGGCAGTGGTACGTCGACGTACACCGAGGTGCCGCTGCCGGTGGTGCGTTGGCCAAAGCCGTCCCAGTCATCGCTGTGGGTCACGCCAGGATCACGGGCGTTGACGATGGCAATCACATCGGCACCGTTGTCTGAACGCTGGGCGTAAACGTCCACCCAGTCGGCAAAGATGCTGCCGGTGCTGTAGTACTTGGCCCCGTTCAACACAAAGCCTTCACCTTCGGGGCGGACCCGGGTGATGACCTCGCCAAGTTTTACCGCGCCCACTTCGGTCCAGGCGTTGCCCACCAGGTCCCCGGCGACGAAGCGCGCAAACCAGGCGTCCCGTGCCGGGCCGGGTGGCGCATTAAGGCGGTCCTCGACAAAGGCAAAGTGACCGCGCAGGGATTGCACGATATTGGAGTCGGCCTCGGCCAACTCGATTAACAATTGGAACAACTGGCTGATCGAAGCGCCTGCGCCACCGTATTCCACGGGCACGCGCACGGCCCCAAAACCGGCCTGTTTGAGCCAGCGAATGGGTTCGTAGGGTAACTGTCGCGCCTGTTCGCGCTCGACGGTGCCTGCGGCTATCTGGCGGAACAAGGGGCGAAAACGCTGGGCCAGCGCTTCGTAATCAGTGCCGACGGACAGAATGGGTGAGTTCATGGCAATGCTCCTGCAGAAAAGAACGGGTCTACTGCAGGCATTGCACAGTCTGTGCCGTTAACCAACGGCTTGAAAAACAGCGAAAATAGGCCGCCACTCACGGTCGATGTGTTGGCCTGCCAACAGTACGATGACAGGCTGTGCGCAAATCGCACAGGGTGAACCGTCTGTAGGCGCGAGCGGGCTCACGATCTTTTGATCGTGATACACCGCGAACACGCTCTGTTGCCCAGGCAACTGTTGGCTGTGCAACAGCAGGCCGACAGATTGTGTTGTCTGCCCGTGTATTGCTTTGGCTATTTATTTCATAACTAATTGATTTTTAAGGGAATTAAAAACCGGCACGACCTGTGCAATGGCCACTTCAGTGTTTTCATTGCATTGGAGTCTGCCCATGAGCATCGCTGTTTCAACCCCGGCCGTGGCCCATGTCATTGCCACAGACGCCGAAGCTATCGAGGTGGCCAAGGCGTTGGCCGTACGGTTTGCCGAAGAGGCGTCGATACGCGACCGCGATCGTCGTTTGCCCGTGGCCGAGCTGGATGAGTTCGCGGCCAGCGGTTTATGGGGCATCACCGTGCCCAAGGCATACGGCGGCGCGGGTGTGTCGTATGTGACGGTGGCCGAGGTGATCAAGATTATTTCAGCGGCCGATTCGTCCCTCGGGCAAATCCCGCAGAACCACCTCGGCGTGCTGGATATTCTGTTGCACACCGGCACCGAGGCGCAGAAGCAGTACTACTTCGGCAAAGCGCTGGCGGGCTGGCGTTTTGGCAATGCGTTTTCAGAGTCTAAAAGTAAAAACGTCGGTGCGTTCCAGACCCGTATTCGCTTTGACGGCGATGAAGCGGTGATCGACGGCGAGAAGTTCTACTGCACCGGCGCGCTGTTCGCCCATATCGTGCCGGCAGTGGGTGTGGATGAGCAGAACCGTGCGTTTATCGGTTTTATTGAGCGTGGTAACCCGGGGCTGACCATCATCGACAGTTGGGACGGCTTCGGCCAGCGCACCACCGCCAGTGGCGGAGCGCTGCTCGACGGAGTGCGGGTGCCGTTGAGTGCGGTGATCCCGGCGCACCGTGCGTTCGATGAGCCCACCGCCGATGGCCCGATTTCGCAAATCATTCAGGCCGCTGTCGACACCGGCATTGCCCATGGTGCTTTCGAGCAGGCGCTGATCCATGCGCGTCTGGCCCGGCCTTGGGTCGACAGCCAGCAAGAGCATGGCTGGCAAGACCCGTACACCATCGCCGCTATCGGTGATTTGCAATGGCGCCTACACGGCACTGACGCGATTCTGGCCAAAGCCGGACGTGCCATCGACCATGCCCTGGCGGCACCCAGTGAAGAGAGCGTCGCCGAGGCGTCGGTGATCGTGGCTCAGGCCAAGGTGCTGTCTGCCGAAATCGCCTTGCTCGCCAGCAGCAAGTTATTTGAGCTGGCCGGCACGCGTTCGGTGTTGGGCAAGCACAACCTCGATCGCTTCTGGCGCAACGCCCGCACCCACACCCTGCATGACCCGGCCCGCTGGAAATACCACCTGATCGGCAACCGCGTGCTCAACGGCATTGCGCCGCCACGCCATGCCTGGAACTGAACAAGGAGCCCCGACAATGAACAGCCCGCTAATCGCTTTACCCAGCCAATTGGTGGCTGCCGCCCAAGACTTGCGCCTTGCCCGCGAAGGCCTGGCGCACACCTTGGCCTTCGTGCGTGAACAGGCCCGACCATGGGCGCTCAGTGGCCTGGCCCAGGCGGTGGATGACCCTTACATCATCGCCAAAATCGGTGATTTGCAACTGCGCATCGACGTGGCCGACGCGTTGTATGAACGTGCGGACACCTGGGTCGGCACGCCGGCAGAGACGCTGGTGGCCACGGCCGAAGCGGTGATCGCCAGTGCCGATGCCTTGCAGGCCGTGGGCAATGTGCAGCAAGAACTCACCGGCAGCCGTGCCGCACAGCCGGTGCTGGCGGGGCGCGAGCCCTTGCGTTGGCAGTACCAGATCATTGGCAATGTGCGCCTGAACGGCGTGCAACCGCCCCAGCTCAAGGAGTCGCCCGATGCCCCGTGAAATCCGTCTTAACGCGTTTGACATGAACTGCGTGGGCCATCAGTCACCCGGCCTGTGGGCACACCCGCGCGACCGCTCGTGGCAATACAAAGACCTGGAATACTGGACTGATTTGGCGAAGATTCTTGAACGCGGCAAGTTCGACGGCCTGTTTATTGCCGACGTGCTGGGCATTTATGACGTGTACCAGGGGAGTGGCGACGCGGCGATACGCCAGGGTGCGCAAGTGCCGGTCAATGATCCGCTGCAGTTGATCCCGCCCATGGCGATGGTGACCGAGCATCTGGGGTTTGGCCTGACGGCGTCGTTGTCGTTTGAACACCCGTACCCGTTTGCCCGTCGCCTGTCGACCCTCGACCACCTGACCAAGGGCCGCGCCGGCTGGAACATCGTCACGTCGTACCTGGAAAGTGGTGCCAAGAACATGGGGCAGCAGGCCTTGACCGAGCACGACGCCCGCTACGATTACGCCGAGGAATACCTGGAGGTGTGTTTCAAACTCTGGGAAGGCAGTTGGGAGGAGGGTGCCATTCTGCGCGACCGCCAGCGCCGGGTGTTCAGTGACCCCAGCAAAATTCATGAAATCCGCCACGTTGGCAAACACTTCCAGGTGCCGGGCATTCACCTGTGCGAGCCCTCGCCACAGCGCACGCCGGTGTTGTACCAAGCGGGCTCGTCCAGCCGTGGCAAGCAGTTTGCTGCTGAACAGGCCGAGTGCGTGTTTGTGGCGGCACCGTCTAAAGTGCTGTTGAAAAAAACGGTGGCCGACATTCGTCGTCGTACCGCCGAGGCCGGGCGCGACCCGTCGAAAATTCTGATTTTTAACCTGCAAACGGTGATCCTCGGCGAGACCGACGCATTGGCCAAGGCCAAGTTTGACGACTACAAAAGCTACGTCAGCTACGAAGGGGCCATGGCATTGATCTCGGGCTGGACCGGCATTGATTTCAGCCAGTTCAAACCCGATGAACCGCTGAAAAATGTGCACACCAATGCTATTCAGTCAGCGGTTGAAGCCTTCTCCACGGCCGACCCGGATACCATCTGGACCCCCAATGCGCTGGCCGACTGGGTGGGCATCGGCGGTTTCGGCCCGCTGTTTGTAGGCAGCCCTGAAACCGTGGCCGATCTGCTGGAGGAATGGGTTGCAGACACCGACGTCGACGGTTTTAATCTGGCCTACGCCGTGACCCATGAAACCTTTATTGATGCGGTGGAATTGCTGGTGCCCGAGTTGCAAAAGCGTGGCGTGTACAAAAAGGAATACGCCCCGGGTACCTTGCGCGAAAAGCTGTTCGGTGAAGGTCCACGGTTGCCTGACGGCCATCCGGGGGCGCAGTACCGCCATCTGGGCCAACGCTGAATGTCTCGACGAGTGAGTAAACAACCATGACTGAGCCACAACACGGGCAGGCCACCCCGGCCATCCGCGAGGCCGATGTGCTGATTATTGGCGGGGGGCTGAGCGGCACCTTGCTGGCCATGCACCTGCTGCGCCTGCCAGGGGCGCGGCGGCTGGTGCTGGTTGAACCACGGGCCGAACTGGGTCGTGGTGAAGCCTACAGCGCCACGGAACTGGGGCATACGCTGAACGGCAATGCGGCGCGCATGAGCGTAGAGGCGGACGATGCCGACGACCTGACCCGCTGGTTGCAGGCGCATATTGCCGAGGGCGGCTGGCCTGAGTCGGCCCGCCAGCCAGTGCCGGTGGCAGAGTTGTTCCCGCCGCGCGGGCTGTTCGGCCGCTATGCCCAGCAGCGTCTGGCCCAAGCCCTTGCTATCGGCCAGGCGCAAGGGTCGAGCCTGACCCATGTGCGCGATGAAGTGACCGACCTGGTGCCCCATGACAACGGGGTACAGGTCACACTCAAGGGCGCTAGCCAGTGGCAGGCCGGGGCCGTCGTGTTGGCCACCGGCATGTTCCCGGCGGCCCGTACCGCGCAACGTCAGTCCAGCGGGCTCAATGCCGCCGCGCTGGACCCGTGGGATGTTGACGCCTTGCGCGCTTTGCCGGAGGCGGCGCGGGTGCTGATTATCGGCTCGGGGCTGACCATGGTGGACGCGTTGGTGTCGCTGGAACAGGCCGGGCATCGCGGGCCGATTGAGGTGTATTCGCGCCACGGATTACTGCCCCAGGTACGCCGCCAGCCACCGGCCTGGGACGACTTTTTGAGCCAGTCGCCCGAGGTGCGCAGCCCATTGCAATTGCTCCGCGCTTTGCGCCAACAGTGCCGGTTGGCCGCGGCCGCTGGCGTTGACTGGCAAGCGCCGCTGGACACTGTGCGGGGGCATATCGGGCGGTTGTGGAGCCAGGCCAGCGACGTACAACGCCGCCAGTTTGTGCGCCATGTGCGGCCGTGGTGGGAAAGCCATCATCACCGTTCCCCGCCCCAGGGCGATGCTTTGTTGCAGCGATTGATCAAGGAAGGGCGCCTGAGTATTCGGGCGGCGTCGCTGCAAGGGGTCGACGCGCAGCCGGGCCAGCGGCCGAAGATTCGCCTGCGTGACCGAGGGCAAGCGGCGGTGCGTGAGGTCGAGGGTGATGGCCTGATCAACTCCACGGGTATCGAGTACGACTGGCGGCGGGTGGACAAAGCCTTGCCGCGCAACCTGTTGCAGCGCGGGTTGATCCAGCCGGGGAATCTGGGATTGGGTATTGCGGCGGCAGTAAATGGCGCGGTGGTGGATGCACGCTTGCAACCGTCGACTCGCTTGTTTGCGATGGGCCCGCCGTTGCGTGGCGAGTGGTGGGAAAGTACTGCTGTGACAGATGTGGCTTTGCAGGCCAAGGCATTGGCACTGCGGTTGGCGGCTTTGTAGCCTGGAACAGATCGCGAGCAAGCTCGCTCCTACAGCGTAGGAGGGGGCCCTTAGATCAAAAGCGTGTAGGCATTCTGTAGGAGCGAGCTTGCTCGCGATCTTTTAAAGATCACGAGCAATCGAGCGTCGACCGGCTTTGCGCCGTGCCACTTTAAAAAGCTTATTCCGCCGTCGACGGTTTCTCCCACAGGTTGATGCCGCCTTCCAGGGCAAAGCGGTCGATGGCGTCCAGTTCTTCCTGGCTAAAGCTCAGGTTTTGCAACGCGGCGACGTTTTCGATGATTTGCTCCGGGCGGCTGGCACCGATCAGCGCCGAGGTCACGCGCGGGTCGCGCAGGGTCCAGGCCAGCGCCATTTGGGCCAGGCTTTGACCCCGACGCTGGGCAATTTCGTTAAGCGCCCGAACATGGGCAATGTTGGCCTCGGACAAGTGCGACGCCCGCAGCGAACCACCGCCCGGGCGGTTGACCCGCGCATCTTCAGGGATGCCATTGAGGTATTTGTCCGTCAACAAACCCTGTGCCAATGGCGTAAAGGCGATCACCCCGGCCCCCAATTGCTCGGTGGTGTCCAGCAGGTCTTTTTCAACCCAGCGGTTGAGCAGGTTGTAGGCTGGCTGGTGGATCAGCAACGGCACTTTCCAGTCGTTGAGCAACGCCGCGATTTCCCGGGTTTTCACCCCTGAATACGATGAAATACCGATGTACAGGGCCTTGCCCTGTTGCACCGCGGTGGCCAGTGCACTGGCAGTTTCTTCCAGTGGGGTGTCGGCATCGAATCGGTGGGAGTAGAAAATATCCACATAGTCCAGCCCCAAGCGTTGCAGGCTTTGGTCCAGGCTGGCCAGTACGTATTTGCGCGAACCGCCGCCCTGACCGTAAGGCCCGGGCCACATGTCCCAGCCGGCTTTGGTGGAGATGATCAGTTCATCGCGGTATGCCTTGAAATCTTCGCGCAGCAAGCGGCCGAAGTTGGTTTCTGCGCTGCCATAGGGAGGGCCGTAGTTGTTGGCCAGGTCGAAGTGGTTGATGCCTCGGTCGAAAGCGGTGCGCAGCAGGGCGCGTTGGGTGTCGATGGGCGTGCTGTCGCCAAAGTTGTGCCACAGGCCCAAGGACAGCGCCGGCAATACCAGGCCGCTGCGGCCAACACGGCGGTAAGGAAGAACGTCATAGCGGTTATCGGCAGCAAGGTAAGTCATGAGCAGTACTCGGCTGTAGGTGAGTGAAGCACGAAGCGTTTAGATGCACACTTGAAGCAGGCGTTCGTTTTGTAGGGTTTGTGGCGGGCGGCGTTTGTTAACGGCCAGTTCGCCAATGCTGATCAGTCGGGTGCGGGTGATGTTGCGGCTCAGGCCCAGCAAATGGGCAGTGTGCACCTGGTTGTAGTGGCAAAATCGGTAAGCCGCCCGAAACAGCGCGTCTTCGACAGTTTGATGCAAGGCCCCGGGCTGTTCTTCAAAAAATTGATGAAAGGCGCGTTCCAGCAAGGCTTCGGCAGAGGTGCCGTCCGCCGGCGCATTGTCCTGGCGCTCGATGCGCAGATTGGATAAACGCAGATCGTCGCTCTGGATCAGGCCGTCGCGGCAGATCAGCAAGGTGTGATGGATCACGTTTTCCAGCTCGCGGATATTGCCCGGCCAGCTGTAGTGCTGCAGTTTGTGTTCGGCCTCGGGCGTGAGACGAATCTCACCATAGCCCAAGCGTTTGCTGTAGGCCTCGATAAAGTGACGGATCAGCGGGAGGATATCCCCGGGGCGCTCGCGCAGCGGGCTTAGTTCGAGGTTGACGACGTCAAGGCGGTAAAACAGGTCTTCGCGAAAGTGCCCGGCATTGATGGCTTTCTCCAGTTGCACGTTGGTGGCGGCCAGTACCCGGACGTCGATGGGAATGCTTTTGCGTGAGCCCAGCCGTACCACTTCGCGCTCTTGCAGCACCCGCAACAATTTGACCTGGATGGCCATCGGCAAATCACCGATTTCATCGAGGAACAAGGTACCGCCGCTGGCCTCTTCAAACCAGCCGGCCTTGGCACTGAGGGCTCCGGTAAAGGCCCCTTTCTCGTGGCCGAACAGCTCGGCTTCCACCAGCGACTCTGAAAACGCGCCGCAGTTGACCGCTATAAACGGGCGGTTGCGCCGTGGGCTGAGGTTGTGCACATGGCGGGCGACCAGTTCCTTACCGGTACCGGTTTCGCCAATGATCAGCACGCTGGCCTCACTGGGTGCGACTTGCTGCAAATGGGCGAGCAGGGCCTTGGACTTGGGGTCTTCGAACACTTGTGCGGTGGCGCGGATCGAGGTGGCCAGCGCGGGCGAGGGCGGTAAGGTCAGCAGCTGCATGGGCTTCTCTACGAATAAAAGGTGGGGGTGGGCAGGTTCTGGTTCAGCGCCCAGTCACCCAGTTCATGACGCTTGTAGTCGAGCGGATCGTGCAGGCTCTGGGTGCGCAGGTTGCGCCAGTGCCGGTCGAGACCGACCGCCGCGTGGGTGGCACGGGCTCCCGTGACCTCAAAAACTTTGCTGCAAATGTCCAGACCATTGCGGCTGGCGGCCACTTTGGCGGTGGCAATGGTCACGGCCAGTTGGCCGCGTTCCTGGTGGGTCAGCTTCGCGCCTTTAGCCCAGGCCAGATCCAGTTGTCGGGCGGCGTGATCAACCAGCAGGCGCGCACTTTCCAGCGCCACCCAGAAGTCACCGTAATGGCCCAGTACGTACGCATCCTGATGGGTGTGCTGCGCGTCGGATTTAAACCACGGGCGGGTTTCTTTGAGGGTGTAGTGGCGGGCTTCCTCAAATGCGCCCTGGGCAATGCCGAGGAAGATATTGGCGAAATGCAGTTGCGCAATCAGCGGCCGCAAACAGGCAAACGGTGTGCTCAACGGGCCGGGATCGAGCAGCAAATCGTCGAATTCAACGCGCACCCGCTCAAAGGTGGCGCTGCCGCTGTCAGTCTGGCGCTGACCGATGTTTTGCCAGTCGCCGTGCAAGGTAATGCCGGAGCGGGCGCTGGGGATGGCCGCGATCAGCAGCTGGCCGCCGGCGCTTTCGTCGACCGCTGAAGCGATCAGCATTTGCGAATCGTTGGCACCGGTGCAGAAGCTCTTTTTGCCGGAAAATTCATACCAGCCGCCCAGGTTGCGCACGGTGGTACGGGTGTCCAGCGGGTTGAGGGCGTTGCCCCAAAACCAGTTTTGTCGGGCAGTGAATTCGAACCAGGGCTGCCACTGTTCGGGGCGAGCGAAAAGCCGCACGGTGGCGAGCATCAGGTGGTGGAAACCGAAAACGTGAGCGATGGAACTGTCGACGCGGGCGAATTCGCGCACCACGTCAAAGGTCTCGCGCCAGGACGCGCCCAGCCCGCCGAAGGCCGCGGGGATGCTCAAGGCCAGCAAGCCGCTGGCGCGCAAGGCATCACGTTGAGCGGTGGGCGTGCCGCCCCGTTCATCACGCTCAACGGCGCTGTGGGCGAACTCGCTTGCCAGCTCGCGGGCTATATCGAGGGGTGAAGCTTGCAGAGGGTCAGTCACGCGTCAAAGCCTCCGTTTAAATAAATGCCCGTGCAGGCGCTTGCTCGCGATCTTTTGATCTTTAAAAGATCGCGCCTACAGTCCGGGATCAGGCTTTGGTTTGAGTGGGCAACACATCATTGGCGATCATTTCGCCAAACGGCCCGGTGAGGTTGGTCACGCCGCGCCCGGCCAGGCTGGCATAAGGCTCAGGCAGCAGCGGGAACACCAGTTCGGCAAAGCGATAGGCTTCTTCCAGATGCGGGTAACCCGAGAAGATAAAACTCTCAATGCCCAGGTCAGCGTATTCCTTGATACGCGCCGCGACTTGCTGCGGGTCGCCCACCAGCGCAGTGCCGGCCCCGCCGCGCACCAGGCCGACGCCGGCCCACAGGTTGGGGGCAATCTCCAGGTTGTCACGGCGCCCGCCGTGCAAGGCGGCCATGCGCCGTTGCCCTTCGGAGTCAAAGCGCGCGAACGACTGTTGCGCAGCGGCAATGGTGTCGTCGCTGATGTGCTCGATCAGTTTGTCGGCAGCGGCCCAGGCTTCTTGCTCGGTGTCGCGCACAATCACGTGTAAGCGAATCCCGAAGCGCACGGTGCGGCCCAGGCGCGCGGCGCGCTCACGAATATCAGCGAGTTTTTCAGCCACCGCAGCCGGCGGCTCGCCCCAGGTCAGGTACACGTCTACTTGTTCGGCGGCCAACGCGTGGGCGGCTTCCGACGAGCCACCGAAGTACAGCGGCGGGTAGGGTTTTTGCACGGGAGGGTACAAGGCCTTGGCGTTTTTGACGTGCAGGTGTTTGCCTTCGAAATCCACGGCCTCGCCCTGGAGGACGCGGCGCCAGATTTTCAGGAATTCGTCGGTGACTTCATAGCGCTCGCTGTGGGTCAGGAAGCTGCCGTCGCCGCGATTTTCATCGGGATCGCCACCGGTAACCACGTTAATCAGCAGACGACCGCCGGACAGCCGGTCCAGCGTGGCGGCCATGCGTGCTGACACGGTAGGCGAAATAATGCCGGGGCGAATCGCGACCAGGTAACGCAAGCGCTCGGTCAGCGGTACCAGCGCCGACGCGATGACCCACGAGTCTTCACACGAGCGCCCGGTGGGGATCAGCACGCCGTGATACCCCAGATCATCGGCAGCCTGTGCCACCTGTTTCAGGTAGTTGAGCGTGACCGGGCGCGCGCCCTGGGTAGTACCCAGGTAGTGACCGTCGCCGTGTGTGGGGAGAAACCAGAACACATCCATGAGCGTTTCCTTAAACCGTTTTAAGCAGATGATTTGAGAGTGGGGGAAATCGGCTTCCACGGCGTACACGCCAAGGGGCAGAGACAGTTCATACCCTTGAGCAAACTCCGTACCAACCCGTAAAAGTCTTGTTAATCAAGGAGTTATTGCCGAGTAAAACAGTGTGTGTTGCTGCTGAGGCAGAGCGTTGCTGATCAGGTGTTGGCTGAGCAACAGTTGCTGGGCGGACAGTTCAGTCACGGCGACACAGATTTAAGGGCGCGATTCGGTAGTCGCTGCCTGGCGGGTTTAACAGGCGCAGATATTTTTCAGGTCACACACATTGGCCATATCCATCCCCTTTTGGCCTGTCGCCACCTGTGAACCGGTTAAGTCGTCGGCAAGAATCAGAATCGTCAACACACCACAACAAGATGTGTGCGCCTTGCCCTTGGCCTTTTGCAGGCCGCTGCCGTGTACAGAACATAACAACTATCGATCTCACGCCACCGAAGGGGATTTCATTGATGAGCACCATGAAACGCTTACTGGGCGTCACGCTGTGTGGCGTGACGCTGCTGGCCGGTGCCACACAGGCCGCACAGCGCGAGTTGCGCGTGTACAACTGGGCGGATTACATCCTGCCGTCCGTGCCCAAGGATTTCGCCAAAAACACCGGCATCAAAGTGACCTGGGATTCGTTCGATACCAACGAAGCCCTTGAAGCCAAGCTGCTGACCGGGAACTCGGGGTATGACCTGGTGGTGCCGTCCAATCAGTTTCTCGATACCCAGATCAAGGCCGGTGTGTTCCAGAAGCTGGACAAATCCAAACTGCCCAACTGGCAACACCAGGACCCGGCCCTCTTGAAATTGCTGGAAACCAACGACCCCGGCAATCAGTACGCGGTGCCTTACATGTACGGCACGGTGTTGATCGGTTTCAACCCGGCGAAGGTCAAGGCCGCGCTGGGCGAGGATGCTCCCGTAGACAGTTGGGACCTGGTGTTCAAGCCCGAGAACATGGCAAAGCTCAAATCCTGCGGCGTGGCCATGCTCGATTCAGCCTCGGAAATCCTTCCGCTGGCCTTGCATTACCTGGGCCTGGACCCCAACAGCCAGAACCCCGCCGACTATGAAAAAGCCAAAGCGCTCATGCTCAAGGTTCGCCCCTACATCACCTATTTCAACTCGGCCAAGTACATGACCGACATTGCCAATGGCGATATTTGCGTGGCCATTGGTTACTCGGGCAGTTTTTATCAGTTCGGCAATCGCGCCAAGGAGGCGGGCAACGGTGTGGTGGTCGACTGGCGCTTGCCCAAAGAAGGTGCGCCGATCTGGTTTGATACGTTCGCCATCCCTAAAAGCGCAAAAAACGTGGAAGAAGCCCACGAATTTCTGAACAACCTGATGGATCCGGCAGTGATTGCGCCCATCAGCGACTTCCTTGGCTACCCCAATGCCAACAAGGACTCCCTGCCGTTAATCAGCAAGGAGATCACCGGCAACCCCAACCTGACACCCACCCCTGAGGCGCTGGAAAGCCTGTATGTGGTGCAGCCGTTACCGCAGAAGCTGGAGCGTGTGCGCACCCGTGTATGGACCAGCATCAAGTCAGATAAATAACCCGCTGCCGGCCACCTGCCGTGCCGCATGGCCGGGCAGGTGGCGGCCGGCACGGCACTACCAGCCAGGTGCGTCGGTGCCCAGTGCCCGCGCCGGAAGGGCCCAACTGGCGGCGCAACCCTGGATCTGGAGGGGCCAACGCAGGCGTTGGGCATCGCCCCAGGACGTGTGCTCAAGGGTGTCGCAGAGGTCGGCCGCGGTTTCAGGGGCGAATGCCGGGGCAGAGAGTGGCGTGGGGTGATCCTGTAATAAGAGCGCTGTGCGGGCCAGGGACAGTCTGGCCTGAAGCACGGTGCGCGCGTGCAGGCGCTCGGTGAGGCCGACAATGGCGGCCGCCGCCATCAGGTAGCCCGTGGCCTGGTCCAGTGCCTGAACGGGCATTGGCACGGGCTTGTCGGCCTGAAAATGGTGCATGCCGGCCTCGGCAATACCGCCGCTCATTTGCACCAGGCTGTCAAACCCGCGCCGCTCGCGCCAGGGGCCGGTCCAGCCGTAAGCGTTCAGGCTGATATCGATTAAAGAGGGGTTGAGTTGCTGGCGCTCGGCGCTGCCCAGCCCCAGATGCTCCAGCGCGCCAGGTCGGTAACCGTGCAAGATCACATCGGCCGATGCGATCAGCGCTTTGAGTGTGGTCAGGGCAGCGGGGTCATGGGCGTTCAGCCGGGCGAGGCGTTTGCCGAGGGTCATTTCCGGGACCACGGCAGGCTCGTTCCAGTCCGGTGGATCAATGCGCAGTACGTGTGCGCCATAGGCGGCCAGGCAACGGCTGGCCACGGGGCCGGCGAGTACCCGTGTCAGGTCCAGCACTTTGATACCGGCCAAGGGGCGGGCCGGGTCGACAACCAGCGGCATGGCGTTTGCCAGTGCTCGGGTGTGCTGATGAATCAACGGTTCGCCGGCAACCGCATGGCCCTGCGGGTGCGCTGCCCAGGCGTGGGCAGAGCGCATCTGTGCCGCGCAGCCGCCAGCGTCGACGATGGCCGTTTCAAGTGATTGTGCGTCCCAACCTGCCACGGCGTTGGCCATCCCGGCTGTGTCGCGGTGCGTGCCCAGAATGCGCTCTGCGGCCAGGCGGTGATGGGGCGCGTTGGTGTGCAAACGGATCCAGCCATCCTTTGTGCGGTAGTCGCCAGCGAGGGGGTCCCACAAACTGGCCAGTGTCCAGCCAATGGGGCGCAGCGAGGTGGCAAACCAGAATGAAGCCAAGCGCCGGTCAACGGTCACGGCACCGGCCGGCTGGCCGCTGGCTTGTGCGCGCAGTTGGGTAATGGCCAGACCCACCGCCGCGATGGAGGCGCTGGCCAGTTCGGTCACCGGGTAGGCCGAGGGCAGTGCACCCTCGGTGGTCAGCGTGACCCGGTTGCAATCCTCAATAGTGCCGCCCAGTGCGGTCCATACAGCGTGAAGAAGCGTGGGCTGTGTCATGGTCACTTTAACTCCGGTGCATCAAGCCGTCGGTAAAACAGATCAAGTGTTCCCGTGGGAAAACGAGCCGTGTGTGGCCGGGCTGCACACATCGTGGAAGAACGGTGCGTGCAGCGCGAGGCCAGCCGCGCAGTATTTAGTCTTGCGGGTTGTTGTCGGCAAACGCGTTGTTCAGCAGTTGTTGTACGGCGGTGTCGGGTTCGCCCAGCCATTGTTTGTTGAAGTCCTCGTCGGCCGATGCGCGGTTGGCGAGCAACCCCCAGGACTGTTTGCCATCGGCGCTGAAGGCCACGGCCATTTGGTGATTGCCGCAATTATGCGGCTCGCACATGATCCCTACGGTGTAACGCTTGCCTTGGGCCTCTACGGTTTGCATGGGGGTTGAAACGCCCTGGGCTTTGGTGACCCAGCCCGGGTAGGCGAGCATCTGTTCATAGGCTTTTTTGTACGGGGCCTGAGTGGCCAGGTCGAACAGGTACTGTTCGGCAAAACTGTGGCTGGACAACACCGTAAGGGTCAGTCCGGCCAAGGCGTTGAGGCAAAGTCTGTTCATCGATCAAAATTCCTTGTTTGA
Source organism: Pseudomonas sp. (assembly GCF_030150285.1). GTDB lineage: Bacteria > Pseudomonadota > Gammaproteobacteria > Pseudomonadales > Pseudomonadaceae > Aquipseudomonas. The sequence goes on along the minus strand of NZ_JASLGE010000020.1, from coordinate 147,802 downwards.
AGAGGTTCCCGAATCGCCGGGGAGTATAGATGGGCTACACGATTTTTTCGGTGTGCTTGCGCGGTGCGTGTTTTTCCACCGGCATGGCCGGCAGCACGGCATCTTGTAAGGTGCGAGCGGCCGGGTGATCGAAGCGCATCTGTGGCGTGACGCTGCGGTCTTCAACCACGTTGCCGTCGGCCAGTACCACCACCCGCTGGCAAAAGTGCTGGACCAGGCTCAGGTCGTGGGTGATCAGCAAAAACGCGGTGCCGGACTCACGGCGCACCTCGGCCAGTAACGCCAGTATTTGCACCTGCAATACCCGGTCAAGGTTGGACAGGGCTTCATCGAGGATGACCAGTTTGGGTCCTACTGCCAGCGCGCGGGCGATACCCGCCCGTTGCAACTGTCCGCCGCTCAGTTGCGCGGGCAGTTTTTCGCTGTCGCGTGGGTCGAGTTTGACCTGCTGCAACAGCTGCGCCACGCGCGCCGTGCAGGCTTCACTGTCCATGGCGCTGAGGTGGCGCAAGGGTTCGGCGATGCTCCAGCCAATGCTGCGTTGCGGGTTGAAGGCACTGATGGCGTCCTGAAAAACCATCTGCACCCGCTGCAAAAAATGCGGATCAAGGGCTTTGAGGGGCTGGCCCTCGAAATCGATACGGCCATGCTCGGGTGTTTCCAGGCCCATCAGCAGGCGGGCCAGGGTGCTTTTGCCACTGCCGCTGGCCCCCAGCAAGCCCAGGCTCTGGCCTTCTTGCAGGTCCAGATTCAGGCCGCGTAACACCTCGACCCGGTGCCGTTTGCTGAACAGGCCGCCGGTGCTGTAACCGTGGCTTAGTTGGCTGACATGCATAAACGTCATGGTGTGCAGGCTTCCATTGTCAAGGCGTGGTGCGCCGCCAGCAGCGTGCGCGCTTCTTCGCTGCGGGGGGCGGTGAACAGGGTGTGCACGTCGGCGTGCTCGACGATGCGGCCGTGGGCCATGACCGACACCGCATCGGCGCAACGTGCCACGACGCCCATGTCATGGGTGATCAGCAGCACGCCGAGGTTGCGCTGTTGCACCAGGCGCTCCAGCAGGTCGAGAAAACGCGCCTGTGCCACCACATCCAGGTCGCTGGTGGGTTCGTCAGCCAGCAGAAAGTGACTGTCGGCCAACAGCGCCAGGGCAATCATCATGCGCTGCAGCATGCCGCCGCTGAGTTGAAAGGCAAAGGAATCCAGCACGCGCTGGTCATCGCTCAGGCCGACCTCATGCAGGGTATCGCGAATCAAGTGCTCCGCCTCGCGGCCTTGCACGCCCCGCGTGTGCAGGGTTTCCAGGGCGTGCTGGCGCAACGAACGCACCGGGTTGAATGCACTGCGCGGGTTTTGCAGCACCAGCGCGACTTCGCGCCCGCGCAGGTGGCTGGCCTGCACCGCCTGCCCATTGAGCAGCAGGGAAGCACAACGGCCGTGAACGCCGGGCGGCAGCAAGTCGAGAATGCCCATGCAGGTCAGGGATTTGCCCGAGCCGCTGGCACCGACCAGCGCGTGCACTTGCCCGGCTTGCAGCGTCAGGTCAAGCCGGTCTACCAGCAGGCGCTGCTGGTGGTGGAGGGTCAGGCCCTTGAGGGTCAGCACGTGGTTCATTCCTTGATCTCCGCCAGCACACTGGGGTCAAGCCGGTCGCGCAAGGCATCGCCCAGCAGGTTAAAGGCCATCACCGAGATAAATATCATCAGCCCCGGCCACAGCAGCAGTTGCGGGTGGCTCCACAGAAACTCCTTGGAGTCATTGATCATCACGCCCCATTCCGGGGTGGGCGGGCTCACACCCAGGCCGAGGAACGACAGCCCCGAGACGTGCAGCATCATGTGGCCAATGTCCATCGATGCCAGCACCAGCAATTGCCCCACGACGTTGGGCATGATGTGCTGGCGCAAACGTGTCAGGCGCGAGGCACCGGCCAGGCGCGAGGCCAGCACATAGTCGCGGTTACGTTGCGCCAGGACCATGCCGCGCACCATGCGCGCATACCAGGCCCAGTGAGACAACGCGATGGCAATGATCACGTTGGTCAGGCCAGTGCCCAGCAGGGCGATCAGGAAAAACGCCAGCACCAGGGTCGGGAAGGTCAGGAACATGTCGCACAGGCGCATCAGAAACATGTCGACCTTGCCGCCGACTACCCCGGCGATGCCGCCGATGGTCACGCCCAGCACCAACACCAGCCCGAGTACCAGCACCACACTGCCCAAGGACCACTGCGTGCCCACCATCAGGCGTGACAGCACATCGCGCCCCAAGTGGTCGGTGCCCAGCCAGTGGCTGGCGCTGGCAGGCAGCAAGCGGTCGTTGAGGTTTACCAGCGTGGGGTCATGCGGGGCCAGCCACGGGCCGAACAGCGCCAGAATCAGCAGCACGCCAACCAGCACATAGCCGACGCGCAGGCCGTGTTTTTTGACCTCAACGGCTGCCGTTAACGTACTCATGCCATCACCCCCGAGAAGCGCGTGCGCGGGTCGAGCCACGCGTAACAGATGTCTACCACCAGGTTGCACAGCACCAACAGCGTGGTCAGCAGCAAGGTGAAGCATTGCATCACCGGGAAATCGCGGTTGAGCACCGCACTCACTGCAAAGCGCCCGACGCCGGGCCACGCGAAGATGGTTTCGATCACCAGCGCACCGCCCAGCAGTTCACCGATGTGCATGCCGGTGGCCGTCACCAGCGGCATCCAGGCATTGCGCAGGATATGGTCGCGCCACACATGGCGCTCGTTCAGGCCACGGGCTCGGGCGTAGAACACATGCCGGTGCTGGCGCACGTCCAGCAGGCTGGCCCGCAACAACCGGGCGTTGATTGACATCGACATCAGCGCTATCGCCAGTACCGGCATCAGCAGGTGCCCGGCACCGCCACGCCCCATCGGTGGTAACCAGCCCAGCCACAGCGAAAACAGGGCAATCAGCAGGAAGGCCAGCCAGAAGTTGGGCATCGATACGCCGATAAACGTCACGAAACGCACCACCTGGTCGGGCCAGCGGCCTTTCCAGCGGGCAGCGGCCAGGCCCAACGGGATGCTCATCACCAGGGTGGTGAGCAACGCCAGCCCGCCCAGTTGCAAGGTCGCGGGCAGGTAGTAGAGCAAATCGTCGAGCACCGGGCGCCCGGTGACATAGGAGGTGCCGAAGTCAAGGTGCAACGCATTCCAGAGCCAGGTCAGGTATTGCTCCGCCAGGGGCCGGTCGAGCCCCAGGGCGTGGCGCGCCTCAGCCAGCGCGGCGTCGGTGGGCGGGATTTGCGACAGGCGCAGGTAATCCAGCGCCGGGTCGCCGTTGCCCAGGTGCAACAGAATAAACACGATAAGGGACACACCCAGCAGCACCGGGATCAGCAGCAAAAGCCGCAACGCGATATAGCGCATCATGGCTCAAGGTTTCCCGGCGGCGGGGCGCATCCGTTCAAACGGCACATCGAACAGCGTGCTGCCGAACTGCACGTTATCGACGTTGTTGCCGCTGACACTGATGGCGGTGAGGTGAGAAATGGGCAGGTACACGGACTCGTCGTGCAGGGTGGTGAGGATCTCGCGGTAATCCTCGGCGCGACGGGCTTCGTCTGTTTCAGCCAATACTTCAGCAATTTTGCGATCGATGGCGTCTTTCATCGGCAAACCACGCTGGGCCATGTAGTCGGCGTGGCCGGCATAGCGCATGGAACTGACGAAAGAGTGCGGGTCGTACGGTGCGCCCCAGGTGTCCGCGAAGATCATGCCAAAGCGACCTTCCCGTTGGCGTTGCACCAGCGAGCCGTCTTCTTCACCGCGCAATTTGACCTCCATGCCGACCTTCGCCAGTTCGCCCTGAATGACCTCGGCCAGGCTTTTTTGCAGGGCGCTGCTGCCCAGAAATACCAGTTCGGTGCTCAGCGGTTGGCCATCCTTTTCGCGAATGCTTTTACCCGGTTCAAGTTTCCAGCCCGCGGCATCGAGGTTTTTGCGCGCTTGCTCGGGGTCATAGGGCAGGGCTTTGAGGCCCAGATTGGCGTAGGGCATATTGCTGGCGAACAGTGCATCGGCCCGTGGTTCCTGGCCGTGCAGCACTTTGGCGATGACGGTGTCTTTGTCCACGGCCTGATTGATGGCTTCACGCACCACGCGTTCGTTGGTCGGTGCCAGCCCCGTGTTCATGGCCACGGTGCGGGTGGCCAGCGGTGCGGAGGTGGCGGCCTTGAAGCCGGCGTCCCGCAGGCGCGCAAACGTGCCGGGGGAGATTTCACCGTCGGCCCCCTGGATCAGGTCGATTTCACCGGTTTGCAAGGCAATGGCCCGGCTGTCGGGGTCGGAGATGACTTTGACCAGTACCGAACCGTAGGCCGGTGCCGGGCCCCAGTAATGCGGGTTGCGATCAAAGCGGTCGTATTCACCGCGTCGGGTTTGTGCCAGCACCCACGGCCCGGTGCCCACCGGCGAACCGGGCTTGGCATCGGGTGCGGCGAAGCGCAGCGGGCGCACTTGCGCCAGTTCCATCAGGGTCGGGTAGTAAGGGTGCTTGAGGTGCAGCACCAACGTGTGCTCGTCTGGCGCGTCAACACGGTCCAGGGTTGAGACCAGTTCCATCCACTGATGGCGTTTGCTGTTGGCCAAGACTGCGTCTAGGTTGGCTTTGGCCGCCGCCGCCGTGAACGGGCTGCCATCGCTGAATTTCACCCCTTCACGCAGGGTGAAGGTATATGTCTTGCCATCCGGCGATACGGTCCAGCCAGTGGCCAGCCAGGGCTCCAGTGTGCCTTCGGGGGTGTAACGTACCAACGGCTCATAGACCATGGCCTGGGCGTACATTTGGTTGGGGGAATAACCGCGGGGGTCGAGTGGGCCCGCGTTGGTCGGCCAGGAGTAAGTGAGGGTCGGGGCGGCTTCCCCGCTGGCCTGAGCGGTCGATAGACCTGCGCTTAAACAGGCGGCCAACATCCATAAGGTCAGCTGTTTTTTCATCTTCGGCTGCTTCACACTGCGTCTCCCACACGTTGATGGCACTGGGCCGGATCTGGCGATGGGTATGAAGTCTATGTCAAAAGTTCATAACTGCGAGGCAAATGTATGCAGAGAGTTACGATTGCGCTGGATGACGCGCTGCTGGCCGCGATAGATGCGCGGGTGGGCACTCACGGGTACCAGGGGCGTTCCGAGGCAATCCGTGATTTATTGCGTGCCGGGCTGCTGGAACCGGAAAGCGTCGACCCGCAGGGCAGCTGTGTGGCCACCCTCAGTTATGTTTACGATCACGGTACCCGCGAATTGTCCAAGCGCCTCAACAACGCGTTTCACGACCACCATGACCTGACCCTGTCGACGCTGCATGTGCACCTGGATCAGGGCAAGTGCATGGAAGTGTCGGTGCTTAAGGGCCGTGTCGCCGAGGTCACAGCGCTGACCCGCCAGGTCATGGCCGAGCGCGGTGTGCGCCACGGCAACGCACAGATCATTCCGCTGGGCGTGCCCCATGAACGGCCGGATGGGTTATCGCCCGCAGACGTCGCGCTATCAAGCGAGCCACGGTGATTGACCAATTGCCCAGCGCAATCAACAGGATGATGGAGAGCAGGGCCGGGATGCCCCACGCGACAATCACATGCCCGGCGAGCCACGGAAACCCGAATACCCCCACAAAATAGGCCAGGCTGAACAGCACCAACGACTGCGGCGTGTGCCCGGGCGGGGCTTCGTTGGCGGCTAGCCCGTTGATCACGGAATACGTGAGGCCATAGCCGACCCCCAGCACCATGGCGGCCAGAACATAGGTGGCGCTGGAGTTAACCCCAAACATAAACAGCAGCACGGACACCACTGTCAGCGCGCTGAGCCCGCAGGCCATCCAGTACGGATCGTGCCTGACAATAACCCCTGCGACCAACAAGCGGCAGGCGATGGCCGCACTCATGAAGCCCAGAAAGAACAGCGAATAATCCAGGTGATTGAGCGTGGCATAGGACGTTTGGAAGCTGGACAGCCCGCCGAATATCGCCCCGCCCAGGCCAACCATGAGAATCGAAAACACGGCTTTGGAGCGCAGCACCGTACACGCGGCGCGCGGGGTGATGGTGCACACGCTGATCGGGCCAAGAGTGGCGTGCTGGCGTTGGATTCGCCGGTTGAGCCGTGCAAAACCCACCCCGCCCAACAGGCTGGCCAGTGCCGCCAGCACAAAGGCCGATTGCACCGGATAACCCAGCCCCTCGGCCGCGCGCCCCAGCAGCGGGCCGGTGCCAATGCCGCTCATCATGCTGCCCGACAACAGGGCGAAGTATTTCATTCGCTGGGCTGGCGCGACAATCATGGCCACGATGATCGGCCCCAGGGTGTAAAACACGCCCCAGCCAAGCCCCAGCAGCAACCCGCAAGCCAGCACGGCCAGGCCAAATGAGGGTGCCGCCGCAAACCCCAGGCATGCCGCCGCCAGCAACAGTGAAGCCCCGGCGATGGCCTTGGGAGCACCGAACCGGTCGGTCAGGTGGCCGGAAAAAATCACCGCCACAAAGGTGCTAAGCATGGCGGCAGAAATCACGGTGCCTGCGTCTGACTCGCTCCCGCCATGGGCCTGGAACATCGTGGACAGCAAAAAAGTCGCTCCGTAGGACAGCGACAGCAGGTAACTGCACAGGCAGAACCAACCAAAGGTACTGGTGGTCGGTTGGGCGCAAGAGGCGGGCATGGAAGGTTTCCTGGGTGGCTTGAGGCACTGCACGCCCTTGATAACAGAGAACGCCGGTGAGGCACGATGCAAACCTCTGAATCCTGAGAGGGGGGCGGGCTAAACAAAAGGCCGCACGGGGACGTGGTTTTTTGCGGGGGGTGTGGATCCAATGAGCCGCTCGCGGATGACCGAAGGAGTGGTAGTGGCGCGCGGGCGGAGTCTGCATGGCGATGTTGATCGATAATCGCACAGTAAAAATGCTGTTATGCAATGATTGTAAGTCATTGAAATATAAGTATTTATTATATTTTACTGATTCGTAAAATCAGCTTTTAAGGCCGTTTTACGCCTCTGTCGGGGCCCCCTTATCTTGCCTGTGGATCCATTAACGGGTTGACTAGCGCCCTGTGACGGCAGGCCCCTGTACCTGACCGTTACTCATAAAAAATACAAAAAAAAGGGTCTCGTCATGAAAGGCTTATCCAAGGCACAGAACGGTCTGAGTTCTGCCCGCTTTATGCTTGTGCGCCTGCCTGCGCCGGGCGTTATCTGCATGTGTCAGGTGGCCGTGTCCAGTGCGGAGGCGCTGCCATGTCTGTCGATCTGAAAGCCACCGTAGACAATGGCCCGATGAGCCGCTTTCAGTGCCTCGCCATCGGTATTTGCATCGTCTTGAACATGATCGATGGATTTGACGTGCTGGTGATGGCGTTCACGGCCGCATCGGTGTCGGCCGAGTGGGCGTTGACCGGCGCGCAAATCGGCATGCTGCTCAGCGCCGGGTTGTTCGGCATGGCCGCAGGTTCGCTGTTTATCGCCCCGTGGGCCGACCGTATTGGCCGTCGCCCGTTGATTTTGTTGTGCCTGGTGATTTCCGGCACCGGCATGCTGCTGTCGGCCCTGAGCCAAACCCCGCTGCAACTGGCGCTGTTGCGCGGCCTTACGGGGTTGGGCATTGGCGGCATTCTTGCCAGCAGCAACGTGATTGCCAGTGAATACGCCAGCAAGCGCTGGCGCGGGTTGGCGGTCAGCTTGCAGTCGACGGGCTATGCCCTTGGCGCGACCCTGGGCGGTTTGCTGGCGGTCTGGTTGCTGACGCACTGGGGCTGGCGTTCGGTGTTTTTGTTCGGCGGCCTGGCGACCTTTGCGGTGATCCCGCTGGTGCTGCTGTGGTTGCCCGAGTCGCTGGACTTCCTGCTGGCGCGTCGGCCGGCCAACGCCCTGCACCGCATCAATCGCCTGGCCCGGCGTTTGGGGCAACCGGCCCTGAGCCAGATGCCGGCGCTGGAGGTGAGCACGCAAGGGTCGCGTAGCAGCCTGGCGCAACTGCTGGCACCGCCGCTGCGGCGCACCACTTTGTTGATCTGGCTGCTGTTTTTCTTGGTGATGTTCGGTTTCTATTTTGTGATGAGCTGGACCCCCAAGCTGTTGGTCTCGGCGGGTTTGTCGGCGCAGCAAGGCATCACCGGCGGTGTGCTGTTGAGCGTGGGCGGGATTTTTGGCGCGGCGCTGGTGGGCGGTCTGTCATCGCGCTGGCCGCTGACGCGGGTGCTCTCCTTGTTTATGTTGGTGACGGCCGGGTTGCTGGTGTTGTTTGTCGGTTCGGCGTCATCAGCCATGGCAGCCCTGGGGCTGGGCCTGTTGATCGGGCTGTTTTCCAACGGCTGCGTTGCCGGGCTGTATGCCCTGTCGCCCATGGTGTACGACGCTTCGGTGCGGACCACCGGGGTGGGTTGGGGCATCGGTATCGGCCGGATCGGCGCCATCCTGTCACCCATCGTGGCCGGGTTCCTGCTGGACGCCGGCTGGCAACCGCTGCACTTGTACGGGGTGTTTGCCGTTGTGTTTGTGATTGCAGCCGCTTGCCTGCTGTTGCTTAAACCGTCGAAACCCCAGGCGCAACCGGTGCTCTCACCGGCCTGATACGACCTTTCGCTTTACCCATGCCCGGCCAGGCCGGGCATTTTCCCTACGCACCATTGGGCGAGTTGTTCAGTCGCGGGGAGCGGCTGCGCCCACAAAAAGGAGAATAACAATGAAGAACAAGAGCACTTTGGGTTTGTTGTCGCTGACGGTGTGCCTGCCGGTCATGGCGCAAGAGGAGGGCTTTTTTGAGGGGGCCAGTACCGACCTGCTGCTGCGCAATTACTACTTCAACCGCGATTTCCGTGATTCCGGTGCCAGTAAAAGCAAGGCCGAGGAATGGGCGCAGGGGTTCATCCTTAAATTCACCTCGGGTTACACCCCAGGGCCTGTGGGTTTTGGTCTGGACGCCATCGCGATGCTGGGGGTCAAACTCGACAGCAGCCGCCAGGTCAGCGGTTCGGAGTTACTGCCCGTGCACGGTGACGGCCACGCGGCGAACAACTTTGGCCGTGCCGGTGTGGCGGCCAAAGCGCGCTTTTCGGCCACTGAAGTGAAAGTGGGTGAGTTGATGCCGGATGTGCCGGTGTTGCGTTACGACGATGGCCGCCTGCTGCCGCAGACCTTTCGTGGGGCCATGCTGGTGTCCAAAGAGATCGAAGGCCTCGGGGTGCAGGCCGGCCAGTATCGGGCCGTGAGCTTGCGCAACTCATCGAACATGCAAGACCTGTCGGCGTGGGCCGCGCCGGGTGTCATGTCCGATCGTTTCAACTACGCCGGTGCTGACTACCGTTTTAACGACCAGCGTACCCTGGTGGGGGCCTGGCATTCACAGCTCAAAGACATCTACCAGCAGAGCTTCTTTAATGTGCAGCACAAACAGCCGGTGGGCGACTGGGTGCTGGGGGCCAACATTGGTTACTTCATTGACCGCGGCGACGGCAGCAAACGCATCGGCCATGTCAGCAGCCAAACGGGCTATGGCTTGTTCTCGGCTGCCACGGGCGGGCACACCGTGTACCTGGGCTTGCAGCGGGTGAACGGCGACACGGCCTGGATGTCGGTGTATGGCAGCAGCGGCCGCACGCTGGGCAACGACATGTTCAACGGTAACTTCAGTAACGCCGACGAACGCTCGTGGCAGGCCCGTTACGACTACAACTTTGCGGCGCTGGGTGTCCCGGGTTTGCTGGCAATGGTGCGTTATGGCCATGGCGACAACGCCACCACCAAAAGCGGCACGAATGGCAAGCAATGGGAGCGGGATACTGAAGTGGGGTACACCTTCCAGAGCGGCACGTTGAAAAACCTCAGTCTGCGCGTCAACAACGCCACCAACCGTCGCAGTTTCAACAGCGATTTTGACCAGACGCGCGTAATCGTCAGCTACCCGTTGTCGATGTAACGCCATCGCGCTCAAGCCCGCGCCTGCCTGTTCAGGGTGAACAGTGTGGGAGTGGGCCTGGGCGACGTGTCTGTGATGTCGCTGTGAGCTCAGCCGTTTGTATCGCGCGGCGCGAGGGTTACTATGCTTGTCCATATTTTCTGGAAGCTGTCTGGATGAGCAAGCCCGGCCAATTGGTGCTGATTGCACTGCGAAAAATGATCGCCTCGGGCGAACTCGCCGCCGGTGAGCGCCTGATGGAAACCCCGACGGCCGAGTTGTTCGGTGTGTCGCGCATGCCGGTGCGCATGGCCTTTCGCACCCTGGAGCAGGAAGGCTTGTTGGTGCGGTTTGGCGGGCGCGGGTTTCAGGTGCGGTCGGTCAGTGCCAACGATATTGCCGGTGCGGTGGAAGTGCGCGGTGTACTCGAAGGGCTGGCGGCTCGCCTTACCGCTGAGCGCGGGTTGTCTGCCGAAGGCCGGGTGATCCTCGAGCGCTGCCTGCAAGAGGGCGATGAACTGTTCGACAAGGGCTATGTCACTGAAGACGATCTGGAGGTCTACCACGACCTCAATATGCGTTTTCATGAAGTGATTGTTGAGGGCAGCCACAACCCGGCCATTGCCGATGCGTTGGCCCGCAATGATCATTTGCCGTTTGCCTCGGTCACGGCGCTGGCCGTCGACCGCAAGGACATGGTGCGTGAATACCGGCGCTTCAATTACGCCCATATGCAGCACCATTCCGTCTTCGATGCGCTGGTCAGCGGCCAGGGCGCGCGCGCCGAAGCCATCATGCGCGAACACGCCAACGCCACCCTGCGCTATGCCGAGACTTTTGGTTCGGCCGCGGCTCAGGAGCGGATGAAAGTGATTCACCGCGCCGAGTAAGGCCTCAGATGTCCAGCACCAGCAACGGCGTTTTTGACCGTGAGCAACACGGCGTGAATTGATCGTTGCAGGCTTGCTCTTCTTCCGTCAGAAACATGTCGCGATGCTCTGGCGTGCCTTCCAGTACGCGGGTCAGGCAGGTGCCGCACACGCCTTGTTCGCAAGACATGGGAATGTCGATGCCATGGCGCTCCAGCACCTGAACCACGGTCTGGTCGGCGGCGATCTCGAACACTTGCCCGGTGCTGTTGACCTTTACGCTGAAGCGGCCGTCGTTGCGCGTGTCCACGGGTGCCGCCGCAAAGTATTCACGGTGCAGCGTGTCTTCGTGCCAGCCCTGGGTGCGGGCGGTGTCGAGTACGTGCTGCATGAAGCCGGCAGGGCCGCACACGTACAGGTGCACATCGTGCTGTGGCTCGGCGAGCACATGCGCCGCTTGCATCACGGTATCGGGCTGTTCGTCAAAGTGCAGGTGCACCCGGTCGCTAAAGGCGCACTGGCGCAGGCGTTCGACAAAGGCCGCGCGCTCGCTGGAGCGGGCGCAGTAATGCAGTTGGAAATCGGCCCCGCTGTGGGCCAGCCGTTCGGCCATGCACAAGATAGGGGTGATGCCGATCCCTCCGGCAAACAGCAGGCTGCGCCGTGCTTCGTGCACCAGCGGGAACAAATTGCGCGGCTCGCTGATGCGCAAGGGCGCGCCGGTGTTGATCTGCTCGTGCAGGTGTTGCGAGCCGCCCCGCGACGCGGGGTCGTGCAGCACGGCAATCACATAACGGTGGCGTTCGTCGGGGTGATTGCACAGCGAGTACTGGCGGATCAGCCCGTCGTCCAGGTGCACGTCAATGTGCGCGCCCGCGCTGAACGCGGGCAGGGGGCCGCCGTCGTGGGCGGCCAATTCAAAACTGCAAATACCGTGCGCTTCGGTGTTGCGCGATACCACCACCACATCAATCATGCCGGGTCCTTGGAGCATTACCCCGCAGGGGCTGCTTCTGGTTATTGTCGGTGAGTACAGGCACGGCAAGCGGTGCCGTGCCCCAGGGTTACTGCGCCGTGGCGATCAGTTGCGGTTCAGGTGGCCGTTCGCTGGCGATGATGCGCTCCAGCACGCGCCGCGATTGCACGCCGCCCGAGTCGATATTGAGCTTGAGCAGGGCGCGGTGCGGGTGGTCGAGCAGGTTCTGTTGTTGGCGCTCGAGCATTTCCAGGTCTTCGCTGAAAATCTTCCCCTGGCCTTCGCGGATGGTCTCGGTCAGTGCCTGATCATGGGGGTTGAAGTTGCGCGCCATGCCCCAGAAGTACCAAATCGATGTGTCGGTTTCGGGGGTGATGAAGTCGACCACGATGCTGGAGGCCTTGACCGCCGGGTCAGCGTGATAACCGCCGTGGCCTGCATGCGCCACGCCCACTTCGATCAGTACATGGCTGGGCGGTGTGAAGCGGCAGATCTGCCAGCGGTCCACCGGCACATCGTCGGCCAGGTGGTTGCCGCGCAGCGCCATGCGCCAGAACGGCGGGGGCATGATGTTTTGCATATGGCGAGCCGTGACCACTTCCTGGCCTTCGACGGTGGTGGTGGGGGCCACTTCGTCGATTTCTTTCTGGCCGATGCTGGAAGCGTGCACGTAGGTTTCGTGGGTCAGGTCCATCAGGTTGTCGATCATCAAGCGGTAATCGCAACCGATATGAAACAGCCCGCCGCCGTAGGCCCACTCATCGCTCACGGCCCATTCCAGGTGATGAATCAGTGCCGGGTCGGCTTTCTCCTGATCGCCCGGCCATACCCAGATAAACCCGTAGCGTTCAACCACGGCATAGGTTTTGTTGCAGGGAAAGCCGCGAACACGCTGGCCGGGCATTTCCACGGTCTTGCCGTCGCCGCCCATCACCAGGCCGTGATAGCCGCACACCAGGTGGCCGTTTTCGACGTAGCCCAGCGACAAGGGGGCACCACGGTGCGGGCAGAAGTCCTCGACCGCCGCCACCTGATTGTGTTGGCCACGGTAGAACACGATTTTCTCGCCGCAGATTTGCCGGCCCAATGGCTTGGCTTCAATTTCATCGGGGGTGCACGCGACGTACCAGGTATTTTTTGGGTACATGACCAATCTCCAGATCAGATGTTATTGCTTTTATGGATCCATTAGGCGTGATCCTCATCGGGCGGGTCAAGAATGAAATCGAGGATTTGGCGATTATCGAACGCTAAATTGGATGTTAATGGATCCATTGATCCGGTATTCACCCAAGGCGCGATGCACCGGGCCCAGGCCTGAGCAAACAAAACGGTGGGCGAGGGGCAATAAAAACAGGTGCAGATGTTCACTAGCGGCCGTTTGAGATCTCTATAGAATGCGGCCTTATGTGGTTCAGCCTCGTGAACCGAGCGCCGGGCCTGTCAGTTTATCGATAGCGAGCAGTGCAGCCTTTAGATGAGTAACCCCACGTCTTCCCCCGTCACACACTGGCAGCCAGTCATTGCATTGGCATTGGCGGCCTTTGTGTTCAATACCACTGAATTTGTGCCGGTCGGGCTGTTAAGCGCGATCGGGGCCAGTTTTGACATGACCACGGCCAAGGTCGGGCTGATGCTCACCATTTATGCGTGGGTGGTGTCGCTGGCGTCATTGCCGATCATGCTGGTAACCCGCAACGTCGAGCGGCGCAGGTTATTGCTGGTGCTCTTCGGGTTGTTTATTGCCAGCCACCTGGTGTCGAGCCTGGCCAGTAACTTCGGCATTCTGTTGCTCAGCCGCATAGGGGTAGCGTTGTCTCATGCCCTGTTCTGGTCGATCACCGCGTCGCTGGCGGTACGCCTGGCCCCCGAGGGCAAACAGGTGCAAGCACTGGGTTTGCTGGCCACCGGCACTTCGCTGGCGATGGTGTTGGGCGTTCCACTCGGTCGCTTGCTGGGTGAGGCCATGGGGTGGCGCACCACTTTTTTGGTGATCGCGGGGTTAGCGGGGCTGCTGGTGCTTTGGTTGGCCCGTACCTTGCCGTTGCTGCCAAGCCAGAATTCAGGCTCCCTGCGCAGCCTGCCGGTGCTGTTCAAGCGGCCCGCCCTGGTGGCGGTCTATGTGCTGACCGCTCTGGTGGTGACCGCCCAGTTCACGGCTTACAGCTATGTCGAACCTTTTGTGCAAGGGGTGGCGGGCATGAGTGGCAGCGCCGTGACGCTGGTGCTGCTGCTGTTTGGCGGAGCCGGGATTATCGGTTCCCTGTGCTTTAGCTGGTTTCACAAATACAGCCCGCTGGGTTTCCTGCTGACGGCCGTGGGGCTGCTCAGCCTGTGCCTGTTGCTGCTGTTGCCGGCCAGTGGCTGGATCGAATCGCTGAGTGTGCTGAGCATTGTATGGGGCATGGCGATCATGGGGTTTGGCCTGGCGTTGCAATCCAAGGTGCTGAGCCTGGCCCCGGACGCCACCGATGTGGCGATGGCCATGTTTTCGGGCATTTACAACATAGGTATCGGTGGCGGAGCGCTGCTGGGCAGTACGGTCGGCAGCCACTTCGGTTTTGCCTGGGTCGGGCTGGTGGGGGGCACGCTGGCGGGCCTGGCGCTGGCCGGGTATGGCTGGACCATGTTGCGCCTGCAACGACAGGGCAAGCCGACCTGAAGCCGGCTCAGCCTGCCTTTAAATAATCGACCGGGGGCTCGTCGCCCCCCGGCTTGTCGGAAGCCAGGAACACTTCGTTGAGCACGGTGCCGTGTGCCGTACTGCGTCGGCGCAGCACCGTATGGAATTCAACCGTGGGGGCTCCAAGCGCAACGGGCAGGTAACCTGCAATGAGCGGCCGGTCCGGGTTGCCATCAAGGAAGGTCACCAGCACATCCATGCCCTCGTGCGGTAATCCGATGCCCGCTGCGAGCGGCAGCCAGCAACAGCGCTGTGCGTCTTTCTGGCTGGCGTGATGCCAGTGAAACCGCACCTTGATGCGGCCGTGCCGGTCGCAACGCGTTGCACCTTGCCCTTGCCCATGCCCGATGACATGGGCGACCTGCACGCCGGAAATGCAGGGGCGTGAGTGTTTGACGCTGACTCTGCGGCCGTCTTCGAACACCAGCCTGTGGCCGTGTACCGAGTGTTCGAAATGGTAATTGAGGCCTTCTTCTTCACACAGGCGCTGCACAAAATGCAGGTCGGTTTCGTGATATTGCACGCAGTAGGTGCGGGTGCGGTGCACGTTGCTCAGCCTGAACTCGACGTCGCCCTCGGCCATGCCGTGCTCTTTCAGGAGGCGGGCAATGATGTGCCTGACCGTGCGCTGCTGGAACACCCGCTGGTTGGTGCGGTGCTCCAGGTAGGCCAGTCGGGGCACCAGGGTCAGCGTGTAAGGGGTGCCGTGTGCGGTGGCCGGGCCTTGGCTGATACCGTACACATGCCCATGAACCCCCGTGCCGTCGGGGTTGACGGTCACAAATACCGGTTGATGCAGTAGCGCTGCCATGTCCAGGTCGGCCTGCTCGCTGAGCAGTACCAACTCAAACGCATACGGCTGGCTCGGTCTCTCGCGACCGCTGAACGAATGCACATGAAACAGGCCGTTCAAGCCTGTGAGCGTAGGGCAGAAGTGCGGGGGGCGGCGTGGCATGGAAGCTCCTTGCGCAACGGCTGTTTTGATGTAACAAAACGTAAGGGCATTGGTCGCGCTAGTGTGCAAGTTTGTATGAAACGAGGATGTAGTACGTATCCGTTCTGGTCTGTGCAAGACATTAAATTGGCGTGGGAATTTAGCAGAATTGCATGTCAGGCATTTATGCCAAGCCAAGTGTGATCGCCGCCAACACCAAATAGCGGGCGGCTTTCGCCACCGTCACGATTAACAGAAAGCGCCACAGCGGTTCACCCATGATGCCGGCGATCAGGGTCAGGGGATCGCCGATCACGGGCATCCAACTGAGCAGCAGTGACCAGCGGCCATAACGCCCGTAAAACTGTTGGGCTTTATCGAGTTTTTTGGGGCTGACAGGAAACCAGCGCTTATGTCGGAAACGTTCGACCGAACGCCCCAGCCACCAGTTCAGGGCCGAGCCCAGCACATTGCCCAGGGTGGCCACCACCAGCAGAACCATAACGGCGTAACGCTCGGACAGCAGCATCGCCACCAGCACGGCTTCCGACTGCATGGGCAGTAGGGAGGCGGCCCCGAAGGCGGCCAGAAACAGCCCCAAATAGCTGGTGAACTCGAACACTCAAGGGTCGCCCGCGGTTTTAAAGAGGCCGCTACTCTAAAGCCTGACGGGCCTGAAGCGCCAACCTTACGGGACGCATCGGATATCGCTTGGGGTGAACGGATGATCGGCTGGCTGAAACATACCGAGAGCCAAGCGCAAAGCAGGGCAGTGGTGGGGTAACGCCAGGGCGACCGTTCTGGTGCTTAAGTTCGAAAGGTCAGTAGTCTTGTGCTTGACGGCCTCAGTCTGTCAGCAGAGACCGTCATGGCTGTTTTTGTTGTGTCAGGCGGTTGCAGGCATCATTCGGACAGCCGCTACTCTTATAAAACCGCAGGTTTGGGCTTGGGGTAAATTCGCGAGACTTTCATGATATCCCGCGCACTAAGGTTAAAGTTGCGAGCCACACTAAAATCACCGAGGGTGACAGCGTTAAGGATGGGGTAGTGCATGATTGAAGTGGTGTCGTACACGGTGCGAAACAGCGGGTGGGGTTGCCATTTGTCAAGCATGTTGAAGTTAACGGTTTGTCTATCCCAGTTGGCATGATTTAAATAGTAGTCATAAATTTTTGTAAGGTCCCAAGGGATATTTGAGTCCGGGTGTTGGTGTTCGTGGCGTAGCCCCAATACATGACCGAATTCATGCCTGGCTATTGCGCTCAATCGATCACCGCTCAATGAGTTTTTTATAATTAGCGTGGGTTCTTCGTAGGGTATCAATAATGCATCGGTTCCCAACTGTGAAGTACTCGATTGCGCTAGCATTGCGATACGGATATCGGCCCGGGTACCCTCAATAAAGCTCAGGGTAAGGCTGATATGAGGTTGCCAGTCCAATGCCGCTGTTTTAATCAGTTCTTTGTTTTCCTGTGTCACGGAGTCATAAAAACCTATCGTCAAGGTTCGATCACGTGCCCAATAGTTAGAGAAGTGGCCGGTTGATATTTTTTTACGCTCGCCTGAACGACTGTGATCATTCAGCGGATTTTCCTGAATGGCTGTTTCATAAGAAGCCGAAGGATCAATGCTTGCGCGTTGGCAGCATGTTATTAGCGTGTCCATCAGTAACGTCCTTGTTGTGAAACTTTAAAAATTTAGGTGTAACCACTTGCATGGTTAATGACAGGATAGAAGTTTCAGGGCGTCTGAGCGGTCATTAATGACACTGGTTTATGAGTAAATATTTATGAAGGCATCGCTCGGAAGACGCTTGAACGATGCCGCCCCGTACAGAACCCAGGGCGTTAGAAGGTCGGCGGGGTAATCACCCAGACCACCACGGCATCCACCTCGCCGGGGTTGCCGTAGCGATGGGGTTCCTGGCTGGAAAAACTGAAGCTGTCGCCTTCACCCAACTGGAAATGGCGGTCGCTGACCCACAGCTCAAAACAACCGGACAGCACATACCCGGCTTCTTCACCTTCATGGCTGTAGCTCTGTTGGCTGTAGGTTCCCGGCGGGAAACGCGAATGCAGCATTTCCAGCTGGCGATTGGGCTGTGGGGTCAGCAGTTGGTCGACGATGCCGTCTTCGTAATGCACGCTCATGCGGTTGTTCTTGCGCACCACATAGCCGCTGTCTTCGGGAGTGGCGCTGGCTTCGCTGGCGAAAAACCATTGAATGGTCACTCCCAGGCTACGGGCAATATTGAACAGGGCGGCAATGGACGGGTAGGCCAGGTTACGTTCGAGTTGGCTGATATAACCCGCCGTCAACTCGCTCATGGCGGCCAGTGTGGCCAGGGTCATGCCCCGGCGTTTGCGCAGGCCGCGAATGCGTGTGCCGAGAAAGTGCGACTCGGTTGCGCCGCTCTGCCGAGCGGGCGTGGCGCTGTCTGGAGACGGGTTGCTGCGGTTGCTCATGACGTGCTCCGAACCGGATGCTGGCGTCGCGTGCCGGGCACGCTGACGCCTGAAGGTGGTCGTCAGCGCGGTGCTGACCAAGGCCCGGAGTATAAAGCAGCCTCAAAGCGCCCAGGCAACCTTCAACCCCTCATAAATCGCTTCTTCGGCCGTGCGCGGTGCCAAACAGTCACCAATGCGGTGGAACGCCACCCGCCCGTGCAATTCGTCGCCCAAGGTGTCCACGGACTGATGCCCCTGACACAGCACCAGGGTGTCGATGTCTTCGAACAGGATCGGCTCACCACTGGCGGTATGCTGCATATACACCGTGCTGTCATCGCAGCCGTAAAGGCGGGCATAGGGCGTGACGGTAATGGCCAGGCGGTGCAACTCACCCACCAGATGGTCGCGCACGTAAAGCGGTAGGCTTTCGCCACAATGTGTACCGTTGACCGCCAGTTGCACCTGATGGCCGGCGCGCACCAAACGCTCGGCAATGCCCGGGCCGATCCAGTCGCTGCGCCAGTCCACCACCAGCACGGAGCGGCCAAGTTTGACCTCGTCGCGCAGCACCTGCCAGGCATCCACCACCTGTAAATCGCCGCCGCGCTCAAACGCCGGCCAATAAGGTTCGGCCCCAGTGGCGACGATCACCACATCCGGCTTTTCCCGTTCAACCAGCGCAAGGTCAACCCGCGTGTTACGCACCACCTTCACGCCTGCCAATGTCATTTCCCGCTGCAAATTGGTGCTGGCCCCCCCGAACTCACTGCGCCGGGGCAGTAACTGGGCCAGCAGCACCTGCCCGCCGAGCTGTGAACTGGCTTCGTAGAGGGTCACATCATGACCACGCTGGGCGGCAACGGCGGCCGCTTTCATCCCGGCCGGGCCACCTCCGGCGATCATGATGCGCTTGCGGGTGGTGGTGGGTTGCACCGTGCCGAATAGCAACTCACGGCCCGTTTCGGGGTGCTGAATGCAGGAAATCGGCAAGCCTTTATGGAAATGCCCGATGCACGCCTGATTGCAGGCAATGCAGGCGCGTACATCTTCACTGCGCCCGGCATCGGTCTTGTTGGGCATTTGCGGGTCGCAGATGAGTGCGCGGGTCATGCCGCACACATCGGCCTGGCCGCGCGCGAGAATCAATTCGGCTTCCTGCGGCTGGTTAATGCGCCCGGTAACGAACAACGGAATCGACAGGCTGGCCTTGAACGTACCGGCCTCTTTCGCCAGGTACGCCGCGTCGATGGCCATGGGCGGCACGATGTGCACCGCGCCGCCCAGGGAGGCCGACGTACCGGCAACGATATGCACGTAATCCAGGTCTTGCTGCAGGGCGGTGACGGCCGCCAGTGACTCATCTTCAGTGAGCCCCTGAGCGTCGCGCTCATCGGCGCTGATGCGTAAGCCAATGATGAAGGTGTCGTCCGTGTTCGCCCGTACTTCAGCAATCACCTCGCGCAAAAACCGCAGGCGCTGCTGCACATCGCCATTGTAACCGTCGGTTCGCAGGTTGACCCGCGGGTTCAGGAATTGCGCCGGCAAGTAACCGTGGCTGGCCACCACTTCAACGCCATCGAGCCCGGCTTGATGCAAGCGCCGGGCGGCAGCGCCATAACCGGCGACGATCTCGTCGATCATGCTTTGGTCAAGCGTACGGGGCATAACCCGAAAGCGCTCATTGGGCACCGATGACGGCGCGTAGGCGACGGCCAGCAAGCCATCGCTGGACTCCATGATCTCCCGCCCAGGGTGGAAAATCTGCGACAGCACGACGGTGCCGTGAGCGTGGCAGGTGTCAGCCAGTTTTCGGTAACCCTCGATGCAGGCGTCGTCGGTGGCCATCAGTACATGGGAGGTGTAGCGCGCACTGTCATGCACCCCGGCCACTTGCAGCACGATCAGGCCTACGCCGCCTTCTGCGCGTGCCCGGTGGTAGGCAATCAGTTGCTCGTTGACCCGGTTGTCGGTGGGCATCGAGGTGTCATGCCCACTGGACATGATGCGGTTCTTGAGGCGTTTGCCACGGATGTGCAGCGGTTCGAACAGGTGCGTGAACCCGGCGGGGGATGTGGGCATGGTGCGGTGCTCCAGGCTAGCCGTGGCGAGAAAAAAGCCCGATCGGCGTTGTTATTATTGCGCTATAGAAATTTACCCTCAGTAAAAAATCAACTTGTTTTTTTAATGAGCCTTGCGTAATTTCGACCTGCACCCACACCTGGGGCACCCCTCACTAACAATAAAAAAGGATCACCGCAGCCCTTGCTCGGTGATACCTGCAAGAGGAACCACTGATGAAGTCCAATACGCTCAAGCATGGCTTTTATCCGTTGATCTTATCCTTGGCCTGCGGCCTGGGTAGCGCGCAGGCCGCACCGGACATGGTTGTCGTCGGGTATGGCGGGGCGGGTCAAAAAGCCCAGGATGTGGCGTTCTTCCAGCCGTTCAGCGCAGCAGACGGCACGAAGCTGATCCAGAGTGAATACAACGGTGAAATGGCCAGAATCAAGGTGATGGTCGACACCGGCAATGTCGATTGGGACGTGGTGCAGATCGAAGGCCCGGACCTGATGCGCGGCTGTGAAGAGGGCATGTACGAGCGGCTCGACTGGAACACCCTGGGCGGTGATGCGCAGTTGATTCCCGATGCGGCGCAGGAGTGCGGTTCTGCCGCGCTGGTGTGGAGCGTGGCCATCGCGTACGACACCGACAAACTCGCCCGGGCACCGACCTCCTGGGCCGATTTTTGGGATGTGAAGAACATCCCCGGCAAGCGTGGCCTGCGCAAACGTGCGGTGTACAACCTGGAGTTCGCCTTGCTGGCCGACGGGGTAAAGGTCGAGGACGTGTATTCGGTGTTAAGCACCCCGCAGGGGGTTGACCGTGCTTTTGCCAAACTGACCGAACTCAAGCCTTACATCCAGTGGTGGGAGGCGGGTGCACAACCGGCGCAATGGCTCACGGTCGGGGATGTGGTCATGACCTCGACCTACAGCGGGCGTATTGCAGCGGCGGCGCAAAGCGGCAGCCACTTGGGCGTGGTCTGGCCCGGCAGCCTGTATGGCATGGACTACTGGGCAATCATCAAGGGCTCCAAACACGTCGATCAGGCCAAGCGGTTTATTGCGTATACCAACCAACCCGACGCTCAGGTCAAGTACGTCGAACAGATCCCTTACGGCCCCACCAATACCCAAGCGGCGGCAAAGCTAGACCCCAAGCTGGCGCAATGGGTGCCCACCACCCCTCAAAACCTGGAAGGGGCACTGTCCATGGATGTGGCTTTCTGGGTGGATCACGGTGAAGAACTCGAAGAGCGCTTCAACGCCTGGGCGACTAAATAGCTCACTATCGCGGGCAGCTTCGGCGTTAATGGGTCGCGAGCTTACTCGCGGTCCATTAACGCTCAAGCGCTGTGATGCCCATCACGACCGGTTGAAACGGCGTCGGTAAGCCCCTGGTGAAAGGCCGACGATGCGGGTAAACACCTTGCGAAAGGCACTGGGGTCGGCGTAACCGACATCCCAGGCTATTTGCTCGATGGGGTGAGCACCCTGTTGCAGGATGGCGCGGGCCCGACCTACGCGCAGTCGCTGGCAGTATTCGGAGGAGGTCATGCCGGTGGCTTTTTGAAAGCGACGAAGAAAGGTGCGTTGTTCAAGGTTGGCTTCATCGGCAAGCCTGGGCAATGCAACATCCAGCGCATTGGTGGCCTGTAACCAGTGCTGCACCTTGAGAATAGCCGTGTCGCCGTGGTTCAGGCGCGGGGCAAACCCGCTGTAGTGACGCTGTTCGCGGCCCGGTACGTCGATGAGCAGCATTTGTGCGGTCGCCACCATGGCGGCCGAACCCAGCAAACGGTCCACCAGGCGCAGGCTCAGATCGGTCCAGCCCATCAAACCACTGGCCGTGATGATATCGGCGTCATCAATCAGCAGTTGGTCGGTGTCTCGGGCAATGTGGCCAAATCGCGCCGCAAACAGCGCTTCCAGTGCCCAATGAATAGACACCTTACGTCCGTCGAGCAAACCGCTGTCGGCCAATAAGAACGTGCCGGCACACACCGAGCCCAGCAGCGTTCCCTGGCCGTGGATAACCTGCAGCCAAGGGGCCAACCGGGCAGCCAGGGGCTTATCCAGCGGCGGGTCGAGTGTGGGTGGCACAATTAGCGCGGCCAAGTGGCCTGTCGCTTGCGGCTGTGTGTCAAACACGCATTCAGGCAGGTCGCCGTGTTGGGGCAGGCACCAATGGCTGACCCTTACGGGGTTCACCGCCAAGCCTTGTTGCCCGGCGGCGAGGCGTCCGGCCAGGCACAGCAAGTCCGTGATGCCGAGCACAGCGGCCTGCTGTGCCGAAGGGTAGAGGAGAATGCCAATGTCGAGGTGCGGCTGGGGTGTCATATGTCGGTTCCGGCGTGATTGGTGTCGATTACGACACTCGAATCTGCACGTTAAACGCGCCAGAATGGCCTGGCAACTCCCATTCGCAATGACGAGGTGAACGATGGCTAAGCATGCAGTGATCGTAGTGGATCTGGAAAACGAGTACCTGCCCACCGGCAATCTGCCGTTGGTTGGCATTGAGGAGGCGGTGGCCAATGCCGTGCGGGTGATCGACAGTGCACGGCGTGCGGGGGACCTGGTGATCAACATCAGGCATGAATCCAGCGACCCTGATTCGCCCTTGTTCAACGCCAGCACCCCGGGCGTGCAGTTTATGGACGCCGTACTGCCGCAGGGCGACGAGCCTGTCATCGTCAAGCACTTCCCCAACTCGTTTTTGAAGACCGACCTTTCGTCCATCCTCGATAAACACGGCATCACCGACGTCACCATCGTCGGTGCCATGAGCCATATGTGCATCGATGCAACGACCCGGGCGGCGTCTGATCTGGGTTACAAGGTCACGGTGGTGCACGACGCGTGCGCAACCCTTGACCTGGAATTCAAAGGCCACACCATCCCGGCAGCCCACGTGCACAACACGCTAATGGCTGCCTTGGCGTTCGCTTACGCCGAAGTGGTCAGCACGCAGGAATACGTGGCGGCTTGAACAACAGCACGGTACCGTCCGTTCGCGGTTGCGGGCGGACGGTGCCAGTCATTTGCCCGCATCCGCTTACGGTGCCTCGTTTCGTTTCGACTGAGGCCGACAGTTAACGTGCCGGTTACGCGAATTGCATTTCCGGCACGTGGTCAGGGACGATCAATTTGCCAGCGGTTTTGCTGACGATTTCTTCCACGCTCACGCCCGGTGCGCGCTCCTTGAGGATAAACGCACCGTCCTCGATTTCCAGGTAAGCCAGGTCCGTCAAGACGCGCTTGATGCAGCCCGCGCCGGTGAGTGGCAGGCTGCAACGGGACAGCAACTTGGATTCGCCGTCCTTGGACGCGTGGGTCATGGTCACGATGATATTATCCGCGCCTGCCACCAGGTCCATTGCGCCGCCCATGCCCTTGACCAATTTGCCGGGAATCATCCAGGACGCGATGTTGCCTTGCACATCGACTTCAAACGCACCCAGTACGGTCAGGTCGATATGGCCACCGCGAATCATCGCGAAGGACTCGGCCGAGGAAAAAATCGACGCGCCGGTGCGAGCCGTAACGGTTTGCTTGCCGGCATTGATCATGTCGGCGTCGACTTCATCGTCATGGGGAAACGGGCCCATGCCCAGCAGGCCGTTCTCGGATTGCAGCATGACTTCCATGCCGTCGGGAATGTAGTTGGCCACCAGGGTCGGGATGCCGATGCCGAGGTTGACGTAAAAGCCGTCCTGCATTTCGCGGGCGACGCGCTGAGCCATTTGTTCGCGGGTTAAAGCCATGGGGTGTGTCCTTCTTGTTCGGGCCAGTGGCGGATTATTTGCGCACGGTGCGTTGTTCAATGCGTTTTTCAAACGTGCCGCAAATGACCCGGTCGACGTAGATACCAGGGGTGTGGATCTGTGTCGGGTCCAGCTCGCCGGGTTCAACAATTTCTTCGACTTCAACCACGGTGATCTTGCCTGCCGTGGCGGCCAGCGGGTTGAAGTTTTGCGCCGTGTGGCGGTAGATCACGTTGCCGTAGCGGTCGGCTTTCCAGCCTTTGACGATGGCAAAGTCGCCGGTGATGGACTCTTCCATCAAGTAGGTACGGCCCTTGAACTCGCGCAGTTCCTTGCCGTCAGCCACGGGGGTGCCCACGCCGGTGGCGGTGAAGAAGGCGGGGATACCGGCACCGCCGGCACGCATTTTTTCGGCCAGCGTGCCTTGCGGGGTCAATTCGACCTCGATTTCACCGCTGAGCAGTTGTTTCTCGAACAGCGCGTTCTCGCCCACATACGAGGCGATCACCTTGCTGATCTGGCGGTCTTCGAGCAATACGCCAAGGCCGAAGCCATCAACGCCACAATTGTTCGAAACCACCGTCAGGTCACGCGTGCCTTTGCGCTTGATTTCGTTGATCAGGTTCTCAGGGATACCGCACAGGCCAAAGCCGCCGGCAATCACGGTCATGCCATCAGTGAGACCGGCCAGGGCCTCCTCGTAGGACGCCACGCATTTGTCGAAACCTGCCATATGCACCTCGTTGTTATTAGTGGGCGGTGATAAATCGTTACGCGAGTGTTACTCCGCGTGATTAATTTGTTAAGTTAATTTTTAAGATTGATTAATTGATAAAACCAAACAATAAGGCGATACCCCGATGACGGTGAAACAGATCCGTGCCTTTCTCGCCGTGGCCCAAAGCCTGAGCTTTGCGGTGGCCTGCGAGCGCTTGCACTTGTCGCAATCAGCCCTGAGCCTGACCATCAAAGCGTTGGAGGAGGGCCTTGGCGGCCGTTTGTTCAGCCGTAATACCCGTAATGTCGCCCTGACGCCCGAGGGCGAAGCCTTGCTGCCTTTGGCGCGCCGACTGATTGCCGACTGGGACAACGCCGAGGACGAGTTGCGCCAGCGCTTCACCTTGCAGCGTGGCCGTGTGACCGTGGCGGCCATACCGTCTTTTGCAGGCAACTTGTTGCCGTTGATTTTGAAACATTTTCGCGGGCGCTACCCCAGGGTCAACGTCACGGTCAATGACGTACTGAATGAACACGTACTGGAAATGGTCCGTGACCGCCAGGTCGAGTTGGGCGTGGCCTTCGAGCCTGCCACCGGTGACGGGCTGAATTTCACCCGGTTGTACCTCGACCGTTTTGTTGCCGTGGTGCCCAGCGATTCAGCCTTGGCCGGGCGTGCGGTGATTGACTGGAAGACATTGCTCGAACAACCCTTTATTACGTTGCAGCGGCCCTCTGCGGTTCGGGTATTGCTGGAAGAGCACTTGCAGGCGCAACAGATGAAATTGCCGGTGGCCTTCGAGAGCCATCAGTTGGCGACGGTGGGCCGCATGGTTGCCAGTGGCTTGGGCGTGAGTGTGGTGCCAGCCCTGTGCGCCGAGCAGATGCGTGAATTGGGTGCGTGCTGTATCACCCTGCACGAGCCGGTGGTGGAGCGAGCCATGGGCGTATTGACCAAACCGGGCCATGAATTGTCCGCCGCAGCCCAAGCCATGTTTGAGAGCTTGATCGATGAACGCCTTGATCAGCGTTTTTAATGAACTCGCCAGCAGGTTCTGGAAATTAAAAAGGCCGTTACCCGACAGTTAAACTGACGGGCAACGGATTTATGTTAATGCCATTAATGAGTGATTAATACTTCATCAATTGAGTACAGTACGCGGCCGTTATACATAATGGTCACGCCGTTGACACTGGAAGGGCCGTACTGTTTATAACTGACTTTGTGGTCAGAGGCGACAGGTAAATCCCAGCAGCCTGGCTGCACTTCCAGATCAAGCCGTAAGTTGAACGATTTGTCCTGGATTTTACTGACAGTCAGTGTGGTTTGGAACCCTGAGTTCGGTAGCGTAATAACGCCATCGACCCGGAAAAACTCATCGCCAGGCATGCGGTTGATCTGTGCTGCCCAGCTTTTGTTTTCAATATCCATATTGAATATTTCCTTTTGGTTGAACGCTAATGGGTTGTTTGCTGCCCGTTAAAGTTGCGCCTTTTGAGGGTTTAAAACAACATTAAATTCTGCGGTATTCGTAAGTTTTAATGTCGATGATAAGGTCTTTTTATAGCATGGGATTATTGCTTTGCTTGTGGGGTTGCCTGTTTTTTAGAATGGGTTTTGTAAGTATTTTTATAGTGCGAGATCTGGTTGAATATAACGGACGATATATAAGTACCTCGCAAGCCATTATTGGCCCATTACAAGCGGGTTGCGCGATTGACTCAGGGGCCTGACCGGTTGGCAGAATCTCTCATCAGTACTGGAAAAATGCCTACTCGCGAATACACTTAACTTACGATCTGAATGGTGTCACCACTGAGGCTGTTATGGACCTGTCTACCCATCGACACACGCCCGGCCTCAGTGTGATTGACCCGCGTGGTTTACCCGTGCGCACGGTGGCTTTTTACCGGCGCGAGGCGCAACACACCGCGCAGGTGCAGGTGACGCGCCAGTGCTACGACGCGGCTGGGCGCTCCGCTGGGCAATGGGACCCGCGTTTGTTCGCGTTGTGGCAGGACGATGCTTCGACGCCACCTAACCAGTCGGCTATTTACGCACTGGGTGGTCAGGTGCTGGCCACCGACAGTGTCGATGCCGGGTGGCGCGTGCAGTTGCAGGGCGACGCCGCGCAAGCGCTGACGCTGTGGGACAGCCGCTTGACCCGCACTCGCATTGAGTACGACGCGTTGCTGCGGCCAACGGCGATGTTTGAGCGGGGCGATGGCGACGTTGAACAGTGCCGCGAACGTCTGTTCTACGGCGGCAATAGCGCCGACGATCACGCCCATAACCGTTGCGGGCAACGGATACGGCACGATGACAGTGCGGGCCGTCTATTGATGCCGTCTTACTCACTGGCCGGGCAAATACTGGAACAAAGCCGCCAGTTTCTGAACGATTTGTCGCCCCCTGACTGGCCGAGTGCAGCACTGGAAGAACAGCGCTTTCTGACTGCCTGGCAGTACGATGCCCTCGGCGGCAGGCTCCAACAGACCGATGCCCTGGGCAATCAGCAGCGCTGGCGTCATGATATCGCGGGGCAACTGAGCCTCAGCCACGTGGAGCAGCCGGGCACCCAGCCTTACACCATATTGCAACGCTGTGTGTATGACGCATCTGGCCAACTAGTGGCACAAACCGCCGGGAATGGCGTGATCAGCCGCAATACCTACGAGCCGGCAACGGGGCGTCTGTCACGGCGCAGTGCCCATACAGCTGACAACACGCTGTTGCAAGACCTGCACTACCGCTACGACCCGGTGGGCAATGTGGTGCAGATCGACGACAGGTCCAAGCCGACCCGTTTTTTTCGTAACCAGCGCACTGACCCCACCAGCACTTACACCTACGACACCCTGTATCAACTGATTGCCGCCACCGGCCGCGAAGTCGCCAGCGTCACCTACGGCCCTGGCCTGCCCGCGACGCCAGACGCCAACAACCTGGTCAATTACCACGAGACCTACCGCTACGACAGCGCGGGCAATTTGCAGCAGTTGCAGCACAGGGGCGGCCAGGCCTGGACCTTGCGCATGGCCACCGCCCGCCACAGCAACCGCAGCCTTGAAGCCCGCAACGGTGAAATACCGGGCGAGCCTGAAATTGCCGCCGGGTTTGATCACAACGGCAACTTGCGCGCCCTGCAACCGGGGCAAGGGTTGACCTGGAGTCTGCGTAACCAACTGCAACAGGTCAGCCCGGTGCAACGCAGCACTGCCGCCCACGACAGCGAACACTACCTGTATGACAGTGACGGCCAGCGCGTACGAAAACTGCGGGTTAGCCAGGCGGCGAACGTGGAGCATCACGCGGATGTGCGCTATTTGCCGGGGTTGGAAATCCGCTGCGACAGCGCCGTGGCCGGTGGCCAAACCCTGCATGTCATCACCGCACATGGCGTGCGGCTACTGCATTGGGAGCGCGGCCTGCGGGCCGATCAATGGCGCTATAGCCTGACCGACCACCTGGGCTCCAGCACCCTGGAGCTGGACGCACACGCCGCGCTGCTCACAGAAGAAGGCTACACACCGTTCGGTAACACGGCGTGGTGGGCGGCAAACAGTGACACCGAGGCGAATGATAAAACCGTGCGCTATTCCGGCAAGGAGCGTGATGCCACGGGGCTTTATTACTATGGGTTCCGCTATTACGCGCCGTGGTTGTGCCGGTGGTTGAATCCGGATCCGGCAGGGGATGTGGATGGGTTCAATCTATTCAGGATGGTGCGGAATAATCCATTAACGCTTAGAGACTTCACTGGGTATGCAGGTGAAGACCCGCAGCAGGAAAAATTCTACCGCAATGCCACGGCCGGTTTTTTACCCCCCATGACAGGTGGTGCAGTGTTTGGCACGCCTTGGGAGAGGCTCAAAGAACAGCAGGCAGTTGAAGCACTGGAACTTTATAAGGATTCTCGAGCAGAAGGTGCCGCACGGTTATGGGCTAATAACCCGCCGACTGAACTTGGTTTGTCAAAACAGGCTAGGCATAATTGGAAGTATGCGACTCCAGGTAATCCATTTTCCGGAATGATTGATACGAGAACACATAAGATTTACTTGATTCCGGCCACTCATCGAAATGAGCATCACGGCATAACCGGGCAAGTGCCTTGGGTAATGAGCGCTTTAAAAAAGCAGTGGTTCAGTAAAGACCGGCATTTGGCTGAAGGGAATTTATCGCCTTATACTAATAGTAAGTTGCGTAATATAGATCACGGTCGCGCCGCTTTTTATCTAGAGGGTAAGGAGGTCGCGCTCAGCACGACCGAGGATGCTTATGGTATATGGAAAGAAACGCAGACTGTTTCGGCTGATTGGCTGGGGTTTTTTATCCACGTTGATAGCCGCACGCATGAGATTGAATTCAATTTCAAATCTGCACAGTTGAATGGCCCCAATATTTTACTGCCTAAAGAACAGATAAGTTTTATTCGGAATCCGGCCACCAAGATGCTTGATGTATCTCTTGTGGGACATAATGGGTCACGACAGCAGCAGCAGGAACGCGTGACGCAACTTCCAGATGAATTAAAACAGTTGGTGCGCCGCGCATTTGAGGGCATGAGACAGCAAGAGCCTCTAAAGCACAGGGCTATGAGATTTCTGGGGCTTAGATAATGGGCTTGCTCTATAAGAATTATGACTGAGGTCATAAATCTGGCACACAACAGAAGAGGGCAGGATTGCCCCAGATTTTTGGCCCTGGACTTTTTGGGGTTAAAGGTGTTGACGCTCCAGGCGGTGAAAGGGCGTTACCCGCCATCCCACCCCATTACCCGCTGCCCGCGCGACATCCGCCAGTTGAGGCGATAGCCCGCTTGGGGGTTATTGGCGTGGGTAGTTGAAGCGCGGGTCCTTGAGCCATTCCTGTAATTCGATTTCAGCCTGTTCCAGGGCGGTGCGGTTGAGCAACTTGCGCAGCAGCGCTACGTTCACCGCGCGGGCCCGCAGGTTAAACGCCGGGGCGCTGTCGCCGTCATCCGTGGGCTGGCGTACCCCCAGTTTTTCGTAGAGCTGCTGCAAGCGGTTTTGCACGCTGCGCAATGACAGGTTGCGACGTTGCGCGATGATGCGATCCGTCAGCCCCAGCGCAATGTCTTGCAGCACCTCATACTCGGTGTCAGTCAGCCCCAGTAACTGGTTCTGGCTTTTTTGCTGCACCCCGCGCACTTCCCGGTCGATCACGCATTGCTGCTCGATAAACAGGCTGCGCAAGGCCAGCCGCAGGCGGTCTTCCGAGGCGGTCTTGAGGATGTACCCGTAGGCTGCGCCCTCTGGAACGATGCGTGATATCCCGCGTACGTAGGCTTCGTCGGCGTAGTTGGACCAAAACATGATTGAGGTGTGCGGGCGCTCGCGCCAAATCGCCCGTGCCGCTTCAACCCCAGTACGGCGGGGCATCTGCAAGTCCATGACCACCGAGGTGATGGCAAATTCCTGGGCCAGTCGCTCGCCGGCCAGCCCGTCTTCGGCTTCGTACAGGCGCTCGCATTCCGGGAGGGCACCTTCGATCACCTCCTTGAAAAAGGCGCGGTGCACCGGGTCGTCTTCAATCAGCAGAATATGCATCGAATGTTCCTTGTGCGGTATACGGGTGCGCGGGCAGCGGCAGGCTGATTTGCACGCAGGTGCCTTTGCCGTCCGGGCCTTTGTCGATTTGCACCTGGGCACCGAGCAGTTGCGCACGCACGTGCATGTTTTTCAGGCCGCCGGTGTCCGGGCGGCCAGCGGTGTCCAGCCCCGGACCATCATCGAGAATGGTCAACCGTAAATGGCTGATGGTGGCGGTAATTTCGACAATGATTGCGTGCGGCGCGGCGTGTTTGATGGCGTTGTTCACGGCTTCTTGAATGATCCGGAACAGGGCAATTTTTTGCGGTTCGGCCAAGTCGTTGGCCAGCCCGTCGGTGTAGTCGCGCAGTTGGGTGACAATGCTCAGGCCGCTGTTGCGCACGCTGCGTAGCAGCAGGTCTTCCAGCCCCTCGACAAACCCGAACAACTGCAAAATGGTCGGTTTGACAGCGTCGATGATCAAGCGCAACTCCTGCATGCTTTCCTGCAAGGCCAGCCCCACCGGGGCCAGTTCGGCGGGCGCGATGCTGTCGAGCAATTGCAGGCGCGCAATGCGCCGGTGCAGGCGGGTCATGTCGGCCAGCGTCTGGTCGTGCAGGTCCATGCCGATGCGCTGACGCTCGTTTTCCAGCTCTTCGGTCAGGCGCAACACCCCCAGGCGCAGGCCTTCTTCGCGGGCACGGATTTGCGCCTCGGCAATTGCCAATTGCTTGGCCTGTTCGGTCTGGTTCAGGGCGTACAGGTAGGAGGCCAGCAGGTCGGCCACGTGCTGGGTGTGGCGCACGTCGTCCAGGGTGTAGAAGTGCGCCGCGTGGGTAGAGCAACTCAGCGCACCGATGACTTCACCCCGGGCGCGCAAGGGCACGTGCAGGCGGCTGCGCAAGTTTGCGTCGAAAATCGGGTGGTTCAGAGCGCCGGGGAACTGAAAGCGCTCATCGTTCATGGCGTCGTCACTGAGGATGTACGGCGCTTGCCCCAACAGCAGCGTGCGGATCGGGCTGCGGGCGATTTCCAGCGGGTGGATCGCAAAGTCGCTCCACGACGTGTGCACACCGGTTTCGTAGGCAGACAAGTGACTGTGGTCGTCCAGCAGCAGGCTCACATCGAGGTGATCGTGGGGCAGGATAAAGCGGATTTCTTCGGACACCGCTTCAATCATGGATTGAAAATCCAGACGCCCGGCCAAGGCTCGGGAAATGCCCAAAAAGTGGTGCAGCACGTGTTCAGCGGCGAGGGGGATTCGTTGTGTCATGGCCTGCGATCCATCCAGAGGCCCGCCCGCTGGCGGTGCCGAGGGGCCAGTATGACCCAAAGTGGGGCCGCCGCCGCATGCTGAATGCTGCACGGATGCGCGTTTCTTTTGCGGGATCCCGCAGGTTATTTGCGAGTAAAGGGTATCAAGTGTGCACTAACGCCCCAGACAGCAGCCCCCCGGCCCAAGCAGACTGATGGCGTAGTTCAGTTACAGGTACGACCGAATCATTCGGCGGCCGATGCCCACAATAATAAAAAGGGTTTTGCCATGGAACGTCTCACGCTGCGTTGCGCTTTGCTGTCTTCTGCATTGCTGCTTACCCCCTTTATGCACGCCCAGGCCGACACGGCTGATAAAACCATTGCCCTGTCCAATAACTACGCCGGTAACTCCTGGCGCCAAAGCATGCTGAGCAGCTGGCAGCAGACCACGGACCACGCCGTCAAGGCGGGCACCATTAAAGGTGCCGACTCGTTCACCACGGGCGAAAACCAGGCCACCGAGCAGGCCGCACAAATTCAGAACCTGATCCTTCAGGGCTATGACGCGATTGTGATCAACGCGGCGTCGCCCACGGCGCTGAACGGTGCCGTTAAGCAGGCCTGTGATGCCGGCATTATTGTGGTGTCGTTCGACGGCGTGGTGACTGAACCGTGCGCGTACCGCATCTCGATGGACTTCAAGCAAAGCGGCCTGGACGGTATGGATTACCTGGCCAAGCGCTTCCCTGAGGGGGCCAATGTGCTGCAAGTGCGCGGCCTGGCCGGGGTGTCGGTGGATGAGCTGATTCATGCCGGTGTGGTGGAAGGGACGAAGAAGTACCCGAACCTGAAAATCGTTGGCTCGGTCAACGGCAACTGGTCGCAAACGGTGGCGCAAAAAGCCGTGGCCGGGATCTTGCCGGGGCTGCCGAAAATCGATGCGGTGGTCACTCAGGGCGATGATGGCTTTGGCGTAGCGCAAGCGTTCCAGACCGCCGGGCGGCCGTTGCCGGTGATCGTGTTTGGTAACCGCGAAGAAGAACTCGCCTTCTGGAAAAAACAGAAAGACGCCAACGGTTATCAGGCGTTCTCGATCTCCAGCGCTCCGAGCATTGCCAGCTTGGCCTTTTGGGTCGCCCAGCAGTTGCTGGACGGCAAGCAAATGCCTCACGACCTGTTGTCGCCCGCGCTGAGCGTGACCCAGGACACGCTGGAAAGCTCGCTTCAGGGCCTTGAGAAAGGCAGCATCGTCAGCCAGGTGTACAGCGTCGATGACGTGGCCAAACTGACCGAAGCCAAAGCGAAGTAAGCACGGCCAGCCAAGGAGAGTGTCATGACTGTGACTCAACCAGCGCTGGTTGACCTGAAAGGGGTCGGCAAGCGTTTTGGCGCCGTGCGCGCATTAAATGACGTCAACCTGACATGCCAGGCCGGGGAGTGCCTGGGCTTGATCGGGCATAACGGCGCGGGTAAATCGACGCTGATGCACATTCTGGCAGGGACCTTGCGGGCCGATGACGGCCAGCTGTTTATGGCCGGGCAGGACGTGCGCAGTGGCTACTCGGTGCAGGTGGCACGCCAGCACGGTATCCGCTGCGTGTTTCAGGAGTTGTCGCTGTGCCCCAACCTGAGCGTGGCTGAAAACACCCGGCTGATGTGCCCCGGCCTGCGCGGTTTTGGCTGGCGGCGCAAGGCCGGTGCGTTGATTGTGGCGAGCCTGGACAGCATCTTCCCGGGGCATGGCATCAGCCCCGGTGAAGTGGTGGCCGACTTGCCGATCG
The DNA here is from genome assembly GCF_030150285.1 of Pseudomonas sp. Taxonomy (GTDB): domain Bacteria; phylum Pseudomonadota; class Gammaproteobacteria; order Pseudomonadales; family Pseudomonadaceae; genus Aquipseudomonas. The sequence continues at coordinate 114,846 of NZ_JASLGE010000020.1, read as the reverse complement.
GGCAGCGGCAGATGGTCGAAATTGCCCGCGCTTTTACCTGTGTTGATGAACACCTGGCGCTGGTGATTCTCGATGAACCGACGTCTTCGCTGGACGCGCGGGTGGCCGAACAACTGCTGCAACACGTGCGTCGCTACGTGGCCAGTGGCGGTTGTGTGGTGCTGATCAGTCATATTCTGGGCGAGATGCTCGCCACCTGTGACCGCATCGCGGTGATGAGCGACGGCTGTGTGGTGGACGTGCGCGCCGCCAGTGCCTTTAACCACGCATCGTTGGTGGAAGCCATGGGCACCATGGCCAAACCCCACAGTGAGCATGAAGTGTTTGTGTCGCGGCGGGCCACGGGCACGCCGCGGGTTTCACAGCGCCCGGCGCGCCAGCAAAACGACCGGGTAGTCGCAGCCTGGCCCGGCGAAATTGTCGGCTTGGCCGGGCTGGCGGGCCAGGGGCAAAGCCAATGGCTGGTGCAGTTGCTGCGCGAGCGGGTGGCCAAAGGTCAGAGGGTGGCGCTGGTGGCGGGCGACCGGCAGACCGATGGGGTGTTTAGCCTGTGGTCCATCGCCGAAAACATCACCATCAGTTCCCTGGCGGCCCTCAAGCAAGGTGCCTTGATCGACCCGCAAGCCGAGCAGGCCATGGCGGCCAAGTGGCAACAGCGCATGGGCATTCGCACACCCGACATGAACAACCCGATCCTCTCGCTCTCCGGTGGCAACCAACAGAAAGCCCTGTTTGCCCGTGCCTTGGGCAGTGACAGTGAGCTGATTCTAATGGACGACCCGATGCGCGGTGTCGACGTGGGTACCAAGCGCGAGGTGTACGCCATCATCAAAGAAGAGGCGGCCCGGGGGCGCACGTTTATCTGGTACACCACCGAACTTGAAGAACTGGACCACTGCGACCACATCTACGTGTTTCGCGGCGGTCAGGCGGTGGCCGACCTGCCGCGCAACGACCTCAGTGAAGCGCAAATTCTGCGCAGTTCCTTTCAGGAGGAGGTGGCATGAACGCGCCTCAACCCATGACCCTAAAACCTCAACCCATGCTCACCGCCACCCACACCGGCGCGGCAGCCGTCAACCGTGCGCGGTTGTTACGCAATGCCTTGCCAGCCCTTTCACTGGTGGTGCTGCTGGCCACCATTTTTATCATGCAACCACGGGCCATGAGCTACATGGGCATGAACCTGATGCTCAACCTCGCGGTGCCGATTGCGCTGGCAACCATTGCGCAGATGCTGATCATCACGGTCAATGACCTGGACCTGTCGCTGGGCAGCTTTATCAGCTTCGTGGCCTGTGTGGCCGCGACCCTGCTCAACGATCACCCGGTGCTGGGCTGCCTGGCGCTGCTGGGCTGCGTGGGCGTGTATGCCTTGCTCGGCGCGCTGATTCACTTGCGCCAGTTGCCGTCGATTGTGGTGACGCTGGGCATGTCGTTTATCTGGATGGGCGGTGCCGTGCTGTTGCTGCCCGCGCCGGGCGGCAGTGCGCCGCAATGGTTGCAGGCGCTGGTCAAAATCAAGACCCCGCTGTTGCCCTTTGCGGTGGTGGCCTGCGTGGTGCTGGCCGTTGTGGTGCACCTGTTTTTGATGCGCTCCACCCTGGGCGTGGTACTGCGCGGTGCCGGGGGTAACCCGCTGGCGATTGCCAAGGCCGGTTGGTCGTTGCTCAAGATCAAAGTCACGATGTACGCACTGGCCGGAAGTTTTGGTGTGCTGTCGGGGCTGTTTCTGGTGGGGCTGACCACGTCGGCTGACGCCAATATGGCGTTGCGTTACACCTTGCTGTCGATTGCCGGGGTGATTCTGGGCGGCGGCGAGTTCACCGGCGGCCGGGTATCGCCCATCGGTGCGGTACTGGGGGCGTTGACCCTGGTGTTGGCGGGTTCGCTGTTGTCGTTTATCCGAATCTCGCCCGATTGGCAGATCGGTGCCCAGGGGGCCATTTTGATTCTGGTGCTGGCCTTGCGCACCGCCGTTAACCGCCTGGAGGTACGCCCCGCATGAACCTGTCCTTGCATGTTAACCGGGTGCGCAGCAAGCCCTGGCTCTGGTCGTTTCTGGCCGCGTTACTGGTATGGCTGGCCACGCTGGCGTTTACCGGCGGCGAGGGCGCGGGTGCCCTGACCACCAGCGCGTTGGCTTTTTCGGCGTTCTTTGTGATCGTCGGGGTGGGGCAGATGTTTGTCATCACCACCGGCCCCGGCAATATCGACCTGTCGATTCCGGCCAACATTGCCCTGAGCGGGGCGGTGGGCATGAAATTGATGGACGGCCAGGACAGCCTCATCGCGCTGGGGGTGGCCGGGGTACTGGCGGTGGGCGTGGTGATCGGGTGCGCCAACTACGCGTTGATCCGTGTACTGCGCATTCCGCCGATCATTGCCACCTTATCGGCCAGCTTCCTGTTGCAGTCGTTGGCCATTGCTTATGGCCGCAGTGTGCGCATTGCGCCGCCGGAGCTGTTCTATCAGTTCTCCACCGGCCACGTGCTGGGCATTCCCTACCTGGCGTTGGCTGTCGTGGCGCTCACCGTGCTTGCCGGCTATGTGCTGAGCCGCAGCCTGTACGGGCGCTGGACCCTGGCCATCGGCCAGAACATGCGCGCGGCCGAATTGGCGGGCGTGCGGGTTGAGCGTGTGCGCTGGGCCACTTATGTGCTGAGTGCGGTGTTTGCCAGCGTGTGCGGCGTGTTACTGGCCGGTTTTTCCGGTGGCGCGTCGCTGAGCATGGGCGATGAATACCTGTTGGCTTCAATTGCCGTGGTGGTGATTGGCGGCACCTCAGTGGCCGGCGGCTTTTCCAACGTACCAGGCCTGTGGGGTGCGGCACTGTTTCTTTATTTGCTGGTGAGCATGCTTAACACCTTTGGCGCGAGCGCCGGTGTACGGCTGATTCTGACCGGTGTGATCATTATTGCGGTGATAGCCGCCGTTAGCGGGCGCAAAAGCCTGCGCAGCCTTTGAACCAGGGTTTGACCATGAGCGACGATATTTACGAATTTCACGATAAGCGTTTCTACAGCCTGACCCTGCCCAACACCCAACTGGAGCACCTGTACGGCCAGTGCCGCTGGGCTGAAGGCCCGGTGTGGTTCAACGACGGCGGCTACCTGTTGTGGAGTGACATCCCCAACCAGCGCATTTTGCGCTGGACCGAAGGGCAGGGCGTGTCGGTATTTCGCCAACCCTCCAACTTCGCCAACGGCAACACCCGCGACTTGCAAGGCCGCTTGATCACCTGCGAGCACGGCAGCCGCAGTGTGACGCGCACCGAGCCAGACGGCACGATCACCACCTTGGCCGACCGGTTCGAAGGCAAACGCTTGAACTCACCCAATGACGTGGTGGTGCACCGTGATGGCGGCATTTGGTTCACCGACCCGACCTACGGGATTCTCAGCGATTACGAAGGTTACCAGGCCGAACCGGAACAGAGCGGGCGTAACGTGTTTCGCATCGACCCGCACACGCTGGTCCTCACCTGTGTGGCGGACGATTTTGAACAACCCAACGGCCTGGCGTTCTCGCCCGACGGCAACACCTTGTATGTGGCCGATTCCGCGCGCTCCCACGACCCTGACGCCGCGCACCATATTCGTGCCATTGAGGTGATCGATCAATGTCGGCTGGGTGCGTCGCGGGTACTGGCGCACATTGACCCGGGCATTCCCGACGGTTTTCGGGTGGATGTGCAGGGCAATATCTGGACCAGTGCCGGTGACGGTATCCAGTGTTTCGATGATCAAGGCGTGCTGCTGGGCAAAATCAAACTGCCCGAAAAAGTGGCCAACCTGACGTTCGGCGGCCCACGGCGCAATCGGCTGTTTATCGCCGCCAACACCTCGCTCTACATGATCCACGTGGCTGTGGCGGGGGCGCAATTCCCATAAGGCCGGGGCCACCCAGGCCGCCGGTTCGCGCAAGGTGCCCGGCCCCCGCAACAAGGGGCCGGAGCAACAGCCTGCACGGGCGTGCAGGCGGGTAAAAGGCTGATACGAGCGGGGGTTATTTTTCGATCAGGATTTTCGGGTTGGAGTTACCCCAGACGGTGTACAGGTCGGCCAGCAGTGCGCCGTTGATGTCTTCCACTTCGGCCTGGCTGATCTGGGCGTTGCCCTGTTGGCCGAACAGCACCACTTCATCGCCGCTTTTCACGTCCGGCGCATCGGTGACGTCCACCATCAGGGTGTTCATCGACACTTTACCCACCACCGGCACGCGGTGGCCGTTGATCAGCACGATGCCTTTGTTGGTGAAGGCGCGGCGGTAACCGTCAGAGTAGCCCACGGTGATGTTGGCCAGTTTGGAGTCGCGGTCCAGGGTGAAGGTGCGGTCATACCCGACCGTGTTGCCCTTGGGGTAGTCGTTGACCGACGCCACATGGGACTTGAACTGCATCACGCGTTTGTATTGGGTGTGCGATGGCACGGTGTCACCGAACAGCGCGCCGCCAGGGCGGACCATGTCCAGATGCGACTCGGGCACCTCCAGGGTGGCGAACGAGTTGGCCGCGTGCAGGGTGATTTTACTGCGGTCCAGTTTGGCTTCTTTCATCAGCCATTGCGCCTGTTCGTTGAAGGCCTTGAGACCGGCGCGTACATCGTCAGCGTCTTCAACGGCGAAGTGGGTCATGATCGCCCGCACCTGCAAGTTAGGTACTTGAGTGATCGCTACTGCATCACGGCGGCCCTGTTCGGTGGCCATTTCTATCCCGTTGCGGCTCATGCCGCTGGAATTCAGGCCCAGGTGCACCACCAATGGTCGGCCGTGTTTTTCGGCAATGCTGGCGGCCTGTTTGGCGAAATCGAGGTTGCCCACCAGTTCTTCCATGTTGTACGGCAGTGCGGCTTCCAGCTCGCTCAGGGCGGCGGTGCGCACGCGGATCAACTGGCCCTTGAAGCCGCTTTCACGGACCACGCGGGCTTCTTCGTTGCTGGCAACACCGATGCAGGGCACGCCCATGGCGATCACAGAGGGCATCAGCAAGCCGATCCCGTGGCCGTAGGCATCGGCCTTGAACACGGCGCAGAGCTTGGATTTGCCATCCAGCGTGGTTTGCAGGGCGCGCACATTATTTTCGAAGGCGGCCTTGTTGATTTCGACCCAAGCGTTGCTGTCTTGCGTGGTGACCTGGGCCACGCCGCTGGTCATGGACAGAGGCGGGGCGGCGAAGGCCGGGTTGTGCAGCAGAGCCATGCCCAAAGAGAGGGCGAGCAGGGTGCGAGAGAAGGGCATCATCTGAGTTTCCATTCATTTTTTTTTGGTAGGGACAAGCGCGGGCGATACTAGGAGCGGCCCGCCGCAAAGTCACGCCCCTGGCCGCTGATCTGACTGAATGTGTCGCATTGTAAGACGCAGCCGTGAGCGTTAAAAAAATCAAGGGACCTGAGGGTGACTCTTGATTTGAGTGCATATCCATTGCTGCGGTCACGGCCACTTAAGGTTCCGGCTTTACGCCGTGGGCCGGCCGCGATCGGCCAGCGTGGTTTACAAAAGCGTGTAGACATTCTGTAGGAACGAGCTTGCTCGCGATCCTTTGATCTTTAAAAGCCAAAGATCGCGAGCAAGCTCGCTCCTACAGCAGATGACAAGGGGTAGCCGAAGGCACCGTCACAAAGCAGCAGGCCCAAGCCCGGTTTTGATACGCGTTATTGAGGTTGTAGGAGCGAGCGTGCTCGCGATCTTTTTAAAAGAGCAACACGTGTAGGCCGTTTAGAAATCCCAGCGGGTGCTGAGCATGACGTTGCGCGGGTCGCCGTAATAGGCGGTGTTGTAGAAGCCGATGTTGGTGTAGTACTTCTTGTCGAACAGGTTGTTGGCGTTCAGGGTCGCGGACAGGTTGTCGGTGATCTGGTAGCGTGCCATCACGTCAACCAGCCAGTAGGCGTCTTGTGAGAACTCTTGGTTCTGGGCTTTGACCCGGTTGTAGAGGTTCTGCCAACTGCGACTTTGCCAGCGCGCGCCGCCGCCCACGGTCAGGCGGTCCAGTGGGCCCTTGAGCGCGTAGGTGGTGTACAGGCTCAACTGGTCTTCGGGCTCCCAGGTGGAGATTTTCTTGTCTTCGCTGTCGCGGATGATTTTGTGGGTGTAGCCCGCCTGGGCTTGCCAGCCAGGAGCCAGTTCACCGGACATTTCGGCTTCGAAGCCCTTGGCCTTGGCTTTGGTACCAATCGAAGCGTAAAGGATCGACGGGTTGGTCGGGTCGGCGTTGTATTCGGCGTCGGGCTCGGCACGGTTGTCTTCATGCACTTCGAAATAGGCCAGGCTGGTGTTGAGCTTGCCCCCGTAGAACTCGCCCTTGAGGCCCACTTCGTAGTTTTTGCCTTCGTCCGGTTCCAGCACCTTGTTGTTGCGGTCCCGGTTGTAGGTTTGTGGCATAAAAATATCGGTGTAGCTGGCATACGCCGTGAAGTGGTCGTTCAGGTCGTAGGTCACGCCCACGTAAGGCACCACGCGCCCGGTCTCGGTAGACTGGTAGTCGCCGGTCAGTTTGTAATTGGCGATGCGGGTGCCCAGCAGCAGGTTCAAGTCATCGGTCAGGTTGAAGCGTGCGGTGATATAGCTTGAGGTTTGCCGCGTGGTGGTGTCGTTGTATTGCGTGGGCGCGCCCCAGTCCGGTTCGGCGATGTGGCCGTCAAAGTTCCAGAAATCGATGACTTTGCTGCCCGGAAATGTCGGGTTGCCGTAGTCTTTGCCGGTCCAGTGGGCATTGGAGGCCGATGCACCGATCACCAGTTCATGTTCACTGCCCGCCAGGCTGAACGGGCCGCTGAGGTAAGCGTCGGCGGCGTCGGTGCGGGTCTTGCCGGTGAATTTGTTGGCATACAGCGTGGACAGCCCGGTGGCCGTGAAAGGCCCGTCCATCACAGAGCCCAAGGGCGCGTTATAACTGTTGATCTGATGGGTTAACTGCGCCTTGCCGACCCAGCCGTTGGCGAAACTGTGCTCCAGGGTTGAAAACACGCTTTGGGTGGTCTGCTCCCAGCGGCTCCAGTTTGCCCCGTTGTTGTAGCTGCGCTTGACGTCGATGCGGTCGCCTTTGCGGTCGAACAGCGGGCGGCTGCCCGACCAGCCGGAAGCGTGTGGGTCGTTGTTTTGATAGTCAAAGCCTACGGTGAGCAGCGTGTCCTCGGTCAGGTCGGCTTCCAGGGAGCCGAAGTAAACAGCGGTCTTGCGTTCATAACGCTCCATAAACGAGCGTTTGTCCTGATACGCCACCACCCCGCGGCCGCGCACGTTGCCGCTGTCGGTGAGTGGGCCGCTGACGTCGACTTGCGAGCGGTAGTTGTCCCAGCTTCCGGCGCCCAGTTCAAGGCTGGCCTTGAAGTCGCGGGTCGGCTTTTTACGGATCAGGTTGAGGGTCGCGCCGGGGGCCCCGGCACCGGTCAACAGGCCGGTCGCCCCCTTGAGGATTTCCACCCGGTCATAGATGGCCATATCACTGAGGGTTTGCCCCGAGGAATAGGCTGAATTGCGCAGCGTTGGAATGCCATCGTACTGGAAGTTTTCGACCGAGAAACCGCGGGCGTAGTAGTTATTGCGCTCGCTGTCGAAGGTGGACACCGTGATGCCCGGCGTGTGCCGCATGACATCGTCGATGGAGTTAAGGCCAAAGTCATCCATGTGCTGACGGGTGATCACGGTGATTGACTGCGGCGTTTCACGGGGCGACAGCACCATGCGCGTGGCAGTGGCGATAGTGCCCGGCGTATAAGAGCCGCTGCCTTCGGTGATGGTCCCCAACTGGTTGGCATTGACCTGGGTGGATTGCAGCTCCAGCGGGCCGCCCGGGGACGACGGCCTGGCCATGACCCGGTAACCATCACCGTCGCTGACCGCTTGTAGCCCCAATGGGGCGAGCAGGTGCTCAAGCCCTTCGGTCACGGCGAAGTGGCCGTTCAGGCCCTTGCTCTGGATACCTGTGGTCAGCGCTGAATCCACCGCGATCATCACGCCGGATTGTTGACCAAAAGTGCCCAACACGCGGTCCAGGCTACCGGGGGCAATCTGGTAGACATGATCGTCAGCGGCGGCGAATGCACCGTGGCTGGCCGTGGCCAGGGTGAGACCCAGCACGACGTGACGCAAAGCGCTGGCAAGGGGGGTAAGTCGGTTATGCATAGAAGCGGTCCATGAGTGAAAAGGCTCGGCGGTGCGCTGTTATTCAGCGTCTTCCTTGAACCTGATGCTCGAGACGGAAAAAACTGCCAGGCGGGTGAAAACTTTTTTGGCCTAGGCGGCCACGACCGTGGCCCAGTAGCCGAACACCCGTTGCACGCGGACTGGCAACACCCGGGTGAGCAGGTCAAGGCTGGCGTCGGGATGGTCGAGGGAGAACGCTCCCGAAACTTGCAAGGCGGCCACGGTGGGGTCGCAGCGCAACAGGCCGGGGCGATAACGGTTGAGTTGGGCAATCACTTGCGCCAACGGCATGCGGTCGGCGATCAACTGGCCCGAAACCCAGGCCTGGTCCGTGGCCGTTACCGGGCTCGGCGCGGCGGCCACGCGGCGGTCGAACGTCACTTGTTGGCCGGTGTTCACCTGAAAGTGATCACCCTGGGTCAATTCAACCGACGCGTTTCCGGCTAGCATCTGTACCTGTGTGGCGGGCAGACCGGGCAGGTCATGGCTGATGATCAACCGGGCATGGGGTGTCGGGCGGATCACGCCGTTAGCCGTGGCAACGGTGACGGGCACGGTGGTACTGCTGGTCAACAGCACGCGGCCCAGGCTCAGGCTCAAGTTGACGCCGTGGGCGGTGGTTCGAGCATCGAGGGCGGTATGGGTGTCCAGCGTCAGGCCCACGCCGCTTGCCACTTGCAATTGCTGGCGCTCGCCCGTTGCCGTGCGGTAATCACTGAACAGCGTGGGCAGCAGCACCCGCTCGCGCACGGCAAGGCCCGTGGCCAAGGCGATGCCCAGGCCAGCGAACCCCTTGAGCACCGTGCGCCGTGAGCTACCCGTACGGGCGTGCAGCAGGCCGCGCACCCCGGCAGGTGCCAGTGAATGCGTGCTTTCGCGAATATCGCGGTTAAGCCCGGTCAGCCGTTGCCAAGCCATTTCATGGGCCAGCGACTGCGTGCGCCACTGCTGACACGCCAACCGTTCGGCTTCAGTGCTGATGCCGGACTGCAACGTCACCATCCACAGCATGGCCTGGTCGATCACGTCCTGGTCCAGCGGCTGCGCCGAAGTGGCCTGGAACCGGCTCATGGCAGATACACAGCGCTGTAACAATGGCGATACGCTCTGAGCATGGCTTTTTGCACCACATTGACCGTCAGCCCCATGCGGTCGGCGATTTGCGGGTACGTCAGCCCGTCCAGTTGCGAGAGTAGAAACACCTCGCGAACCTTGCTCCCCAGGCCGTCTAGCACTTGCCCCACGGCGTCCAGCGCTTCGAGCACCAGCAGGCGTGCCTCCGGTGAAGGCATGTGCCGGGGCTCCAGCAGCGCCAGTGATTCCAGGTACGCCCGCTCCAGCGCCTGGCGCCGGAAATGCTGGCCGCACAAGCGACTGGCCAGGGTGGTCAGGTACGCACGCGGCTCACGCAACGGCGCAGGTATTTCGCTGCGCAGCATGCGCACAAAGGTGTCTTGGGCCAGGTCCAGCGCCTGCTCCTGATTGCCCAGCTTGCGGCGCAGTAACTGCACCACCCAGCCATGATGCTGGCGGTAGAGTTCATCTACCGCGCCGTGTGTAGTCGAAGAGGGGACCATGGGTTGCACTTCCAGGACGGGCACTGACAAGGATCGCAATGATAGCGCTTCTCATTAACGTTGTCTCGACTGGTACACTTCTCACTTCTCTTAATCAAATTTCTGTCGCTTTGTGCCGGCGCAGGCGGTTGCCTCTGCGGGCAAAAACGGCTTTTACTGCATACCCGGAAGCGGTCCGGTGCTCTCAGGCGTGTGCTGCACGTGACGCCTGACGTGTTTATTGTCATGCGTGCGACCCGACACAAGGGACATTATTTGACCACCATCCTGTCTTTTCAAAAGAACCTCCCGTACGTGATCGGCCTGTCAGCGTTGGCCTTGTGGCTTGCGGGGTGCAGTAGCGAACCCCGATCCTCGGATAACTCGGGCGTATTACCCCCGGCCCCCGAAATTGCTTCCGGGTACCGCTCAGGCATGGCACCGGTGCATGCCAAGCGCCATATGGCGGCTGCGGCCAACCCGCTGTCCACCGCAGCGGGCCAGGCCATGCTGCAAAAAGGCGGGTCTGCCATTGATGCCGCCATCGCCATGCAAGCCGTGTTGACGCTGGTTGAACCTCAGTCCAGCGGCATTGGCGGCGGGGCGTTCATTGTGTACTGGGACGGTGAGCGGGCGCAGGCCTTTGACGGTCGTGAAACCGCCCCGGCGGGGGTTGACCCGCGCATGTTCCTCGATGCTAAAGGCCAGCCGATTGCATTTGCCGACGCTCAAACAGGGGGGCGCTCGGTGGGCGTACCGGGGGTGTTGAGGGCGCTGGAAATGGCCCATCAGCAGCATGGCAAGCTGCCTTGGCGCGACCTGTTCCAGCCGGCCATTGAATTAGCCAAAGAGGGTTTTCCGGTGTCCCGGCGTTTGCACACCCAGATCGCTGCCGACCCCTCTATCGCTCTGTCTGCAACCCTGGCCCCGTACCTGTTAACCCCTGATGGGCAACCGTTGCCGGAGGGCACGCGGCTGAAAAACCCGGCCCTGGCGAACACCCTGGAGGCCATTGCTCACCAGGGCGCTGATGCGTTCTACCAAGGGCCGGTGGCGCAGGCGATGGTTGAGCAGGTCAATGGCCATGCCAAGCCCGGCTCACTGTCGCTGAGCGATCTCAACGGCTACCGGGCCAAGGAGCGTCAGCCGGTGTGTGGCGACTATAAGCAGTGGACGGTCTGCGGCATGCCACCGCCGTCTTCTGGCGGGGTTGCGGTGCTGCAGACACTAGGCATTCTGCACGCTCTGCAACAGGTGTCGCCCGCCCATGACCTGGCCAGCCTGGGACCCGTGAAGAGCGCCATGGGCGATAACCTGGAGCCTTCTGCCCAGGCCGTGCACCTGATTGCTGAAGCCGAGCGGCTGGCGTATGCCGACCGTGCGATGTACCTGGCGGACAGCGATTACGTGCCGGTCAATGTCAAAGGCCTGCTGGATGCCACGTATCTTCAGCGCCGGGCTGCATTGATCAGTGAGCGCAGCATGGGCCGTGCCCAGGCCGGCACGCCGCCGGGCACGGCCGTGGCGTTGGCCCCGGACCGGTCCGGGCTGCGCATTTCAACGTCTCAGATCGCCGCCGTCGATGACCAGGGCGGTGCGCTGTCGATGACCACCTCCGTGGAGGCCGCTTTCGGTTCACATGTGATGGTCAACGGTTTTATTCTGAACAACCAACTCACCGACTTTTCCTTTGTGCCCGAAGAGCAGGGCAAGCCTGTCGCCAACCGGATCGAGCCCGGCAAGCGGCCACGCTCTTCAATGGCCCCGACCCTGGTGTTTGATCGTGAGAGCGGTGCGCTGCTAGCCACCCTGGGCTCGCCGGGCGGCTCGCACATTATTCCTTACGTCAACAAGGCGCTGATCGGGCTGCTGGACTGGAAGCTCAACCCTCAGGACAGCATCGGGCTGCTGAATTTTGGCAGCCGCAATGTGGGAACCGAGGTAGAGGCCGGGCGCGTCAGCCCCTTGCTGATCCAGCAATTGAAAGCGCGTGGCCACGAGGTGTCGGTGATCGACATGACCAGCGGCACCCAACTGATTGTGCGCGACCCCAACGGTTGGGCGGCCGGTGCGGATCCTCGGCGCGAAGGCAGCGCACTGGGCGATTGAGCTGCCCCCCGGCACGGGGGCTCGGCCTTGGCGGGCGCGTCTCAGCGCCCCTTGGGCGTCACGATGCTCGCCACCAGACGGGGTTGGCAGTTGAGGTAAGCCGAAGATTTGAGCCAGCGCTGGTCGGGGTACCAGGCAAACATGAACTGACCGTCCTTAAGCTTGTCTACCACTTGGCGCGCCACTTGCGGCCGCACGGCCGGGCAGCCCTGGCTGCGGCCAATGCGGCCTTGGGTCTGGCTCCACAACGGATTTACATAGCTGGCCCCGTGAACCACGATGGCGCGGTCACGGGCGCGGTCATTGATGCCCGGCTCCAGGCCGTCCATGCGCAACGAATAACCGTTGCTGCCCTGATAACTTTCCTGAGTGCGGAACAGGCCCAGGCTGGACTGGAAACTGCCTTCACTGTTGGAAAACTGGGTGGCGAAATTTTCGCCGGAGTTTTGCCCATGGGCCACCAGGTCGCGCAACACCAGGGTTTTTTTGTTCAGGTCGAAAATCCACAGGCGCCGTGCCGTGGAGGGTTGTGAGTAATCGATCACCGCGAGGTGACGGGCCTGGGCCGCGCCGTTGTTCACGGCACATTGCATGGCGGCAAGGGCGTTTTGCAGCACCAGAGGGTTGAGTTGGGGAGCGGCATGGGTAAGGCGCTTGAATAACACCGGTTGTGCAGCAGTGGCGGCGAACACGGGGCTTGAGACTGCACCCAGGGTCGCGGCGGCCAGAAAAAACCGTCGCAGAAAGATCAGCATAGATAAAGAATTTCCACTGTTGAATGAATACCTGACATACCGTCGAATTAATGGCACGCCTGAACTGAGCGGCTAGCCTTAAGCGAGCGACGGGTAACTCGGTTGACCTCAACCGTATGACCATGGATTGGAGTTAAGCAGTTGATCAAAAAACACGCATATTACTTGAGCCTTGCCTTGCTCGCATCGCCACTGGTCGCGCTGGCCGACGAGGTGCCGGTGGACCCGGCCACCCTTATGCAAGTAGCGCTCAATCAACTGCCGCAGGCGTGCCCAACGCTGGCCCCCGCCCTGAGCCCTGCCAGGCAGGGGCTGCTGCAGGCCTTCTATGCCGGGCAACACTATCAGCCGGTGTGGGCCGAGCCGGGGCGAGTGAGCGACTTGCAGAGCGCTTTGGCCACCTTGGCCGATGATGGCCTGAACCCGCAGAGCTACCGGTTGCCCGACGCCCGCGACCTGTGTGCCGACATCGAAACCTCTCACCACTACCTCAAAGCCCTTGAGGACCTGCACTACGGTCGCTTGGCGCAGTCACGCTACGAACCGGTCTGGCATGCCAACGAGGTGAAGCCTGATCGTCAGGCCACGCTATTGGCCATGGCCGGGCCGGGGGTGCAGAACGTCGCCGTAGCCTTCGAACAGGCACGCCCGTCGCTTGCGCTTTACCAAAACTTGCGCCGTGTATATGCCCAGGAACGCGTCAAACCGCTGCCTCAATGGCAGCCGATGAGCAGCGGGCCGGTGCTCAAGCCCGGCATGCAGGATGGGCGCGTACCGGTGCTGGCCCAGCGATTGCTCAGTGAAGGCTACCTGAGCCAATTGCCCAAAACCTCCGGTAATACCTACGGCCCGGAGCTGGTATCGGCGGTCAAAAGCTTTCAGTTGGACCACTCGCTGCAAGCCGACGGAGTGATCGGTGCGGGCACCCTGGCGCAAATCAACGTCAGCCCGCAAATGCGCCGTGATCAATTGCGCATCAACCTTGAGCGCTTCCGCTGGCTGGCCCAGGATTTCGAGCCCACCAGCCTGCTGGTCAATGTGCCCGCCGCCTTACTGATCGTTTATCAGGATGGCGTACCGGTGTGGCAGACCCGCACCCAAGTGGGGCGCGCCGACCGTCAAACGCCGTTGCTCAAGTCGCGGGTGACGCGCCTGACCCTCAACCCGACCTGGACCATTCCGCCGACCATTTTCAAAGAAGACAAACTGCCGCAAATACGCCGTGACCAATCGTTTCTGAGCCGCCATGACCTGCAAGTGCTCGACAGCAACGGCAACCCTCTGGCGGCACAGACTATCGACTGGGATCGCCCCGGTAATATTCTGTTGCGCCAGGGAGCAGGGCCGAGAAACCCTTTGGGCAAGATTGTGATTCGCTTCCCCAACCCGTTTTCGGTTTACCTGCATGACACGCCGAGCCAGGCGCTGTTCAGCAAAGGCCCACGGGCGTTCAGTTCGGGGTGTGTGCGGGTTGAATCGGTGTTCCAGTTGCGTGACTGGCTGCTCAGCCCGGCGGAAAAAGCCCGGTCCGAAGCCTTGCTCAGCACCGGCGTAACCCGCGAGTTCCCGCTGAGCAGCCCCATGCCCATCCTGATGAGCTATTGGACTGCCCAAGCCAGCACGGATGGCAAAGTCACCTACGCACCAGACATCTATAACCATGACCCGGCCTTGATCAAGGCGCTGGTCGACACACACTGAAACGCGGGTAGGCAGGCTCGCGACCTTTTGCGGCTTAAACGGTCGTGGGCTTTCTGCTACATGCTTTTGTGCCGTCGCTTCTTATGCTGCTGTCCAGACAGCCAGCTCATAGCCGTCCAGGTCGGTGAAGTGAAAGCGCCGCCCACCCGGGAAGGCAAACTCGGGCCGGGTCACCTTGCCGCCTGCCGCAATGATGGCCTGTTGCGCCAGCCCCAGGTCGTCGGCGTACACAATAATCAACGGCCCACCGGGGCGAACCGCTTCGCCAGTGGTAAACCCGCCCGTCAAGCGGCCGTCGCTGAACTCGGTGTAGGTAGGGCCATAGTCTGTGAATGCCCACTTGAACACCGCACCGTAGAAGGCTTTGCTGCGCGCGATATCGTGGACATTGAATTCGAGATTGTCGATTTTGAAGTGACGGTTGTCGTGGGTCACCGGTATCTCCTTAATAGTCGTGAAAGAGTGTGAAGGCTTGTGACAAGGACCTTTCACCCGACCCTTGCAGGGAACATCCTCCGCCAAGCCCCGTCCAATGTATTCAATCGGATTTTTCATACGAGTTTCATAGGGTAAGCTGCGTGCCCTGCGACAGATTGCCTACATTCTTCAAGAGGAACACATGGACGTAAAGATGTATGTCACGCAATACGCGAGTATCTCCGTCATGTTTCCGACGGCCTTGGTCGTGGCGGCCTGGTTGTGGTCAGGGGCATCGAGAAAAGCCGCTTTTTGGTGGCTGTGCGTAGTCGCTGCGGCTTACGTCGTCGTGGCGACCAGCAAAGTGATTTTCAAAGGTTGGGGGTTTGGCCTGGAAAGCATGGATATTGCTGTGATCAGCGGCCATGCGATGAATGCCTGCCTGGTGTTTACCGTCATGCTGAACCTGTTATTGCGACAGTTTGACGCCCGTTGGCGCTGGCCGGCCCTGGCGGTCGGGCTGCTGGCCACGTGGTGGTTCAGTGTCAAGTATGTAGGCCAGACCATTCACCCTTTGCCCGAAGCCATTGCGGGGGCGTTGGTGGGGTCGGCGGCGGCGTGCGTGTTCCTGTTCAAACTGGAGAACCGCCCCATCGGCAAAATTCCCCAGCCCGCGCTGATGGTCGGGTTAGCCGTCATGCTGATATGCAGCCAGGCCCCTAAACTGTCAGCCGAAGGTATGCTTAACCACGTTGCCACCTCCCTGTCGGGTGCTGAACAGGCGTTCAAACGACCGCATTGGCGGGAAATGCCCGGCGGGCGGGCGTAAGCGCTTGCATGTTCCGCCCGCCGTAAGGGTTATTGCTCTGCGGCCAAGTAGGCGTGTTCAAGCTCAAGAAGGTCCTGTTTACGGTTCTTGATGCGCTTGGCCGGTATGCCGAAATAGATACCCCAAGGGTCGGTCGATTTGGTCACCATTGACATGGCCCCCACTGAACAGCCTTCCGCCAGGTTCACACCGGGCAGCACCAGTGACGAAGTCCCTACAATTACATGCCGGCCTATATAGACAGCTGCTTTAGCCTCGTTTTTATAGGCGGCTGGAACGGTCGGGTTTGTCAGGGTTTTACCCGAATAGTCGTCGGACTGTGTAAACACATGGCAACCGTAGGCGAGCCCGGAAAAATCATCAAGGGTGACGCCCAATTCCCCTCCAGCCACATTGTTGAAAATAGCAATGTGCACATTTCGGCCCAATGTGACGGTTCCCGAAATCACGCAGAAATCGTCAATGCGGGTGTTGTCGCCTATTGAAATTCGGTCGCAGTTATAAATCGCGGCTTTATCGCTGATTTTCACGTTGTTACCGAGCTTCTTGAAGCCCATTTCTTTCAGTGCGTGTGCCGTCAGAAATGCCATGCGTCTGTTTCCTTGTGCTGTTGATGAGTGCCGATCAATCGGTAAAGCCCTGCCAGCAAAGAGTGGGCTGTTGCGATAAGGCTCATTTGAGGAGGGCATGATAGGCGTTAATTAAACGCAGGCGATGGGTTGATTGTCATCATCGCGGGTGATTGCCCGGTTAGCGGGCAATTGGCAGGCCGCTACCGGGTGGCGACGACCCTCTCGTCGAAATACCTGAAGGAGTTATTGACCAGAATCTTCCTACACAGTTAACTGTATATTCATACAGTTAACGAGAAGTCCACGTCATGAGCTTCACACTATTGGGCCCGCTGGCTGAGGGCGGGGTTGGGCTGGCGCTATGGTCGTTCAAGGTCCCGGCCGGTTTTCCGTCACCGGCGGCAGATCATATGGACAAGGTCATCTCGCTGGACCAGGTGCTCAACGTGCGCGCGCCGCATGTGTTCCTTGCGTCAATCGATGGCGACAGCATGCAAGGCATTGGTATTTTCTCGGGTGACCTGGCGGTGATTGATCGTTCGATTGAAGCCGTCAACGGCCATGTGGTGGTGGCGCTGCTCAACAACGATCCCATCTGCAAGCGCCTGTGCATCCGTGGGAAAGACATCATCCTGCAGTCTGAAAACCCTCGTTACCCCGATCGGTACGTCATGGAGGGTGACGATTTGTCTATTTGGGGCGTGATTACTCATAGCGTGCGCAGCCATGGTCATTAAACCCGAGCCCGTGTTTGCTCTGATCGACTGCAACTGTTTTTACGCCAGCTGCGAACGCGTGTTCAGGCCTGACTTGAGCAACGTCCCGATTGTGGTGCTGAGCAACAATGATGGTTGCGTGATCGCACGCAGTTATGACGCCAAGCCCTACGTGAAAATGGGCGAGCCTTATTACCAGGTCAAACACCGTCTCGAAGCGCTGGGAATAGTTGCGTTTTCATCAAATTACGCGCTGTACGGTGACATGAGTGAGCGGGTGATGAGCGTGATTGAGTCCATGGTGCCGGCCGTTGAGGTGTACAGCATTGATGAGTCGTTTGCGGACCTGACCGGCATGCCGGATGCCAGCGCTCTGGGCAGGGCGTTGCGCGCAAAAATTCTCAAGTGCACCGCCATTCCGGTGGGTGTCGGTATCGCACCGACCAAAACCCTGGCCAAACTGGCGAATCACACCGCCAAGCGCTTGCTGGCGCACACGGGAGGTGTTGTGAACCTGTGCGGTGAGCATGAGCGCAACTGGGTGCTGCGTAACACGCAGGTATCTGAAGTCTGGGGCGTGGGCCGCCGGATGACGGCTCACCTTGCCGGGCTGGGTATTTTGACTGCGATGGACCTGGCCCGTGCTGACCCGTGGACACTGCGCAAAAAATTCAGTGTGGTGATCGAGAAAACGGCTCGTGAACTCGCAGGCACGCCGTGCCTGGAACTGGATGAGCCCGACCCTCCCAAGCAGGAAATCTGCTGCAGCCGTATGTTTGGCAGAAGGCTGACTGAACTGGAGCCAATCAAAGAGGCCGTGGCCACCTATATGATGCGCGCCTCGGAAAAGCTGCGAGCGCAGCAGTCCTACTGCAAGAAAATCAGAGTCAGCATCCGTACAGGCATGTTCAACCCGGATGAAGCCAAATATGCGAAAGGGGTGGTGGTGACTTTGCCTTACCCGACAGACGATGTGCGGCTACTGACCAAAGCCGCTGTGGATGCACTGGAACACGTGTTCCAGCCCGGATACAAATACAGCAAAGCCGAGGTGCTACTGCTGGACCTGCGGCAACCGGGTGAGTTTTCAGATGATCTTTTTGCCGTTAATCAACCCGAAAAAGCGACCCGGGTCATGGCGGTGCTGGATGAAATCAACGGGCGTTGGGGGCGTGGCACGTTGCGCGTTGGCAGTGTGCCCGGCCAACCCGACTGGGGAATGCGCAGAGACATGATGAGCCAGCGGTATACAACGCAACTGGACCAGTTGTGGCGGGTGTCGTGCCGGTAGCCGTAAGGCATAAAAACCCTGTCGGCCAATTGATAATATTTCGAAATTGACAGTATAAGTATTGAGCTAAAAAGGCATAAGAAAATACTTCCGTTTAGCTTGACACGCTGTTGGGCCTTGATTCGAGATCACGCTAAATCTGTAATTCCTTTTTAATACAATCAGTTATCGAATGAGAACGAATTAGACCATGCAGTCAAATAATGACCTCGGGGTGGCGGTACGTAGCTGAGGGCAAGCCAGTATTCGCCCATCCTTTAAACGGCCGGATATGGTCTAGAGTGGATTTCGGATAGAGCGGGGCATTGTTTTTTATCGTTAATTGATCTGAAGGAGTTTGATATGGCACGGATGGTGACTGTCGGGGCAACACAGATGCACTGCACTTGGGATATAGAAGGCAATATAGCTCGCGCAGAAAAACTGGTTCGGGAAGCTCATGCCAAAGGTGCCAATATAATCCTGCTGCAAGAGTTGTTCATGGCCCCTTATTTCTGTATTGAACAGGACATGCGCCATTTAACACTCGCGCAGCCTATTGATGACAGCCCGTTGATCAAACATTTTCAGGCGCTGGCCAAATCCCTCGGCGTAGTGTTGCCCCTGTCATTTTTTGAAAAAGCCAATACGGCCTACTTCAACACGCTGGTCGTTATCGATGCAGACGGCAGTGTGCTTGGGTTCTATCGTAAGACCCATATACCGAATGACATCGGGTATCAGGAAAAACAGTATTTCACCCCCGGAGATACAGGGTTCAAAGTGTGGAACACCCGGTTCGGTAGAATTGGCGTGGGCATTTGCTGGGATCAGTGGTTTCCAGAAACGCAACGTTCTCTGGCGCTGCTGGGGGCTGAACTTATTTTTCACCCAACGGCCATTGGCAGTGAACCGGGGGAGGGCGTACAAGACTATGACAGTCAAGCTCACTGGACCCACGTTCAATGCGGTGCCGCGGCGGCCAATATGGTCCCGGTCATTGCCTCCAATCGCGTGGGAACTGAACAGGGTAAATACACGAGCAGCTTGAATATGTCGTTCTATGGCAGTTCTTTTATTGCCGACCAGACCGGTCAACTGGTTGCTCAAGCCGACAAGGTTTCCGATTGTGTGCTGGTTCATACGTTCGATCTTGATGCCATTGAAACACAGCGCAGTTGGTGGGGGCTGTTTCGAGACCGGCGTCCTGAAATGTATGGTGTGCTGATGACATCCGATGGTAAACACCCGTTTTGTGCCATCGCCGATAAATAGCAACCCACGGGATTGCACCCGCACAACTGAGTGCCAACTGGCACATTGAGCTGATCATCTGCCATGGTGACGCCTGCTTGAGCAATTGTATTTGACGGTTATATAACATGCCGTGCTCAGCAGGCTCCCGGTTTTTATGGTAACTGATGAGCCTCGTGCTGCCTGTCATATGGGTTCGGAATAATCCCTCTCGTGTAGTTAACTATTAAAGTATTGAGGTTGCTATGGAAAGTCCTCAGAAACACAAGATGGGTACGTTGCAGTTAACGATAATAACGGTTGTCAACATGATGGGCTCAGGCATTATTATGCTGCCTGCTCAGTTGGCAGGCGTGGGTAATATCACCATTATCTCCTGGGTTCTGACGTCCATGGGCGCAATGGCATTGGCCTATGGGTTTGCCAAGTGTGGCCGGTACAGCAAGAACATTGGTGGCATGGGCGGGTATGCGCAATATGCCTTCGGCAAGTCGGGTAATATGTTGGCAAACTATACGTATGCTATTGCCATTGTGATTGCCAACGTGGGGGTGGCCATTTCGGCAGTGGGTTACTTCTGTAAAGTGGTTGAAATCGAGATCGGCGGAATGGCCACGGCACTGTGGACCATGTTCTTTATATGGTTGACCACGCTGCCTAACTTCTGGAGTTCCAAGATCACCGGGAAAATTGGCACGGTCACGGTATGGGGCGTGATCATTCCTGTGATCGGGATCATCTTTATAGGCTGGTTCTGGTTCAAGTCCGATATCTATATAGATGGATGGAACCCTCACCACTTGGGTTTCTTCGATGCACTGCCTCAAGCATTGGCGCTGACCATGTGGGCTTTTCTAGGGCTCGAGTCGGCCAGCGCCAACTCGGACGCTGTAGAGAACCCCGAAAAATCGGTGCCGATTGCCGTCTTGGGGGGCACATTGTTTACGGCAGTCATCTACATCCTGTCTACGGCCGTTATTGGCGGGATCATTCCTTATGAAACACTGGCTGTGTCATCAGCACCTTTTGGGCTGGTGTACTCGCATATGTTTGGGGGTGGCGTCGGCAAATTTATTGAAGTCATCATGTGCATTGCATGCCTGGGTTCTTTGTTGACCTGGCAGTTCACAACGGGGCAGGTCTTTAAATCCTGCGCAGACGTGGGGTATTTCTTCAAAATATTTGGTCGGGTGACCAAACGCGGAGCGCCTGTAGTAGGGCTGATCATCATCTGTGTGATTCAATCGGTATTCCTGCTGATGTCCATAACCCCAAGCTTCAACCGAGAGTTCAATGTCATTGTTGACTTCTCTGTGGTGGTGGACCTGGTGCCTTACATTCTGTCCATGTCAGCGTGTTCGACAATCATTAAATCATCTGATGAGTACAAGGCCGGCAAGATCAGCCACGGCAAGTTGATGTTGATTGGCGTTGTCTGCTTCCTGGCCAATGCTTACACCCTCTATGCCATGTACAGCGCAGGAAGCGAAGCGCTTATTTATGGCGCACTGGTGACCTTTGCCGGCTGGATTATATTTGGCCGTTATATGTCGAGCCAGTTGAACATCAGTCATCCATCACCGCAGAAGAGCGTCACGCCTGAATAAGAAGGTGGGGCTGCGGTTAATTTTGATCTGGATCAATTATTTAATACAGTGAGGTTGGAAATGACGACTCAATTAAAGCCCTGTGACACCACGTTTATGATCGGTAAATGGATGCCCTCCGACCAAAAAACACTCTCAGACTGGCTCTTGTTGATCATGTCCAAAGCCGAGAACAATAAAAGTCCACTGCTGCCCGCGGTAGAGCGTTTCAAACAGTTTATTGAAACGGATCCCAAGGCGTATATGTTCTTTAACCAGATGTTCAGCCAAGTGTCCAGAGATAAGGCCTTGTCGCCCGGCGGGCTACCTCAGGTGCGTGACTATCATCATATGCTGCAACTGATGAATGTCATCATGACTCACGCCCCGGACTTTAATAAAAGCGGTTTGGTCGGCTGCCCCTTTAATGCCATTTTTGACTGGTCCATGGCCACCAAAGGTGGTTGGGCAGGTTTTCTGGATCAAAAGGTCAATGCTCACTTGAAAGAGGTGCTTAATGAGTGGGGCAAGTTTCTAAGCTCACCTGACAGCGCTTACGTCTTGAGCGATGACCCGAAATCCGGCTGGTTCGGAGCAGATGCGATGGCCGCGATGCCGAACTTCGCCAGCGAGTTCCAATGCGACCCGGATCTGCCTGGCTACGGGTTCAAGTCCTGGGATGATTTTTTCACACGCAATTTACGTGACGGCGCTCGACCTGTTGCTGAGCCCGATAATGATGCAGTGGTGATTAATGCGTGTGAATCGGCACCGTTTCGAATTGCCCGCGATGTCAAACTGCGTGATGAGTTCTGGATTAAAGCGCAACCCTATGCGTTGCAGTTTATGATGGATAATGACCCTTTTGTTTCTCAGTTTGTCGGTGGCACGATTTACCAGGCGTTCCTCAGCGCGTTAAGTTATCACCGCTGGCACTCACCGGTGTCTGGGCGGGTTGTGAAAACACGCATGATTGAAGGCACCTATTATTCTCAAACGTTGAGTATCCGTGACGATGCCTCGGGGCCCGATTTGTCACAAGCCTATATTGCTGAAATAGCCACCCGCGGGCTGGTGTTCATTGAGGCAGATAATAAAGATATTGGTTTGATGTGCTTTATGGCGATAGGGATGGCGGAAGTTTCAACCTGTGACATTACTGCTTTTGAAGGGCAGTATGTAAAAAAGGGCGATCAACTGGGGATGTTCCACTTTGGAGGCTCGACTCATTGTTTGTTCTTTGGCCCCGATGTCGATATTGAGTTCGATACCCATCAACAAGTGCCGGGGCACGGCAGTAGCAATATCCCGATCAACTCGAGAATTGCGACGGTTAATACCCGCAAACGCTGAGTGAGTTTATGTGTGAAAGGTGCTGCTTCGTTAACTGGCGATTCAGCACCACCTATAAAACTGGGTGAGCGTTAAGGCAGGGTGCCTGATCAACGATAAATACGGATTTTTCTGCCTGTCAGATCATTATAAAAAGTACCCGTATCACCCAACAGGGCATACCGGGTTGCCCTGTACCCGGCTGTGAGTCGAGAGCAATACAGTTCGCGCATTTTATAATATGCCCACGCCCAGCCACGCTTAAGAGTTTTGCTCATATGGATGCCATCATTAAGCCATTACTGTTTGAGCGAGGTTATCAGAGAGTTATTCCAGAACGCTATACCTGAGCGGCCAATGATATAAATTGTCAACTGACAGGACTTTAACCCGACACCAGTCCTGGTGATTACGGGTGAAGTGACTACTAACTGACGCCTGTTTTTTGACCTTTTACGGTATAAACCAGCCATCGGCTACAGGCGTATAACAGTGCAGAAACCTTAAAGTCAGGGCTTGGCTAAGTCTCATTGGCACCATAGGCTTGGGTCATGATTTCCCAGGTTTTCGCGTCAGCAGGAATCAGGTGTTCGATACGCAGTGACGCCATTGTGATATCGAGCGGCATGCCGAACGTGGTGAAGGTGGACATGAAAGTTAGTTCCCCATGCCTTGAGTTGAGGCGTGTCAGAACTAGCGGAGGCAGCGCGTCGGTCAGGGTTGATGACCCGTGCGGGGAGGGGAGGCTTTTCAGAAGCTCGGCAAGCTCAGGGTTGCTTAAAGCCTCTCGCGTTGCTCTTTGCCAAGCCACTAATCGTATTTCCTCGACATTGCTCAAATGATCGCCCAAGCCGCCGGGCCGTAGTAGGGTGACCAGCAGGTTCAGCCCCTCTGCCGCGTCGGGCTTGAGCCCCACCAGATCGAACAGCACGCCCGTGCTGGCATTGGCGGCCAGAACCTGCCACTGACTGCCCAACACAATCGCTGGCGCAGGATTGTTGGCCTCCAGTAAGTGAGTGATGGCCTCGCGAACGCCCTCCATGCCTGGGGAGGTGAGAGGGGTGGCTTCGTAGCGCGGGGCATAACCGCTCGCCAGAAACACGCTGTTGCAGTGTTCCAGAGGGACTTCCAGTGCCATCAACACGTTGTGCAGCGTTCCGGGGCTTGGCGTGGCGCGTCCGGTCTCGATACAACTGAGATGACGCTGGGAGATGCCTGATAGCAGCGCCAGGTCCAACTGGCTCAATTTGGCCTGTCGACGTAACGCGCGCAATTGTGCGCCGGCACTGGTCGCGGAGGTCGTTCGAGAAAAAGGTTGGCTGTTCATTGCAGGACTCTGGCAGTGCGCATGGGTTGAGTCCATGACCTGTGAGGTCATTGATCTCGTGGCGACCCTATCATTAACGTGCCGGTAGTGAACGTGACTTGATGTCCTGGGAGGGCAAATGAAGAAACCCTATCTCTCACTGGCTACTCTGGTGGTTTTTTCCTTATATACAGCGGGTACCCTGTTGTTCGCCGATCAATCGCTCATCGATTTCGGCATTGGACTCCTGTCGAGCCCGGACACCGCTCAAGTGGTGGTTGATCTGTACCTGCTTGGCATCCTTGCGTGCGTCTGGATGTACCAGGACTCGCGCGCCAAAGGCCGATCCTTGGCCTCGTTGCTGCCCTATTTTCTGATCACGGCAGTGTTTGTATCAATCGGCCCATTGCTTTACATCGTCATAAACGGCTTCGCCCGCGAAGCACGGCCGGCCGGCAGCAGCGATTCACGGGCCCAGCCATAGCGCGGAGGGCGGCGTAATCATCACTGCCACATGTCTGGGGCCGTGGGTTTATCCCGCCGTTTTACTTGACACAGGGGCACCTGGCGGGATAAATATGAAGCGCTTCATAAATATGCTTGGAAAAAAATAAATCTAATAATATGTCTCGTTAAGAAGCACGTTTTTGTTGGCTAACGAAAACGAGTGCATATCTGAAGCGATTCATTTGGTGCCGATTCATTGGCGCTGAACCAGGAGATAATAATGAGTACAAAACACTGGATCACCTCTGCCTGCGTTGCGTTGTCCATAAGCACATCCCTGGCGGCCCACGCCGATGTGAAGCTGGGTGCCCTCTATCCCTTCAGCGGTTCTTTGGCGCTGCTCGGAGACGAAAGCTATCGCGGATTAGAAGTGGCCGTCGCCGAACGCAATGCGGCGGGGGGCTTGAAAGGCGAACAGATTAAATTGCTCAAAGCCGACGCCGTGGATGCTGGCCAGGCAGTCGGCGCCGCGCGTAAGCTGACGTCCGTTGAGAATGTGACCGCTGTATTTGGTAGTTACTCTTCAGCACTGGCTTTTGCCGCGACCCAAGTAACCGAGTTGGCCGGTGTCCCTTACTTCGAACTGGGTGCCGTGTCGGATAGCATCACTGAACGCGACCTTAAATACGTGGTGCGCAGTAACCCAACAGCCAAGAACTTCGCTGAAGGGACCATTGATGCAATCACCAAAGTGTTGGCTCCCACCCTCAACATCGACCCTAAACAGTTGAAAATCGCAATCATCCATGAAGATGCGCTGTACGGCACGACCATTGCGACCTTCCAGAAGAAATTGGCGCAAGAACAAGGCTTGAACGTGGTTGAAGTGCTGCCTTACTCCGCCAAAGCGGTGGACCTGTCGTCGCTGATTCTGCGCCTTAAAGGGTCTGAGGCCGATGTCGTTCTACAAACCAGTTACCAGAACGATACAACCTTGTTTTTCCGCCAGATCCGCGAGGCCGGGTACAAGCCTAAAGCGGTAGTCGGTGCCGGGGGCGGTTATTCCATGCAGGATACCCTCAAGGTGGTGGGGGCTGAAAACATGGAAGGCGTATTGGATGTCGACTTTGCCCAGTATCAAACCAACGAGGCGGGTGCGCCTGGCATTGGTGCATTCGCCGCGGCTTATAAAGAGCGCTACGGCACTGAACCTCGCTCAGGCCATAGTTTGATTAACTATGTAGGTGCCAAGATTTTCCTGGACGCCATGGAAGCCAGTGACTCGCTAGACGCTGATGCGATTCTGAGTTCGGTCTATAAAGTCGACATTCCAGAAGGTCAAACCGCTGCTGGTATTGGTGCCAAATTTGCGGCTAACGGGCAAAACGAGCGTGCCAATACCGCCATCATGCAGTGGCAAGATGGCACGTTGAAAACGGTCTACCCGGAGTCGGCTGCTGTCACCCAAGCGCGTTTTGTCGAGCATCAATAAACGCAGTGAAACATCTGAATCATAGTTAGTTTCGTGAATTCGTGCGCTCGACACGAGGGGGCTTCGTGGATATTTTCCTGCAGCTGGTTCTGAACGGCTTATTGCTGGGTGGAACATTAGCGATTATCAGTATTGGCCTGACTTTAATATTTGGCATCGTGCGTGTTGTTAACTTTGCGCACGGTGAATTTTTGATGATCGGGTTGTATGCCGTTTATTTGATGAATGCCAAATTCGGGATTCATCCTTATATTGCAATCATTCCAGCAACACTCTTGTTGTTTGCGGCGGGTGCGGCGATGCAACGGTTCATTATTCAACCGTTGTTGAGCGCTGAAGGCCACATTCAGATATTCGCGACCGTGGGCGTTTCCATCGCGCTGATGAATGGTGCCTTGCTTGTCTTCGGCGCTGACGTGAAGACGGTACAGGGCATCACGCTGGGTACTGAGACCTTAGCCTTTGGGCCGTTCCGGGCCAGCAGCGGGCAGTTGATTACCTTTGCCGCCTCAATGGGGATGGTGGCGGGCCTGCATTGGTTTTTGCATCACACATTCCTGGGGCGGGCGGTACGCGCAACGGCACAGAATCGAAACGCTGCCCAGTTGATGGGTGTGGACGTCAAAAAAATCTACATTTTCGCCTTCGGTCTGGGCTGCGCTTGCCTGGGCGTGGCTTCTGGCCTGATTGCTCCGCAATACCCGGTATTTCCAACCGTCGGCACCTTCTTCGTGTTGACCGCCTTCGTCATCGTTGTTCTGGGCGGGCTGGGAAGTCTGTGGGGGGCGCTGATGGGGTCAATGGTCATTGGTGTGGTGGACAGTCTGGCGGGTTATTACATCGCTCCGGACCTGAAAGAGGTCGTTTACTTCTCGATCTTCCTGGCCATTCTTGTTTTCCGACCGACCGGGCTCTTCGGTGCCGGTCGCGGATCTGAATAGGGATTATGGACATGAGTATTTTGCATCCTCGCGTCTACGTAAGCATTGTGCTTTTAGCCCTCTTACTGATCATTCCGTTCAGTGTTGGGTCACCGTTCGTGTACCACCTTTTTATTCTGGTGTGCAGTTATGCCGCGCTCGCCACTGCCTGGAATATAGTGGGCGGCTTCGCCGGGCAGTTATCCCTGGGGCATGCTGTTTTCTACGGCGTGGGCGCTTACACAACGACCCTGCTGATGATCAACTTTGGCATAAGCCCATGGATCGGCATGTTCGCGGGCGCACTGTTATCGTCGCTCGTGGCAATCGTCATTAGTTGGCCTTGCTTCAGGCTTCGTGGGCCATTCTTTGCTCTGGCAACCATTGCCGTGCTTGAAGTATTCCGGCTTGTGGCAATTAACCAGCATGATATTACCGGTGGCGCTGCCGGGCTCGGCGTGCCGCTTAAACTGGGTTTCGAGTGGATGCTTTTCCGGCCACGCTGGCCCTATCTGTTAATCGCATTCGGCTTCCTGATCATCACGTTGGCCGTGTCGTGGAAAATCAAGACATCGCGTTTGGGCTATTACCTGATTGCTGTACGTGAACGCGAAGATGCCGCCCATGCTGTAGGCGTCAACTCGGTAAAAGTGAAACTGATTGCCGTTGTCTTATCTGCCTTTCTGACCAGCCTGGTCGGCAGTTTTCACGCGATGTATCTAACGTTTATCGAGCCTGGCTCGATGTTTTCCCTGGACCTGTCTATTCAGATTGCAATGTTCGCGCTTATCGGTGGCCTGGGGACTGTCTCGGGGCCGTTGATTGGCACAATTCTGGTGCTCCCTCTGGCCGAACTGGCGCGCGGTTGGCTGGGCGATATGGGCAGCGGTGTTCACGGCTTGGTGTACGGCATCGTTCTGGTTGTTGTGGTACTCACCATTCCGCAAGGCCTGGTAGGGCGGTTCGGCGGGCGCGTCTTTGGCTGGATCGATTCGTTGCCGGGTGGCAACACCGCGTTGCGCAAAGTCGTACCTCCCACCCAGGCCTCCGTCGCCACTCATCACGCCGTCACCCAAGGTCAGCCCATTCTGGTGGCAGAGCATCTGCATAAGTTTTTCGGCGGTTTGCATGCCACTAACGATGTATCACTCAGCTTGGCTGAAGGTGAGATTGTTGGGGTAATCGGCCCGAACGGAGCGGGTAAAACCACTGTGTTCAACCAGCTTTCCGGCTTTCTCTTGCCGTCCCGGGGGAGTGTCAAGGTTCGCCTGCCTGATGGAGAGTGGGTGACACCCGGTAGCCCGGCGGAATTTGCCAAAGCCGGTATCGGCCGCACGTTCCAGATCGTGCAACCGTTCGCCGACCTGAGTGTGTGCGAAAACATCATGCTCGGGGCCTTCATGCACACCGCCGATGCCAATGAAGCAAGGGCTATCGCCACCCAGGTAGCGGAACTGACCGAGTTGACGGCCATGCTCGACACGCAGGCACGCAACCTGACCGTAGGGGGAATGAAACGCCTGGAAATGGCGCGGGCACTGGCCACTCGTCCGCGGATCCTGTTGCTCGATGAGGTCATGGCCGGGCTTAACCCGACCGATGTGGTCAAGGCGATCGAAGTCATTCGGCGGGTGCGCGACACCGGGGTGAGCGTGCTGATGATTGAGCACTTGATGCAGGCCACGATGAGTCTGTCTGATCGAATTATCGTCATTAGTTCAGGTTCAGTGCTGGTTCAGGGTGCGCCTCAGGATGTCATCAGTGACCCTCAAGTGATTGAGGCTTACCTCGGTAAGGAGTACAGCCATGCTTAAGCTGAACAATGTGCATGCCGGTTACGACGGCACGGAGATCCTGCGGGGCGTTTCATTTGAAGTGAATGCCGGTGAGGTGATCACCATCGTCGGTGCCAACGGTGCAGGCAAGACCACCACGCTTCGAAGCCTGTGTGGGCTCGTCGAGCCAACACAAGGCACTATCGAATTTGAGGGCGAGCGAATCGATAAATGGCGCCCTGATCAAATCGTCGATGCCGGCCTGACGCTGATTCCAGAGGGGCGTCAGTTGTTCCCGTATTTGAGTATCCGCGACAACCTGCTGATGGGGGCCTACAAGCGCAGCGCCCGCAAACACTACAAGAAGCGCCTGGATGAGGTGTTGGATCTGTTTCCGCGCGTGCGTGAGCGCCTTGAGCAGAATGCCGGGACGCTTTCAGGCGGTGAGCAGCAGATGGTCGCCATCGCACGTGGCCTCATGGCTGAACCCAAACTGTTGATGTTCGATGAGCCGTCGCTGGGCCTGTCGCCCCTGTTGGTGTCCCAGGTCTTTGACATCATCAACAAGATCCTGGCGCTCGGCACCACCGTCCTGATCGTCGAGCAGAACATCGTTCATACCCTTCGAATTGCCGACCGTGGATACGTGCTCGAGAACGGCGAAGTGGTGCTCAGTGGAACGGGGCAGGAGCTACTCGATAACCCCCATGTAAAGCGGGCTTATTTGGGGTTGTAGGCCATTGCTTGCGCTATTTACGATTATTTGAAGGTGAGGTTAGTGATGAAGAGTCTCCGACATTCTGGGCGCGTGGTTCTGGTGACGGGTGCCGGTGGAGGCATTGGAGCAGCCCTTGCGCAGCTGTATTGCGAGGAAGGTGCTCGGGTCGCGTTAGTGGACTTTGATGAAGCGAAGGTCAAGGAGCAAGCGGCCTTGCTCCGCGCTGCCGGGCACACGGTTGAATGGGCCAAGGCGGATGTTGCACAGTTTGACGAGTGCGTAAGGGTGTGCGATCAGTTTGTCAGGGCCCTTGGGCCCATCGATACGCTGATCAACAATGCGGGTGTGTCGCCCAAGCACAATGGCGCGCCGGTGCCTATCTGGGAAATGAGCCCGGATGAGTGGGAGAGGGTCGTGGGGGTCAACCTCACGGGCTCTTTCAACCTTGTGCGCGCACTGACACCGTCGATGGTAGAGCGCCGCTTCGGTCGTATTGTCAACATGTCATCGGTTGCAGGCAGTGCTTATTTACCGATTGTAGCCGCCCATTACAGCGCCACCAAGTCAGCGATTATCGGTTTCACACGGCATTTGGCCGGTGAGCTGGGGCCCTACGGCATTACCGCCAATGCGCTGGCTCCGGGGCGCATAGAAACGCCGTTGCTGAAGACGGTTTCCGCTGTGGCGAATCAGGCTGTTGTGGATGAAACGCCCCTGCGTCGACTCGGCACACCCCGGGAGGTGGCAAAGGCTGCCTGTTTCCTGACCTCCGGCGAAAGCGATTTTGTGACGGGCCAGGTCGTCGATGTAGCAGGTGGTTGGCTGATGCGTTAAGGGGGGGCAGGAAATGCTGCATGGGGTCATGCTGACGGCTTAACGGAGGGCCGGTGAACGTTGTGTACACCTGAGGCCCATTTAAAGTCCTGAAAGTTGCCGGCACCCGGTAAGCCCTGGCGTTATTACATGACCGAAGAGCTTTCTCGGGTGCCGTGTTCCGGTTCTTGAGCTTGAATGAATAAATGACCAGATATTGTTAGCATATTGGATGATCCGGCCTGTACGCGTTGTGGCCTCTTTTACCGCAGTAAACCTTTTCAAATGTCATGACCCGGGAATACAGATCCTTCGATGAAAAACAACGAAAAGCCGAAGCTCAAGGACGTTGCTGAGTTGGCGGGTGTTTCTATTGGCAGTGCTTCCCGAGCGCTTTCAGTGCCTCACCTGGTAAAGCCAGCTACTTTGGAGAAGGTCTGCGCAGCTGTTTTGAAGCTGGGCTATGTGAGAGACGGTGCCGCGCGCGCGCTGGCGTCACGGCGAACGCATAGTATCGGGGCTATTTTCCCGACATTTAACAACCCGGCGTTTGCCGAAGCGGTTCAAGCGCTTCAGCAGCGGTTGAGTGAACTTGGCTACCACTTGATCATCTCGTCACACGAATATGATCAGGATCAAGAACTGATCAACGTGCGAAACATGATTGAGAAAGGGGTGGAGGGGTTGTTGTTGGTCGGTACCGATCATAGTCAGTCAGTCTATGAAGCGTTAAATAGCTCAAAGTGCCCGTTTATTCTGATGTGGTCTCTTGATGGCGCGCACCCTCACCATTGCGTTGGTTTTAGTAATGAGGAAGGGGGCCGGATGATTGCACGGCATTTAATAAGCCTGGGTCACACGGATATCGCCATGATTAACGGCGTAGTTGCCTATAACGAACGGGCACACTACAGAAGGATCGGTGTTGTCGATGAACTCTTGCAAGATGGCATTGAATTGGCTGCCTCGCGAATTATTCAACAGCCGTTTACCCTGGAAGGCGGGCGAGCGGGGCTTCGAATGGCGATGGAGATGACGCCCCGCCCCACCGCGATTGTTTGCAGTACCGATGTCACGTGTATGGGAGCCATTGCCGAGGCCCGCGCCATGGGCATCAAAGTTCCACAGGAACTGTCTATAACAGGTTTTGATGATATTGATTTCGCGGCTGTTTCAGTGCCTGCATTGACGACGGTTAATGTGCCCTCTTCAAAAATCGGGGTGAACAGTGCTGATAATATTGTTGCCCTCATTGAGGGGCGCCCAATAGCCCGCCGAGAACGCGTTCAGATTGAATTGATTGTTCGGCAGAGCACGGCCCCTCGCGCACGCGAGTGAGCGCCTTGCGCTTCGCGGCAGTTGCCAAGGACTGGAAATGCCGCATTCGAAAACGCAGCATTCAGTCTTTACCCGTGATTGAAGGTCACGTCATCTGCAGCACAATTTTCCCGATGTGATCGCCACCTTCCATCCGGGCATGG
This sequence comes from Pseudomonas sp., assembly GCF_030150285.1. GTDB lineage: Bacteria > Pseudomonadota > Gammaproteobacteria > Pseudomonadales > Pseudomonadaceae > Aquipseudomonas. The sequence goes on along the minus strand of NZ_JASLGE010000020.1, from coordinate 83,652 downwards.
GCCTGGGCGGCGTCAGTCAATCGGTACACCCTGTCGATGATCGGTAAACAGCGCCCGGCCGTGAGCAGCGGCCAAACATGCTCGCGCAGGTGTTGTGCAATCACGGCTTTTTCGGCCTGGGTTCGCGAGCGCATCAGTGAGCCGGTAATGGTGGCGCGCTTGGCCATTATCGCCAATAAGTCGACATCATTGGCGTGGGCACCCCCCAGGAAACCCAACAAGACCAGTCGGCCCTCCATGCTCAGGGCTGAGATATTTTGATTCAGGTACGACGCGCCCATTATATCCAGAATGACATCGACGCCTTTGTTGGCCGTTGTCTGCGCGATGACGTGCGCAAAGTCCTGCTCGCGATAGTTGATGGCGTGCGCCCCTAACGCTTGAATGGCGGCACACTTTTTCTCGCTACCCGCTGTGGCGAACGCTTCGATGCCAAACGCTTGGCAGAGCATGAGCGCAGTGGTGCCGATGCCACTGGTACCGCCGTGGATAAGTACCCGTTGGCCTTTGACCGCACCGCCCATGTCAAACAAATTGGCCCAGACGGTGAAGAAGGTTTCGGGAATCGCCGCCGCCTGATTCCAATCCATGCCTTCAGGGATCGGCAGCGTCTGGCTGGCAGGAGTGACGCAATATTGCGCATAGCCACCGCCATTGGTCAGCGCACAGACCTTATCGCCGACGACAAACTCACTGACGTCGTCACCCACGGCGACGACGACACCGGACACTTCCAACCCCGGGATCAGGCTCATGCCGGGTTTCATGGGGTATTTCCCCGTGCGCTGGATGACGTCCGGGCGATTGACGCCAGCGGCCATTACGCGAATCAGCACTTCGCCTGCCGCGGCAGTTGGAACCGCCACCTGTCGCGGCTGTAACACATTCGGGCCGCCGGGCTCGGTGATTTCAATAAGGGTCATCTCGTGGGGCAGATTCATGCGGGGTACCTGTTGAGTGTCCTGTCGATTGACGAGGCGATACAGCATACCGAGATTTATTGATGCAATAATGCTGCGATTTCACATACCACTGATGCAGAATTGCATCGAAAGAGGGCAGGATGAATTGGGACGATGCACGGATGTTTCTCAGCGTCTGCCGCGAGTCGACGCTGCGCGGGGCAGCCCGCGTGCTGGGGGTGGATCAGGCCACCGTAGGGCGACGGGTTAGCGCCTTGGAGAAGTCCTTGGGTGCAACGTTGTTCTTGCGCACCTCCGAAGGCTACACCCTCACGACGGTCGGTGAATCTGCGCTGCGAGCCGTGGAAAAGATGGAGCAGTTCGCACTGGAACTGGAGCGCCAGACGCAGGGCCTTGACGACCGGCTGACCGGCACTGTGCGGGTGAGTACCACCGATTCTCTGGCCATTGATTTTCTCATTCCTGCGATGGCTCGCTTGCACGAACAGCATCCGGATGTGCGCGTGCAACTGGACGCTTCCACCCAAATGATCAGCCTGTCCAAGCGCGAAGCGGATATTGCCGTGCGTAACACCCGGCCCGAGAACCCTGATCTGATTGCCCGACGTATAGCCCGCTGGCCCGTTGGGCTGTTTGCGTCCCAAGGTTATATCGACGCTCGCGGGGTGCCGGCCCCCGGCTCATTGTTTGAAGGGCATGACCTGGTGGTGTATCAACCGTACTTGCAGCGCAACAACGAGATGACGCTGGTCTCGGAATCCATCACTCGCGGGCGGATTGTTTCGAGTGTGAGCTCCAGTTTATTGGTGCGCCGATCGATAGCGGCAGGGATCGGTATCGGTGAAGTACCCGTGTATATGGGGGACAGAGACGGGCTGGTCAGGCTATGGCCAGAGCGAACGCGCCCGGCACCCTATGACGTTTGGCTGGTCACCCACGCAGACCTGCGGCATACCGCTCGCGTGCGTGCCGTGATTGATCAGATCGTGGAGGTGTTTGCCCAGGCGTGACCTGGCTATTCGCAAGCCCCTGGCCATCCGATCGCGTGACCAAAATCCGTGTTGATAAAAGCTGTACAAGCTACCAATTTAGTATAAGTTTTTGGAGCGTTCATTGGTTTTTCGGAGGGCTCACATGGCTGCGCTTATAGGTCGCTTGATCCGCGGTGTCATCTGCCTTGTCCTGATGCTCCAGAGTGCAGTGCTATTGGCTGATTGGCGTGAGGCTTTACCGGATGCTCGACTGTCGGGAAGTGGCGAGATGCGCCTCTTCGGCTTCTCGATTTACAACGCCAAGCTATGGAGCCCCCGCCCGATGAACGGTGAGTCGCCAGGAGCCGACGTGCCTTTTGCTCTGGAGCTGACCTACAGTCGGGCTATTGGTCGTGATGATCTGGTTGAGGCAAGCCTCAAGGAAATCCGTCGCCTTTCGCCCAACCCCATGAGCCCGGAGCTGATCGCTCGCGGCAAGAGCGAAATGCAGCGTGCATTTGTCGATGTGGGCCCAGGAGATCGCATCACCGGCGTCAATGTTCCCGGCGAAGGTGCCCGTTTTTACGTCGGCGATAAACTGCAATACGTTGTAAAGGATGAGGCATTCGTCAATGCCTTTTTTGCGATTTGGTTTGATCCCCGCACACGCAGTCCAGAGCTGCGGGCCCGATTGTTAGGCACCGCTGAACCTTAATGCCATCGAGGAATGCCCCATGTGTAGAGTATGGATGCTGCTGTTCTGCTTTGGTCTTGCGAGTTGCACCAAGGTCGATGTGCAGACCTACAGTCAGGAAACGCCCACGCTTCAGTTGCGAGCGTTCTTCGAAGGTCGGGTCGAGGCTTGGGGGATGTTTCAAAAGCGTTCAGGTGAGGTCGTCAAACGCTTCCACGTGGACATCAAGGGAACGGCTGAGGGCAATCGGTTGATCCTCGACGAGTCATTTACCTACAGTGATGGCACCCGGCAGAAACGCGTGTGGACGCTAACACCTGATGGCCCAGGACAATGGCGTGGGGTGGCTGGCGATGTGGTGGGCGAGGCGCGTGGCGAAGTGGCAGGCAATGCGTTGCGCTGGAACTATGTGCTGAACCTTCCGGTGGATGGCAAGGAGTATGAGGTTCAGTTGGACGATTGGATGTACCTGATTGACGAAAACACGCTGATCAATCGCTCGTACATGACCAAGTTCGGCGTGGAGGTCGGTCAGGTTACCTTGTTCTTTCGCAAGCAGCCTTGAGTCAACGAGCCTGCTGTGCTGCCAACCCGTGCGCCGCAGGCATCACTATCGCCCAGATCAAGGCGAGCACTAGAAGGCTGGGCCATAGGCCTAGCGGCATCCCTACGCCTGCCAGCTTGGCCCCGCCCCAATACGAAAGAGGCCCGGCCACGGCACCCAGCAGGCTGCTCATCCACCAAGGTCGCCTGGTCCATTTCAGGCTGTACGCCAAGGTGCTGGCGAACAGCAGCCAAACGAGTGCCAACCAAAACGGCAAAACAAAAGTGGACCCTGAAAAATCGAATAGCCCCAGATGCAACAGCGCGCTGTCCAGAACCCAGCCGCAGGCGGCCACACGGAGCAGGTTGCGCCACTCATTGAACGTGTCTGCTACCCAAAACAGGTGTAACGCCAAGCAGGCAATTGCAATCAGCAGCAGCCAAGGCCGGTGAGCGCCCAATACACAGGCGAACCAGCCCAGCTGGAAAAGCCCGGCATTCAGAAACAGCCGGCCTTGCCCGCTCAGGCGGTTAGCTCCAATGGCTGCGGTTTTGCTCCGGGTTTGGCGAGCAATAGATGGGCAGTGCCAATGCTTCGCTCCAAGAACCCCCCTTCGCAATAGCACAGGTAAAACTCCCACAAGCGATAGAACGTCAGGTCGTAGCCTATTGCTTCCAGGCTCTGTTGGCTTGAACGCAGGTTGTCGTGCCACAGGCGCAGCGTGCGTGCGTAATGAAGGCCGAAGTCTTCCATATGATGAAGGTTCAAATCAGTGTCGCGACTGATGGTGTTGAGCATGGCCGTCACCGAGGGCAAGGCTCCCCCGGGGAAAATATAACGCTGGATGAAATCGACGGTTTTTTTGGCTTGCTCATAGCGCTGGTCCCGTATGGTGATCGCTTGTAAAAGCATCAGTCCATGGTCTTTAAGCAGGTGGGCGCACTGTTTGAAGTAGGTGCTCAGGAAGCGGTGGCCAACGGCCTCGATCATCTCGATTGAGACGAGCTTGTCGTAGGTTCCTGTCAGATCGCGATAATCCTGCAAGAGCAGGGTAACGCGGTCTTGCAGGCCTGCTTCCTCAATGCGGCGTTGCGTGTATGCAAATTGCTCATGAGACAGCGTGGTTGTGGTGACCTTGCAGCCGTAGTGAGTGGCCGCATAAAGTGCCATGCTGCCCCAGCCCGTACCGATTTCCAGTAGATGGTCTTCAGGTTTCAGATCGAGCTTTTCGCAGATGCGCGCAAGCTTGTTGATTTGGGCTTGCTCGAGGCTGTCGCTGGCGGAGCGGAACATGGCCGCTGAATACATCATGGTGGGGTCCAGCAACTTTTCGAATAACGCGTTACCCAGATCGTAGTGCGCTGAAATGTTACGTTGTGAACCGTTTCGGGTGTTGCGGTTGAGCCAGTGCAAGGCTTTGGCTATTGGGCGGCGTATCCGTGCCAAGCCGCGCTCCATTTCATCCAGCACCTCAAGGTTGGCAACGAAAATACGGATCACTGCCGTCAGGTCTGGGCTGCTCCAATACCCGTGGATATAAGCTTCACCCGCGCCAATGGAACCATTGAGTGCAGCCATTGACCAAAAGGCCTCATCATGCACTTCGATTTTTCCGTGGAGCCCATCGCCGGGTTGGCCAAAGCTCAAGGGCTCACCGTCGCCAATAATCTCTAAATGCCCGTGGCGCAGTTGTGCCAGCTTACGCAGAACACCTTTCTTGAGCAGACGAGCGCTTAGCCCGTTGGTGGCAGAATCACCCGTATTGGTGGGGTTCAGGCTAGGGTTTGTCATGGCGCGACTCCAGAGTGCCTGTGCGGTATTCGCCGTTGGCGGCTTCATGAGAAAACAGTGGCATCCGCTTGAGCAGTAGCCGCAGAGCCTGCCAGTAAATGGCAAGTACGGTTTTACCGGTGACCCAAGGGAACGCTATCAGATGGCGTCTCAGGCTTTGGCGCGTCAGTTCAACCCGCTCCAGGCCCATGCTCGCCTCAAAGAATTTTTGCTCGCCCTGCCAATCCTGCATGGTCACGTTCAAGCGTTGCTCAGGCCCAGAGAAACGCATGCGGTATTCCAGGTCACGCGGCAGAAAGGGGGAGACGTGAAAGCTCTTGGGCACCCGATGACGTGACTCACCGCTGGCGTGGGTCGGCAACACGTACTGATAGCGCTCTCGCCAAGGGGTATTGCTGACTTCGCACAGTATGGCGGCGAGTCTGCCGTCGGTTTCGAAGCAATAAAACAGGCTGATCGGATTAAAAGACAACCCCCAACTGCGGGGCTGGGTCAGCAAACAGATTCGGCCTTGGGGAGCGTACCCCAAGGCCTGTTCCACCAACTGACGCACAGCATCGCTCAGCATCACGCCCTTGCGCGTGGCGTGTGGCAAGTAGTCGGTTTCTCGGAAGGTAAAGGCCCCCCAGCGCGACCGCCCGGCCAGCCAGGACAAGCCCAGCACCTGCTCTTGTTCGGCAAGATCCAGGTAAAGCATACCCATTTGATAGTGAAAGCCATGGGCGCGCGGCAGCAACCGACGATGACTGACCCAACCCTGGTAAAGTGCGCTGTTCATAAGTGCTCACCGAAAGCTGCGGCTACGCGCAAGGCACTGACTACGCCGTCCTCATGAAAACCGTTGGCCCAATAGGCACCGCAGTAGTAGCTGTGTTGAGCACCTTGCAGCTCCCCCCAGCGGGCTTGAGCCGCCACGCCTTCCAGGCTGTACTGCGGATGGGCGTAGCGAAAGCGCTCAATGATTTTGCCAGGGGCTATGGCCTCGGTTTGGTTGAGGCTAACGCAGAAGGTGGTATGGCTCTTGATCCCTTGCAGGATATTCATGTTGTAGGTCAGGGCGGCGGGTTGCTGGGGGGTACCGCCAAGCCGGTAATTCCAGCTTGCCCACGCCAGGCGGCGGTCGGGCAGCACGCGCGTGTCGGTGTGCAGCACCACGTCATTCTCGGCGTAGTGCAATGCCCCGAGTATCTCTTGCTCGGCTTGGCTGGGAGCCGATAGCAGGCGTAAGGCCTGATCGCTATGGCAGGCGAAGACCACGCTGTCAAAATGTTCACTGCCCGCGCGACTGTGCACGGTCACCCCACATGCGTCACGTTCCACTCGCTGCACCGGGCAGTTCAAGCGAATACGCTCGACAAAACCGGCACTTAACGGCGCGATATAACTGCGAGAGCCGCCGCTGACCACCCGCCACTGCGGTCGATGGGTCGCCGACAGGAGCCCGTGATTTTTAAAGAAACGCACGAAGAACTGCAGGGGGAAGCGTTGCATGTCGGCCAGAGACATCGACCAGATAGCCGACCCCATGGGCACGATGTAATGGTCTATAAAGCGCGGGCCGTAGCCTTTTTGCAGCAGGTAGGCACCCAGCGTAGTGTCCGCGGCGATACGCGCTTGATCCAGATCACGCACGGCTTCACGGTTGAAGCGCAAGATGTCTCGCAACATCCCCCAGAAACTGATCGATAGCAGGTTACGCCGCTGCGCAAACAAACTGTTGAGGCTGTTACCGTTGTATTCAATGCCAGTACTCGGGTCCCGTACCGAAAAACTCATCTCGGTAGGGTTCGAGGTCACGCCTAGCTGGTCCAACAGGCGGATAAAGTTGGGGTAAGTCCAATCATTGAAGACGATGAAACCTGTATCAATGGCAAAGCTTTGCCCCTTCACCTCTACGTCAACCGTATGGGTATGGCCGCCGACCCAGTCACTCGCCTCAAATACGGTGATGTCGTGCTTGCGATTCAGCAGGTAGGCGCAGGTCAGGCCGGAGATGCCACTCCCGATGATTGCTATTTTCATAAAGACTCTTCTTTGGCGGGGCGAGCCATGCGCTTGCCTATTAACACTTGCAGGCGTTGAGGCATTGCCGCCAATAGACGCAATACAACGATAAATGGCCCGGGAAAGGCTATTTCCAGCGGTCGCCGTTCAAGCCGAGAGGTGATGTAGGTGGCCGCTTTGTTTACAGGCCAACGCATAGGCATTGCAAAGTTGTTCTGTTGCGTGAGCGGAGTATCGACAAAGCCTGGGCTCACAAGCGTGACGTCGATGCCCTCGTGGGCCAAATCGATGCGCAGCGATTGAAAGAGGTAGCGCATTGCCGCTTTGGAAGCGCCATAAGCCTCAGCACGGGGGAGCGGCAGATAAGTGACGGCGCTGCACACGGCGACCAGGTGCGGTCGTAGAGACTTGCGCAAGAGTGGCAGGGCGGCTTCTACGCAATAGGCTGCAGAAAACACATTGGCGCGTATTACGCGTTCAATGAGGCCGGCTTCGAAGTGTCCAGCCTCTAAATACTCGCAGGTTCCAGCGTTAAGTATCACCTGATCCAGATGGCCCCAGGCGTGCGCTATTTGCACGCCCATGCCTTGCACTTGGCGAGGGTCGGTCAGGTCGCCGGGCAGTAGAAGTACCTGTTGGGGGAACGCGCTGAGTAATTTTTCCAAGGCCTCGGCATTACGCGCAGTGACGGCCAAAAAATGTCCTTGGCTCAGCAGAATCTGCGCTAAGGCGGCACCTATACCGCTGCTGGCACCCGTGAGCCAGATGCGCTTCATACCAGCCTTCCTTTTAACCAGCCAATAGCACAGCCCATCAACGGCAGGTGCTCATAAAGCATGGCCCCGGCATCAAAGTAATCGCGGTGCCGATACACCTTCTCGTGCCACTGAATATAAGAGCAGCCATCGGCGTTAATCATTTGGCCACGGTGCAGGCGAGGGTGTCGAAAACTCAGGGTCCAGCGAAGATAGCCGCTGCCATCTTGTACCTGGTCATAGCTATGGAGCGTAAAGCCCAACTCGCTAACGTTTGCGTACAACTGCGCGAAATAGTCTTGCAGCGCCGTGATGCCCTGAATGTCGTGGAGCGGGTCACTGAAGTGGACATCGTGACTATAAAGCTCGTTGAGCTTGTCTAAATTGCTGGCGTCCAGTGCAGCAAATTCGGAGGCAAAAGATCGTAGAAAGTCAGACATGTTAATCCACCTGTTGGGGACTTGAGGCAAAGCACGGCGTCTGTCTCTGGCCATTTGTAAGGCCACACAGGGCATTTTTATTGCTTGAGGGCTGGCCCCACGAGGGGTGGCGCTTGAAATATCCAGCATGGAGCCCCCTTATTTTCTTGTACAAAATATCGTTCTTGTATAGCTTTATGAGCATAAAGGCTAAGTTGTACAAGTCAATATTTTTGTATAAGTATTTAGTGGGAGGGGGGGCGCGGAATGACAGCATTTGGGCTTTTGGTTGATGGGAAAGCCGGTGCCGGTGGGCATCAAACAGACTCTTTCTGGCCAGTTAAATGTCACGCAGAGGCAGAATAGAGAACACTGAAAGCCCGCTGAATAGCGGGCTTGGGTTGTGAGTGGAAGAGGTCAATCAAGCAGCTTTCGATGGGGTCAAACTTTTCTTCAAGCTTGTTTTGAGAGTCAGCATTTGATCCCCGAGCTCATCCAGTTTGGCTTTTCCCAAAATCTTTTTCGCGTGAGGGAACATGTCAGTTTCCTCTTCTTCAATGTGATGTTCCAAGAGTTCTTTGATCACTTTCACGCGCCCGGCGAACTCAGGGCTTGTTGGATCTGTGCCTTTCAGGTCAGGCAGTACCAAAGAGTCGACTGTGCGATGCTCCTCTTTAGCTTCATAGTACATTTCAGCCTCTGCTTTACCGCCTGCAGCTTTATAGGCTGGATAGAGGATTTCCTCCTCGAGTTGGGTGTGAATGCTCACTTCCAGTTCAAGTTTTTCTAAAAGCTCCGTGCGTTTCTTTACGGCCCGGTCAGTCGACTCGCTTAACTGGGCAAGAATGCCTTTTACTTTTTCGTGGTCGGCTTTTAGAAGGTCGATGGCGTTCATGGTATTCCCTCACTATCACAGATGGCTGGTGCCGATCTTTGCCGGCGATGTCTCCATAGCTATCGCATCTGCCGTGCCAGTTTGCTGGGAAAATTTTTCCGCATAAATTCAATCGGTTGGAGGCAGGGTGGCTATTTGCATTCATGCAGCATGCCCGAATCTTTCTTTTGGACGATGCATAAAACCCTGCTGAATTGCTCAACTGGGATTGCACCTCAGTTAGCCGTCATTTTAATGAACGCTTCCCGCGCAGGCGGGTCAACCTCATACCACTTCAGCAGACACATTGCTGTGGTGAGGCCTCCATAAAGCCTGCTTGACTGGGTAAGTGACGTCTTCGCGATGAGTGGGCTAAAGCATTCTGAAAGCCCTGTCTTGGCACTACCCGGTCTGGCAGAGGCTTGATCAATACAATCGCTGCGCTACGCCTAACGAGGGAAAAATGATGACTTACAAGAAACCATTTGCCGCTTTAACCATCGGGCTGCTTTGCGCGCTGTCCAGCCTTACCTTTGCCTCCGATGGGCCTAGCGTGACCCTGGATCGGCCTGGTGCCGGAGCAGTGGAACTGAAAATTGGGGATATAGTCCCAACTGAGTACCAGCGTGAGAGCTTGGAAGTCAAAGACTGGAAAAGTCACAAGCTTCAAGCACCTGGGCAGCATGAGCAGTGGGTAGAGATCGAGGGCAAGTACCTGTTGATTAGCGTACCTACTGGGGCGATTAAAGAAATGGTCAACCAGTAATGAAATAGCTCGTAGCCCGAAGTCCTGCGTTTCTTTCAGAACGCATGACTTTCTCGGCAGGCCAAGTACTGTGCCTGCCACCCCAAGAAAAGCCCGCTCGGCGGCGGGCTACATACCTTGCGAACGCCAGCATTAAGGACGCGATGGCGTGTGTAGTGGCCGTGATCACCCGCTTCCATGTACCAATGAAGCACTTGCCTCAGGGCGGTTACACGTTACCGTCATGACGCAGGCAGGATGACGAGTAATAGTGAGTGGTTGCGAGATATCCCGGTGCGAATCGATAAGGTAAGGGCTTGAGCTTCGTTGCTCTTTTCAAGCGGCGAAGCACGCCTTTTGTTACGACACGTATCTAGCCGTTGGAATGATGGATCCGAAACATTGCAGAGTCACTACGATTCCATCGGGTGCCAGATCTTTAGATGCGGCCTGAGTCAGCACCCGTATCGCCATTTTGGAGGCGGTATGGATATCTATCAGCGTCGGGTTTTCATGCCCGGCACTGGACGATACGTTGATGATCGTGCCTTTTTGGCTGCGCTGACGAAACTTATCAGCAGCTGCTTGAATTCCCCAGTGCGTGCTTTGAACACTGTGATGGATCAACCGTGCAACCTCGTTATAGCTAATTTCAGCTTTTGCGGGTTCTCTCTCAACGTTAGGGTTATTCACCATGATGTCCAAGCTGCCGAATGTTTTTTCCGCATAATCGACGGCCTCACAAAACTGCTCCTGTCGACTCAGGTCGCTCAGAAAAACTGACACGCGACGTCCAACTGTCTTGATCTCATCGGCCGTATGCCGCAGCAGCGTTTCGTCATTATCGACCAGTACGATATCGGCCCCTTGCTTGGCCAGGCGAATGGCGATTCCCCTCCCGATACTCCGTCCCGCCCCGGTAACAAGCGCAATCTTTCTAAGGCTATTCATATGGAAGTAACTAATGCTCTTTGATCAGTAATTGATAAGGTCTTTGTGGCGGTACCTGCCGCGCCTGTGTAAGCCGCCTGAGATGATCAGGAATCGGCAGATCGCAGATTCTCTTGTACAAAAATCCCTGAGCGCTGGGCTTCTGCGAGCATTCTAGCTGACATAGTACCACCGCAGAATTCTGTCTTTGTACGAGTGATCCAATGGTAAGAGAGCTTCCACGTCATGGTTGTCAAACCCACCGACTAGCCATGCGATAGTGGGTTCGTCATATCTGACTAGCCCGCTGCGTCGGCAGGCGCGTCAGTACACCGACGAGACAAACATGCTCATGCCTATTCATGCACGCTGAGCACATCTAACCTCACACGCGTGTAAAGCGGCGGGAGATTGGAGCGGCGAGATCGATGCGATGGGGCGTCGACGCTGATAAGGTCTTTGGCGGGCAGCGGGAAAGACTGAGCACATATTCACGGGGTGCAAGCCTTAGGCGGTGTCCTACTGTGCTTTTCTGCGGCTGCATTTCTGGGCATCATTCCCCAATTCGGTTGGCTTACATTGGGGAAAACAGGATGTTTGATAAATTTAGTCAGCAACTCACTTTACTGATGCTTGCCGACATTCATGAAAAGCTCGAGATTCAGTACAGCGTCGACCCTGCGTTTGTACGAGAGATGGTCATGTCGGGCGAGCTATGGGCTATCGCCGAAGCTTATCCTCAGTACTTCCGGTCTAGCGAAGTTGAGGCTCCAGACTGTTTAGGGTTTGTAAGAGATACACTGTACATGTGGCACGATGTTGAGGTGGCTTACGATGAGCTTTCCGAGCGGCAGAAGTACGAGGTCTCACAGCAGTTAGGAATGACAAGAGTTGACGCGCCAGGCTGGTTTGTTGGTTTCTCGAAGAAGCATGACCCAGCGGAGCATCGTGTCCTGCATGTTCTAATGAGCTTCTTGGGTGAAGTGCCGAACTTTGGTGGGCGCTCACTCGATCCCTGCAGTTCTTGGGTCCCACAGTACCGGGAAATGTTGAATGTCTATGGGGATATGGAAATAGATCACCGGTTAAGCATTGAGCAGCTCGTAACCTTGTTTCGAGCTTGGAGGGGGCCAGAGCTTGTCGGTATCCCATATCCTGACGTGAAAGCAGTTATTTTCTGATTGCTGTTTTCTGAAGTTTTCTTCCGAGCCTCTGCAAATGCAGAGGCGTTTTCGTTTTTAGGCTATGCCCGGCCTGCACTGGCCATTTTTCTTCAATCATGCCCCGCAGAGTCGAGCGCATCGAGTTCTTTCGCCGCTTGCTCGAAAAACTCGATTGGTCAATAGCCGGGCTCCTCGGCTCAGTAGCTGCTGCTGTGTGGCACCGGGATGACTTAATTAGCCGCAAGGCTTGGGCGGTGTTCATTTTTTTGGGTGCTGTCTGCGTTCATTACCTGGCCAGCCTTGTAAGCGCGTACTTCGGAATTGATGAGCCTCGCAGCGAGCAGATGTTCTTCTCGTCCACGATTGCCGGGACCACGCTGTTTGGCTCGCTCGCGCTGGAGGGTGCGCTGCACTTGAGTTGCAGAGAGGTTGATGAGGTGATGTCTACCCTGGATGCCATATGCCTGGAAGGCGAGTGTTAAACCAAGCTATATCACGATATGGACTGAGAGCGCTTTAGGCACCGTCTTGGTTCTTCACGCGCTCCCACTCCTTCTTAAGTATTGGCTGTAGTGCTGAAATCGCTTTAATATTTTTCTCCTTTGGATCTTCCTTGAAGATCGCTGTGCTATATGCCTCGTCGAGTTCCTTCATTAGATTTTTCGAGGCTGATTCAGATGGATTCAATAAGAGTCGAATTTTGGCCCGACTTTTTTCCGCTCGTGCGATAGCTGACCCATAAGCAATCGACCAATTTGCCAGTTCCGACATTGCGTATTCCGGGGCATTCATTTCTTCCAGCGTTTTGGCCCGGCCTGTTTTTTGTTGAAATAGATCCCAGATCGACGATGTTTCCGAGATGAAGGATGCCACTTCATCGCGCAACGAGTTAATCCAAGCCTGTCGACTGTTAGCAATAAATTCTAATCTTGATTTTTCTCTGTCTCTATCAGCAGCTTCTGTTGATATCGAAATTTGAGCGTCGAGTGCGCGTTTTTGGTGTTTGATTGTGACAATCGTTGTGCATATAATTGTTAGTGCGGTTATTGCAAAAGCAAGCAGGGTTGGCCAATCAATTTCACAAAAAAATTTAAACATAGATAAATGCCCAGTCGTGGATCGAGCCTAAACGTAAGTAGGCGAATAGGTTAATGTGAATCGCATTCAAACACGCAGATACAATTTGTTTTATAGCTTAATTTTCAAGCGGTGCGCTTATGTCTGCTCGATTTGGCGAGAAAAAATATTAAGATACCCTGTTGTGCTCATTGAAAATGAATAGCTGATAACACGCTTATATAGGTCTCGTCTTGACTCTTTTGCTGGGGCTGGGTGCCCCTGGCGGAGCCTGGCTCGCTGCCAACTACTACAAGCCTTTGCTCGATACCGCGACACAGTCATCTGGGCGGCGTTAGCACTGAAGCCTTTGAAAACGCCTCATTGTGAGGCTGGAAATTGTCTATGGCGGCGGGAGGCAGTCCATTTTTGCGGAACAAAAAAACAAAGGGCCTGCACGCGAATCACGTGCAAGCCCTTGATGTGTTTGGTGCCCGAAGCCGGAATCGAACCGGCACGTCCTTTCGAACGGGGGATTTTAAGTCCCATGCGTCTACCAATTTCGCCATTCGGGCGGTAGCGCGGTGTTGCGCGTCATTCAGGCGAGTGCTTTAAGGTTGAAGTACTCAGGTGCCTGCGTGACAGGTGGACGAATATATAGAGCCCGCGCGCGTGAGGCAAGTTGGATAGCCGTTATCGGCAGATATTTTTTTATCCTGCCGTTGGCCAAAACACTTGAAAAATCATGGAGCTAGGGTGCGTGCCCGGGTTTTCGGGGCGGTAGGGCGCACGAGGGATGCATTTCGCACAGCACCTGGTCTAGTCTGCTTGCAGGATCGGTTTGCAAGTGGGCGAGATGAATACAAGTGTGCTGTATGCATTGGTGGCAGCGGCGTTGTTTGGTGCCAGTACGCCGTTGGCCAAGTGGCTGGGGACTGAAATTCCGCCGGTGATGCTGGCCGGGCTGTTGTATCTGGGCAGCGGGCTGGGGCTGTTAGGGGTGCGCTGTATCCGCGACCGGGGCTGGAAGGCGTCCGGGTTGAGTGCGGGGGAGTGGCCCTGGTTGGTGGGGGCGATTGTGTTTGGCGGGGTGTTGGGGCCCGTTGCGCTGATGGCCGGGTTGACGCTCACCAGCGGGGCAACCGCCTCGTTGATGCTTAACCTGGAACCCGTACTGACCGCGCTGCTGGCGTGGGCGGTGTTCAAGGAAAACGCTGATCGCAGGATTGTGCTGGGTATGCTGGCCATTATTGTCGGCGGCATTGTGTTGTCGTGGCCGACAGGGGAGGTACCGGGTGAAACGCATTCCTGGCTCGGGCCATTGGCGGTGGCGTTTGCTTGTTTATGCTGGGCGGTGGATAACAACCTGACGCGCAAGGTGTCGGCCTCAGACGCACTGTATATCGCCGGTGCCAAAGGACTGTTCGCCGGGCTGGTGAATTGCACGATTGCGCTGACCCTGGGGGCAACATGGGTGCCGCTGCCGATCTTGACGCCGACGCTGCTGATCGGTTTTTTGGGGTACGGTGTGAGCCTGGTGTTGTTTGTGCTGGCCTTGCGCGGCCTGGGCGCGGCGCGTACCGGAGCGTATTTCTCCACAGCGCCGTTTTTAGGGGCGGCTCTTTCGATTCTGGTGCTGGGGGAGTCGGTCTCACCGCTGTTCTGGCTGGCCGCAGCGTGTATGGGCGTGGGCGTGTGGTTGCATCTGACAGAGTCCCATGATCATAGCCATGAGCATCATCGCCAGGAACATACCCATCGCCACACCCATGACGAGCACCACCAGCATGTGCATGCCGATGGCGAATCGAGTGAGGCCCCTCACAGCCACCCCCATGTGCATTTACCGGTTCGTCATAACCACCCGCACTTTCCGGACATTCATCACCGGCACCGCCACTGAATGTTTGCCTGCCCCTTGTTTTGTTTTGGAGCGAATAACTGCCCATGTTTGAACACATTGATGTCAACCACTTGCTGGCCACCTATGGCTATCTGGCCATTTTTATCGGGTGTTTGCTGGAAGGTGAAACCATTCTGATTCTGGGCGGGATGGCGGCTCATCAGCATGTGCTGAAGCTGTTGCCCGTGATCGGCTATGCCAGCCTGGCGGGGATGTTCGGGGACCAGTTACTGTTCTGGATCGGTCGCTACTTCGGTGCTCGGTTATTGCCGCGTTTGCACAAGCAACAAGCCACTATCGATCGTGTCACCGGGTTGATTAATCAATACCCCACGGTGTCGATTTTCTCTGTACGGTTTTTGTATGGCATGCGGCTGGTCGGGCCGATGGTGATAGGGGCGTGCAAGGTTTCGCCTTTGAAATTTACGTGCATCAATTTTGCCGGAGCCGTGGTGTGGGCCACGCTGTTTGCCAGTGCCGGGTATTGGGTCGGGGAGTTTCTGGAGGGCATATTGGGCGACCTCAAACCCTATCGCTTGCCGATTGTGGTGGTCGTGGTTGCGCTGATGGTGGTCGTGGCTGTTGCGCGCCATTACCGGGCGAAAAAGAACCTGGCGCTCAAGTGAGCGTTACCGTGTGCCGGCTTACCTGCAGGCCGGCAGCGGGGTGATGGTTGCAAAAAATAAACGCGAAAGGCAAAGTCCGGGTACCCGGTTGCGTGATGGCCTCTTGGCCAAGGCTTCAGAATGGCAAGCTAAACCTGAAGTGTTTCAAGGTATTAGCGTTACGTTCACGGATCCGGCCCGATAATGATAAGGAGGTCTGGATGTTTGTCCGTTTATTGATGCTCGCCACTGTATTGATCGCTGGCACCGCGCAGGCAATAGAAGTCAAAAGCCCGCTGGAACAGGACCGCGGAAAGTTTCGTCCCTTGGTGATTGTTGCCCGCGAAGACGCTGACCCGACGCTGGTGGCGCTGAAGAAAGCGCTGGAAGAACCGGCCAACAAACAGGGCTTCAGCGAGCGCAATATGGTGCTTTATACGATTGTTGGAATTGCTGGCAAACGGGACAACGAAGCGCTGGAAACGCAGGGCACGATGTCGCTGATTCGCGGGCTCAAGCCGGGAATGATCATTGACAAGGCCAAAGTGATTCTGATCGGCAAAGATGGCGAGAAGAAGTTCGAAGGCGAGGGTGAAGTCGACGTGCAAGCGCTGTTCAAAACCATCGACGCGCTGCCTGCGGCCGAAAAGCAGGCCGAGCCTGCAGTGGCCGCAACACCAGGCAAAGCGGCCGCACCCGGTAAAAACGCCAAGCCGGCCAAGGCGCTTGAAGACTGAACACCGCCGCGTCGCACCCAAAAAAAATGGCCTGCTGGGGAGGCAGGCCAAATGGGATTTCACTAAAGGAGTGGATCCAATGTAAGGGCTTCGATGTGAAAGTGGTGTGAAAAGGATGTCGTCAAAACGCGAGTCGTTCTCAGGATAAAAATAAAGCCCCGTTGTGGGTGTTTTTCTGTGTCCCGTAACACATTCCAACGAAAGCCGAAGGTATTAGAGCCCGCCGAGTTTGAGCGCTACGCCGAATCAATAGGCACGGCACTTATCTACCCGTCGCGCCCTCTATCACGACTTGTCCTTGTGAGGGCTGCAACAGCCACATGATGGATTGGGCGTTTGACTGGTGGCTCGCAGACTGACTCAAGGCAAGTTTTACCGCACCCAGCAGTCGACATGGCACCCAAATGCAATTCAGTTCCGAGCGGCTTCAGGCGCTGATCATCGGACTTTTCTGATAGCGACTTGGATGAAACGGAGCAGTCCGTCTGCTTTTGAGGACATAGCTGACAGATATCGAGATGAAGATCAGTCAAAGTCAGCCCCAGGACGCTTACCACCATCCTCAGTCAACTCAATACTGAACACCTGTGCCGCTTGGCTGCGCAGGTGTTCGAGCAGATTGAGTTCTGGCTCAGCAGGTTGCCTTAATTGGCCAAGAAGCCCTGCACCACAACCCCCGAAACCAGCCGCCCGCCCAAGCAATGGGCAGTCAAGTTCAGGAACTGCTGACGCATTGGTGGCAACCGAATGAGTTATGCAAGACGGGATGCCTATGTGTTTACGTCTATGCTCCACACCCATCATCCAAACAACAGCGTGGTGCCTGAAACCCATGACAAAAACCACACAGCAGCTAATGCTTAACGACATTGCTGCCTGGCAGCACCAAGGTTTGATCGACCCGCACACACAGGAGCGGCTGAGCGCGCCTTATCAACGTCCCAACCAACTGTTATCCACGGTGTTGCATTGGCTGGGTATCGGCGCAGTGTTACTGATGGGTATGGCAATCCTGGGGGGTGTGAGTTATCTCAGCGAATCGGCCGCCCTTGGCGTTGTGCTGTTTTTTACCGCCGGTGGGGCATTGTGGTGGGTGGGTGTACGCCTGGCGCGTGATCCAGCCGGGCGTATGCCGGTGGCGGGTGTGGCCATTTTGACCATCGGCCTGATGATGATCGGTGGCAGTCTGTTACTCAGTGGCATGGGCTCCGACGAGGTCCCGTTTGATAGCCCCCCTTTGGCACTGCTGGTCACTGCCTTGCTGAGTGTGGCCACAGCCTATCGTTATCACCTGCGCTGGCCATTGTTTCTAGGGCTGCTGTGTACCTTTCACGGCCTTGGCTCCTGGGAGAGTTATGACGGTGGCGGGTCATATGTGTTCGATATCCAGGACCCGCGAGCCATGGCAGTGATTGCCGGCTTGGCAGCGCTTCTGGGGCTTTGGCACCAACAGGCGGAAGAAAAGCCGCTCCGCCACTTCAGCGGTTTCGGGCGTTTGTATGTGATTTTCGGGCTGCTCTATTTCAACTGCTCGCTGTGGTTTCTCAGCCTTGACGCTTACAGCGCGTCCCCATCGGGGCTCGCGATCGTGCTATTCACCGTCGGGGCCATCAGCCAGTTGATCATCGGGGCTCGTTTCAAACACCCCAGCTTCACCGGGTTTGGCGTCGTGTTTCTGAGCATCGACCTTTATACGCGTTTTTACGAATACGCCTGGGATCGCCTGAGTGTCGCGGCTTTTTTCGCGGTGGCCGGTGTGGCGGGTATTGTGTTGGGCTGGTTGTTTGAGTACGCGGCGCTACGTGCCAAGGAGGATCGGCCATGAGCCCGGGTCGCCGCAATCGACAGATCCACGATGTCCTTGATCAATGGCTTCGCGAGGGGCAGATCGATGCCGTCACCCACAACCGTATTGGTGAACGGTACCCCTTGACCCAATGGGACTGGCGCTCACTCGGGCGCTGGTTTCTGACGTTCGGTGCCATCAGCCTGGCGGCCGGTCTGCTGTTGTTTTTACGTGAGTACATGACGTTCACCCTGCCAAAATTGGCGCTCAGCTTGTCAGTGCTGACCTTGGGCCTGTTCGTCGTTGGGCGCTGGTTGCCCGAGAAGGGCTTGAGGATGCTGGGCAGCACCGCCGAACTGCTCGGCGGCTTTGCCCTGATCGGCGTGAGTTTTGTGCTGGGGATGATCTATTCGGACGGCTCTGGCAACTGGCCGGCGCTGCTGCTGATCGATCTCCTGGTCCTGCTGGTGCTTAGCTATGCCTTGGGCAATGTGTACCTGCTGACGTTGTGCAGTGTCTTGTTTTTTGTCTGGTTTGGTGGTCGCAGCGGCTATGTGTCCGGCTGGGGTGCCTACTGGTTTGGCATGAACTATCCGTTACGGTTTCTCGCTGCTGCGGCGGTGCTGGTGGCCGCGGGGGCGTTGCATCTGCGCTGTGAGGCCGGGTTGCTTGCCCGCTACAGTGGGTTTGCCAAGGTGTGGATTTCCTGTGGTCTGTTTGTCGGCGAAATGTCCTTGTGGCTGTTGTCTCTGTTTGGCAGTTACGATTTGATCGACGGGCCGTGGCATTTTGCCGAGGAAGGTGAGCTGCTGATATTCAACGGGCTTTGGGCGCTGGTTAGCCTCAGTGTGTTAGCGGTAGGGCTGCGTCAGCGGTTCGGCATGTTAGTGGGGTATGGCATAACGTTTTTGATCATCCAGTTGTACACCCTGTTCTTCACCCAACTGGCCGAAACCCTGGGCTGGCTGCTCAGCTTGCTGATCGCCGGCGCTGGTTTGCTGGCCCTGGTGATCTGGCTGGAGTCGCAGCGTCAGAAGCGTCGAGCGGCGGTTGCCCAAGCCTGAGTTGACCGCAAAGGCACAGGGATTGGTCAGTTGCCGTTAAATGGAATGCAAGCCACTACCCTTGGGCCACCCTCTCATCCGGCGCGTCGTTGAGCCACTCCAGGCTTAAGGTCGCGGTGTCTCCCAAGTAATCCAGCAACCAGCTCATGGCCGGTGAGTGATGGTTCTGGGCCCAGGCAATGCAGGAAGGGCTGGCCGGGAACGGGCGTTGCAGACGCAGCGCGGTCAATTGCCCCTGTTCTATCAGAGGGTGGGCCAGGTGCGCAGGCACCATGCCGACGCAAAGCCCGTCACTCAGGCACGCCAGGCCGGTAGACCAGTCCGGCACCATCATGCGGCGCTGGTTGTCCAGGGTCCAGGTGTCGCGCTTGGGCAAGCTGCGCGAGGTGTCATCCATGCACAGCGAAGGGTAGGGGCGCATTTGGTCATCGTTGAGCAGCCCCTGCAATACAGCCAGCGGGTGACGAGGGCTGGCCACGCACAACCAGTGCAACGAACCCATATCGCGAAAAGCAAAACTGCCCGTGACCGGTACAGCCCGCGTTGCGCCGATGACCATGTCAGTGCGCCCGTCGACCAACGCATCCCACACGCCGTTGTACACCTCGTAGTGCACCAGTAACTCGACGTCGGGAAAGTGCCGGTAGAAATCGGTCACCATTTGCCGGCAGCGCGGGTGCTTGACGATGGCGTCGACGCCAACGCGCAACTGGCCGCTCCAGCCATTGGCCACTTGCTGGCAGAGGCGGCGGGTGCCCAGCATCTTTTTCATCACATCCCGGGCTTCTTTGATAAACATATGGCCCGCCGGTGTGAGTTCGACATCCCGGTGGCGGCGTACGAACAGTGGCACGGCGAGCCATTGTTCCAGCTGACGCACGGTGTAGCTGATGGCCGACGGGACGCGGTGCAGTTCCTGGGCGGCCCCAGTGAAACTGCCATGGCGGGCCACAGCATCGATTACATCCAGCGAGTATTCAGACCACATAGCTACCTTCAAAAAAATTGATGCTTGGCGGCAATTATTATCGCTTCACAACGAAATCATCAGGCGGATAATAGCCGCCAGTCAACAAATTGTTTGATGGCAAGTTTTTTGGGGCTCCATGAAGAACTCTTTCGGTTTTACCTGCTACTTGGCCGGGCTCAGCATGTTGGGCTACCTGGCTATGGATATGTACCTGCCCGCCTTTGATACGCTACGCGCCGACCTGCAGTTGTCTGCCGGCGCTGTGGGGGCCAGCCTGAGTATTTTCCTGGCCGGTTTTGCCTTTGGTCAATTGCTCTGGGGGCCACTCTCGGATCGCTTGGGGCGCAAGCCAGTGCTGCTGGCCGGGTTGTTTTTGTTTGTGCTGGGTTGCCTGGGCATGCTGTGGGTCAATAACACGGTAGGGCTGTTGAGCCTGCGGTTTGTGCAGGCGGTCGGCATTTGTGCGGCAGCGGTGACTTGGCAAGCGCTGGTGATTGATCGTTACCCCGCCGACAAGGCCAATCGCGTGTTCGCCGGGATCATGCCACTAATGGGCCTGTCACCTGCGCTGGCACCATTGTTGGGGGCTGCCATGTTGAATCACTGGGGCTGGCAGGCGATTTTTGGCGTGCTGTTGGGGCTGGGGGTGCTGTTGATTGTGCCGACGTTGCTGCTCAAGGAGCAACGCCGCACTGCGGATCGCCAGCAGGCACCGCACATCAGTTACTGGCACATCCTGCGCACACCGGTGTTCAGCGGTAACGTGATGATCTTTGCCGCCTGTTCGGCCAGTTTCTTCGCGTGGTTGACCGCCTCGCCATTTATCCTCGGTGACATGGGTTACAGCCCGAGTGATATTGGTTTGAGCTACGCCTTTCCGACCCTGGCTTTTCTGGTGGGCGGTTACAGTTGCCGATGGGCGCTGCAGCGCATACAGGGCCGTACGCTGTTGCCGTGGTTACTGGTGGCGTACTGCGCAAGCATGGCGGGGCTGTACGCAGTGGCAACTCAGACTGAGCCAACGCTGGCCACGCTGCTGATTCCGTTTTGCCTGATGGCGCTGGTTAACGGCGCGAGTTACCCCATTGTGGTGGCCAACGCGCTGGTGCCGTTTTCACAGCACTCAGGCAAGGCCGCCGCGCTGCAAAATACCTTGCAACTGGGCTTGTGCTTTGTGTCGAGCATTCTGGTGTCGAGCATGATCAGCCATCCGCTGGAGATTACCGTACAGACGATGCTGGCCACCGCTCCTATTGCCATGCTCGGGTACTGGATTCAACGTCGCAAGCGACCGGCACCTGCTCTTGCGACGTCGTAACTGCACGCTGTAGCCGCTTCTAGGCGATGTCGACCAGTACGATTTCGCTGTCGTGCAGCGCTGTGACACGCAACACACGCTCATCGACGACAGCGACCCCGTCTCGGGCTTCAGCGCGCAGGCCATTGACCTCAATGGTGCCGGTGGCGGGCACCAGATAAGCGCGGCGACCGCTGTCCAGCAGGTATTCGGCGGTTTCTCCGGCCTTCAGGTTAGCCGCAACCAGCCGGGCATCGGCGCGAATGCGCAGGCTTTCGTTGTCACCGTCCTTACCGCTGGCCAAGGTCACAAAGCCTTCGCGCTGCCCCTGGGGAAACGGCTTTGCTCCCCAGGAAGGTGCGTCGCCTTCCTGATTGGGGATAATCCAGATCTGGAAGATTTTGGTCGCAGTCGGCTCCAGGTTGTACTCGCTGTGGGCGATGCCGGTGCCTGCGCTCATGACTTGCACATCGCCCGCTTCAGTGCGGCCTTTGTTGCCCAGGTTGTCCTCATGGGAAATCGCGCCTTCACGCACGTAGGTGATGATTTCCATGTCGCGGTGTGGGTGAGGAGGGAAGCCTGTGCCAGGGGCGATAACATCATCATTCCACACCCGCAGGTTGCCCCAGTTCATGCGTTTGGGGTCATGGTAGTGCGCGAAGGAAAAATGATGGTGTGCATCCAGCCAGCCGTGGTTAGCGCCGCCCAAGGTGGCGAAGGGTCTGAGTTCTAGCATGATGATGCTCCTGTAGAGGCGGCCCGTGAACGACCAACGGTGCCCGGTCGATAATGGCCACTATTCTCTACGCAGAACCTATCGGCAAAAAGCGTAATTTTTACGTCAAAGCAATCGGATAATTTGATGTTTCTAGTCTTTAATGCGTCTGCTTTTACTTTCATAACCGAGTCTAAACAGCTGATGCTCAAGCAATTCGCTGGCACTCTACGGCCAATGCAGCGACCATAGCCGAACAGCCTCACACCCTGGAGTCAGCGTGCCGCAACACAATCCCGATTCGTTTGAAGAACTTGCCCCTGTTGCTCAATTGCCCTTGTTCAAGCGCCTGGCAGCTCGGTTGTTGGGGGGCGGTTTGAATCGCCTGCGCGCTCAACATGTGACTTCCTGGCTACACGGGCAAGCGGACGGTTTTCGCAGCGGGCACAGCGCCGGTGTTGATTACGGCTTTAAAGAGGGCCACGCCGAAGGGCTTGAGGAAGGTCGCCAAGTGCTGGTAATCAGCGATACGCGTCCTCAGGAGCACCGGGCCCCCGGTATTGATGACCATTTGTTCGATGACTGGCGCCTGCCGCTGACGGCCGAGCTGAAGAAACAAATAAAAGCCGATGTGGCAGCCCTGTTGCCGGCGTACGCACAGCCCAGTGCGGCACAGTGGAAGATGATCTTCAGTGATACACCGTCCACTTCGGTTGTCGCCGGGGCGGGGGCGGGCAAGTCGACATCGCTGGTGTTGCGCATCCTTTTGCTCAACCACTACCTGGGCTTTGAACTCGGTTCGATGACCGTGGTGACCTTCACTCGTGAGTCGCGCAAGGACTTTATTCACAAGCTCCAGCAGGTTTTTGCCCTGTGGGGGCGCGCCCTGAGCGCCAAGGAAGCGCGCGAAGTGGTGCGTACCTTTCATTCACGCATCCTGCCGCTGGTGCGCAGTTTGCCCGGCTTCGGCCAGTTGCAGGCGTTCGAGACCCTGAGCACGCGCAGCCAGACGGCCGATGATGACGCCGACAGCAACCCCTTTGACCTGCGCATCAACGATGCCCAGCGTCAGCAGCTCAATGCCTGTTATCACGGGTTGTACACGCGCAATGAGCGGTTTCGTGACGTCGTGGCACCGCTTTGTCGCCATGCCTTGCAACTCAAGGCGCTGGAGCGCGATCACCCTGATGTGCAAAAGCGCATGGCGGTCACGGAATTGGCGGCCAAACGCGACGAAGAACTGTGTGACGCCCTCGAAGACTTGTGGTTTGCGGCCGGGGCCTGGCCCATCGAAGGCATCGAACCCAACCGCGAGCCGTTGCAGATCAACGGCGCGTCGTTTCACTGCCACGGCTATATCGCACAATTGGACGCTTGGGTGGTACTGGGCTTCGACCCTCGGGAAAACCCGCAAATCAGCCGCCCGGGAGCCAAACTGACAGTGCGCGCCGAGTGGGCTGTAAAGAGAACTCTGTTTCGAGCTTTCTGTGATAAGCCACTGATATGGCTAGAAAACTATGACGACGCAAGGCGTGTCATTACCTCGCTGGCAGGGGATGCGACGGCCGGGCCGGGGTTTGATTACAAGCTAAAGGGCGAATTGGGCGCGGCCCCCTTGCTGGACAGTTTTGTAGCGGCCGCCAGTTTTATTGAGAACCTGGGGCTTGATGTTGCGGCGGCCGTGGGTGAGATGCGGTTCGCCAAGGATGACCCGGACCGCTTCTTTTTCGAAGCCCTGAGCCTGTACTGGCGGGCACTGGAAGATCACTTGCTGGCTCAAACCCCGCCGGTCATGACCTATAACCGCATGTTTTCGCTGTTTAGCGAGAACACCCCGCAAAACTTCAAGTTGCTCAGCCATGAACAGTTGCGGCCGCTGTCGCATTTGATGATTGACGAATTTCAGGACGTTTCACCGCAAATCGTCTCATGGTTACGGGCCAGCCTGGCCGAAATTCGCAGCCGTGGCCCGCAGATGCATGTGGGCCGCGGTGCTCAGCGCTCATCGCTGTTGTGCGTGGGCGATGACTGGCAATCGATTTACGGTTGGCGCGGCAGTTCGCCCACGTACTTTATGGCGTTCACTGCCAACTTCCCGTCGCCCGCCCACACGCGGGTGATGCTCAGCGATAACTTCCGCAGCCATCAGTACATCATTGATGCCGCTGAACATATCGTACGCGCAGCACCGTCCATTCCCGGTAAGCGCGCCAAGGCCTGTGGCGAACCCAAGGTGCCAGTGCCGGTCAAGGTGTTGCAACGTGATGACCAGGATTTGGCCAAGCGCCTGGCCGAGCACTACCATGCGGGCGATCGCATATTAATGTTGTATCGAAAAAGCAGCGATAGACTATTGATAGAAAAGGATATTCAGTCAGTAGTTAATGTGGATTCTAGTTTGCCGATTGCCGAACGCAGGCTCAAGCAACTGACCTATCACAGCGCAAAAGGCTTGCAGGCGGATGCCGTTTTCCTGTTGGGTGACTGCCAGCATCTGACGTCTTCGCCGTACAAGAATCAGGTGTACCGAATGGCCGGTCTGGGTAAAGAGGGTGACCCCGAGCCTTATGACACCGCACAAAAGGACGAAATCCTGCGACTGGCCTACGTCGGTATTACCCGTGCCGTCACGCACTGCTATTGGTACCTGGAAAACCCGGAGGCCCACGGGCCGAATGTGCCCAAGGCCTCCGAGCGGATTCCTGCGGGCAAAGCGTTTTTTGAGGACCAGCGAGGGGACCACGTTCAGGGGTAGTCACCCTGTGCGCTCGTGAATCCAGTACTGCTTTGGCAGTGCTGGATTCGCGAGCAGGTTGCGGCTAAGGGGGTTGCAGATCAGGCCAGCGCTGCCCAGGCCCGTGGCGGGATAAAGCTTTCCAGCTCATCCTCCACGGCCTGAATAATGCGCGCCACTTCACCTGTGCTCATGCTGGTTGCGCAGGGGATGCCAGCAATTGCCAGCATGGTTTCGCCACTGGCCCGGTCGAACAGCCGGGCAATCATGCTTTTGGGCGCGTCCATGCTCGCCTCGAAGCCGATGGGGTGAAAATGCCAGCGCATCAGTTGGCAGGCATTGGGGAAAGATACTTTATTGATGTGTCCTGGCAGGTCCATGGAGCAATTCCTTTAGCTCAATGTAAGGATCATGGGTGTGTTTGCGAGTGTTTCGTGTTTAAACCTAGCACCCCTGTGTGCAGGTGGTAAGCGTTATTTTCAGTCACGGGCAAGAGTATGTTCGACAGTTGATGCAAATCACACGTTGCGCCGAAGTATGAGCGCCGGGGTTTGGGGTACAACGGAATAGAAAGTGCACTTAAGCCCTGCCAGTGTGTGCATTCCGGGTATTGCGACCGGCAGCGATACACCAGGCCTATTGCTCCTGCTGAGGCGACAAGAGGGTACCCCACGCACTTGGATTGACCAGATTGGCAGGCCGTTCTCCCGCCAGCGCGGTCAGCAGGTTGTCCACCGCGCAGCGAGCCATCGCCTCGCGGGTCTCGTACGTTGCCGAGCCGATGTGCGGAGTGGCTACCACGTTATCCAAATGCCGCAACGGCGACGTTAACTCAAGCGGTTCGCGCTCGAACACATCCAGCCCGGCTGCACGAATCTGGCCGTCTTGCAACGCGCGAATCAGCGCTGCTTCGTCGACCACTTTGCCCCGTGAGATATTGATAAAGATGCTCGAAGGCTGCATCAGCGCGAATTGCTCGGCCCCGATCAGGCCTTCAGTGCGAGCCGTCAGCGGCAGGGTCAGGCAGATAAAATCAGCTTGCTGCAACAACTCGTTCAGGGTGCGGTACTGGGCATTGAAACGCGCTTCAACGGCCGGTTTGGGTGCGTTGCTGTGGTAGATCACCGGCATCCCGAAGCCAAAATGGCCACGTTGGGCGAGCGCTTCGCCGATGCGCCCCATGCCGATAATGCCCAAGGTCTTGCCATGCACGTCGGTGCCAAAATGTTCGGGACCAACGTTTTTATTCCATTGGCCATTACGCACCCGGTTGGCCAGCTCCACCACCCGCCGGGCGGTGGCCAGAATAAGTGCAAAACCGGTATCGGCAGTGGTTTCAGTGAGCACGTCCGGGGTGTTGGTGAGCAGGATTTTTCTTTTGCTCAGGTAGTCGATGTCATAGTTGTCGACACCCACCGACACACTGGCCACAGCCTCAAGGTGCGGGGCCTGATCCAGCAGGTCAGCATCGAGCTTGAGGCTCGCGCCCAGCAGGCCCTGGGCGTGCGGCAAGGCGGCGCGCAGGTGTTGCAGGCCGGCTTCATCCAGACGCTTGATGAGCGTGACGTGCGCCTGGGCTTCAAGGCGCTGCATCAGGGGTTCGGACAGCTCTTTGTATAGCACGACATGTTTTTTCACGGGAGTCTCCAAGGTTGAACTCAAGAATGGACGTGACGCGCTGCGCCGCCGACGTCTAAGGCGGCCGGGTGCTTGGCGGTAGGCGTTAACATCAGCGTCAGCACCACTGAAATCAGCAGTGCCCCGCTCATTAACAGGTACGAAGCCCCTGGAGAGCCGGTTTCGCTGTTCAAGTAGCCCACCAGATAGGAGCCGCCAAATGAGCCCAAGGCCCCCATGCTGTTAATCAATGCCATCGCACCACCAGCCACGTTGGACGGCAAAATCTCCGGGATGATGGCGAAGAACGGGCCATAGGGCGCATACATGCAGGCCCCGGCAATGACCAACAAGGCGTAGGACCACCAGAAGTGTTCGGCCCCCAGAGCGTAAGAACCGTAGAAAGCGATTGAGGCAATCAACAGAGGAGGCCACACGAAACGTTTGCGCTTTTGCAGTTTGTCCGACCCCCAGGACACCACGAGCATGGCGATCACCGCCGCCAGATAAGGCAGGGCCGAGAGCCAGCCGGCTTCGATCATGTCCATCTGTGCGCCTTGCTTGAGGATCGACGGCAGCCACAGCACAAACCCGTATACGCCGATGCTCCAGCAAAAAAACTGAAGGGCGAGCAGGATCACTTTGGGCGAGCGGAAAGCCGCCGCGTAGTTCTTCACCGGGGCCATGCCCACTTGCTCGGCATCCAGCGCGTTTTGCAGGTCACGTTTTTCCGTAGCGCTAAGCCATTTGGCGTCGCTTGGACGGTCATCGGCCAGCCGCCACCAGATAAAGGCCCACAGCACCGCCGGCAGACCCTCGACGATAAACATCCAGCGCCAACTGTAATGCTCTATCAGATAGCCTGACACCACGGACATCCAAAGCATGGTCACCGGGTTGCCCAAGATCAGAAAGGTGTTCGCGCGCGAGCGTTCGGCACGGGTGAACCAATGGCACAGGTACACCAGCATGGCGGGCATGACGGCGGCTTCCACCACCCCCAGCATAAAGCGGATGACCACCAGCCAATAGGCGCTGGATACCACACCCGTCAGGGTGGCGAGGCTGCCCCACAGGATCAGGCTGACAAAAATCAGTTTTTTGACGCTGTTACGTTGGGCGTAGATCGCGCCCGGGACTTGAAAAAAGAAGTACCCCAGGAAAAACAGAGCGCCCAACAGTGAGGACAGTCCGGGGGTGATATTGAGGTCCTCCGCCATGCCGGAAGCTGCGGCGAAGCCGTAGTTGGCACGGTCCAGGTAGGCCAGGCTGTAGGTGATAAAAACGATCGGCATGATGTACCACCAGCGACGGGCGGCAAGTTTTAGCGGTTGCATAGTAGTGCTCCTGAGCTTGTTGTTGTTTTTCGCAGCAGGTAACGGGTCACACAAACGTCACGGGGGTTAATGGGGCGCGGCTGAGGCGCGGTATTCATTGAGTTCGGCACGGGTCGGTAAGCCTTCCATGTCGCCGCGGCTTTGCACGGCCCGGCTGCCGATCCAGTTGCCACGCTGCACTGCGCCGGCCATGTCGAGGTTTTCCAGCAGCGCGCTGATCACGCCCACCGCAAAACCGTCGCCAGCGCCCACGGTGTCCACCACGCGGGTAACGGGCACGGCCGGTACGAAGTTTTCAGCAGTGGCGGTACGAAAGTAGGCACCCTTGGCACCCAGCTTGATAATGACTGCCTCGGCACCTTGATCCAGGTAGAACGCAGCAATATCGGCCGGTTCGCTAAAGCCGGTCAGTAACTGGCCTTCGCTTAGGCCGGGCAATACCCACTGTGCGTAGGATGCAAGGGCATTGATGTCGCGAATCATCTGTTGCTCACTGCGCCACAGCGATGGCCGCAGGTTGGGATCGAACGACACCGTGTTGCCTGACGCGCGCATAGCCCTCATCAACTCAAAGGACAGTTCATTGCAACTGGCCGACAGGGCCGCAGGTATGCCGGTGGCGTGCAGGTGGCGAGCGTTTAGTAGAGCAGGGCTAATGACGGTACGGCTCAGGTGGCTGGCAGCCGAGCCCCGCCGGAAATACTCCACCTGCGGGTCGCTGCCATCGTCCACCCGCGACTTGAGTTGAAAGCCGGTGGGGTGCTGCGGGTCGCTTTCAACGTGCTGACAGTCCAGACCTTCGGCTTGCAGGGTGTTGAGCACAAAGCGTCCCAGCGAATCGGCACCGACACGGCTGAGCCACTTGACGGAGAAACCCAGGCGGGACAGGCCAATGGCCACGTTACTGTCGGCACCTGCGATACGCTTGTGAAACTGTTGCACATCGGCCAGGTCGCCGGTGTGTTCAGCCACCCACATGGCCATGGTTTCACCGAAGGACAGCACATCCACCTTAGACATGGCTCACCGCCCGCTGTTGTTGGCTCAGGCCAGCCAATACGGCAACGTGCTCACAGGTCAAGTTGTGCAGGTCCGAGCCTTGCAGCGGGTATTCGATAGCGCGCGTCAGGCCGTGGGGCATGTGCATCATCAAGCGTTCCCAGTGTTGCAAGTCGGTAGCCGTGGGCGGGGTGGCAACGAGTTTGCCGTCCGGGCGGCGTGCCACGCCCTTGCAGTGCAGGTAGGTGACATGGCGGCCCAGCAAGCGGGCGGCGGTGCTGGCCGACTGGTCTTGCCAGTGCCAGTTGCCAATGTCGAAGGTCATGCTGATCGGTGCTTGTTGTTGCTCTACACGGTCAAAGAAACGTTGCATCGGCTCAATGCGCCCGCCTTGGGAGGTCTGATCGTTTTCTACCAGCAGTTGCACCGGTTGCTGATTCAGGCTGGCCGCCAAGGTGTTCAAGTCACAGTGTTCGGTGTAATAGCCCAGCGAAACCTTTAACCACCGGGCACCAAAGGCCTGAGCGCGTTTCAGCGTGGCGAGCAGTTGCGGGTTGGGACGTGATTGGCCGGCTTCCCACAGTTCCAGAGGCGATGAGAACACGCATTCAAGCGCGTGCTCTTGCACGGCTTGCTGAATGCTGGCGGGGTCTTCGTGGGTCAACAGCTCTTCACGCAGCTCAATACGTGTCGCCCCGGCTTTAGCCAGTACCTCGACAAAACTGCCCTGACCGCGCTGGCGAACCAGGTCGGCACCGTAGCTCGACAAGCTGATTGAAACGGGGAATGTGGTCATGGTGATTACTCTCTGAAACCGGTTTCATTTTGTTGGTTTTAAAAGGCCGGGCACTGTAGGGTGGCCCGGCCTGTCGAGCGTCAGACGTTAGGGCGTTGTGTCGAACCGCGAACAATCAGCTGTGCGGCGAAGTCCAGCGCACGAGGGTTGGCTTTGTCGCCGCGTAAACGCTTGAGCAGGCAATCAAAGGCACTGGCCCCAATCTGCTGGGTGGGTTGTGCGAGGGCCGTGATGCCGCTGCCCACCAGCGCAAACCATTCCAGGTCATCCAGTGCAATCAGGCCCACGTCGCTGAACAGGTTGCAGCCCAGTTCGCGTAGCACGTGGGTGCACGCCAGGGTCGCTACGCCGTTGCTACAGAACAACGCCTTGGGGCCGTGACTTGGGGTAGCCAGAAAGGTTTGCAGGTACGTGCGAAGGGTTGGCCCGGTTTGAGTCACCGCGCCCCGCAGGGTGGGTCGCAGCGCCAGTTGCGCGTTGAAACTGTTGATGCGCTCGGCGCGCGAACTGGTGCCATCAACGGGCTCGCTGACCATTAATATCTCGCGAAAGCCTTGCTGCTCCAGATGGTCCAGTGCCATGCGCACGGCACCGCTGTTGTCCAGGCCCACCAGGTCGGCTTTCAATTGCTCGACCTTCCGGTCAATCAGCACAATGGGCATTTCCTGGTGCAGCGCTTGCAGCGCGTCAGGGTGATGACCCAGTGTGTTAAGGATAAGACCTTCGATGTTGTAGGACCGAAGTGCAGCAAGGTGCTGATGCTCTTGCTCGTCGTTGCGGTCGGTGTTGCACACCACGAGGTTGTAGCCATGTTGACGGCAAGCGGTTTCGACGCCGTGCATCACGGCAATGGAATAGGGGTTGCGAATATCGGCCACCAGCATGCCGATCAACCGGGTGCGCCCGCGTTTGAGTCCGCGTGCCATCTGGTTAGGGCGATAGCCCAGTTCGCTGATGGCCCGCTCGATCCGCTCGGCAATGACGTCGGAGAGCAAGGCGCGGTCATCTCCGATAAAGCGCGACACGCTGGCTTTGGACACGCCGGCACGTTGGGCAACATCAAGCATGGTGACGCGGGTGCGCTGGGCGGCTGAAAAGCTGTTCACGGCCTGAAACCTTTTATTGTTTGAGTATTCACAGGCGGTTCGCTCTCAGGGAGCTGAAACCGGTTTCAGGAAAACCCAAATCACCGCTGTTCGTCAAGTGCTGTTTGTCATTGCGACGGCTCACACAGGCTCGACAACGTGCTACCGACACCACAAACGCCGCCCGCTTTAGGCATCAACACGGGCTTGAACCGTGTTGATGTTAGCGCCAGGCGCGTTTACACCTTGAACTGGCGCAGCAACTCATTGAGTTGCACGCTCAAGTCCTTGAGGTGAAGGCTGTCGGTGCTCGATTGTTCCGCGGCCTGGGCCGTGTCTTGGGACAACCCGGCGGCCTCGGTGACGTTCTGGTTGATGTTTTCCACGGCGAGGGCCTGTTGCAGGGTGGCGCTGGCAATGGAGGTGTTCAAGTCGTTGAGGTTGCTGAGGGCCAAGCCAATGCTGGCCAGACTGGTACCGGCTTGAGTGGCTTGCTCAACCGTCAGCAATGAGGCACGGCTGCTGCTGGCGATGACGTCAACGGCCGCGTCGGAGTGCTGCTGCAAGCCTTCGATCATGGTCTGGATTTCGGCGGTCGACTTTTGCGTGCGCTGCGCAAGCAGGCGCACCTCATCGGCCACCACGGCAAAGCCGCGTCCCTGTTCACCGGCGCGGGCTGCTTCAATGGCCGCGTTGAGGGCCAGCAGGTTGGTCTGGTCGGCAATTGAGCGGATCACTTCAAGCACGCTGCCAATTTCACTGCTTTGGCCGGCCAGCGTGCGAATGACCTCAACGGCTTCATTGATGGTGCCCGACAGGTGATCGATC
Source organism: Pseudomonas sp. (assembly GCF_030150285.1). Classification (GTDB taxonomy): domain Bacteria; phylum Pseudomonadota; class Gammaproteobacteria; order Pseudomonadales; family Pseudomonadaceae; genus Aquipseudomonas. Next base: position 52,310 of record NZ_JASLGE010000020.1, on the reverse strand, counting down.
TGTTGCAGGCTGCTGTCGATGCACTGCTGACCTTGCCCGGCTTGTGTGCGTGCGCCCCGCATTTCGCTGGCTGCATGCTCGGCATTTTTTGCCACTTCTTGCACGGCGTAGGTGACTTCATTAATCGCCGTTGCCACCTGGTCCATTTGCAGGGCCTGCTGCTGGCAGCGCTGGCGGGAGTGAGCCGCGTCGCTACCCAGTTGCGTCGAGGATTGGTCCAGCGCCGTGGCCGTAGTTTGCAGGTGGCTGATGACATGGCGCAGTTTGGCGATAAAAGCATTGAAGTGCTGGGCCAGTTGCGTGACTTCGTCCTTGCCGTGGGTATCGAGGGTACGGGTCAGGTCGCTTTCGCCGCTGGCAATATTGGCCATGGCCTGTACGGCCTCGTTCAGCGGGCGGGCAATGCTGCGGGCGATCAGGGTGACCAAGGCGGCCAATATCAGCGCAATCGCCAGGCCTGCCCAACTGGCCCGCCAGACCTGAGCTTGAAACTCGGCCTGCATGTCATCTATGTACACACCAGAACCGATCACCCAGCCCCAAGGCTGGAATAACTGCACATAGGACGTCTTTTGTACCGGGTCCTGGGCACCCGGTTTCGGCCAGCGGTAATCCATCATGCCCGCGCCCCGGTCTTTGGCGAGCGCAACCATCTCGTTAAAAATTGCATAGCCATCAGGGTCCTTAATGCTGGACAGGTCCTGACCGTTGAGCTTGGGGTTGGTAGGGTGCATGACCATAAAAGGGCGCAGGTCATTGATCCAGAAATAGTCGTCATGGTCGTAGCGCAATTGGCTAACCACTGTAAGCGCTTGCTGTTGCGCCGCTTCGCGGCTGAGCGCTCCGGCCGTTTCCAGGCCGTGGTAGTAGGTGAGAATGCCGCTGGCGGCCTCTACCACATGCCGGGTTTTTTGCGCCTTGCCTTGATACAAATCGTCATGTAACTGCTTTAGCATCAACAAACCCAATGCCAACAGCATGACCAGGGGCACGATCAGCATCAGCCACAAGCGTTGGCTGATAGACAATCTGCGTAAGGTATTCATAGAGCGGTCACTCCCGGTTTTTCTTTTTTTTGTGATCTACAAACAACCACCACCCGTGCTTCATAGCAGCGAAAGTGCAATCTGTCTGATAGGATCTCGGCCGAAAATGGGAAAGCTGAATCTTTATTGATTTCCGACAGTTATTTCACACTGCTTGGGTAAACCTTTCTTATCAGCAACCCACCCCGCGGCTGCGGTTGCTGACATCGACTACTAATCAATCAGCTCTGCATGAGGTGGAGCTTTATGGGGGAACAATGGATCTTTGGACAGCCGCACAGGCGTTGATACTGGGTATCGTGGAAGGCCTGACGGAGTTCTTGCCGATCTCCAGCACCGGCCACCAGATTATTGTGGCGGACCAACTCAACTTTGGCGGCGAACGCGCAATGGCGTTCAACATCATTATCCAACTGGGTGCGATTCTGGCCGTTGTCTGGGAATTTCGCCGCAAAATCCTCGATGTTGTCATCGGGTTGCCTACACAACCCCAGGCGCGCCGCTTCACCGCCAACCTGATCATCGCCGTGATGCCGGCCGTGGTACTGGGGGTGATTTTCGCTGACGTGATTCATGAATACCTGTTCAACCCGATTACCGTGGCCACGGCGCTGGTAGTGGGCGGTGTGATCATGTTGTGGGCCGAGCGTCGTGACCATGTGATCCGCGCCGAAACAGTGGATGACATGACGTGGAAAGACGCCGTGAAAATCGGTTTTGCGCAGTGCCTGGCCATGATTCCCGGCACATCGCGTTCGGGTTCCACCATTATCGGCGGCCTGCTCTTTGGTTTGTCCCGTAAAGCGGCCACCGAGTTTTCGTTCTTTCTGGCCATGCCGACGATGGTCGGCGCGGCGGTGTACTCGGGTTACAAATACCGTGACCTGTTTCAGCCAGATGATGTGCCGGTGTTCGCGATCGGTTTTGTGACGTCGTTTATCTTCGCCATGATTGCTGTACGGGCCTTGCTCAAGTTCATTTCCAACCACAGCTACGCGGTCTTCGCCTGGTACCGCATTGCGTTCGGCATGCTGATCCTGGCCACCTGGAAGTTTGGCTGGATCGACTGGATGGCGGCTTCGGCGTGAGAAAACCGGCAAGAGAACGGCGTGACGAGGTCGCCATGGCGGTGCCCCACAGCGCGCCGGTTCGCGGGGTAAAACTCAAACTGCTGGTGTTCACGCTGCTGTGTGCGTTGCCCGTGGGCGGTTCCGTGAGCCTGTGGCTCACGGGCATCACGCGTATCCCGCTGGTCACGTATGGGGTCGCCAGCGCTGTGGCGTTTGGTGTGTACTGGTACGACAAGCATCAGGCCAAAACCGGCCAGTGGCGCACCCCCGAAAAGGCCTTGCACGGGGTTGAACTGTTGGGCGGCTGGCCGGGTGCGTTGCTGGCCCAACAGGTGTTTCGTCACAAAACCCGCAAGGTGTCCTTTCAGGTTGTGTTCTGGCTGATTGTGGCCGTGCATCAGGCCGTCTGGATGGATGTGTTGTTTTTGAAGACGACCTTCATCAGCCTCTGATCGTTTAGAGCAACAAGCCGATCTGACGCTTTTTCGGCAGTTTGCCGACCACCAGTTGGTGAGAGCGTTGCAGCAGGTCTTGTAGTTCTTCAGCGCTCATGGGGTAGGGCGCTTGCATATTGATCCAGTACGCCCGCGCCAAATAAGGCGACGGGCGTATTCCCGGCCGGTCTATATAGCCCAGAAACAGATCCTTTTCGACCTTGAACGAGAGACCACCGTGGGTGAGGTTGAACAGGGCAAACATTTTGCTCTGATCGACATAAAACACTTCAACCCCGCCCCATTTCACGGCGTACTGCGCGCCCGGCAAGGTATTGCAGAAGGCCGCTACGTCAGCTTTATTCATGATTTTTCGGGTCATAGACGTCTGTCTCCACACTGCTCAAAAGAGTGTGCCAAGTGCTCAATCCAGGCACGTACGGCAGGCATCACCCCGCGTCGATGGGGGTACACCGCATGCAACAAACCACCGGGCAATGACCATTTGGGCAGCAATTGCACCAATTGGCCCTCTTGCAGTTCCTGTTCGCAGTACATCATCGGCAGTACCGTAAAGCCAAGGCCTGCCAGGGTGCAGGCTTTGCGCACGACAAAATCATCAATGCCCAGGCGGGCTTCCTGCACCAGGTTATAGGCGTGACCCTGCTCGTCGAGCATGCGCAGATGCACCATGCGATCGGCCTCAAGGGCACCCAGCAAGGGAATATGTTTCAGGTCATCCGGGCTGTTCACCGGCCATTGTCGGGCGAACGCAGGGCTGGCCACCATCACGGTTTGCGCCTCGCGCAACCGTCGTGTGACCAGTAGCGGGTCTTCATCCCCCAGTTCGCGCACGCGCAAGGCCACATCAATGCCTTCGGTGACCAGGTCGACCCGCCGGTTGAGCAAGATGACTTCCAGTTGCACTTGGGGATAGGCCTGCAGAAATGAGCGAATCACTTGCGGCATAAACTCGTGTGCCAGGCCCACCGGGCAAGACACGCGCAAGCGCCCCCGGGGTTCGCTGGACATGCTGGCCACGGCTTCGTCGGCCATTTCGGCCTGCAACAACATGGCTTGGCAATGGCTCAGATAGCGCTCGCCCACGGCCGTTAACTTCAATTGCCGAGTGGTGCGCTGTAGCAAGCGGGCCCCGAGGCGCTCTTCAAGCTCGGCTACCCGCCGGGACAGGCGGGACTTGGGGATGCCCAGCGCGCGCCCGGCGGCGGCAAAACCACCGGCTTCAACCACTTTGGCGAAGTAATACAGATCGTTAAGATCCTGCATGTGAATTCTCATTGTCCTACAGGTGGGACGAACTATTGCACAATGGCTGACTTATCGTCGATTAATTTGCCCGGTAGTATCCCCTCCACTTGATCGCTTGACGGCGATCGTCATCTCTGGAGTTCAGCATGAAACTGTTGCATATCGATTCGAGCATTCTGGGCGACAACTCGGCTTCGCGTCAGTTGAGCCGTGAAGTGGTCAAAGCCTGGCAGGCGGCTGATGAAGGTATTGAGGTCAGCTACCGTGACCTGGCGGCAGAAGGTATTGAGCATTTTTCGAGCGCCACGTTAGTGGCCGCAGGAACCCCGGCCGAATTGCGCGATGCAGCCCAGGAACAGGAGGCCCGGCTGAGCGCTGACACCCTGGCGCAGTTCCTGGCGGCAGATGCCGTGGTGATTGCGGCCCCGATGTACAACTTCACCATTCCCACCCAGCTCAAAGCCTGGATCGACCGCATTGCGGTGGCGGGCCAGACGTTCCGTTACACCGAAAACGGGCCTGAAGGGTTGTGTGGTAACAAGAAAGTGATTGTGGTTTCCACCTCCGGTGGGTTGCACGTCGGTCAAGCCACCGGTGTGGCCCACGAAGACTACTTGAAAGTGATGCTGGGCTTTCTCGGTATTACCGATGTTGAGTTCGTGCGCGCTCACGGCCTGGCGTATGGCGATGAAGCCCGCAGTGCGGCCATGAGCGGTGCTCAGGCGCAAATTACCGACGGTTTGTTCAGCGCCGCGTAAGCCTTCTCGCAACGCCCTACCTGCGAAACGCTGTATTCTGCTTGTCATTGACAAGCCAGAGTACGGCGTTTTTTGCATCTGGCTTACGACACTGGCTTGGGTTATGCAGAGCGTGAAAGTCGCTCCGGCATCGTTCTCCACGCTACACAAGGTAAGCCGCCATGATGCGTTTGTGCGCTGTCGTGCTGTTGTTTCTGTCGGCCTGCCCCATAGGGGTGCAGGCCGAACCGGCCATTCACTGGAGCACAGGCTTCCATCGCCTGACGTTCCCGGACCCGCTGGACGATCAACCCATGCATGCCATCGCCTTTTATCCCTCCACGGCCAAGGCCGGTATCAGCCGCATCGGCACCTTTGATGTCGATGCCACCGAAAATGCGCCTGTGGCCATGGGCCGTTATCCATTGCTGGTGCTGTCCCACGGCAACACCGGCACATCGCTGGCTCTGCATGATCTGGTGACCTCGTTGGCCAGCAAGGGGTTTGTGGTGGTCGCCGTGTTGCACCCGGGCGACAACTATAAAGATCAAAGCCGCCTTGGAACCTTGAGCAACCTGTATGGGCGGCCGATGCAAATTTCAGCCGCGATCAGCGCAACGCTGGCCGACCCAGACCTCTCGCCTTATGTGCACCCCAAACACGTGGGGGTGATTGGCTATTCGGCCGGGGGTGAAACGGCGTTGATTCTGGCGGGTGCCGAGCCGGACCTAGACCGTTTGCGGCGTTACTGCCAAGAACGCCCGGATGACCATGATGCGTGCACGCAAAAAGGTGAGCTGATTGCCGACCGCGATGACCTGGAGCCAGTCGCCGACACACGCGTGAAGGCGCTGTTGTTAATGGCACCTCTAAGCTTGATGTTCGGTCGCCAAACACTTGCCCAGGTGCATGTGCCGGTGCTGCTATACAGCGGCGAAGGGGACACGCTGGTTTACCCCGAGCAAAATGCCGATCAACTGGCTCGTAAGCTGCCCGTAGCTCCCGAGTTCAAATTGATTCCGGGTGCCGGCCATTTTGTGTTTATGGCACCGTGCACCGATGAGCAATTGGCGGCCATGCCAGGGTTGTGCACCGATGCCGACGGCGTGGACCGCGAGGACATTCACCGGGACCTGATTGACGAGGCCAGGCGTTTTTTCAGCAAAACCCTGCAAGCCAGCCCTCATTCGGGGTTGAGCACGGCCCGCCAATGAGCTAAAGCGCTTTTCGCCGTGAGAGGCCGACGGTCAACAACAGGCCCAACACACAGAACAGCGCCGCACTGAAGAATATCCACGGGTAGCCCATATTCAGGGCAATGACGCCCATCAGCGGGCCCGAAATGGCCAAGGCCAGGTCGAAAAACACCGCGTAGGCCCCCAAACCGGCCCCTCGGCTGCTCACCGGCACCTGTTTGACCGCCTCAACCCCCAGGGCCGGGTACACCAGCGACAGGCCAACCCCTGTCAGACCTGCGCCGATCAGGGCATACAGGCTGGAAGGCGCAAGCCACAGCAGCACCAGGCCCAGGGCTTCCAGCCCCATGCAGGCGATGGACACGGTAAAGCCGCCCAGGCGGCCAATGGTAGAGGTGAAGAGCAAGCGCGCCAGAATAAAGCACACACCAAATACCGTCAGGCAGTACGCCGCTCCCGTCCAGCCCCGGTCGATATAGAACAGGGTGATAAAGGTGGTCAGGGTGCCGTAACCGATGGAGGCCAGGGTCAAGCTGATGCCGTAGGGCGCAATCAGGCCAAACACCGACCAGAACGGCAGCCTGACGCCACTGATGACAGGGCATGACGTTTTATTACGGATCAGCAGCAGTGCCATCACCGCCAGCAACAGCAGGGCAAACCCCAGGCTGACAAACCCCAGCGCGTCGACCATCACAACCCCCAGCGGCGCGCCGATGGCGATAGCGCCATAGGACGCGATGCCATTCCAGCCGATGGTGCGCGCGGTGTGGGCCGAGCCCACTTGGGCAATGCCCCAACTGATGGTGCCGACGCCGATCAAGCCTTGGGCGACGCCCAAAAACAAGCGGCCGACAATCAGAACACACAGGCTTAACACGGGCCAGGCTTGCGTCCAGACGGCGATACAGGTCAGCACACCGCTGATGACAATGCCGATCAGGCCGTAGACCACAGCAGGCTTGGTGCCCTGCTTATCGGCGATCCGCCCGGCGGCAGGTCGGCTCAACAACGTGGCCAGGTATTGCGAAGCAATGGTCAGGCCGGCAACCACTGCGCTGAAGCCCAGTTGATCGTGGACATACCCCGGCAACACCGCAATCGGCAAGCCAATGCAGATAAAGGCAATGAAGGTGTAGAACACAATGGACAGGATTTGCAGGGTAATCGGTAGAGCGCGGGGAGAGGCGGGGTGTTGAGGCATGTGCGTGGCGTCCGGCCAACAATCGATGGCCCGTATGATGGCGTGGCACCGGACTAAAAGAAAGCAGGCTAACGATCAGCTTTGTGAACCTGTTCTAAACCTGTAGGCGCGAGCGCCTACAGGAGTCAGTCGCGTGAAATCAGATCAGCACGCCTTGGCTGCGCAAGTAGTCATCGTAGGTGCCGCTGAAGTCGATCACACCGCTTGGGCTCAGCTCGATAATGCGGGTGGCCAGCGAAGACACGAACTCGCGGTCGTGGCTGACGAACACCAGGGTGCCCGGGTAGTTTTCCAATGCCAGGTTCAGCGCTTCGATGGATTCCATGTCCAAGTGGTTGGTCGGCTCATCCATCACCAGCACGTTCGGCTTTTGCAGGATCAGCTTGCCGAACAGCATACGGCCCTGCTCACCACCGGAAATCACCTTGACCGACTTGAGGATCTCGTCGTTGGAGAACAGCATGCGGCCCAGGGTGCCACGCACCATTTGCTCGCCCTGGGTCCATTGACCCATCCAGTCGAACAGGGTCATGTCGTCTTCGAAATCGTGGGCGTGGTCCTGAGCGTAGTAACCCAACTCGGCGGACTCGGTCCATTTGACGGTACCGGCATCCGGGGTCAGTTCATTGACCAGGGTGCGCAGCAGGGTGGTTTTACCAATACCGTTCGGCCCGATGATCGCCACGCGCTCGCCGGCTTCAATCTGGAAGCTGAAGTCCTTGAACAGGGTTTTGCCGTCGAAACCTTTTGCCATGCCTTCCACGATGACCGCCTGGCGGTGCAGTTTTTTGGTCTGCTCGAAGCGGATGAACGGGCTCACACGGCTGGAAGGCTTGACCTCGGCCAGCTGGATTTTGTCGATTGCCTTGGCACGGGAAGTGGCCTGCTTGGCTTTCGAGGCGTTGGCCGAGAAGCGGCTGACGAACGATTGCAGCTCGGAAATCTGCGCTTTCTTCTTGGCGTTGTCCGACAGCAGTTGCTCGCGCGACTGCGTGGCCACGGTCATGTACTCGTCGTAGTTGCCCGGGAACAGGCGCAGCTCGCCGTAGTCCAGGTCAGCCATGTGGGTACACACACTGTTCAGGAAGTGACGGTCGTGAGAGATGATGATCATCAGGCTGTTGCGCTGGGTCAGCACGTTTTCCAGCCAGCGGATGGTGTTGATATCCAGGTGGTTGGTCGGCTCGTCGAGCAGCAGCACTTCAGGGTCGGAGAACAGCGCCTGGGCCAGCAATACACGCAGCTTCCAGCCAGGGGACACTTCGCTCATCGGGCCAAAATGTTGTTCGATGCCAATGCCCAGGCCCAGCAGCAACTCGCCGGCGCGGGATTCAGCGGTGTAGCCGTCCATTTCAGCGAACTCGGTTTCGAGTTCGGCCACGGCCATGCCGTCTTCTTCGGTCATTTCCGGCAGCGAGTAGATGCGATCGCGCTCAGCCTTGACCTTCCACAGCTCCTCGTGGCCCATGATCACAGTGTCGATTACGGTGAACTCTTCGTAAGCGAACTGATCCTGGCGCAACTTGCCCAGGCGCACGTTCGGCTCCAGCATCACCTGACCGCCGGACGGTTCAAGATCGCTGCCGAGAATTTTCATGAACGTGGACTTGCCGCAACCATTGGCACCGATCAAACCATAGCGGTTACCGGCACCAAATTTTACTGAAACGTTCTCAAATAGTGGCTTTGCGCCGAACTGCATGGTGATGTTAGCTGTGGAGATCAATTGCTTTACCTATCAATAACTTACGTTGCGCTGATTGCGGCTGATACCATTTTGATACCAAGTTGCAGTGTTTCCAGCTCGCTCCAATCTGAACTTGAGTTAATCCAACGCGCAGAAGTCGTCAGCAGCATGTGCACGCTATGGCCAAGCTGCTGGGCGATGAACGAAGGATTTAAACCGGACATTGGGCCTATTGTCGCATAGGTGTGACAGCAGTTGTACGGCGGACGAACACGGATAACCCACGCCAGAAGGGCAGGCCTCCCCGGCGCGAGCAGGTCAGCCTCTGCTGAACACGCCCAATTACGTTCTGCAAACACTCCTGCAGGATGCAACCTGCCAAAACTACCAACGCCCGCACCCAGCCCACAAAAGATTTCCCAGGGCATTCAAATAGTATTATTTTGACATCACTCAATTCGGCAACGACCAAAGGGACATGGGCATGAAAAGGGTTACATTTTCGATTTTTCTGTCATTGGCAAGCGCTTGCGCATTCGCGGCTCCCCAAGCGTGGCAATCGGGTTGGGGGCAGGGCAAGACTGAATTTTATGTCGGTGATGAGGGCAAAAGTTACTTGAATTTCGCCTGCGACGCCGATGATGAGATGAGCCCGGTGAGTGCCTCTGCAATTATTGCCGGCAAGGCGTTTGACTCACACAACGACAAAGGCGGTTTTGATGTGATTGTCGATGGGGTTGAGTACAGCAACCCGTTTTATGTCGAGTGCAATGCTTGCTCGGGGTACTTCCCGGCGTTTTGGGCTGCCCTGCGCAAGGCCAAGCGCATTGAGTTGAAGGCTGAGGGGTTGACCAGTTCGATCCCGACCCAAGGACTAAGCCAATTGACCAAACCGTATGGCTCGAAGGAAAACCCGTGCGGGACAGGCGTCTGGTAATTTCAGCTTAGGGCCCCTTTGCAACGGGCCTGGCAGGTTTCGAACGCCCGGCCCTTGCGCCGGGCTTTTTTGCATGTGGCCGACCGGGAATACCACGGGGGCACCGCCATCCAGACCACCTCTTTGGCTCAGGCATTTTGTGGCGCAAGCGTGGCGAGACCTGCCCGGAACGCTTAACGCCGTATTAGCTATGTATGTCATACAAGGTTGAATCCGGGCGGACACTGCTTCACGACTTTCTACGTGAGGCATAACCCATGAGTGATGTATTTCATTTATCGCAAGACCTGAGTGCCGACCTGATCGCGATCAGTGGCGAACAGGAACAGGCCCTAATCAGGAAATGGACGCAGATCGGCAATCAGATCCAGACGTTGCTCACCGAGCAACCCACTTTTCACTCGTTTGTACACAGTGAACTGAAGGCTACGTTCCCGCACGCTGCGCAGCCCCTCGACCCGGCACGCGTGTTTATTCGTGAAGAAGACGGCGCGCAGTCTGCGCACGTACTCGACACCCTTTTACAGGCGCTGTGCAGCGGGCAGCCCCCAGCGTACAACCTGTTGCACACAACCCTTGAGGTCGCGGGCGAGACCTCGGCGGCCTCAGTGAGTGTGGGGGAGTTACAAAGCTTTATATCCCGCGCACAGCGTTTCTTCATCAGTGACTGCGAGTCTCACACCGCGCAGTTTTGGCAGCACATGCACAGCCAGGCAGGCACTCAAACCCGTAAGTCCTGGTTGCTCGACAAACTGCGCGACCTGCTGAAGGCCGAAGTCGAGTTATTGAATTACGACACCACACTGACACCGGGCCAGGTGCAACTGGTCAATTACGTCGTGCTCTACCCGACGTTGGCCACTCGTGCTGCGTTGCCGGCCCATTCCCGCCCGGCCGTTTATGCACTGACGTTAAAAGACCATTCAGCACAGCCACCGATTATTTTTGCCGGTGCCTGGGTTATGTCGGCTCGTGATGGATCGTCAACCATCGATGCTTCAGGCCTGGCCCGTATTGCACCCAAGACGACAGAACTGGAAATCAATGCGCACGCCAATGCCGGCGAGGTTGTGCTTTATACCCCTTCAGGCGGCCTGCAGGGGTTTGATTCCCTGCAGGCACTGCAGGTTGAACTGAACCGTCGCCAGTTAGCCGTCACTGAGTTCGAATCATTACTGGAGCTGTTGTCTCCCACTGACCTGACGCGTGTTCAGGCAATGGCTGAAAGCACTACAGCCTCTTTTGACTTCACCTTTCGAGAGGTGCATGAGTCGGTATTCGAGTATTGGTTCACCGTGCATGACGAGCAGCGTCAAGCCAATCTAAAACACGCCTTGTCTTTAGCCAACACGGTCTCGCCAGCCAGGCTGCATGAACACCTGGATCACGTATTGGATTACACACCACGCTTTAACCAGGCACTTGCTCTCAGCGCGCGCGTGGCCAAGGCGCTGGCGAAAAAAACCCGTGAGTGGTTGCGAAAAGCCAGCGACAGTGACCGCCAGGCTTGGTTTGAGGCTTCTTTGCATTATCGCTCATTGAGCCTCATTGCCCGGGAAAATGGCGAGCCATCCGCCTACCAGTACGGGAGTAGGGCCTTTTTATTGAGCTATGCCCGCGACCAGATACAAGACGCTATTCAAACGGAATATGGCCTGATCATTGACCCCGACACGGTGTATGTCACCACCACGGCAGCGGAGCGCGGTACAGGGCCCGTTATTCCGATCAGTCCCTATGGCACGTCGTCCTACACCGCTGTTAACAGCCTGTCACGCACCGGGCCGACCATCCGGCTGGTGAGTACATCCCGGTCGCTGTCCCAATTGGCGCTGGAAAACATCAGTGCACTCGACGTTGATTACGCCTTGACCGCCACGCTAACAACCGGCAGCCCGCAAGGGCCACGCATGGAGGATCTGAACCCGGCACAAATCAAACACATCATTCGCACAGTCAATATAGGGGACAACTATCAGGCCTTCTTGCGCGACCGGTTTATCGACTCCCCTCAAGCGGTTGCCCGCCTCGAAACCGCCACCGATTTGCTGAATGCGCAAATGCAGGTTGATGCGCTGGAAGCCAAGATCTCCGGGGACTTTTCGCCAGACCGTGTGGACCGAGGCTATCGCTGGGTACAGGCGGTTATCAAGGCGGCGCAAGATCCGCAGCAACCGGCGACGTTTGAAGGCCATCAACTCAAGGTTCATCAATTATTGATTAGTGAAGCCACCGTGCGTGGCGTACTGATCATTCTGGCCCCACCTTCAGGCACATTCATACCGTCGCCCGAACGCCTGGATATCATTACACCTCAGCCTCAGCCGAGTGTCAGTGCCATGGTGGTTTACACCCCTGAAGCCCCTGACGGAAGACGTTTTCGCGAGTACGAAAACCGCTCGCACATGGCTAGCCGCTTTCTGAATGATCCTGCGATGGCTGAGTATCTGGTGAGTCGTGTTAGCGAAGGCGCTCAGGCACGTGTGAAGCAACTCGTGGACGAAGGGCTCAGAGGCGCTGATGTGCGAGATGTCGAAATCGCCGGCAACTTTATTGAGCAGGCGTGCCTTGCCGAGATCGGATACGCACTGACCAGCGCAGATGCCTTGAGTCTGTCGACGACTGAAAGCAACCGCTTGGCGGTATGGAGCAGTATTGAAACGGCCGTCGATATTGCCACGATGGTCTTGCCATTCAAGGTCACCGCGATGATTGCCTTGGGGCGCAGTTTGATCGAAATATGGCACGGCTTTGACGCCGTCAAGCGAGGGAACCAACAGGAGGCCCTGGGACACTTCGTCGGGATGATTGAGCGCTGGGTGGATGCAGGAGTGGATATTGGTATCGCCATTGCCAAGCTGCCAGTCAAAGGCGTGACTCGTGTAGTGCCAGCCCTGGATCCAAAAATGGCTTACGCGCGAAACCTCGAAGGCCTCATTCAGCGTACTGATGGTGTTTATGCCGGCGTATTCGAACGGCCGGCAAAGCGCGGCGGCTTTTCCCAATACTTCATCTACCAGCAAAAACACTGGTTTCAGGTGGTGTATGACAAAACACGCCAGACGTGGCGGGTGATCGATATGCGTCGCCCGCGGGCCTGGTACCGTGACCCGATTCTTCTGGGTTCTGACGGATTGTGGCGCATTGGCACGCCAGAACTGAGCGTGCTGGGAGGCGGAAAAATATCGTTGGCCGCCTTCCGGGTGAGAGTCGCCTTGCCGAACCTTAGCCTTGAAGAAGCCAGAAAACTGCTTGATCAATACGTGTTTCCCGCAGCAGTCCGAGACCGTTTGGAAATTGATCTTGCGGATTACCTGGTCAAGCACAAGACGTTTCCGTTGTGGTCACAACGTTATCTGAAACCTGGCCTTGATGGCTCCGGCTTACCAGTCACTGCACCCGAGGCGGGCACGACGCCTGCAAGTGCATTGAGCAACAAGCGCAAGCGCCCCATCCTGGATGAAGAGCCGGCGCGGTCAAAGCCGGTACAACCCATTCCTCCCACAAGCACCATTACGCAGGTTGCCGCCACCAGCACGGAGTGGCAAAACTGGGGGCGAGCCAGCCTGGACCATCCGTTCACACCGGTCAGCCTAAGCCCGCCCATTTATAAGTTGGGTGACAATCCTCATCTGCGAGTGATCGAGAAAGAGGGCAAGCTGTTCGAGATTTTGCCTCAGGGCAACCTGGCGCTGGATAATCAGGTGTACTTGAAAAACCCGGGGCGGCCGAGCCCGCGCTATGAGCAACTGGAATTGCTGATTTTCAAAAATAAATACCTGCAGCCGCGCCTGGCCGAATTTGAGAAAGGCGCGTGGGTGGTCAGGGAGCCGCTGCTGCAAAAGCCTATTTGGCACTACATTGGCAGTATTCTGCCATCACTGACGCCTGAGTCCGCCCAGGTATTGGCCAAACGCCTTTATGTACTCGCCGACCGTACGACGTCAGCACTTAGCCAGGCCCGCATGCGCACCATTGCCCACACACTGCATGGTTGGATTTTTGGTCATCTGGTACATGCTTCTGCATTATTGAGCGATCCCTTGGCCATGTTGACGCCAGGCCTGCGCATTGGCACTAAAACCCTGCATCTTCGAGCGCGTGCAACATCCGCCTGGTTTGACCGGATTGATTTTGTGCTCAAAACCGGCGATTTTTTAAAGCTGACCGATGCCAATGGCCTGAATGCGGTTATGCGCAGCTTTCTACAGAAGCTCGATTACATTATTTACCCCGACATTCCCGGGTTTAGCGAACTGGTGTTCAGGCGAAAGGGCGCTCAAACGCTTAACTTTATGCAACTGCACAGAGTGAGTGGTACGCAGTTGACGCTCGTGACCGAGTTGAACGATGCGGTCACGCTGATGATCAGCAAGAATCCGCTGTCTCCCTTGTCACTGGCGCTCACCAATGCAAAAGCAGAGGGTAAGCTGGTTACCTTGCTAGGAGGGGTACAGGACACCCCCCCGTTCGGCATCGCTCAAGGGTTTATTTACCGGGTGTAAAGCCCACCAGGCGGCCGACTAGCCGGTGGCTAACATCGTTTATCGTGGCCAGCGCTGTTCAAGGTGTTCAGTCAGGTAAGCAAGAAACGCTTTGACCTTTGGCGTCATGGCCGCGCGGTGCTGTACGCAGGCATAGATGTCCAAGGGCTCAGTGAAGGACTCAGCCGAGGCATGGCTGCCTTCGAACAAGGGCACGAGTTGACCCGATGCAACATAAGGGGCCGCTATAAACTCCGCCAGGCGGGCAATGCCTGCACCATGGGCGGCCATCTGGGCGAGGGCGTCAATGTCGTCGCTGATGGCCGTCACATTGAGCGCCGCGTAGTGGTGCTGGCCGTCACGAATAAACCCCCAGCGCAGAAAACGCCCGTCCAGCGGGTAGCGAAACCCCAGGCACGCATGCTGCTCCAGTTCATCCGGTGAGCGGGGCCAACCCGCGCGCAGCAGATAAGCGGGCGATGCGCAGACCATAAACGGGACGGAGGCCACCTTGCGGGCAACGATGCCTTCTTCCAACTGTGGCTTGATCCTCAAACTGACATCAATACCACTCTGTATGTGGTTGATTTTGCTATCAGTAGTGCTCAGTTCGAGGGTAAGGCGTGGGTAGCGGGCGGCAAACCCTGCGATCAGGGGAGCCAGCACATGACGCCCGAACGCTGCGGTGGAGGCAATGCTCAATTGTCCTTGCAGTTCGGCATCGGGCTGGCTGATTGCACGCTGCGCCGATTCCAGTTCCGCGTGGATGCTCCGAACTTTTTCGTAGTACAGCGCGCCGTGTTCGGTCAGGGCCATGCTGCGCGTGGTGCGTTGCAGCAACCGTGTGCCCAGGTGGGTTTCCAGTCGGTTGAGGGTTTGACTGACGGCGGCGGCACTCACGCCCAATGGTTTGGCTGCGCCTACAAGGGAGCCGGTTTCGACCACTTTAGTAAAGCAGGTGATGGCAGCCAGCAAGTCCATATCGGGGCCTGTACAGGGTTAATTCGTAATTTTTACTTTATAAAGTACCTAGAGATAACCGTCTAGTTGTCGAACTTCGATCTTGATAAGGTGCCTCTCACGCTCAACTCCAGGCCATAAAGGTTAATCATGAATCAAGAAACCTCGCGTAATGCACTGCTTTCAAAGCGTATCAGGCTTTCCGCACGCGCAACGCCGTATGTGTTTGCGCTGTATATGTCGACCATCATGGCCTTTCTGATGACGCTGGTGATTACCGCCGCCAATGCCGGAATTGGACCGGATTATCTAAGCAATGTGTTGAATGCTTACCAGTTGGCCATGCCTGCGGCGTTTGTGTGCATTTTGGTTGTACGTCCTATCGTGACCAGGCTGGTGTCCCTGACGGTTCATCCTGCGCGTTAAGCATTGCCAAGCAGTCATTGCCCCCCGTGGGATATCCGCAACAACGCTCATTTTTTGACAGCTCACCGGGTCGCAACTATGTTCCTTGGCGGCAGGGTCTAGATCGCTGCCTCTTTGATAATAGGGAGATATTCAATATGAAGAAGCATTTGCTGATCATTGGCGCTGCAGGTCTGGTTGCACTGTCTTCGCTGGCGCACGCCGATAGCAAACCGCCTGTGTCGCAGTGGACGTGCGAAGACTTTCTGGCCGTCAATGAGTCCTTTCGCCCAGCCGTCGTCGGTGTTGGCGAAGTCGTGAACAAGAACGACAAAGTTGAAGATGCCGTGGTAGACGTGGCAGGTGTCGAGAAAATTACCCCGTTGATCGTGACGGCCTGTGAACAGGACAAAAAAGCCAGTTTCGTGAAAAAACTCAAGGATGAGTGGGCCAAGGTCAAAAAAGACGTGTAAGCCAACCTGCAGGCCTGTACTTCTTGCGAGTACAGGCTGCTTCCTTTCCAGCCCTGTGGGCTGTCAGCGATACCTTATTGCCTGAGTCTGAATTTCCTCCTCAATTAGCCCTCTACATACTGGCGGATCTGACGTGTTGATCTAAAACGCGTAGTAAGCTGCGTGGGATTTATCTCGTACTGTGGGGGAGCATTATGTTAATCACGTCTTTAGCTGAACTTGATCGCATTCGTAATGAATGCAAGTCAATGGTCACCAAGCGCTCGGCGGTGTCTGCGGGGGCGGCGGCCATTCCGCTGCCTGGGCTGGATATCGGCACCGATGTAGCGCTGCTGGTGGAAATGCTGCCAGCCATCAACAGCAAGTTTGGCCTTACACCCCAACAGATTGCGCAGATGGATACACGGTCCAGGCGCTTGATTGTGGTGGCTGTCACCAGCATTGGCAGTGAGGTGATCGGCAAGTTCATTAGCCGAACCCTGGTCATGTCGCTGCTGAAAAAAATGGGCACCAAGGTAGCAACCAAATCGGTGGTTCGTTTTGTGCCGTTTGTGGGGCAAGCGGTGGCGGCGGGCATCAGTTTTGGTGTGATGAAAATGGTTGGCAACGATCATATTGAGGACTGTTACCAAGTGTGCCGTCAGGCTTTACTTGAACAGGCAAAGGAATCGACTGTCATTGTGCTGGGTTCTGAGGAGTGATGCGTGTAGGACACCAGTAAACCGCTGGCAGACGTACAGGTAATACGCGGTGACATTTTAACCCGTGCCGTGCCGTTTTTTTGACCGTAAAACCGAACCTGCGAGTGCACACGCGCTCAAAGGTGGACGGTCGATCAAAAACGGAGCATGTGATGAGTACGCCTAACACCCATTTCTTATGGGCAGGGCTGATAGCGCTGGCGGCTACCCAGGTGCAGGCATCCCCGAGCCCTGACATGCCGCAAGTGATGGCCCCTTTGACCGTGGCTCAAAACACCGTTCAGCCCTCGAATGCGTCAGGTGACAACACCTTACGGCGTATCAATCCCACTACTCGCCAGGGCACTGTCCCCCTTGCGCCAGCGAGGCCAGGCCCTTCAACGGTGCCGAGGGTACGGCAACCCTCTCTGGAAAACGGTGAGATCGGCAATGGCTACCCCCGCAGCCGTCCTCTGCCGGACACCCTAAAACCGACCGCGCCGTCCCTCCAACGCGGGGATGGACGCTAGACGCACAAGGAAGCCCCCCATGCTTAGAACTAACCTGCTGGCCACGCTTTGCGCCACGGCCTTGCTCCCACTGTCGTGGCATGCCTTGGCTGCGCAACCCCAAACATTTGCCACTGAAACGGGCACGCTGCAAATCACCCCTGTGGTAGAAGGGCTCGATTCGCCGTGGGCGCTGGCCTTCCTACCCGACAAACAGGGCATTCTTATTACCGAACGGCCCGGCACGCTGCGTGTGGTGAGCCCTGAAGGCAAATTATCGGCACCGCTGAAGGGGCTTCCCGAGGTGTGGGCCAAAGGCCAGGGCGGGCTGCTGGATGTGGTGCTGTCCCCGGACTTTGCCAAGGATCGGTGGGTGTATGTGTCCTACGCCGAAGGCGGCGGTGCAGATGGAAAGGCCGGAACCGCGGTGGGGCGCGGTCGGCTTTCTGAAGATTTGACCCGCGTAAACGACTTCACCGTCATTTTTCGCCAAACCCCCAAACTGTCCACCGGCAATCACTTTGGCTCGCGGTTGGTGTTCGATCGTGACGGCTATCTGTTTATTGCCCTAGGTGAGAACAATCAGCGTTCGACGTCTCAGGATCTCGATAAGCTGCAAGGCAAAATCGTGCGCATTTACCCGGACGGGCGCATTCCGGATGACAACCCCTTTGTCGGCCAGAAAGGCGCGCAGCCCCAGATTTGGTCCTACGGGCACCGCAACCCGCAGGGTGCAACGCTTAACCCGTGGACCGGCACACTGTGGACTCATGAACACGGGCCTAAAGGCGGGGATGAAATCAACCTGATCGAGCCCGGCAAAAACTACGGTTGGCCATTGGCCACCCATGGCGTCAACTACTCATCGCTGCCCATCCCGGAAGCCAAGGGCAAAACGGTACAGGGCACCGTCAGCCCACATTACGTCTGGGAAAAATCCCCCGGTATCAGCGGCATGGCCTTCTATAGCGCCGAACGCTTCAAACCGTGGCAGCACAACCTGTTTATCGGCGCGCTGGCCGACAAATCGTTGTTGCGGCTGCAACTGGACGGCGACAAGGTTATTCACGAAGAGCGCTTGCTGGGCGACCTTAACGCCCGTATTCGCGATGTTCGCCAAGGGCCGGATGGGTATGTGTATGTGCTGACTGAGGGCAGCAATGGCGTGTTGTACCGCGTGGGCTTGCAATAAGTGTTCGCCTGTCACCGTTGTTGCAACCCGGACGATGACAGGCATCACCGGCGTCTATTCGTTGACGGCTTGTTTGACTTGCTTGGAGGCAGACCAGATCCGGTAACGCACCTCGACGTCTTTGGGCACGTACACCACGATCGGTAACCGGCTGTTGTAACGCAGCATGAAGCCATCACCCACCACGGGCACAAAGTCTGGGTGCGCCTTGCCTTCGGGGCAGGCCATCAGGGTGCTCACTGGCCCGCTAACCTTGTTCAGGCGATACATCGGGTAACCCCAGCCTTTGAGGGTTTTCTCTTCGAGCTTGCCGCTCAGGTGTTGTTTGTTGCAATCGACCTGCAGTGTTTTGCCGGCGATGATCTGGACTTTGTAGTCGTCTTCATTCTTTTGTTTGGGCAGGTGAATCACTTGTCGGCTAAAGCCCGCTTCAGCTTTGGGGTAGTGCGCCAGGTCGTCCGGTTTGGCGGCGGCATTGGCGGCGTTGCACAGCGCACTCAACGACAATAACAGGGCCGCGCTGATCACGAGTGGTTTCATGCTGCTTCCTTTTTCAGTGCTAAAAATGGCAGCCCCCGCTGACCGGATGTCACGCGGGGACACTGCCGTATTGTGATCATGGCTTTTGGCCGGATGCAAACCACGGCGTTAATCTGGATCAAGGCAGGGCCGCAAAACCTTGATTAATCTGTCAAACAGACGCTTGCGCAGGGATAGATTGCGTCGCACGAATGTCGAAGTGCCAGTAAACTGCGTTTTTTTCCTCCGAATCATTTATTTCCCGAGGTTTTGCATGACACTCAGTCCTCTTGCGGGCAAGCCGGCACCAGCGCAACTGTTGGTCGATATACCGCGACTGGTGACCGCCTATTACACCGGTCAGCCTGACGCAGCCATCGCGACTCAGCGTGTCGCCTTTGGGACATCTGGCCACCGGGGCAGTTCGTTTGAGTTGAGCTTTAATGAGTGGCATGTGCTGGCCATCAGTCAGGCCATCTGCCTGTACCGTCAGTCGAAGGGCATCAATGGCCCGCTGTTTGTCGGCATTGATACCCACGCCCTGTCAACGCCGGCCGGGGCGAGCGCTCTGGAAGTGTTCGCGGCCAATGGTGTTGAAACCATGATCGCAGCGAATGATGAATACACCCCGACTCCGGCCATTTCCCACGCCATTATTTGCTACAACCGTGGCCGCACCTCGGGCTTGGCCGATGGCGTCGTGATTACCCCGTCGCACAACCCGCCGGAAAGCGGTGGCTTCAAATACAACCCGCCTAACGGTGGCCCGGCAGATACCGATGTCACCAAGTGGATTGAAGCCAAGGCCAACGAGCTGCTGGCTGCCCGGCTCGTCGGGGTAAAACGCATCAGCTACGAACAGGCTTTGAAGGCCGACACCACGCACCGTCATGACTACCTGAACACCTATGTCGCGGACCTGAAGAATGTCATCGACATGGACACCCTGCGCGGTGCCAATCTGCGGCTGGGCGTTGACCCGTTGGGCGGTGCCGGTGTGCGCTACTGGTCCGCGATTGGCGAGCACTACGGCCTTAACCTCGACGTGGTGAACACCTCCGTCGACCCGACGTTCCGGTTTATGTGCGTGGATTGGGATGGCCGTATTCGCATGGACCCGTCGTCCAGCCATGCCATGCAAGGCCTGATCGGCCTTAAAGAACGCTTTGACGTGGCCTTTGCCTGCGACCCGGACCATGACCGCCACGGCATTGTCACGCCATCGGGCGGGTTGTTGGCCCCCAACAACTACCTGGCCGTGTCGATTGATTACCTGTTTCAGAACCGTCCGCACTGGCGCACCGATGCGGCTGTTGGCAAAACCGTGGTCAGCAGCGGCCTGATTGATCGTGTCAGCGCACGCCTGGGCCGACGCCTGTACGAAGTGCCTGTGGGCTTTAAGTGGTTTGCTGACGGTTTGTTTGAGGGTTCACTGGGCTTTGGTGGTGAAGAAAGCGCCGGG
The DNA here is from genome assembly GCF_030150285.1 of Pseudomonas sp. Lineage (GTDB taxonomy): Bacteria > Pseudomonadota > Gammaproteobacteria > Pseudomonadales > Pseudomonadaceae > Aquipseudomonas. The sequence continues at coordinate 32,046 of NZ_JASLGE010000020.1, read as the reverse complement.
GCGTCGTTCCTGCGTCTTGACGGCAGCGTCTGGTCAACCGACAAGGACGGCCTCATTCCGTCGTTGTTGGCCGCTGAAATGACCGCCCGTACGGGGCGCGACCCTTCGCAGCTGTACCAGAAAATGACGGAAGAACTGGGCTTGCCATTCTCCACCCGCGTCGACGCCAAAGCCACCCCGCAACAGAAAGCCCTGCTCGGCAAACTGTCGCCGGACCAGGTGAGTTCAACGACCCTGGCGGGCGAACCTATCACCGCGATTCTCAGCCACGCACCCGGCAACCAACAGGCGATTGGCGGGCTCAAGGTGATGACCGAGAACGGCTGGTTTGCTGCACGGCCATCGGGCACCGAAGACATCTACAAAATCTATGCTGAAAGCTTTATTGGCGATGACCACCTCAGCCGCCTGGTTGAAGAGGCGCAAGTGCTGGTAGACACGGCTATCGCGTAACCACTGCTCCGCGCAGAAAAGATCGCGGGCAAGCTCGCCCCTCTATGAGGCACTGCATCTGTAGGGGGCGAGCTGCACGCGATGTTTCAACCCAGCGGGTTCAACTGCACCACCCGTTGCATCTGATCGTTGCAACGCCGGGCCTCTTGCAGCATCGCCTCGAACGGTGCGCTCATGATGTCGTCATGGCTTAACCAGCTCTGCTTTTGCGCAAGCCGATACTGATAACGGTATTGACCCTTCTGGTGCTGACCACTTAAGTCCATGTCAAACCACGCCGACCGCACCGTACAGTCCATCACGTGCGGCTCAATCGTGACCCCGGCCAGGGTAATGTCATATTCCGTGATTTGCGGGTCGCCCTGGTACAGATCCGCCAATTGCCCGGTTCGGCGGTAATTGGCCAGCTCGTTCCAGTGCTCCGATAGAAAGGCCGGTGCGTACACCTGTTGCCCGGAAAAATTTTGCAGAGGGTGCAGGTCCGTCAATGTGGCCTGGACCTGATAGCGTTCGGGTAGCACAAACCCGCTCTCGGCGCGACTGATGTGGCACTCGGAAACTTCCCGGCTGAAGCTCTCGCACAGGGCTTGATTGGTGCCCGATACGCCGGTTTGAGCGTCGGAAACACGCAGGTGCATCAGGGGCGTATGGCTCATTTCAATGTGTGCGGTCGTGCGCGCGGTACCGTCGGGATGCAAGTGTTCTTGCTTGCTCACTCGCAAGCTGACGGCGGGGGCCTCGCTGGGAATATGCGTTTGGCGCACATGGCCTTCAGGGCCGATGACCAGCGCCCAGCGGTCCTGGATATCGGCCGGGGTTCGCCCTGGCGAAAACACCGGGTTGGTAGGGTCGAGCCACCAGACCTGGCCATCTACTTCGGCTCGCACAATGGCGTGATTAGGGGCCGACGTGCCCGGTATCAGCAGCGCTAGCGCCATATCACCGCGGCTGACCCAGGCGGGTTCAGCGCGAATGCCGCTGGCCTTGAGCAGGGCGGCCAGCAACACCGCAAGGTCCTTGCAGTCGCCGTAGCCGCGCGCTTCGATTTCGGCCAGGGAGAAGGGCATGTAGCCACGCTCACTGGCGCGCCAGTCGCCCAAATAGCGGTAGGTGTCATGCAGGTGCTGGAGCAGCCCGGCGACCCGCTGTGGCGCGGGTAAGGCACCGACAGCTGCCACGGCCTTGGCCCCCGACCCCGGCAGCCGGGCCTCGACAATCGCATTGTAACGCCTGGCAAAACCGCCGAAGTGCTGCTGCAACAGGCTGGAGCTGCTGAGTTCAACCCGGGGGATTCTGCGAATAAAACCATGACTGGCTTCATTGATGTAGTGCTCAAAACGCGGCTGCATCAGCGTGATGTCCAGGCTTTTAGAGTCGGCCGAGGCGGTGAAGCTGAAGTCATTCATCCTGTCGCTGCGCCATATGATGGGCTTTTCGGCCGTAAAGCGGCTGTTGAAGCGGTCCAGTCGCACGGCGTTCGGCGCAAACATCAGGACATAGTGAAAATCGCGGCTCAGAGGCTTGGCCGCCGTGTGCTGAAGCACTGTGTAGCGGATCACGCTGCCAACCCGCAGGTTGGGGAATGCGAGCGAGGTCTGCCTGTCACGCAGGAACCCCAGGTCGGGGTTGGGGGCCATGCGTGTGTCGATCTGTGTGCTGGCCAGGGCGATGGGTTCACCGCCGGGCTGGGTGGATTCGGCATTGCGAATTTCCAGGCGGTCGACCTCAGGGAAGTTGAAGTCAATGCGCGAGATCATTTCGCGGCCAGCTTGCGTGAGAATGGTGTAGCGCAACGTCGTGCTGCAGTCGGAACTGGTGTCCAGGTTGAAATGGCAACGGCTGTCGATTTCAGCCGCCAGGGCTGCTTCGGACACGGGCTGCAAGGCCGCCAGCGCGGGCAGGCTTGCCAGCAGCAGAACGGGAATACACCCCAGCAAACTCAAGGAAAAGCGGTGCATGGACGCCTCAGGTTTATCCATTTAAAAACACCCGGGTAGCCTGTATGGAGAACAGGCGCTGCCGAGTGCTGATGAGGCGAATCATGATAAGGAATGCCGCGCGCTGCGCTATGCCATGGCGTCCTTAATGAGTCTGAAAAAACCGTCGTAGCCCAGGCTAGATGGCGTCAGCCGTTTCGATGGCCTGACAGACATCCACCCACTCAGCCTTAACCAGTTCGGCCATGCGAGTAGGGGAAATACGCACGGCAGTGTGGGTGGCCCCGGCTGCCGGCATGACCTCATCGAAGCCCTGCAAGGAAATATCGCAATACACCTGCAGGTCCGTCGCCAGCCCAAATGGGCACACGCCGCCTACCGGGTGGCTGGTCAAGGCCACGACAGTGTCAGCATCGAGCATCTTGGCTTTGGCACCGAGGGCCTGCTTGATCTTCTTGTTATCGATGCGGGCATCCCCCCGTGCGACCAGCAGCACATTGCGCTCACCCACCCTGAAGGCCAGGGTCTTGGCGATTTGCCCCGGTTCAACGCCATGGGCGTGTGCGGCCAGGGCCACGGTGGCCGTGCTGGTGGCCAGTTCGATGATGTGCAGGTCAGGTGCATGGGCGCTGAAAAACGCGCGGACAGACTCAAGGCTCATAGGGCAAGGCTCTTTGGGCAAAACCTTGAATCTAGAGAAGCCGATGGCGCACTGTCAATGCGCCATCGGTGATGCGGGGGTTAGATATCCAGCACGATCTTGCCGAAGTGCTGGTTGGTTTCCTGGTATTTGAACGCTTCAACGATGTCGCAGAGCGGGAAGTGGCGGTCGATGATCGGGCGCATGCCGTTGGCATTGATGGCGCGAATCATGTCCTGTTGTTGGGCACGGCTACCCACTAGAACACCCTGCAGGCGCACTTGTTTGACCAGTGCAGGCACGAAGTTCATCGCCCCGGACACGCCGCTAAGAATGCCGATAATCGAGATATGCCCTGCAACGCGCACGGCAATCATCGATTGTTCCAGGGTCGACGGGCCGCCCACTTCGATCACATGATCGACGCCACGGCCGCCGGTGAGGCCGCGGGCGGTCTCGCCCCAGTTCGTGTCCTTGCGGTAATTGATCAGGTGGTCTGCGCCCAATGCCTTGAGGCGCTCCAGTTTTGCATCGCTGGAGGACGTGGCGATCACGGTGGCACCGGCCATTTTGGCGAACTGCAGGGCAAAAATGGACACCCCACCGGTGCCTTGTATCAGCACGGTGTCACCCGGCTTCAGGCCGCCATCGGCCATCAAGGCGCGCCAGGCGGTCAGGCCGGCCGTGGTCAGGGTGGCCGCTTCAGCGTGGCTGTAACCGGCGGGGGCCAGGGTGAACGAAGTGGCTTTGGCGGTCACTTGCTCACGGGCGTAGCCATCAATGCCATCCCCTGGCACTGTGGCAAAGCCTTCTACCTGCGGTGTGCCGTCGATCCACTCGGGGAAGAAGGTGCTGACCACGGCATCACCAACCTTGAACTCCGTTACATCAGCGCCGACCGCGATGACTTCACCGGCACCGTCCGCCATGGGGATACGTTTTTCAGTGGGCCCCCACATACCGCTTACGACAGCAAAGTCATGGTAGTTCAACGAGTTGGCGTGCAAACGTACAGTAATTTCACCATTGGCAGGCGCGGCCACTTCGTGCTCACCCACGACGACATTCTGATAACCGCCACCGGGTTGGACGAAGATAGTTTTAGTGCTCATGGGATTTCCTCATGTTTAGACATTACGCAAAATAACGAAATGTAAAGGTAAAAATTACAACTCGATTTTCAGCCTAGCCGCAAAGTCACTGATTGACGGCTCATTGCGGCGGTAATACGTCCATTTGCCAATGCGCGTGGTCAGCACAAAGCCTGCCCGTTGCAAAATAGCCAGATGCGCAGACGCGGTGGAAGGCGACAAACCGGCCTTGTGCTGCAAATGGGTGACACACACACCGATCGCAGGATCGCCATGGTCCTGGGGTGGGAAATGCGTGAGCGGGTCTTTAAGCCACGCCATCATTTGCATGCGGGTGTCATTACCCAAAGCTTTGAGCTGTTCGAGTATCATGGTCAGCGATGTTACGTTTTTTTACGAAATGTTCAAGCTCGTATCCTGACTTGTTTCAGTAATAACACCCCGCGACAAGCCGCCGCAGGTGGGGCGGATCTTTTGCATTTGCAGGACCATTCCTGTATTTGTTGCGCCATCACGCCTGGCCCAAGGCGTGCTTGTCTTATGAACCTGCTTATCAGGAACCATGATGCCTAACCAGTTCCCCTCCGTTCGCCCACGTCGCCTGCGCCGCTCACAAACCCTGCGTGACCTGTTCCAGGAAACCGAATTCAGCCTCAATGACCTGGTGCTGCCGATTTTCGTTGAAGAAGAAATCGACGATTTTGTGCCGATTACCAGCATGCCCGGCGTGAACCGTATTCCCGAGTCGAAATTGGCGGGGGAAATTGAGCGTTATGCCCGTGCGGGCATCAAGTCGGTGATGGCGTTTGGTGTGTCCCACCACCTGGACGCCACCGGCAGCGATTCGTGGCGCGAAGACGGGCTGGTGTCGCGCATGGCGCGTATCTGCAAAGACGCCGCGCCCGAGATGATCGTGATGAGCGACACCTGCTTTTGCGAATACACCTCCCACGGCCATTGCGGTGTGATGCACGACCACGGCGTCGATAACGATGCCACCTTGATCAACCTGGGCAAACAAGCCGTGGCCGCCGCAGCGGCAGGGGCGGACTTTATTTCGCCGTCTGCCGCAATGGACGGCCAGGTCCAGGCCATTCGCAGTGCGCTGGATGCCGCCGGTTTCATCGACACCTCGATCATGGCCTATTCGACCAAATTTGCTTCGGCACTCTACGGCCCCTTCCGTGAAGCCGGCGGCAGCGCGCTCAAAGGCGACCGCAAGTCTTACCAGATGAACCCGATGAACCGCCGTGAAGCCATTCGCGAGTCGTTGCTGGACGAACAGGAAGGCGCTGATGTGCTGATGGTCAAGCCGGCCGGTGCTTATCTGGACATCATCCGCGACGTGCGCGAAGCCTCGCGCCTGCCGTTGGCGGCTTATCAGGTGAGCGGTGAATACGCGATGATCAAGTTTGGCGCGCAGGCCGGTGCCATCGATGAAGCCCGCGTGGTGCGTGAGACCCTGGGCTCCATCAAGCGGGCGGGTGCGGACATGATCCTCACGTACTTCGCGATGGACTTGGCACTGCAAGGGATCTGAAGGATTTGTCCGAAACGGGCTTAATCCTTTTCCACTTACGGGGTAGTCTGAGCTTCCAAAAGTGCCGGGGTCCATACCCCGGTACGCCATAAAAAGGAGCTTAGGCATGCAGGGCGCTCGACTCGAACGAATCTTGATCACCAACGACGACGGCATTGATGCACCAGGCCTCGCGGTACTGGAAGCTGTGGCGCGGGAATTGGCTGACGAGGTCTGGGTAGTGGCACCGGATCACGATCAAAGCGGTATTTCGACAGCGATCAGCATTCACCATCCTTTACGCATCACCGCAAGGGGCGAGCGGCGCTTTTCCGTGTCCGGGACGCCGGCCGACTGCGTCGCAATCGCCTTGCAGCAGTTGATGGGTGCTCCGCCACAATTGCTGCTGTCCGGCATCAACAAAGGTGCAAACCTTGGGGTGGAAACCCTGTACTCCGGCACTGTGGGGGCTGCCATGACAGGCCTGCTGATGGGCGTTCCGTCCATCGCCTTGAGCCAGTACTTCAGCCGCCGCGATTCAGTCCGTTGGGAAACCGCCCGCGCTTTGGCCCCCGGTGTGATTCGCCAGTTATTAGGCAAGGGGTGGGAGCAGTCGGCGTGCCTGAATATCAACTTTCCGGATGTACCGGCGGATCAGGCGGGGCCGGTTCAGATTACTCGTCAGGGGCCGGGCCGCATGAACGGGATCAACGTCAATGAGCGCACCGATTATCGCGAAGCCAACTATTACTGGCTCAACATCACCCGCCATGCACACGCTGAAGCCCCAGACACCGAAACCCAGGTGGTGACCCAAGGGGGCATTTCGGTCACACCGCTGGCGTTTGATCGCACCGCGATGGCTCTGCGTGAACAACTGGAGACAGCGGTTCAGCCCGTGTAAGGCTCAGGCCCAGTGCGCCGGGTCATCGACGATGGCCTGGTGCTTTTCGAGCACGAGGGGTATTTCCTGCTTCAAAAATTCCACCCAGGTTTTGACCTTGGCGTCCAGAAATCGGCGCGAAGGGTAGAGCGCATAAATGCTTTTTTCATGCAGCCGATAGTGCGGCAGCAACCGCACCAAGGCCCCGCGCTCATAAGAGCCTACCGCGACGTAATCCGGTAGCAGACACACGCCCAACCCCGCTTCGGCTGCCTGCGCCATCGCTTCCGCCACATTCACTTTGAACACTTCGCCAGGGCGTACAAATTGTTCGCCGTGCTCATCGAGAAATGCCCAGCTGTCGGTGAACAACGGGTCGACCAAGTGCAGGCAGCGGTGCTGAGCGAGATCGCCAGGGGTTTGCGGGGTGCCGTGTCGTTCAAGGTAGGCGGGGGCTGCGCTGATCACACTGGAGATACCGCCCAGGCGCTGACCAATCATTTCTGAGTCGGGCAAATTGGCCGACAGGGTAATGACCACGTCATGGCCCTCTTCGAGCAGGTCGGGCGGGCGTTGCGACAGCGTTAAATCGACATTGACCTGCGGGTACCGCTCGGCATAACGGGCAATCAAGGGGGCCAATAATTGTATGCCCAGCCCTGTGGTGGACTGCACCCGCAAATGCCCGCGGGGCGTGAGGTGCGCGCCGCCAGCTTCAGCATTGGCCTCTTCAATTTCGCCAAGGATTAACCGGCAGCGCTCCAGGTAGCGCGCGCCCACTTCGGTCAGCGCCAAGCGTCGTGTGCTGCGTTGCAGTAAGCGGGCTTGCAATGAAGATTCCAGTTCAGACAGCAACCGCGAGGTTTGCGCGGTTGAATACCCCAACGCCTGCGCCGCTGCGGTAAAGCTGCCGGTGTCGACAACACGCACAAACACGCGCATTGCCTGAAAAATATCCATGTCGATTATTACCTCACGCGTAATCGTGCCTGTTGGTGGAGGGAATAATTACACAGGTTGTAAAAAAACCACTATGGCGCTTTCAGGCCAACACCGCCACGGCCTTGATCTGTGCCCAAAGGGTTTGCCCCGGGTGCAGGTTTAACTGGTCGCGTGAGTAGCGGGTAATGCGGGCTAGCAACGGGGTGCCCGCCACCTCCAGATGCACCAGCACATGGGCCTGATTATCGGCGGGTGCTTCGCTGATGACCGTGGCTTGCAAGCTGTTGAGGATGCTGCTGTGCCTACCAGGGTCCAGGTTGAGGCTGACATCGCGGGCTTGCACCTTGACCCGCAATCGCTTGCCTACGGCCAACGGCGCGTGTGCGACCCGCAGATGTTGAGCGCTGCGCGGCAGTTGCAGGCTGAGCAAGTGGTAGGGCGCATCGTAAGCCGCCACTTCGCCCTCGATGACCACGCCGGCCTCATCACCCTGGGCCAGCGGCAAGTCCAGCCTGGCCAGGGTTTCGCCTATGGCCCCGCTGGCCAGTACTTTGCCTTCGCTCAACAGCACAATATGGTCGGCCAGGCGGGCGACTTCGTCCTGAGAGTGGCTGACATACAGCACTGGAATGTCCAGCTCGGCGTGCAGGCGCTCCAGGTACGGCAGAATTTCTTTCTTGCGCTGGCTGTCCAGTGCGGCCAGCGGCTCATCCATCAGCAATAAGCGGGGGCTGGTCAGCAGTGCACGGGCGATGCCCACGCGCTGGCGTTCCCCCCCGGAAAGGTGCGGTGGGGAGCGTTCCAGCAGGTGGGTAATGCCCAGCAATTGAGCCGCCTGAGCCAAATCGACTCGGCGCTCAGTGCGAGCAATGCGCCGCAGGCCGAACTCAAGGTTGGCCTGGACCGTGAGGTGAGGGAACAGGCTGGCTTCCTGAAAGATATAACCCAACGCGCGCTTGTGCACGGGCACAAACACGCTGCGCTGGCTGTCTTGCCAGACGTCGTCGTTGATTTTTACAAAGGCCTGGTCGGCCCGTTCCAACCCGGCAATGCAGCGCAAACAGGTGGTTTTGCCCGAGCCGGAATGACCAAAGAGTGCGGTCACGCCTTTGCCGGGCAATGCCACGTCGACGTCGAGGGAAAAGCCGGGGTAGGCGAGTTGCAACTGAACGTTGATCTGCGCGGTCATGCTCAGCTCCAACTGTTTTGGGCTTTACGGCTGGAATACAACGCCAGCAGTACCAGGAATGAGAACACCAGCATCGCACCGGCCAGCCAATGCGCCTGCGCATATTCCAGCGCTTCGACGTGATCGTAGATTTGCACCGACACCACACGGGTTTTTTCAGGAATATTACCGCCGATCATCAGCACCACCCCAAACTCACCGACCGTGTGGGCAAAGCCCAAAATGGCAGCGGTGATAAACCCCGGCCTGGCCAACGGCAATACCACACTGAAAAAACAGTCCCACGGGTTGGCCCGCAAGGTGGCAGCGACTTCAAGCGGACGGGTGCCAATGGCGGTAAATGCGTTCTGCAGGGGTTGTACCACGAAGGGCAGGGAATAAATCACCGAGCCAATGACCAGCCCGGCAAAGCTGAAGGTCAAGGTACCCAAGCCCATCGCTTGTGTGAGTTGCCCGACATACCCGTGCGGACCCATGGCCAGCAGCAGATAGAAGCCGATCACTGTTGGCGGCAACACCAGCGGCAAGGCCACGATGGCACCTATCGGCCCCCGTAGCCGTGACCGGGTATGAGCCAGCCACAGCGCGATGGGAGTGCCGATCAACAGCAAAATGACCGTGGTCAGCGAGGCCAGCTTGAACGTCAGCCAGATGGCGGCAAAATCAGCACTCGAGAGCGGCATTTACAGGTGATAACCGTAAGATTTGATGATTTCGGTGGCTTTCGGGCCTTTAAGGTAGTCCGCCAAAGCCTTGGCAGCGGGGTTGTTTTCACCTTTTTTGAGGATCACGGCATCTTGCTTGATCGGGTCATGCAGGCTTTCAGGAATGATCCACGCCGAGCCTTCAGTAACCTTGCCATCCTTGTAGATTTGCGACAGCGCCACAAAGCCCAGTTCAGCGTTGCCCGTGGAAATAAACTGGTAGGCCTGAGTAATGTTCTGGCCTTCAACCAGCTTGGCCTTGACCTTCTCGGTCAAACCTTCCTTGGCCAGCACTTGCGTGGCTGCCAGGCCGTAAGGGGCTGTTTTGGGGTTAGCAATCGACAAATGCTTGTAGTCATTTTTCTTGAGCACTTCGCCCTTGTCGTCGACATAGCCTTCTTTGGCGGACCACAGCGCCAGTGTGCCAATGGCGTAGGTGAAGCGCGACCCAGGAACTATATCGCCTTCTTTTTCAAGCTTTTGCGGCGTGCTGTCATCCGCTGCCAGGAACACTTCGAACGGCGCACCGTTTTTGATTTGCGTATAGAACTGCCCCGTGGCGCCATACGCGGCGATCAATTTATGCCCCGTGTCTTTTTCAAAATCGGCGGCAATGGCTTGGATAGGTGCGGTGAAGTTGGCAGCCACTGCGACCTGGACCTCATCGGCCTGGGCAGCGCTAAAGACAAAACTGCCGATCAGGACGGCAAGGGTGGCGGGGGCAAAAGTTCGAACGCGAACGTGCATGGCGAAGCTCCAAAAAGGCAAGGACGCCCATCGTTATTGAGTGATTGTTGGGCACAGGGAAGATAGACGGTCTGTAAAAAAAGATACAGCCATTTGCTACCATGGGATGCCTGAAGGCTCTAGCCTGCTTTTCGCAGGGTGATATTCACCCGTTTCTCACCCAACTGCGGGTGATGCCCCGGCTTGATGGGCAGCACCCCGTGAAAGCGCAAGCGATCGACGCCACCCCACACCACCACGTCCCCGTGGAACAGGGATACCCGCTGTGTCGGGTCGCTGCGCTGGAACCCGCCAAATTGAAATATCGCGGGCAGGCCCAGCGAGACTGAGACAATGGGCGCGTTAGAGCGCTCATCCTTGTCTTGATGCAATGACATTTTTGCGCCGGGCGTATAGGTATTGATCAGACCGGCGTCCGGAACAAAGCCCTCGAAGCCTGCTGCACTCGCTGCCGCCGCCGCGAGGCGGCTAAAGACATCGGGCATGGCCGGCCAAGGCGCAGCACTCAACGGATCGACCGGGCTGTAGCGGTAGCCGTAGCGGTCGCTGATCCAGCCCAGGTCGCCGCAACTGCTGGTCAGGGCAGACATCGTGAAACCGCCGGGCGTTTGCAATTGTCGCAGGGGCGACTGCCGCAGCAGGGCCTTGAGGGCGCTGAGTAGCGCATCCACCTCGGGCAAGGCAAAACCGCGCAGCACCCAGGCCTGAGCACCCAGGCTGTCGGCCCGGGCGGGCTGCTGCAACTGCTCGTCGGCAAACAGGTCGAGGGTCATGGCATGACGCCTTAGAGCGCCTTGCTGACTTTGATATCCGCAATCACGTCATCGCCGGGGCCGTGAATTTTTTCCAGTGCCTCCCGGGCAGCTTCGGTCGTGTCATTCGCCAGGTACGCGAACTCGAAACGGCGCTCGCCGTTGAGGGTGTACTTGATGACGTACTTGGTGAGGGTAGTGTCCACAATAATTCCTGGGTCTGAGGCTGCGCAGCCTGTGTTAACGAAGTTTGGAGCTGGAGCGACGCACGATTTTGATGGTCGGCGTGAAGCTGGGCTTGCGAGTGACGCTAATTGCCCGGCTGGTCACCGTATCGATGGTAATGTTCCAGAACCCGGTGCTCGGTGCAGTGATACGGGCCGGGAAGTCCTTGAACGCACCGCCGTGGTAGGAGTGACGCCCGCCGTTCTTGAAGCTGCGAAAGTGCGCATCGCTCATCAGGCGGATGTTACAAGGCTGGGAGCACTCGATGACGACGATGTCATCTTCGTTCAGGTGCTCACGCTGGTGAATAAACTTCATGGCTGCTCCGAAGGTGGCTTTTGCTTGAAAATCAGCACGATAGCATGCACTTAAAATCCAGGCTGAGGCTAAAGGTGTCTATTATGCCGTGGTACAGGCCTGTCTGGCGCAAAAGCCGGACAAATTGCCTGACAGTTTTTTCCTACTGGCTGGGGAGATAACCTGCATATTTGCTGTCGTAGGGTTCTTTAACGGAGATTGTGTATGAAGTGGGGCGTTTTGGTCGCGATGCTGGCACTGGGTGGCTGCGCATCGGTCACGGATATTCAACAAACACTGCCCACCTTGAGTGTGATTTCAGGAAAGAAACCTGAGGCTTATGCACAATGCTTGGTGCAGCAATTGTCCCTCACTCGAAAAGCGCCGCAGATCGAACCGCACAAAGACGGTTTACGCATTATTGTTCTGCAGAAAGTCACGTCAGGGCCAACGGCGGTGATCGATATTGAAGAGCGATCCGGTGGCAGCAGCATCAAGGTTTACGAAAGTATGTCCAACGTCCCGATTCGCCCCACCGACATTCGTAAAGCTGCCGTGCATTGTATTTCAGGCTGATTTTTTTTACCGCTTCACTCCGCCGTGGCACCCACCGAAACCTGATGCTTACCCCTGAAGCATCAGGTTTTTTTGTGCCCGCCGTGCCGACCTGCGCAATCCTTTGTTGTGACGATCCACCGCTTAGCCTACGATTTGTGTGCTTATATTTTATAGGCCTAAGCATATAACAATAATGGAGTTGGTCATGATTCCACTTAACCGAACGCTTTTGAGCGGCCTGATGCTGTTTACGCTAACCAGCGTAAACGCCCAACCTGCCCCTAACATTTACCTGCAAGGCGGCGCCCAACCGGGTGCGACCGCTTGCGTGGCGTGTCACGGTATGGACGGAATGGGCCTGGCACCGGCCGGTTTTCCGCGATTAGCCGGTATTTCTGCCGATTACTTGAGTAAACAACTGCACGACTTTCAAAGCGGCAAGCGGGCGAGCCCCGTGATGCAGCCTTTGGCCAAGTCATTGACCCACGAAGAGATCGCTTCGGTCACAGCGGCGATTGCCGCTATGCCTGTGCCTGCGGTACCCGCGATCAACCGCAGTCGCATGCCTGAAGGGCTCGGCGAAAAGCTGGCCCTGCGTGGAGCCTGGGAACGCGATATCCCCGAGTGCGTCAGTTGCCACGGCCCGGGTGGCGTGGGCGTAGGCAGTGCATTTCCGCCACTGGCCAACCAGCCTTCGATGTACCTGGTGGCACAACTCAACGCCTGGCGTGACGGCTCGCGTCAAAACGACCCCAACGATTTGATGGGCCATATCGCCAAGTCCATGACCGAGGACGAAATCAAGGCGGTGGCCGATTACTTCTCTACGGTCGGCCATAAGGAGGTCACCCCATGAAAATTCTGCTGCCGACCCTGGCCGTTTCCTTATTGTTGAGCCCCATGGCCTACGCGACCAAAATCGCGATGGAAGACCAGAGCCAAATCAAAACCCCCGCCGCGGATACTCACGGCACGACCTACTTTCAGCCCCCGTTACAAAGTGACTTGCCTGACAACGCTTACGGCAAAATGGTCATGGACGGTTACGCCCTGTTTGTGGACACCAAACGCCAGGCACCCCAGTTCGTGGGCAACGGGTTGAACTGCACCAACTGCCACCTGGATCAGGGGCGCATGGCCAACTCGGCCCCGCTGTGGGGGGCCTATCCGATGTACCCGGCGTACCGCAAGAAAAACGACAAGGTCAACACCTTTGCTGAACGTCTGCAGGGCTGCTTTCAGTTCAGTATGAACGGCGGCACGCCACCGGCTGCGGACAGTCGCGAGATTACAGCGCTGTCGGTGTATGCCTACTGGCTGTCTACTCAGGCACCGGTGGGGGTCGAGTTACCCGGGCGCGGCTATCCCGATGTACCAGAGCCCAAGGGCGGCTACAATCTGGTGCGCGGGGCGGACGTGTACAAAAACCAATGTGCCATCTGCCATGGTGACAGCGGCCAAGGGCAAAAGGCCGGCGAGGATTACGTGATGCCACCGCTGTGGGGCAAAGACTCCTACAACTGGGGGGCGGGTATGCACCGTATCAACACGGCCGCCTCTTTCATCAAACACAACATGCCGCTGGGTAAGGCCAACACTTTGACCGATGAACAGGCCTGGGATGTGGCAGCGTATATCAACACCCATGAGCGGCCGCAGGATCCACGCCTGATCGACGGCTCTGTTGAGAAAACACGCGTTAAGTTTCACGCCAATGATGGCGTTAACGTGTACGGTCAGAAGGTTAATGGGGTGATGATCGGGGTGGGTACCCAATAAGTGCACCTGTAGCCGCTGGAGCATTACTTCAGCGGTTACATCTTTATTCGACAGGGTCGTCAAGCAGCGTTGTGCCATAGGAGTTGTCGACTGCGCACAACCATTGCCCTGATATCTGCCGGAACACGTAGGTGGCACGGCGCGCTATCTGTGTTTTTGTACCGTCTTTGCCGGTGACTTCCAATAAGGTTTCCATGATGACCAGGGCCGTATCACCGCCCGGGATAACCTGCATCTTGCCCTGCGTAACAACGATGCTGTGGTTGAAGTACTCCGCAATCGCGACGAACGCACGACGAATGCTTTCCTTGCCGCTGGCATTCAAGCCCGGCTTGACCACCAGGGTCGCATCGTCGGTATAAAACGCCATGAGGGCGTCGTAGTCTTGCGCGGTAATGGCTCGGTCAGCCGCAGCGATCGTCTGTTGTAGCGTGTGAGCAAGCGTGTCCATGGCTGATCTCCTGAATATTGAAAGTTACTTGCACTTCACCACTATCGACCGGCTATTGAAATTGCCAATGTCCATGTTCAAGGTCTTGTCAGCCTCGCGGGGGGCAGGGGTTCCATCGGTGCCTACAAGCGTATATCCCTTGGCCGCACAGGATTCATCCGCTTGCTCGTAGCACTTGGCCCACGACATGGCTTCACCGGAACAGTCTATGCTCAGCCCCTGTTGGCCATCAGCCAGATAAGTGGGGGATGTCGAGGCGCAACCGCCAAGGCCCAAAACGGTTATCAAGAGCACTGACTTATTCATCGAAGGCGTCTTCTGTAAAGGAAAGGTCAGGGTTTGCTGTTACGCCGGCGCGCAGGGGGAGCCGGTTGATCCACCAATACTGAGGCGACTTCGGTGGCCATAAGTTCAGTAGGAAAGGGCCCCGCTAGACGGGTGTCAGTGGCATCGATAATCCACCATTCATCCGGGCTGACCTTTTTTATCAAAAAACCGTGAGTGTTCTGTGTGGCCAACATCGAGTTAGGACCTTGTAGAAAGGGCGGATGAGTTAATCACAACCTTGAAAAAACCGTGATAAATGTGAAAAAAATGTTAGAAATGAACTAACTGGCACAAATTTTATCTACGTTGGCATCAGTTTGCTATTGGGGGCATTGTAACGTTGATGCCGCCTCATTAGACTGCGCCAAATTCGAACGTACAGCCCTGTTAAGGACTCATATGATCAAGAAATGCTTGTTCCCTGCAGCCGGTTACGGCACTCGCTTTTTGCCAGCGACTAAAGCCATGCCCAAGGAAATGCTGCCGGTGGTGAACAAGCCACTGATCCAGTACGGCGTTGAAGAAGCACTGGATGCTGGCTTAAGCGAAATTTCCATCGTGACTGGACGTGGCAAGCGCGCACTGGAAGACCATTTTGACATCAGCTATGAACTGGAAAACCAGATCAAGGGCACTGATAAAGAGAAATACCTGGTAGGCATCCGCAAGTTGCTGGATAACTGCTCGTTCTCTTACACCCGTCAGACCGAAATGAAAGGCCTGGGGCACGCCATTCTGACCGGCCGCCCGCTGATCGGTGACGAACCTTTTGCTGTGGTGCTGGCGGATGACCTGTGCGTCAACCTCGAAGGCGACGGCGTGCTGACCCAGATGGTCAACCTGTACAAAAAGTACCGTTGCACCATCATCGCGGTCCAGGAAGTAGACCCGGCTGAAACCAACAAGTACGGCGTGATTGCCGGTGACGAGATCGGCGATGGCCTGATCCGTGTACGTGACATGGTTGAAAAGCCGGCGCCGGAAGATGCCCCGTCGAACCTGGCGATCATCGGCCGTTACATCCTGACGCCGGACATCTTCAAGCTGATCGAAGAAACCGCGCCAGGCAAGGGCGGCGAAATTCAGATCACCGACGCTCTGCTCAAGCAAGCCCAGGACGGTTGTGTAATTGCCTACAAATTCAAAGGCAAGCGCTTTGACTGCGGCGGCGCTGAAGGTTACATCGAAGCGACCAACTTCTGCTTCGAGAACTTCTACAAAACCGGCAAAGCGTATTAATTCTGCCGCGTTGTAGCCCGCTTCAACAGAAAGCCACCCCAGGGTGGCTTTTTTGTTTTTTTACTTTGGTTCACGCTCGCGCTGGCCAATCACGCGGGAACGATTATGCTGACGTCCTGCTTAGGAGAAAGAAATGGCCTACGATTTTGATTTGTTTGTAATAGGTGCAGGCTCTGGCGGTGTGCGTGCGGCACGGTTTGCTGCCGGGTTTGGTGCCAAGGTGGCCGTTGCTGAAAGCCGCTACCTGGGTGGCACCTGCGTCAACGTCGGGTGTGTCCCTAAAAAGCTGCTGGTGTACGGCGCGCACTTCGCTGAAGACTTCGAACAGGCCTCAGGGTTTGGTTGGAGCCTGGGCGAAGCTGAGTTTGACTGGGCCACCCTGATTGCCAACAAGGACCGCGAGATCAACCGCCTCAACGGGATTTATCGCAACTTGCTGGTCAACAGCGGTGTGACCCTGATCGAAGGCCATGCCCGTCTGACCGGGCCCAATGAAGTGGACGTCAACGGCCAGCGCCACACGGCTAAACACATTCTGATCGCCACAGGCGGCTGGCCACAAATCCCGGACATCCCTGGCCATGAACACGCCATCAGTTCCAACGAGGCGTTCTTCCTCAAGGAACTGCCCAAGCGCGTACTGGTGGTGGGCGGCGGCTATATTGCCGTTGAGTTCGCCGGCATTTTCCACGGCCTGGGCGCGCAAACATCGCTGCTGTACCGCGGCGATATGTTCCTGCGCGGCTTCGACGGGGCGGTGCGCAAGCACTTGCATCAGGAACTGACCCAGCGCGGCCTGGACGTGCAATTCAATGCCGACATCGCCCGTATCGACCAGCAGGCCGACGGCAGCCTCAAAGCCACGCTTAAGGATGGCCGTGAGCTGATTGCTGATTGTGTGTTCTATGCCACCGGTCGGCGCCCGATGCTGGATAACCTGGGCCTGGAAAATACCGGCGTAAAACTGGACAAGCGCGGGTTTGTCGAAGTCGATGACCTGTACCAAAGTGCCGAACCGTCGATTCTGGCCATTGGTGACGTGATTGGCCGCGTGCAACTCACTCCGGTGGCGTTGGCTGAAGGCATGGCGGTTGCCCGGCGTTTGTTCAAGCCTGAGCAGTACCGCCCGGTGGATTACCGCATGATCCCGACCGCCGTGTTCAGCCTGCCCAACATCGGCACCGTGGGCTTGAGCGAGGAGCAGGCCATCGAAGACGGGCACCGCGTGCAGATATTCGAAAGCCGCTTTCGCCCCATGAAACTCACCCTGACCGGCTGCCAGGAGCGCACCCTGATGAAACTGGTGGTCGATGCTGACACCGACAAGGTGCTGGGCTGCCATATGGTGGGGCCAGAAGCAGGCGAGATCGTGCAGGGCCTGGCCATTGCGTTGAAAGCCGGGGCAACCAAGCAGCATTTTGACGAGACCATTGGGGTGCACCCAACGGCCGCTGAAGAGTTCGTTACGATGCGTACCCCGGCCAAACGCTAGGCCTGCATCGGTCTTCAACGCGGCCTATCCACCAGGCCGCGTTGATGCATGAGCGGTTGCGTGCTATTGCTAAGGGGAGGTTATCGCAAGGCGATTTCCTACAGCGGACTCATCCTGAGAGTCTAAAGCCGACACCGCCATTTTAATGAGGTGCAGATATGCCAGTTAAACACGATCTGTTTCAGGACCTGGGCGTCGCCAAAGACGAAGTCGAAGCACTTAAAAACAAAGATCCGCACTTGGCCGCACTGATTGCCAAGTACACACTGGCCGATCAAGAAGTTCTAAAGGCTGAAGCCAACAATGCTATTGGCGTATCAGACGAAACGCTGAATAAACTCAAAGAAACTCGATTGACCGTCAAAGACGAAATCGCTGAGCGTGTAAAAAGATCGTTGTAGTACGTGTCGTACCTTTACCAGGAAGTCTAAATGTCCAACGTTATCAAAATTGTCGCCATCCTGCGGGCCAAGCCCGGCCAAGGGGAAGTGGTCAAACAAGCGCTGCTGGCTTGCGTAGAAAACTCGCGCAAAGAAGAAGGCTGCGTGTTTTACGACTTGCACGTTGACCCCAGCGAGCCGCTGCGGTTTGTCTTTATTGAAGGCTGGAAGGACCTCGCGGCCATCGAGTTTCACAAGACCACTGCGCATTACCAGGCCATGGTCACCGCGGTGGGTGAGCTGCTGGACCACCGCGAAGTGCTGGTGCTGAACGAAGTGTAACTGTACGGCGGCCTGCCACGGCCGCCGTTTTTTATTCAGGGTTTACAGCGCTTTGGCCCTGTCTCGCAGCACAAACTTTTGCACTTTACCCGTCGATGTCTTGGGCAACGCGGTGAAAACCACAGTGCGTGGCACCTTGAACCCTGCCAGATGGTCACGGCAAAACGCGATGATGTCAGTTTCGTGCACGGTCGGGTGATCGGCCTTGAGCGTGACAAAGGCACACGGGGTTTCTCCCCATTTCTCATCCGGCCGCGCCACTACCGCCGCCTCCAGCACCGCAGGGTGGCGATACAACACGCCTTCCACTTCAATGGTCGATATGTTCTCGCCTCCGGAAATGATGATGTCTTTCAAGCGGTCGCGTATTTCGATGTAGCCATCCGGGTGGCACACCGCCAGATCGCCCGTGTGGAACCAACCCCCCGAGAACGCTTCAGCGGTGGCGCTGGGGTTCTTCAGGTAACCCTTCATCACTGTATTACCGCGCATAAAAATCTCACCCATGGTCTCGCCATCACGCGGCGTGGGCTGCAACGTTTTCGGGTCGGCCACCATCACACCTTCCAGTGTCGGGTAACGCACACCTTGGCGGGATTTGATGCGGGCGCGCTGGTCGAGGTCGTGGGCGTCCCAGGTGTCATGCCAGGCACAGATGGTCACCGGGCCATACACTTCGGTCAGGCCATACACATGCGTCACCTTGATGCCCATTTCTTCCACCGCACCAATCACCTTGGCCGGAGGTGCCGCGCCCGCGACCATTGCATGCACCGGGTGGTCGATAGTGGCTTTGGCCGAGGCGGGCAGGTTGACCAGCGCGTTCAGCACGATGGGTGCACCGCACAGGTGAGTGACCTGATGCTCGTTTATCAGCGTGAGGATTGTGTGCGGGTCCACCCGGCGCAAGAACACGTGCACGCCCGCCAAGGCAGTGATGATCCACGGGTAGCACCAGCCGTTGCAGTGAAACATCGGCAGGGTCCAGAGGTACACCGGGTGATTGCCGATGGCCCAGACCATCTGGTTACCCAGCGAACTGAGGTAGGCACCCCGATGGTGGTACACCACGCCCTTGGGGTTGCCCGTGGTGCCGGAGGTGTAGTTGAGGGCAATGGCCTGCCATTCGTCTGTAGGCCACTGCCAATCGAATTCGGGGTCGCCTTCGGCCAGTAGCGCTTCGTAGTCCAACGCACTGACGGGCTGGCCTTGCGCGTATTGCGGGTCATCCACGTCAATCACCAGCGGCGGATGGTCGAGCATGGCCAGCGCGGCGTGGATCACATCATGGAACTCGCGGTCGGCAATCAGGACCTTCGCTTCGCCGTGAGCCAGCATAAAGGCGATGGCTTCGGCATCCAGACGCACGTTAAGGGCATTGAGCACGGCACCGATCATGGGCACTGCAAAATGCGCTTCCAACATGGCTGGAATATTGGGCAGCATCACCGCAACGGTGTCATTTTTGCCGATACCGCGCGCCGCCAGGGCGCTGGCCAGACGTCGGCAACGGCTGTATGTCTGCGCCCATGTACGGCGAATAGAGCCATGGATAACGGCGGGGTAATCGGGGTAGACGCTGGCGGTGCGCTCGATAAAGCTCAGGGGCGTCAGGGCGCTGTGGTTAACCGCAGCCGGCTCAAGGCCGTGTTCAAAAATAGACATGGAGGTCATTCCGGTGGCTGATTGTTAGCTCTGTAACTGTCCGCTCTGCTGGTGGCGAAGGGGGGCAGCTTGATGTCCGGCCTGAGTTATAGCCCACCCGGCAATTAATGGGGAAGTTATACCTAAGCACTATAGGCAGCGTGTTTTAACCCGCGATGCGCAGGGGCTGGTGCTTGATATCGACACGCGCCGGGAACACCGTTGGCGTCAGGCCAGCAGTGTTTGCAGCGCGCTCCACACTTCAGGTGTGTCGGTGTGGGCCACATTAAATCGCATGAGGCGATGCAAGCTGGGGTCGAACCCGAACAAAATTCCCGGTGCAAGCACAAGGCCCTGAACCAGCGCACGTTGTGCCAGGGCTTCGGCGTCCAGCCCTGGCGGCAGGGTCGCCCAGATAAACATGCCGCCGGTGTAGGGCGCGCTCAAGGTAAAGCCCAGCGCCTGCAATTCGCGGGCGACCCGCACACCGCTGGCCAGCAAGCCTTGCACCACGCGTTTTCGATGCTTGTGGTAGCTGCCATCGGTGAGCATCGTGCACACCAGTTGTTCGAGCATTTGCGACGTCATGCCGCCACACATGAGCTTCATATGGCTGAGGTTGGCGGCGGTCTGTGGCGGGGCCACCACATAGCTCACCCGCAGGTTGGCACTCAGGGTCTTGGAAAAGCCGCTGAGGTAGGTGACGTGCTCAACCCCTGCCAGTGCTGCCAGCCGGGGCGGCGGGTTGGGGTGTAAATCGCCATACAGGTCATCTTCAATGATGTGGCAAGCGTATCGCTTGGCCAGTTCCAGCAACCCATAGGCCTGACTCGGCGTAAAAGAATGCCCGGTGGGGTTTTGCAGCAGGCCAGTGGTCAAATAGAGGGTGGGGCGATGGGTGTGAAACAGCGCTTCCAGCGCCTGCAGGTCCAGACCCTGCTGGTCGCGGGCAAGGGTCACAACCCGCGCGCCGTGCAACGCCAGATTGCTGTGAAAGTTAAAGTAGCAGGGCATGTCCAGCAGTACGGTGTCGCCGGAGCGAATGCGCAAGCGCAGCAGCATGTCCAGTGCCAGCACGGTGTTGGCGGTGGTGATGATTTGCTCGACGGCCACATCCATGCCTTGGGCCAGCAGCTTTTGTTGCAGTGCCAGGCGCAGGGGCAAATACCCTGCCGGGTCGCCATACGCGGTGAGGCGCAGCGCTTGTGAGCGGCTGAGTTGGCGCAGGTGAGTACGCAGGGTGCTGGGCTCCAGCCAGTGCTCGGGCAAGTGGCCGCTGCCCGGCCGCAACGCGCCGCTGGCGCCGGTCAATGAACGACGCAACACACTGGTCAAATCTTGCGGCAGCAGGTCCCGGGCAATGGCCCGTGCGGCCGAAGGGGCCTGGGCGGCAATAAAGTAGCCCAGCCCTTGGCTCGAAGTGATGCGACCCAGCCCACGCAAGCGATCCAGGGCTTCGACAACGGTGAACTTGCTAACCCCCCAAGCCTGGGTCATTTCCCGGGCCGACGGCAATTGGCTACCCGGGGCCAGTTGGCCCTGGTCCATGGCGGCACACAGGGCGCTGACGATTTGCTGGACTTTAGGCAGGCCGGTCTGAAACTCGATAAGGGGAATGGGCATCAATGACCTCGCACTTTACCGGTCATGCTACCAGTAAAGTACGGTCAAGTTAGCCCGATGTTCATCTGCCTTTTCTCGTGTCAGCCCGCCTAAACTGGCGCACCGCTCGCAAGTGTTCGAGCACGGGCTACGGGATGCAATCAAGGCAATGGCAACACAACTGACACTCACTTCCTTCCTCTACTTTCTATTCTTCTGCGCCACGATCACCTTCAGCCCAGGCCCCATGACCTTGTTGCTGATGGGCTTTGGCATGCAGGAAGGCTTGAAGCGCTCCTTACCGGTGCAACTGGGGGCCAGCACGGCGTATTTGTTATCGATTCTGATTTTTGCGGTGGGGTTTGCCGAACTGATCAAGGGCAACCCAATGATCAGCCGCGCCATTCAGTTGGTCGGCGTGGGGTACTTGCTGTATTTGGCCTATAAGCAGTGGACGCGTCAGACGCTGGTGCTGGAAGCCCCCACTACGCCTCTGGACAACGATTTCAGGGGCCGTTTCTCCAAGGGGCTGCTCACCGGTTTTTCCAACCCCAAAGCCATAGTGATGTTCAGTGCCGTGTTTCCGCAGTTCGCCGGGCAGGGCAGCGATGCCCGGGCGCTGGACCTGGCCGCGCTGGGGCTGGCGTTTTTGCTGCTACAGTTTGCCAGCGGTTGCCTGTATTGCTATTTCGGTCAGCGGATTCGACGGCTGCTGCAGAGCCCGTCGCGTCAGCGTGTGTTGCAACGGGCGACTGCAATCATGTTATTGGCCGTGGCGGTGTTGTTGGCTCGCGGGTTTTAGGGGCTGTATGAAAGGCTTTCAGCGCCGTATCACTGGGTAAATCTACAGTTCTTACATTACCTAAGCCTCTGTATCAACGGTCAACACATGCACCCCGGCCGCCCGGGCCTGGGCGACCAGTTCGCGGGTGTCTTCTGCGCCGGGCAGGGCAATGACCACCTCGGGGCGACTGTCCTTGAGCATAAAGTGATTGCGCTGGCGCTCGGCTTGTTTGCCGTGAAGCTTCCAGTTTGGCGGGTAGCGCACCACGTCGACCCCTGCGTCCCGGGCCCAGTCTTCCAGCGCACTGCCCAAAAACTGGCTGCCGCCGTGAATCAGCACGGTCACGGGGCGGATACGCAAGTACGCATCCAGCACGCGATGACACCTGCGCGTGTCAGCGTAATAGCGCCCCGCACAAATCAAGAGGCGCATTCGGTCGTATCCCGTGCACCTTGGGCGATAAAGCCATTGTGTTCGGCGCAGCGCTCCAGCACCGGGTAACCCAGCGCCGCCACGTGGTGATGCACGCGCCGGTAGTCGCGCAGTACGCGCTGGAAGATGTCACCGGACTCGGCCCATGCGCTCTTGTCGCTCTGCAAGGCTCGGAAGTGCTCGCGGCTGGCGCTGGCTTCCAGTTTGCGTACCGTTTCCTTATGGCCAACCAATGCACTGGCGGCTTGCGCGTCCTCGCGCAGAAACGCGGTAATCGCCAGGTTCAGGCTGTCCAGTAACGCCAGGTGCATCGCCTGGATATGCCGTAATTCAAACGCGCTGAAGTGTTCGCCGCGACGGGCCCGGCGGATGGCCAGGTGTGCCAGGTTGTTAAGAATGTCGCCGGCATGCTCCAGGTTAATCACGAACATCAGAATTTCCTGAGCACGATCAGCGTCGGCATCGCTCAAGCCATCCTGGCCGATGTCTGCGAGGTAGGCGCGAATGGCCGCACTCAACAGGTCTACGGAGTGATCCAGCTGGCGGACTTTATCAAAGCTGCTTTGCTCGGTTTTTTCAAACAGCTGCAGCACTTGATTAAGCATCAGCAGCGCCATGTCGGCCAGGCGCAAGCTTTCGCGCACCGCATTGGACAGCCCGATATTGGCCACCTCCAGCCCGGCTTCATCCAGGTACTGCGGCATGCCGGGATCTGCCGGACGTTCCTGCTGGGGAAACAGACGGCTCAACAGGCGCGCCATCGGTTCGGTCAAGCCGATAAACAGCACAGCCAGCGCCACGTTAAACGCGGTATGCAGGTACACCACCTGATACGCTGGGCCGATACCGGTCAAGGCCATTTTTTGCGCGATCAATCCCACGAACGGCAGTACGAGCAACGCGCCAAACACCCGCACCAGCAGGTTACCCACGGGCAAGCGTCGCGCCATTGTTGAACCCGCACTGAGCACCGAAGGCAAGGCACCGCCGATATTGGCACCGAGCATCAAGGCAATGGCGGTGACCGGCGTCATCATGTGGGCACCGGCCAACGAGGCGATCAACAGCACCACGGCCACGCTGGAATGGCAGACCCAGGTGAGCAGCACGGCACTGAGCACCGCGATAATCAGGTCGCCCTCAAGGCTTTGCATCACGGCAGCAAACACCGGCGTCGCTTCCATATGCGCCAGGCTGGCGCTGAGCAAGCCCAGTGCGAGCAACATCAGCCCCAGGCCGATCAGGGCACAGCCCACGCTTTCAAAGCGGTCGTCATCGCGCAGCCGAAATACCACCACGCCCACCAGCAGCATCACTGGCATTGCCAGCGACGTGTCGAAACTCAGCAGTTGCACCACCAGGGTGGAGCCGATATTGGCCCCCAGCATCACGGCCAGGGCTGGGGCCAGGCTCAGGGTGCCCGCAGCGGTAAACGAGGTGGCCATCAGGCTGACTGCCGTACTGCTTTGCAGCACGCCGGTAATACCGATGCCGCTCATCAATGCCATCCAACGGTTACTTAAATGACGGCCCATCCAGTGACGCAATTGGGTGCCAAACCCGCGCAGCAGTGCGGTCGAAATCATATGGGTGCCCCACAGCAACAGTGCGATGGCCCCCGCGAGGTTGAGCAAGAGAGTGGTTCCCGACATAAGGAATCTCCACGGAACAAACATTTATGTAGAACGCGCCATGCAGGCACCCCAAGGCACCCGCACAGCCGAATCAGATCAGAACCACTGCTTGAAGCGGCGGATGTACAGCGTTTTCATCAGTTGTGCCACGCAGCAGTAGCTGAACAGCGTCGCGACCAGCCAAGGGAAATACGCCAGCGGTAGCGGCTCCAGGCCCACCATCGTGCCGAGCGGGGAGAAGGGCACGTAGATCCCCAGCACCATCACCATCAACGTCATCAGGGTTACGGGCCAAGCCGCAGTACTTTGGAAGAACGGGATCTTGCGGGTCCGCAGCATGTGCACCACCAGGGTTTGCGACAGCAGCCCCTCAACAAACCAACCCGACTGGAACAGGGTTTGCATTTCAACGCTGTTGGCCGAGAACACGTACCACATCAGGGCAAATGTGGTGATATCGAAGATCGACGACGTTGGCCCGATCCAGATCATGAAGCGCCCGATGTTTTTGGCGTCCCACTTACGCGGTTTTTGCAGGTACTCCTTGTCCATCTTGTCCCAGGGCAAGGCCAACTGAGAGAGGTCATACATCAGGTTTTGCAGCAACAGGTGGATCGACAGCATCGGCAAAAACGGGATAAAAGCACTGGCCACCAGTACGGAGAACACGTTGCCGAAGTTTGAACTGGCCGTCATGTTCAGGTACTTCATGATGTTGCCGAAGGTTTCGCGGCCTTTGAGCACACCTTCCTCCAGCACCATCAGGCTTTTTTCCAGGAGGATGATGTCGGCCGATTCCTTGGCAATGTCCGTACCGCTGTCCACCGAGATACCGACGTCAGCATCACGCAGGGCCGGGGCGTCGTTAATGCCGTCGCCGAGAAAGCCAACGGTGTGGCCATTGGCTTGCAGCGCCTTGAGCACACGGGATTTTTGCAGCGGAGTGAGTTTGGCGAATACCGTGCGCTGCTCGACTTCACGTTGCAGGGTAGCGTCGTCCATCGCTTCAATGTCCGGGCCCAGCAACGGTGTGCCAGGTGCCAACCCTACCTGGCGGCAGATTTTGGCTGTGACCACAGCGTTATCCCCGGTCAACACTTTGACCGCTACTCCGATGTCCTGCAGCGCAGCAATCGCCGGGCCTGCGGTTTCCTTTGGTGGGTCCAGAAACGTCAGAAACCCGCGGATGACCAGATCTCGCTCATCGCTCGGGGTGTATTGCTGCTGCGATTGCGCCCGGGGGATATCCCGTGTGGCCACCACCAACACGCGAAATCCGTCTTCGTTGTATTCAGTGGCCATCGCCAGTAATTGCTGGCGGCGTACCGGGTCAAGAGCAACTGCGCTGGTGCCTTCCATTACATGGGTCGAGATGTCGAGCATCTCTTCCACGGCCCCCTTGCACACCAGCAGGTGATCGCCGCGGCTGTCTTTGACCACGATCGACAGGCGACGACGCACAAAGTCAAAAGGCAATTCATCGACCTTGCTGTAGGCAAAGGGCACCTTGAAGGTGCGGTCCAGCTCGGAGAACCGCACCACGGCCTGATCCATCAGGTTGCGGATACCGCTTTGGTGATGGCTGTTGAGCCAGGCCAGGGCCAGTACTGATTCATCTCGCTGCCCGTGCGCATTGACGTGGTGCTCCAGGATGATGTGGTCCTGCGTCAGGGTGCCGGTCTTGTCGGTGCACAACACGTCCATCGAGCCCAGGTTCTGAATGGCATTCAGACGCTTGACCACCACTTTGCGCCTGGCCATGGCCGTGGCCCCTTTGGCCAGGTTGGCACTGACAATCATGGGTAGCATTTCGGGGGTCAAGCCGACCGCTACGGCGAGGGCAAACAGAAAAGCATCGCCCCAATCGCCCTTGGAGAACCCATTGAGGAAAAACACAATCGGTACCATCACCAGCATGAAGCGGATCAGTAACCAACTGACGCTGTTCACCCCCCGATCGAACGCGGTTTGCGTGCGTGAGCCAACAATGGCTTTGGCCAACGAACCAAAGTAGGTACGCGGCCCGGTGGCAACCACTACGGCTCGGGCCGTACCACTGACCACGTTGGTACCCATAAAACAGATATTGGGCAGGTCCAGCAGGTTGCTCTGATCGGTCGCCTTGCCCGAGGCGGATTTTTGCGTCACATCCCCCAAAGTGTCGTACTTCTCCACGGGCAAGGCTTCGCCTGTCAGCACAGCCTGGCTGATAAACAAATCGCGGGACTCAATCAGGCGAATATCGGCTGGAATCATGTCACCGGCCGATAGCTGCACCACATCTCCCGCTACCAGCTCACGCATCGGGACCTCAAGCACTTGAGCCTTGACCCCGGCGCGCTCGCGACGCAACACGGTAGCCGTGGTGCGTACCATGGCTTTAAGGGCCTCAGCAGATTTCGCCGAGCGGTGTTCCTGCCAGAACCGCAGCAAGCTGCTAAGGCTGACCATCAGGCCAATGATGATGACTTTGGTCAAATCGCCTTCTTCACCGTCGCGCTCCGGCAGCCAGTAATCCGTCACAAAACTGATAATGCCCAGGGTCAACAACACGTAGATAAAGGGGTTATGCAGGGCCAGCATGAATTGCACAAGGGCGTGGGGCGGCTTGTCGTGGGCCACTTCGTTGTAGCCTTCACGCTGCAGGCGTTCTTGGGCATCCGAGGCGGTCAGGCCATCGGTGGTCGCCCGCACATTGGCCAGGGTTGCCGACAAGCCGTTTTGTGCTTCCCTGGCGGCACGCATGGACAATGTGGCACTGTCGCTGGCGCTGTTTTTATTCCGTGCATTGCTGTTTTTTAGTGCGCTCATGGGGTGATGCTCCTGTCGCTTAACGGAACAAGGCGCGCCGAAAACTGGCTTTTGCAAAGGCGAGTTTCAGCGGGCCCAGTTGCACACTTGGCGATCGGTTCTATAAGTTGTTAAGGCCGGGTTGATACTGCGTTACAACAACGCTATTTATTCGGCGGGCAGCGGGAAACAGCTGGAATGGTTCATAAAGAACTCCAGTTTTATAAACAATGTTTAAATCGAACCTTAACCGTTGTCGGAACTTTCAAGCATCAAAAGCTCTGGCTTCAATTATCCGATTATCAGGCCGCGCGGGCGTTGTTGTTGAGGCTCAACAACAGGCGTGCGCGGGCAAGCAGGCTTGAAAAGCCACAACTCTGAGGGTCCTGGGAATCGCTCAGGCTCCAGCGCTGCTCCAGCTGGCCGGTGGCCGGGCTGACGCGCCAATGCACATGACGCTGCGCAGGTTTTGCGGCGAGAACGTGAGTAGAGAAGGGTGTACGGGCAGCGAATGCAGGCTCGCGGGCCAGTTTCACACGCATGCGGGCGCTGAAAGCGCGAACGCCGGGTAGAACAAATGCTTTAAAGGTCATAACACACCTCGCGACCGGACCGGTGCCGGGGAGGCCGTTACGTTGGAGCGTCAAGCTCTAGCGCAATTGACCTCGCCGTGCAGGCGAGTCCCGTCAATGTCAGGGTTAAGCGCCCGGATCTCCGTATACACGGTGACCGGACAGCGTCTAGATACTGTGTCCATTGGCTTCTTTTGTGAGGTTTAAAAAAGGCCGAAGTGTTCGGCCTGCGCAATCTACTTAAAACAGCAACTTAAGTCAACGTTAAATGCCATTAAAGTGCCCCTCATACAGCCATGGTTCAGGAAGAGGGAAGTTGAACTGTTCCAACTTCGATAGGGCCCGACGTAATAATGACAATCATAAGACATCACCCTCCCCGCGAAGAGTTCTGTCCAGCAACAGCGGCATGAAAAACCACGTGATGTGTAATCGGCCGTTATCACTGCACGGATATTTGAGTGGACTGGGTTATATTAAGCGCTGTTTCAGCCCGTATCGAGAGTGGTTGTGTCAACGATTGACCCCGCAGCAACGCAGATTTCACCGCTTCAGCTCGCCCAGGTTCACACGCCTGTAGCGCTTTACCTTGAGCGACTGGCTCCGTCGAGCCGTCAGACTATGCGTTATGTATTGCAGGACGCAGCTGATCGGCTGGGGGTAGAAGACATCGCCATCGAAGATTTCCCCTGGCACCATCTGCAACCTGGCCACATCACCGCACTGGTGGCCGCCCTGCGCACAGATGGCTACGCGCCCAACACCTCATCGCTGTACGTCAATGCCATTCGTGGTGTGATGAACCAGGCCTGGCAGCAAAGCCTGATCACACAGGATCACCTGCTGAAAATCCGCGCGGTGCATGCCGGCGGGGGTTCGCGCCTGACCAAGGGGCGCAACCTGCGCCGTAGCCTGATTCGTGAGTTGATGGACGTATGCGCCGCCGACCCGCGCCCGCAAGGGTTGCGTGATGCGGCGATCATCGCGATTCTGTATGGCTCGGGCATGCGCAAGTCCGAGTCGGTGAACATGGACCTTAACCAGGTGAATGTGGCCGAGCGCAGCTTGCGGGTCATGGGCAAGGGTAATAAGGAACTGATCAAGTTTGCTCCCGCCTGGGCCTTTGAAAAACTGCAAGCCTGGCTGGACTTTCGCCGGGCCAACCTGCCGCAGGGGAGCAGCGACGACGTGTTCCTGTTTAACCGTATCCGCCGTGGCCATCACATCACCCGCGAGCGCATTACCAAGCATGCCATCTACTACATCGCCAAACAGCGCGGCCAGCAGGTGGGCGTAAACATCATGCCCCACGATTTCCGCCGTTCGTTTATCACCCGCGTCATTGAGGAATACGACGTCTCGATTGCACAAAAACTCGCGCATCACGCCAATATCGCCACCACTGTCAGCTACGACATGCGCGACGACAACGAACGGCGCAACGCGACGGATCGGTTCGAATTGTAAGTATCCGCCTGGCAAGCCTTTTGAAAAAAGACTGAACCCTCAGCCCTCACACTCGCCTAAAGACTGACTACCTGGAGGTGATGTATGCAAATTGAACATGTCTGGATCGCGCTTGCCGTCATTCTTGTACTGCTGGAGCTATGGGCTATAAGAGGCATTTTGCGCAGCGGCGCATCGTCCAGCACGCGGGGTATGTGGCTGGCCATTGTGATTTTCCTGCCGCTGTTCGGCATGCTGGCCTGGCTGGGGTTCGGCCCCAAGCGCGTCTCGGCGCGCTGAAAATCCCCCCCTTATTTAGGGCGTATTTCGCAAAGTCGCGTTAAAAAGCCGCTAGTTCGCAGGGTCCAGCGGTTTATCCATGATGATGGTGCGTTCGGCACCGTGGAATTCATCGCGCACTTTGCGAAACCCCAAAGCTTCATAAAACCCCTCGGCCGTGATCGAGGAGGGCACCTGCAGCAAACAGACGCCCTCGCACGCCGCCGCGCGTTCGAGTGTGGCCATCAGTTGCTTGCCAATACCGATGCCTTGAAGCGCAGGGTCAACAAACACACTGCGCACCACGCTCTGATCGAGACTGGCGGTGCCTATCACGCGATCGTTGACGGTGGCGACATACACGCGGCGTCCGTTTATCAGGCTCAGCACGTGGGAGGGTGCGAAATGCTGCGCCACTTGAGCGATCACTTCGGGCGGGTAATCCTGCGCATTGGATTGGCGCAGAGCCGCGATAATCACCTGGCTGATCGCGACGGCATCCTCGGGGAGTGCGGCTCGAACCTGAACGGTCATAAGGGTGTCCTGGGAAATGGCTCCGCTGATCTTAGCGAATTGATGTAAATCTTTGTAATAACTATCCTCATAGAAAGTAGCCGAAATCACTGTAGGATTACCTCCCGTATTTTATAAAGGCTTATATGAACACCCTCCTGGAGCCTCCCAGTCGCTTCTCGCTTCCTGCGTTAACCCTGCGCTCAGCCGCATTATCTGAACCCGCGTCGCCCCATTCATTTCAGTCAGAGCCCGGCATTTTGCCCGTTGCTCGGCGTATCTGTGCGCGCTATTCGTTCCCCCTGACCTTTCGAGAGTTTGAATAACCTTTATGGAATGGATTGCAGATCCTACGGCCTGGCTTGGCCTGTTGACCCTGATTGTGCTGGAACTGGTGCTGGGCATCGATAACCTGGTGTTTATCGCCATCCTGGCCGATAAATTGCCACCCGAGCAGCGCGACCGCGCCCGCGTCATCGGCCTGACCCTGGCACTGTTGATGCGGCTGGGCCTGCTGGCCAGTATCTCGTGGATGGTCACGCTCACCGAACCGTTGTTCGAAGTCTTCAGTAAAACCTTCTCAGGCCGAGACCTGATCATGCTGTTCGGTGGTCTGTTTCTGTTGTTCAAGGCAACGATGGAGTTGCATGAACGCCTGGAAGGGCACGTGGCCGAACGCACCTCGTCCACCAGCTACGCCATGTTCTGGCCCATCGTCGCGCAAATCGTGGTGCTGGACGCCGTGTTCTCACTGGACGCCGTTATCACCGCGGTGGGCATGGTCGAACACCTTGCGGTGATGATGATTGCAGTGATTGTGTCCATCGGCCTGATGATCATCGCCAGCAAACCGCTGACCCGGTTCGTCAACAGCCACCCGACCGTGATCATGCTGTGCCTGGGCTTTTTGATGATGATCGGCTTCAACCTCACGGCGGAGGGCCTGGGCTTCCATATTCCCAAAGGCTACCTGTACGCCGCGATTGGCTTCTCGATTCTGGTGGAACTGTTCAACCAGATTGCTCGTTCGCGACGCAAACGCAGCCTGCAAGGTGTGCGCCCCATGCGTGACCGCACCGCCCATGCCGTGATGCGCCTGCTGGGCGGTCGAAAACTGAGCGCCGACGAAGTCGGTGAAGAAATTGCCGACATGCTGGATGGCGACGATGAGGCCCAGGTGTTTCACCGCCGCGAACGCGTGATGATCAGCGGGGTACTGCAACTGGCCGAAAAACCGATCCGTACCGTGATGACCCCACGGGCCGAGATCGACCATATCGACTTGGCCGACACCCCCGACACCATACGCAGGGTGCTGATGCACTCGCCGTACTCGCGCCTGCCGCTGATTCGTGAAGGCCGCATCGATGAACCGTTGGGTTTTATCCATAAAAAGGAGTTGCTCAAAGAGCTGTTGGCGGGGCATGAGCCGGATATGGAGGCGATGGCACGCAAGGCGATCAACCTGCTCGACAGCTTTTCGATACTCAATGCGCTGGAACAGATGCGCAAAGAATCGACCCACATTGCCTTTGTCGTGAACGAATTTGGTGATTTTATCGGCCTGCTCACCATGACCGACATTCTGGAATCCATTGCCGGTGAATTGCCCGACGCCAGTGAAATCGAAGGCCCGAACATTGTCCCTCAAGGTGACGGCTACCTGGTCAGCGGTGCCTTGAACCTCAGCCAGATTCGTCAGCACACGGGTTTCCCGGCCAAGCCTACCGAGGACTATCAAACCTTGTCCGGCATGGTCATGAGCTTGTTGGATCGCCTGCCGGTGATCGGTGACACACTCAAGTGGGAAGGGTGGAGCATGAAGGTCGTCGAGGTGGAAGACCGACGTGTGACACGGGTGTTGCTGGCCAAGGTCTAAACCCGGCGCGTGCGACACATCCTACGCCCCTATAAAGGATGTGTCGTAGCCACGCTGCCATCGCCGTAAACCGTCAATACGCGCCCGATGTGTAGAGTTGACCGCTTAACTGCTTGGTAAAAGTGGATGTCACTGCCGCCATTCCCGTTTGCACATTGAACGAGATGACCTTCAACCCTTGGCCAATGCGCAGCAGATTCATGTTTGTTGCACTCCAGTGAACTCAACGGCGCTTGATCGACGCAGCGATGGTATCGGCCATCTTGCGAAGTTCATCCTTGCCAATGGTTGGCTTACCGTCAGGCGCGTTCTGCGAGTCTTGCATCACGTAGAGCAGCAGGTTGGGCGTGTCTTCCTTGGCATCAGGGTCGCCTTTGACATAGGCGATATAGCCGTAGTCCTTCGTTTGCGGCAAACAGCCCGCTTCTTTTTTCTCGGCTTTGGAGAAGTATTTATCGTCCCAGGAACATTGGTCTTTGGATGAACGTGTGCGGCGGGTTATTTCGACAAAGGTCGATTGACCT
>NZ_JASLGE010000012.1 GCF_030150285.1 Pseudomonas sp. | reverse complement strand
TCTGTACGAAATGTTTTCGAGCGAAGGTTAGGCAAGGCGAAAACAGGCGAGGAAGCGGAGTTTACGGGTTGTAAATGAGCATTCCGAGCCTGTTTTCAACGCCGCATAACCGAGCGCAGATACATTTCGTACAGAGCCTAGTAACCGATGGGCGGGTCTGAAAATACCCCACGACCATCACCCCCCAATCCAGGGCAGAGAGTGCCCTTCTCCACCCTCTGCACAAAATCCATCACCGCTGCCCAGCAAGGCTAGACGCGGAGGGTTTCGACGAACAGGTTGCCCATCGACTAGGCCAGTTCATGAGCCCGGTGCCGTAGCTTTTCAGCTTTACTCACTCTCACGATGCAGCACCCTGAACCGACTCAAACTGATCATCCGCAATGGACATGACGCTTTTTACATGCAGAAAAAAGGCCAGCTATCGCCATAAGATGAGATGGAGTGGCGATGAGACACTTCCTCCACCGTTTGCCGCTAAAGTAAAAAAGCCGCTATCCAAACCCCGGGGATTGGCTTATCCTTTTAGCTGTATATAAACACAGTCATCACACACTAAATTACGTGAAGGCATATGAGGTGGTAAATGGCCGTCGAAGTGGTATACCGCAGCAGCCGAGATCTGGAGCGTTTGTTCATGGATAAAGCCGAAGCTGATCGTCATGACAAAATGCTGGAGCTGGCAGAGTTGCTCTCTGAAGTGCTGCAAAAAGCAGTGCCCTCGCTAAGCGAAAAGCAGGTCGAAGAAGCCGGTATCTATATGGCTAAAAATCGCGACATTTTTGCCAAAGCCTTCAAGAGCCAACCGGACGCTCTGTCCGAACTGCTGGTCGACAGCGAATAATCACAGTCCGCCACCGCGACTCAAACCGCCCTTTCCACAGGCGAGTGAAGGTTCTGCAGAGCGGCTTGGCGGCTTGGGTGCCGGGCCATGAGTGACCCGGCAGCAGGGTGGCGCATTTCAAGGCGGCACCCTGGCAAGCCCCAGCACACGCCCTTCCCTCTACGAATACAGCAACCGCTGCGCCAACTCATCTGACACCCGTGCCGGTGAACGCTTCTCGGCTTGCGCATGGGCGTAAATACCCGTCAACCGCTCGCTGATACGTAACAACTGCTGATGAGTGGCTTCGGCGCAGGCACCCTGATGAGTCAGCGCCATGTAAATCAAGCCCCCGGAGTTAATGACATAATCGGGGGCATACAGAATGCCCCGGCGCTCCAATTGGTCGGCCACTTGCAAGTTGGTCAACTGGTTATTGGCGCAACCGGCCACGGCCGAGCAGCGCAGTTGCGCCACACTGTGCCAGTTGAGCACGCCACCCAAGCCACAGGGGGCCAAAATATCGCACGGGGTGCTAAGCAAGGCTTCGCAGGCGACCGGGTGAGCGCCCAATTGCTCCATGGCCAGACGCACTTTACCGGGGTCGGTGTCGCACACCAATAACTCGGCCCCTGCTGCGTGCAATTGCTCGGCCAGGGCAAACCCGACTTTACCCAAGCCCTGGATTGCCACCCGCAGCCCCTCAAGGTTATCGCTGCCCAAACGCGCAGACGCCGTGCTGCGAATGCCGGCAAACACCCCCATTGCCGTGTGCGGCGAAGGGTCACCCGCGGCGGTGGTACTGGTGACGTGCCGGGTATGTTGGGCGATGCAGTCCATGTCTGCTGTTGAAGTGCCGCTATCGATCGCGGTGATATATCGGCCGTCGAGCTGTTCAATGCATCGGCCAAAAGCTTCAAACAGCGCCGCGCGGCTTTCAACATGCGCCGCACGCATGATGACGGCTTTGGCACCGCCCACCGCCAAACCTGCCAGCGCGGCTTTGTAGCTCATGTCTTGAGCCAGGCGGATAGCATCGTTTACTGCACTTTCGTCGTTGGGGTACGCCAGGTAACGGCACCCGCCCAATGCTGGCCCCAGACGACTGCTATGAATGGCAATCACGGCTTTGAGGCCCGTAACGGGGTCAACACTGAGGTGCAGCGACTCCACATGAGCGCTTTGCATGAGTGCAAACATCACGAGGGCCTCGAAGGGTGGCGGGTAACGGCCAGTATAGGCGTCACCCGAAAAGTCGTCGAAGCATGCAGGAATAAATCTAAATCGTCCGTTTGAGTGTGGGTTCCAATCGCTCTGAAACGATCAAAAGATCGCGAGCAAGCTCGGGCCTACGCGCTTTTAATCTAAACGGGCCCTTAAACCACGCCGGCCTCACGCAGCAAAGCCTGTAGGAACGAGCTTGCTCGTGATCTTTTGACCTTTAAAACATCGCGAGCAAGCTCGGCCCTACAATAGCGAGCTGGCTCGTGAGTGCTCAGTTAACCCGTGGCGGTGTATCGGGCTGGTTCGCCGGGTGTGCCGTGATAAAGGCCGGGTGCTGCTGCGCCAGGCTGACCACGCGGGCAATGCGGGGAAAAGGTGCCAACGACACATTGAACCGCTCAGCGGCATACGCCTGGGGAATCAGGTAAACATCCGCCAGGCCAGGGCTCGCACCGAAGCAATAGCCGCTGTCGCCGATCATCGCTTCAACGGCTTCCAGACCCTGACTAATCCACTGGGTGATCCACTGTATGACCTGTGCCTCGTCCTGCCCCAACTGACGCAGCCGGTTTAGCACGCTGACGTTGTGCAACGGATGCATATCGCAGGCAATCAAGGACGCGACTGCCCGTTCATGTGCGCGCGCAAGCAGGTCAGTCGACAACAGAGGCACCTGGGGGTAGCGTTCCTCCAGATACTCGATGATCGCTGGCGATTGGCTCAGCACCCCTCCCTCATCGGTGCGCAAGGCCGGCACCCGGCCCTGCGGGTTGATCGCCAGGTAAGCGGCCTGACGGTGCTCACCACCGTCAGGGGCAATCAGATTGACCGGCACGGCCTGGTACTCCAGGCCTTTCAGCGCCAGCGCGATCCGCACCCGGTAAGAGGACGTAGAGCGATAGTAGGTAAAGAGTTCCATCACTCGCTCCCTTAACGTGCCGAAACAACCCTACCGCGGCATTCCCCAAACCCGATGGAGGCGTAGCCTTCACGGGCACAACGGGCACGCAGGATGATTTCATCGCCGTCTTCAAGGAACTTGCGCACCTCACCGGACGCCAGTTCGATCGGGTGTTTACCGCCCTCGGTGATTTCCAGCAGGCTACCCAGCTGGGTACGATCAGGGCCCGACAACGTGCCCGAGCCAAACAGATCACCGCCCTGTAACTGGCAGCCATTGACGCTGTGATGCGCCACCAGTTGCGCAGCCGTCCAGTACATATTCAGGCTGTTGCTCAACCCCAAGCGGTGGGCAGGCAGGTTTTGTTCGCGCATCGACTCAGTTAACAGCAGCACTTCCAATTCGATGTCCAACGCCCCCTGAGCCTGGTCCTTGGCATCCAGCAGGTACGCCAGCGGCTGCGGATCACCCTGAGGACGAGCCGGCTGAGCACGGCGGAACGGCTCAAGCGCCTCAGCCGTCACCACCCAAGGCGAGATACTGGTGATAAAGCTTTTGGAGAGGAACGGCCCCAGCGGCTGATATTCCCAAGCCTGGATATCACGGGCTGACCAGTCGTTAAGCAGGCAGAAACCGGCGATGTGCTCACCCGCTTCGCTCACGGGAATCGCGTCGCCCATGTCATTGCCCTGACCGATCCAGATGCCCAGTTCAAGTTCGTAGTCCAGACGCGCGCATGGGCCAAAGGTCGGTTCGGTTTGCCCGGCGGGCAAGGTCTGGCCTTTGGGGCGGCGCACATCAACACCCGATGGGCGGACTGTCGAGGCGCGGCCGTGGTAACCAATCGGCACATATTTATAGTTAGGCAGCAACGGGTTATCGGGGCGAAACAGTTTGCCCACGTTTTTGGCGTGCTCAATGCCGACATAAAAATCGGTGTAATCACCGATTTTGGCCGGCAGGTGCAACTGGCAATCTGCCGCCAATGGCAGCAACCTTGCGCCTTGAGCCTCGATTTTGCCGCGCAAGGTGCTGCCTTCACTCAACAATGCCTGCAAGCGCTCGCGCAGGGCGACGCGGGCGCTGCGCCCCAGCGCGAAGAAGGCGTTCAAGGTTCCCCCCAGAGACGCTTCTACGGCCACTTTGGCCTCGCCCTCGAATAAACCGGCGGCCAACGCGGCCTCCAGATCAAAGATATGCTCGCCAATCGCCACGCCGCTGCGCGGGGCTGAACCTTGCTGACTGAAAATGCCCATCGGCAAGTTTTGCAGGGGGAAATCGGCATGGCCGTTGGCGGAGGCGATCCAGCTATGGGCAAGAGTGGACTGGGTCATGGGTTATCTCCGATTCGGGGTAAAAGTCGTGGGCAACGAGGCCCAACAAGCATCGTAGGCGGGTTGCAGTTGTGGGCACTCCAGCGCAAAACGGGTAGGACGCAACACTTGGCTGGTTTCAAACATAAAAGCCATTGTGTTGTCGATCTTGCTCGGCTGCAGGTCGGCCGCAATGGCTTTGGTACAGGTTTCCCCGTCCGGCCCGTGGGCGCTCATGCAACTGTGCAACGACGCACCGCCTGGCAGGAAGCCTTCGGCCTTGGCGTCGTAACTGCCCTGGATCAGGCCCATGAACTCGTTCATCAGGTTGCGATGGAACCACGGTGGACGGAAGGTGTTTTCAGCCACCATCCAGCGGGGTGGGAAAATCACAAAATCGAGGTTGGCCAGCCCCGGCACGCTGGTCGGTGAAGTCAATACGGTGAAGATCGACGGGTCGGGATGGTCGTAGCTGACGGTGCCCAGTGTATTGAACAGCCGCAGGTCATATTTGTACGGCACGTTGTTACCGTGCCAAGCCACGACGTTCAAGGGCGAATGATCCAGTTCGCAGCCCCACAGCTCTCCCAGGAATTTTTGCACCAGCGCGACCGGTTGCTGGCGGTCTTCGTAATGCGCCACGGGGGTCAGAAAATCACGTGGGTTAGCCAGGCCGTTACTGCCAATCGGCCCAAGGTCCGGAAGGCGCAGCGGCGCACCATGGTTCTCGGCCACATAGCCACGGGCCTGCGGGTCGAGCAGTTCCACACGGAACTTGAGGCCGCGAGGGATCACGGCAATTTCCAGCGGCCCGATGTCCAGGCGGCCCAGCTCCGTGGCAATACGTAAGCGGCCTTGCTCGGGCACCAGCAACAGTTCACCGTCGGCGTTGAAGAACACACGCTGCATCGAGGTGTTGGCGCTGTAGCTATAAACGCTGATGCCTGCAGGTTTCTCCGCGCCGCTGTTGGCAACCATCGCCACCAGGCCATCAATAAAGTCGGTCGGTGTATCCGCAATGGGCAGCGGGTTCCAGCGCAAGCGGTTGGGCGTCACTGGCCCCAGCGGGCCACCGCTCAGCTGTCGTTCAAGTTTGACGAACGCGGGATGATTGGCAGACGGCATGATCCGGTACATCCAGGTGCGCCGCGATTCGCTGCGAGCCATTGTGAACGCGGTACCGGACAGTAATTCGGCATACAGCCCATAGGGCGCTTTTTGCGGGGAGTTCTGGCCAACCGGCAAAGCGCCGGGCAGCGCTTCACTGCTGAATTCGTTGCCAAACCCGGCTTGATACATGAGGTCTGACACAGGCGAGTCGAGGTTCATGGAGCCTCCAGAGGTGGAGAGTGCAGAAGACTGCGCGCAGCTTGAGGACAGTTGGCGTATCACTGCGTTATTTTTATCGTAACTCAATTACGCATAACGTAATTTGATTGGTGTGCAGCGTCAAGCTATAAAGACGCCCATTCGCTTCGAGAACCAGACGCCTCCATGGAAAAGCCCCGCAGTAACAACGACAGTACTGGCAAGCAGAAAGTGCGCTCCGCCGAAGTTGGAACCGACATCCTCAAGGCCTTGGCTGAACTGTCGCCTTCAACCTCATTGTCGCGCTTGGCCGAGCATGTGCAGATGCCGGCGAGCAAGGTGCATCGCTACCTGCAGGCGCTGATTGCCAGTGGTTTTGCCGAGCAAAATGCCGCCACCAATCATTACGGGCTAGGCCGCGAGGCGCTGCGCGTAGGCCTGGCAGCGCTCAATAGCATGGATGTATTGAAAGTCGCAGCACTGCCTTTGGCCGAGTTGCGTGACGACTTGAACGAAACCTGCTTTCTGGCGGTATGGGGCAATCAGGGCGCGACAGTGGTGCACATTGAAGCCGCCGTGCGTGCGGTTACGGTCGTGACCAAACTGGGCTCGGTACTGCCGTTGCTGAGCTCTTCCACGGGGCTGGTGTTCAACGCCTTTTTGGCTGACCGCGAAACCGCCGAATTGCGCGAACGTGAATTGAAAGCCGATGACCTTGATCCTGCGCGGTCCGCCGAGGCCTATGCGCTGATCAGTGCCGATATTCGCCAGCGCGGGCTGCACTTTGTGCATGGTTTGTTGATGCCCGGTGTTGATGCACTATCGGCACCCGTGTTTGAAGCCACCGGTCAGCTCGCCGGTGTACTGACGGTCGTGGGGCCCACATCGCTGTTTCATGCAGACGAAAATGGGCCAGCGGCCAAGCGTTTGCTGGCCGCCAGCCAAGCCATCAGTTGGCGGATGGGGCATCAGCCGGCCTGATGGCCGATGGGTCAGAGCATCCAGTGGCTTCGGGCTTCTGCCAATAACTCGCCCATTAGTTTTTCAACATCATAAAAGCTCAGTTTGTTGAAGCTGTACTGTGCTTCGAATGTCCAAAGTTCAGTGAAAATGCCCGTCAGGCCATGGACATGGGTCTGAACACTGCCCCACTCCAGCGTGTCATTGCCCAGCCCCAATAAACTCTGGCTAAACGTCACTCTCGGGTCGACCACATCGTTTACGGTTGTAATGTAGAGCTGCTCGCAATCAAGGCCATACTTTTGCAACCGCTCATTGAGGAATGCGCACACTTGCGCGCTGAATGTACCGCCAGCCGCCCGTTTTCGACTCGCTGGGGCATCGCCATTCTTATCGATCATGCTCAAGGTAAAACTCCTTTTATAACACCCGGCCTATCCAGCTTCATGCTGTGAGAAATTCGGCCGGGAAAACCTTTCGATGACCTATTGAACCGCGCAATCCCCCTGAGCAGGCATTACATAATTAAGGTAGAACGGTGGGCACAGGAAAGCCCTGGTTTAGAGCTGTCGGTGCACACTACAACTGTTGCCAAAGTTGTAACAGAGATTGTCTGAAAGCGGTCTTACTCCGTCACCGTCGCCCCTCTATTCTTGGCGGATTGACCAGCGCTGATGCCGGTCGGTGTATTGAGTCGCCCCGACTCTGCACTCTCAATTTAC
This sequence comes from Pseudomonas sp., assembly GCF_030150285.1. Classification (GTDB taxonomy): domain Bacteria; phylum Pseudomonadota; class Gammaproteobacteria; order Pseudomonadales; family Pseudomonadaceae; genus Aquipseudomonas. Next base: position 4,825 of record NZ_JASLGE010000012.1, on the reverse strand, counting down.
CCTGACGTTGATTTGTAGCTCCTTATAAACGTCTTCTTTAGCCGCTGAATTTCAGCGGCTTTTTTTATATGCCGCACGCCGCCCCGTTCAGGGTTTGAGTGCTGTCACGAGGTCAGCTAGCCAAGGCTCGGCGTCCGTTTCGGGCGTGACACTTTCGCTGGCATCGAGCCGCAGCATCGGCAACACCTCACGCACCCCCAACTCTGCGAACAGCTCACGCATTTGCTCACCCCCTGCGCAGAACGTGTCGCCATAGCTGGAGTCACCCAAACCTATCACTGCACCGGACAAGCCGCGCAAGGTCGCAGGCAACTGGTCGCGAAGGGTGCTGTACAACGGCATCAGGTTGTCAGGCAATTCCCCCATACCGGTTGTCGACGTCACCGCCAACAACGCTTCGGGGGCAAAGCCCTGAAGGTCAGCCAGGGTGGCACGCGCATTGAAAAACACCTCAAAACCCGCCGCTTTGAGCAATGCCTGAGCATGACGAACGACTTCTTCAGCGGTGCCGTACACCGAGCCGGAAAGGATGGCGACTTTCATCAATCTGATCCTGTTAATGACTAAAAGGCAGGGATACTAGCAGGTGAACCCCGCTAAGGATGTGGGGTGGGTCGACGAATGGCTCCAACAAACCAACCGTTTGACGGTCATAACCCTATGACTTGCACCGTGTAGGTTTTTTTTCGAGCAACATCATGCCGCATGAAACCCTATTGACTCAGGACGAGTTGGACTTTCTACAGACCTTGCATCAAAACACGCCGCCCAATCAGCGTGAGGCTTCATCGAGCCTGATGCTTAAAGGCCTGTGGCAATTGCGTGACTTGCTGACCCGTCTGGCCGCTGATGAACACGTCACGATTCAGGCCAAGGTGGCCGACCAGCACATGCGTTTTCCGCTGCATCTGGTTGAAGACGAATTTCACACGCAGCATTTGCAATTGGGTGCGCCCACTATCTTCCAGAATGGGCCAACGGGCCGTCCGTGGAGCTTGGTACTGGCTGACCCGGTGGCGTTGGAGAACAGTCGCGGCAAAGCCGGGCATCTGTGGATCACCGAACTGTCGTTCAAGGGGTTGTTGATTGATGTACGCAGCGAGGCCCCTCCACCGCGACAATTCGCCCGGTGGTTCAGGCCCGACGGTTACGAACCGATTGCCGTACGCGGCACGCTGGAGCGCAAAACCGAAACAGGCCTGTACGCTTACAGGCTCAGCCAGAGAGACAAGAACGACGCGGAACGCTTGCGTCAGTTCATCCTGCAACAATATCGTCTGGAGCATCCGGCCTTGCACGCCTGACCAGCGCCAAGGCAGCCCAAATCAGGTCGCACCCTCCTTTTTCGCACCTTTTTGGTGCGAAAGAACGCCCGATCTGGCTACACCGCCGCGCGTGACTGGGTAGCATTGAGCTATCAACGCGGGTGGCGGACTATTCGGGAACAATCCTTGCTTACTTTTCAGAACACAGCCCACCACCCCGGCGCTGTGTTTTATGCCTGCCCTACCCGGGCAGCAGTGCCTCATGGAGATACACAATGTCTGCCTCCCCTGTCACGTTGATGGTTACACGCCGTGTCGCTAAAGGCCGCTACCAGGAGCTGATTGCCTGGTTGCACGAAGGCGAACAGTTGGCCACGGACTTTGCGGGCTACCTGGGCTCTGGCGTTCTGGCCCCGCCTGCGGGCGACGATGAATTTCAGATTATTTTCCGCTTTGCCGACGAAACCACCCTGCACGCCTGGGAGTTTTCCGTATCGCGCAAGGCGTGGTTACTGCGCGGCAGCGACTTGTTCGCCCACCCTTACGAACATCGCGTCAGTGGCATCGATGGCTGGTTTGGCACCACCGGGCATCGCCCGCCTCGCTGGAAGCAGGCCGTGGCCATCTGGCTGGCATTCTTCCCGGTTTCGCTACTGTTCAATGCTGCCCTGGGCCCGCTGCTGAGCGAGTTGGGGTTGCTGCCCCGCGTACTGGTCAGCACCCTGGCCCTGACACCCTTGATGGTTTATCTGTTTATTCCACTTTCCACCCGTCTTTTGGCCGGCTGGCTACACAGCACACCGAACAAACCCCTGCGTAACGCCAACGCATCCCACAGCAACTGACCTGGCGAGCCAGCAACAGGAGACGCGGCACAGGCATGGCCGTTGCGCAACAGACGCTGGTATAGTTTTACGATCACGTCTTTGCTCTCCTGTTCCTTGACCCAGAGCCCATCATGCCTTCTAGTCCTGCTCCGATTCTGATCACGGGCGCTGCCCAGCGCATTGGTTTGCATTGTGCCCAGCAACTGCTGGCGGATGGCTATCCCGTGATCATTACCTATCGCAGCGAGAAGCCCGGCGTAGAGGTCTTGCGCAAGCTGGGGGCAACCGCGCTGTTTGCAGATTTTTCGACTGAAGCCGGTATCCTCGATTTTATCCAGCGCCTGAAGGACCACACGGGCGCTTTGCGGGCAATCGTCCATAATGCTTCGGCGTGGCTGGCCGAAACCCCGCACACTGAAACCAGCGCCTTTACCCACATGTTCAGTGTGCACATGCTGGCACCGTACCTGATCAACTTGCATTGCAGCGGGTTACTGCTGCAATCCGACCCCGCCGACATCATCCATATCAGCGATGATGTCACGCGCAAGGGCAGCAGCAATCATATGGCGTACTGTGCAACCAAGGCCGGGCTCGACAGCCTGACGTTATCGTTTGCTGCCAAACTGGCCCCCCGAATAAAGGTCAACGGCATCGCGCCGGCGCTGTTGATGTTCAACCCAGACGACGACGCGACGTATCGCGCCAAGGCACTGGCCAAGTCCGCCTTGGGCATCGAGCCCGGTGCTCAGGTCATCTATCAAAGCCTGCGCTACTTGCTGGATAACCCGTATGTGACCGGCACCACATTGACCGTCAACGGCGGTCGGCACCTCAAATAAGCCGTCCGCGAGGAAGATTTCCATGAGTACATCCCTGCCAGAGCACTACCGCGAGATCCTCGTGGGTCTGGGCGAAAACCCTGACCGTGAAGGCCTGCTCGACACCCCCAAGCGCGCAGCCAAAGCCATGCAGTACCTGTGTCACGGCTATAACCAGAGCCTCGAAGAGATCGTCAACGGTGCCCTGTTCGCTTCTGACAGCGACGAAATGGTGATTGTCGCCAATATCGAGCTGTACTCCTTGTGTGAGCATCACCTGTTACCTTTTATCGGCAAAGCGCATGTGGCTTATATCCCGACCGGCAAAGTACTGGGCCTGTCAAAAGTGGCTCGCATCGTCGACATGTTTGCCCGCCGCCTGCAGATCCAGGAAAACCTCACGCGGGAAATCGCTGATGCCATTCAGGGTGTCACCCAAGCGGCTGGCGTAGCCGTGGTGATTGAAGCCAAGCACATGTGCATGATGATGCGGGGCGTAGAAAAACAGAATTCAACCATGAACACCTCGGTCATGCTCGGCGCGTTTCGCGAGCCAAGCACCCGCTCGGAGTTCTTGCAATTGATTGGACGGAGCACGTCGTAATGCCACAACTTCAACCTGGAATGGCCCGTATTCGCGTCAAGGACCTGTGCCTGCGCACTTACATCGGTATCAATGAGGAGGAAATACTCAACAAGCAGGATGTGTTGATCAACCTCACCATCCTGTATGCCGCCCAAGAAGCCGTGCGTGACAACGACATCGATCATGCCCTCAATTACCGCACCATCACCAAAGCGGTGATTCAGCACGTCGAAGAAAATCGCTTCGCCCTGCTGGAACGCTTGACCCAGGAAGTACTGGACCTGGTGATGGTGAATGACGCCGTACGGTACGCCGAAGTCGAAGTCGACAAACCCCACGCGTTGCGCTTTGCTGAGTCGGTGTCGATTACGCTAGCGGCGGGCCGCTAAAGCTTCAAGCGGTTAGTTTCAAGCGACAAGAGAGACCTGCTTTTACTTGAAGCTTGTGGCTTGAAGCTTGTCGCTGCCTCATTCCCTATCCCAAATCCAGCGAGCACTAAAATGACGCCCCAAGAACGCCTTGAACTCGAAGCTGCCGCTTTCCGTCGCTTGGTTGCGCACCTGGACAGCCGCAAAGACGTACAAAATATTGACCTGATGAACCTCTCGGGTTTTTGCCGTAATTGCCTATCCAAGTGGTACAAGGCCGAGGCCGATGAACGGCACATCGATGTCAGCCTCGATGACGCCCGTGAAGTGGTGTACGGCATGCCGTATGCCGAATGGAAATCCCTCTACCAGAAAGAGGCCAGCGCCGAACAAATGGCGGCGTTTTCCCAAGGAAAAAAGCATGACTGATTTGACCCCCCTGCGCGCCAGCCTGAACAGCGGCGAACACGCCTTTGCTGACACCCTGGCGTTTATTGCCGCGCACTACGACTACCAGCCGCAGGCTTTCAATAATGGTGGCGTTGAAAGCGCCGCTGGCCAAAACGAAGGCTCGTGCAAAACCTTGGGCCTGGCGCTGCTGGAAGGCTTGAGTGATCAGCAAGCGCTGCTGGCGTTTGGCGAACATTACCGCTCGGTCGTGGCCACGCCTGAAGGCACCGACCACAGCAACATCCGCGCGTTGATTGCCCACGGCTTGGCAGGCGTCACCTTTGCCTCGCAACCACTGACGCGCAAGGCTTAACAACACGGTGCAGGAGCAGCCGTCGAGGCTCGATTGCTCGCGATCTTTTTAAGATTGTACAGACCGGACACATGGTTGACGGGTGTACGGGGACATGGTGGACACTTTTCGGCGAGCTTATTTCGCCGGAGAGCCATCATGCCTTGGAATACGAGAGACGCCATGAGCCTGAAAGAAGAGTTCGTTGCTTTAGCA
>NZ_JASLGE010000002.1 GCF_030150285.1 Pseudomonas sp. | reverse complement strand
GGACCGGAGCGAGGGAACCTGAGCGCAGCGAAGGCCGAACGTCGGGGCAAGGCCTTTTTGGTTCCTTTTGTGGCTGTTTGACAAAAGGGACTCGCTGTAAAAGCGAAACCGATGCACCGGTTAAACCCCGAAAACGGATATGTGCCGGATACGCCAGTTGTCTTGCGCATTCACACTGAAACAACAGCGGCCCGGGGCATCCTCCCGATCGGCAGCGACTACCCCTGTAGCAGTTGACGAGTAGAACGAGGCGACGCCGGCGTGATGCGACAGCTGCGTAAATAAAGCATCATGGGCACCTCATGTTCAGAGGTGCCCTCATGCACAGTCCGTTCTCACTCTCTCGCCTGTCAGTATTGGCCCTGGGCCTGATGCTCGGCACGTGCGCTGTGGCCAGCGAAGAATCGCAATTGGTCGACTCGATCAACGCGTACCGCAGTCAGGTTCAACGCTGTGCCAGTGAAGCCTCGCCTGAATTGCCGCCGCTGGCTGTTGATCCACGGCTGATGCTGGCCTCCAACCGCTTCGGTGATTTGCAGCAGGCGCTTGCCAGTACCGGGTACCCGATGGTCAGCGTACAAGCCATCACCTTGTCCGGGCCTCGGGACGCGCCATCCGCCCTGAAAGCCGTGCAGGAAAGTTTTTGTAAGGTGGTGCTCGACCCGCAGTTTACCGATATCGGCGTCAGCCGCGATCAACGCGACTGGCGCATCGTGCTGGCCCGGCCGCTGTTGGCAGGACGCCTGGGCGACTCGCAAACGGAAGGCCAGAACGTGCTGACACTGATCAACGCGGCGCGGGCACAGCCCCGTCAGTGCGGCACTCAGGCCTTCAATGCCGCGCCTCCTCTCGCGCTGAACGCTACGCTGGCCGCGGCCGCAGAGGCCCATAGCCGTGACATGGCCAACCATAACTATTTCGACCACAAGGACCGTGAAGGCGGTACGCCGGGTGATCGCGCCGAACTGGCCGGGTACACGGCACGGTTGATCGGCGAGAACATTGCCGCCGGGCAAGGCACACCCGCCAAGGTGGTGGAGGGTTGGCTCGCCAGCCCCGGTCATTGTGCCAATGTGATGAACCCGCAGTTCAGCGAGCTGGGAGCCGCTTATGCGGTCGATCCGAAAAGTGACGCGGGGATTTATTGGACAGCGCTATTCGGCACGCCATAAATCCTGCGCACAAATACTGGAAAGGGGAAGTCGCGAGGAAACCGCCTTCAGAGCAGCCCCGCCCAACAGCGTTGGACGGGGCGTCTTTTTTACAGCGCCAGGTCAGACGCCGGGTCGCTTGGCGCAGGCTTGGCCGGCGCTTCAGCAGGGGCTTGCGCTGCACCGCTTGGCACCGTAATGGCCGGTGGCGGAGTCAGTTGCAGGGTTTGCGCCGTGTAGGCCCACTCCTGAGCAACGCGCTCAGGCGAGTCGTTCAGCTTGGTGCCGTAGCTCGGCACGATCTGATGCAACTTGGCTTGCCACTCAGGGCTTGCCACTTTGTCCTTGAACACGGTTTCCAGCACGGTCAGCATGATCGGTGCTGCAGTGGAGGCACCAGGTGATGCGCCCAGCAGGCCGGCAATGCTGCCGTCTTTGGCCGCAACAATCTCGGTACCCAGTTTCAGCACGCCACCTTTCTCTTCGTCACGCTTGATGATCTGCACACGCTGGCCAGCTTGCCACAGACGCCAGTCTTCGGTTTTGGCGTTCGGGAAGTATTCTTTCAGCGCGTTGAAACGGTCTTCGTCCGACAGCATCAGTTGACCGGCCAGGTACTCAACCAGTGGGTATTGTTCGATACCGACTTTGGTCATTGGCCAGATGTTGTGGGTGGTGGTGCTGGTCAGCAGGTCGAAGTACGAGCCTTCTTTCAGGAACTTGGTCGAGAAGGTCGCGAACGGGCCAAACAGGATAACGCGCTTGCCGTCGAGCACGCGGGTGTCCAGGTGCGGTACCGACATCGGCGGCGCGCCTACCGAGGCTTTACCATAAGCCTTGGCCAGGTGCTGCTCGGCCACGGTCGGGTTCTCGGTGACCAGGAACGAGCCGCCTACCGGGAAGCCGGCATATTCGCGAGCTTCAGGAATGCCGGACTTCTGCAGCAGGTGCAATGCACCTCCGCCTGCGCCGATAAACACGAACTTGGCGTCGGTTTCAGACTGGGTACCGTCTTTCAGGTTTTTGTACACCACACGCCACGAACCGTCTTCATTGCGCTTGATGTCTTGCACTTCGCTCGACAGCTTCAGCGTGAAGCCAGGCTTGCTTTGCAGGTAAGCCGTGAACTGGCGGGTAATTTCACCGAAATTCACGTCCGTGCCGATAGGAGACCAGGTGGCCGCGATTTTCTGGTTGGGGTCACGCCCTTCCATCATCAACGGAACCCACTGCTTGATCTGGGCCGGGTCTTCGGAGTACTCCATGCCAGCGAACAAAGGGCTGGCCTTGAGGGCTTCGTAGCGCTTCTTCAAAAACTTGATGTTGTCATCGCCCCACACAAAGCTCATGTGCGGTGTGGAGTTGATGAACGAGCGCGGGTCTTTCAGCACACCGTTCTTGACCTGCCAGGACCAGAACTGACGCGAGATCTGGAAGGCTTCGTTGATTTCAACGGCCTTCGGGATTTCAACGTTGCCGTTCTTGTCTTCCGGGGTGTAGTTCAGTTCGGCCAGCGCCGAGTGGCCGGTACCTGCGTTATTCCAGCCGTTGGAGCTTTCCTGGGCAACGCCGTCAAGACGCTCGATCATCTCCATGGACAGGCCCGGTTCCAGCTCATTGAGCCAGACACCCAGCGTAGCGCTCATGATGCCGCCGCCAATCAGCAGGACATCGACATGTTTGGGCTCAGCCGCGTGCACGGACGTCAGTCCCATGCTCAGCGCCAGGCCCAGTAGCCCCTTATTCATTTTCTTTAGCATGTTGTGGTACCTAAGATAAAACGCCATCTACCCGGCACTCAGCGAATGAAACACCGCGACAGTCGACAGCCTCATCGGCAGTCATCGTGCGTTCAGGCCTGGAACGGGTAGAGATAGAAGGCCTATGCACACTATAGACCTCACGGTTATGTACCTTGGGCGCTGATCTCTTATTGGTTTTGGCTTCAGCTACTTGGGTGACATGTTGGGTGTGTCGGCCATGACCGGCGACAGGTCAAGCCTGCCCGCGCTGACACGTGCGCACACGGTATTGCAGCTCCATTGTCATCTGACCCCCTTGCCACGCCATCCGGCAAGCCAGCACCGGTATGACAAGACAGGGCGTCAGCCGTCCATCCGCGACATTCTACCTCAGGTGGCCCTTTGCGTATAAACGCATCTTTTTTGGGGTTTTTAAGGCCACTGAAACGGTTAAGGCCATGCATTTGGATGAGTCGCTGATTCGTGGGGCAAACCCGGGCCCCAGGTCGCGTATGATGCCTGCCTTTATTTTGCCGTCCCTCTGACAGGATTCATCGATGTCTTTAAGCAAACGCAACCAGGCGCAACTTGAACGCCGCCTGGTCAAATCCCTGACCCAAGCCTGTGAAACCGCCAAGGGGCAAATTCCAGGGTTTGTCTGGCTGACTCATGTGGTCGACTTCGCGGCGTTTCCGACCAGCCTGAAAGTTGTCTGGGTGTTTGACACCCAGGCCAGTAAAGACTTCGCGCTGGCCGATGGCGAGGCCCGTTACATGGGCGAATTGACCGCACGGGCACTGGCCGATGCCCAGGTGCATGTGCGCCCCGGCGCATCCCACGTGTACTTTGACTCCGAAGAAGAATGCCAGCGAGCCTGTGGCGGCGACTGGCCAAAACGCTTGGCCAGCAAACGCTGAAACAGATCTGGCGTGTTCTCACGGCGCTTCGCGGCTACCATGCCGCTTCCCTGAACAAGAGAGGTAGACCCGTGAGAATTGTATTGGTGTTGTTGCTGAGTGCGTTCCCCTTGCTGGCTCAGGCGCTGGAAGTCGGTGATCGCCTGACACCCTGGACCCTGCTGGATCAACATGATCAGCCCTATACCCTGAACACGGACCAGAACGCAGGCACCACCACCTTGCTGGTCGCCCGCACCATGGACGGCGGTAAAATGGTCAAGGCCGCGCTGCAGGATCAGCCCAAAGGCTATCTGGAAGCCCGTCATGCGGTGTTCCTGGCCGATATCCAGCGTATGCCGTCGCTGATTGGCAAAATGTTCGCCCTGCCCGCCATGCGCGACTACACCTACCGCGTAGTGCTGGACCGCGATGGCAAGATCGTTAGCCAGTACCCTGGCGCTGAAGACGCGGTGCTGTGGTTGCAATTGGAGAACGGCAAGCTGGTCTCACAACAGTCGTTTACCAGTGCCGAAGCCCTGCGTGACGCATTGGCAAAACTGCCCACTCAGTAACCCCGGCCCCATCATTTGTGAGAATTCGCCAGTGCATTTGGCGGATTCTTACCTGAAACGGTATTGATAATTACTCTCAATTAAATTAACGTCGCGGCGCTTCACGCTCATCCTCCCTGAGTTCCCCCGTGACCGACACTACCGCCAGGCTGCACCTCTACCTTCATCATCGCCCCGCCCTGATCAACTACGCCAAGGCGGTTGTGGGTGAGCACGCCCGTGCCGAAGATGTGGTGCAAGACGCCTTTTTGCGGTTTTGTGGCAGCGGCGACGACCCGGTAGACCAGCCCGTGGCGTACCTCTACCGCATCGTGCGTAACCTGGCACTGGATGCCGTGCGTCGCCAGGCTACCGAAAAACGTCAACAACAAATGCCACTGCAATGGATGCGCCCGGCCCTGTCGCCCGAACAACACGCCGTACACGGTGACGATGCCAGCCGCATCGCCGCAACGCTGGCAAGCCTGCCCGAACAGATGCGGCTGGCGGTAGAAATGCATCGCCTGGGGGGCTTTACGTTGCAACAAACCGCCGATCACCTCAACCTCTCGCTTTCCACTGCTCACCGTCTGGTCAAGGACGCTATTGTTCAACTGGCCTCAAGCGTCGCCACCCACGACCCTGCCGCCAGCGCGCACACTAAGGAAAGCCCGTATGCATGAACTGCCCCGCACTGTCTCGGCCCGTAGCCTGGAAGACGCCGGCCAGTGGCTGCTGGACCTGCAAGCCCACCCCGAACGGCTGGACGAATTCGACCGTTGGCTGCACAGTAACGACGAGCATTTTGAAGCCTGGGCCCACGTCAATCGGGCTTGGGCGGCGCTTGCGCAACAACCCGCCCGCACTCGCCAACACTGGCCCGCACCCACACCGCTGCCCCGTCGGCGCTGGCCTTGGCTGGCAGCAGCCTGCATCAGCGCACTCGCGGTCTGCACGGCACTGGTGTTCAACCCGGCCTGGCGCGCCGACTACAGCACCGCCACGGCGCAAACCCGCGAAGTCACCCTCAGTGACGGCAGCCGCCTGACGCTGGCCCCGCAGAGTGCAATCAACGTCACATTCAACGATCACCTGCGCCAGGTCACGCTGGTCAAGGGCGAAGTGTTTTTTGACGTCGCCCACGACGCAAACAAGCCATTTGAAGTGCGCAGCGAAGACGCCGTTATCCGGGTTTTGGGCACCGCGTTCGATGTGGCCAGGCGCGCATCCGGCCTGAGTGTTGAAGTGCGCAACGGCACCGTCGGCGTCAATACGAAGTACCGCCTGAGCGCCGGGCAAGGCGTGTGGATCGACCGCCGAAGCGGCCTGGGGATGCCGTTGCAGGTCATGCCGGATGAAGTCGCCGGCTGGATCAAGGGCGCGCAATTCTTTGAAAACGTCACCGTTGCCCAGGTGGTGGAGCAACTGGACCGCTACCAGCGCGGCTGGATCGTGATTCAGGATCCGGCGCTGGCCAACAAGCGCGTGACGGGGCTGTATGACCTGCGCGATACCCAGCGCGCCCTGCAGGCGCTGGTCGCTCCGTTTGATGCCGAGGTCAGCCAATACTCGTCGCTGCTGACGGTGATTGACCGCAAAAAATCGCCCGCTGAAAAATAATTGCGCGAGTGATGAAAAAAAAACCAACGGCGTTCGTCTTTGTAGCTCCTTGTATTGCGAATGACTCGTAATACCAAAAACAAAAGGCGAAGAAACATGGGTAACCGATCACCCGTTGCGCACATTCCTCTTGCGTACACCCGCGTACCGGTGGCACTGGCCGTATTGTGCGTGGCGATCAACAGCGCACTGTTCCTGCCCGGCCTCGCCGTGGCGGCTGAACCCTCACTGGCGCACGGTGATCAAACCACCCGTTTCTACGACATTCCCGCCCAACCGCTGACCACCGCCCTGAGCGCTTTCGCCCGCCAGGCCAACCTGCAATTGGGCCTTGAAGCCGGACTGGTCGATGGTATGAATGCCCAGGCCCTGCGCGGCAACTTCACCCACGAACAAGCCCTGCAACGGCTGCTGGGGGATACACCGGTCAATTGGCGCGTCGACGCTCAACGCAGCCTGATCCTCAGCCGTCGCGGCAGCGCCGACGCCGGCGTGGGGGCCCTGTTGGAAGGCGACCTGGATGACTCGGAACTGCTCGGCCCGGTCACGATCAAGGGCGGCCAGACCAGCCGCTTGACTGGCTCAGCGGCGCAGGTCTACACCAAAGCGGGCTCCAGCGTGTATATCTCGGGTGAAACCCTCAACCGTTTCCGCGGCTCCTCACCCGCCGACATTCTCAAAGGCGTACCCGGCGTGCAAACCGGTGACACCCGCAACGGCGGCGCGTTGGACGTGAATATCCGTGGCATCCAGGGCCAGAGTCGCGTGCCGGTGACCATCGACGGCAGCCAGCAGGCCATTGACGCTTATCGCGGTTACGGCGGCATGCAGCAGCGCAGCTACATCGACCCGGACCTGATCAGCGACATCACGGTCGAAAAAGGCCCCAGCCTGGGCGCTGACGCAGCAGGTGCGATTGGTGGCATGGTCAAAATGAAAACCCTGCAACCCAAAGACATCATCAAGGACGGCGAAACTTTCGGCGTGCGTCTCAAGGGCGATATTTCCAGCAACAGCGTCGACCGCCCGCACGAATACAACGCGGAGCCACGCAAAGGCAGCAACACTATTTTCAACCCCCAGGCCCACTCCACCAGCCTTGCCATTGCCAATACCAGCGACACCGTGGATGTAGTCGCGGCTTACACCCGGCGCGAGAGTGGCAACTACTACGCCGGTAAAAAGGGCTTCAAGGATTACCAGGTATTCAAAGAAGTGCGCCGTTACGACCCGGCCACCAAAAAATACAAATACGTCACTGAAGAAGCCAACGGCCCGGCCAAGGTGTTCAAGGCTGGCAACGAAGTGCTCAACACCTCCAGCGACGCCGAATCGGTGCTGCTCAAGACCATCATCAAGCCCGCGCCGGATCAGGCGCTGGAACTGGCCTATCGCTACACCGATGGTGAATACGGTGAAGTCATGCCGTCGCGCATCATCCGCAACACGACCGGCACCGTGCCGCAATGGCAACCGGGCAGCATGCGCATCAACGCTTACACCGCGCGTTACACCTTCAAGCCTGACGACAACCCGCTGGTGGACTTCAGCGCCAACGGCTGGGTCACCAAAGCCCAGAGCAAGACGTACAACGGTCTGAGCACCGTGACCCCGCTGTTTGGTTATGAAGGCGAACCCGATCAATTGAGCGAAGACGGTTACCAGGACGCGTTGCTCAACCGCAGCAAAGACTTGCGCTGGGGCACGGACGTGAGCAACACCTCGCGCTTCGACACTCAGGTCGGCAAGTTCGCCTGGTACAACGGTGCCTCCTTCCAGAAAGAAAAACTGCGCCCGGACGACAACTCACCGGTGCTGCAATCGGACCTGGAGCAAAACCGTTTTATCCGCAGCGGCGACCGCCAGGAGGGCAGCTTTGTCAGCTCCCTGGAATGGGCACCGATCAAGCCGCTGACCTTCACCGTGGGCGGTCGCTACAGCGAATTCCACAGCAAGGACCACAACCGCCTCGCCAGCCCCGCCACCTTCGGCACCCGGCCCGTGCGCTGGACCTGGCTGTACAAGGGCCAGGACCGTATCGGCTATGTGTACTGGCGCCCGGACGCCCAAGGTAACTTCACCCAGGACTCGCTCAATGCCACGCCCTATGAGAAAGGCACCGTGGGTAACACCGGCTATGACCGCATCGAAGCCAATGACCCCTCACTGCTGAAATACGCCACCAGTTACAGCTACGCCAAGCCGATTGAGCGCCGGGATCACGCGTTTACGCCTTCATTCAGCGTGAAGTATGACCTGACCGACGCCAGCTTCGTGTACCTCAACTACAGCGAAGGTGTGCGCATGCCGAGCCTGTTCGAGTCAACCCTGGGCCTGTTCACGGCCGCCGTGCCCGGTGCCGACCTCAAGCCTGAACACAGCAAGAACTGGGAAGTGGGTGCCAGCACCTTGAAAAATAACCTGTTCCTGGACGGTGACACCGCCGCGGCCAAACTGGCCTACTTCGACAACAAAATCGAAAACTACATCACCCGCGATTACCTCGACATTTTCGCCGGCAACCTGCAGAACGTGGACAGCTTCACGGTCAAGGGCGTGGAGTTGCAGACCCGCTACGACATGGGCCGCGTGTTCACCGATGTGTCGGCCACCTACTACCTGAACGCCAAAACCTGCGCCCCGGACCTGGCACAAAAACTGCGCGACGACGGCACGCCAACCCCCAACTGTGTGGACGGCGGCTTCCCGGGCTCATACACCAACACCCAGAACCCGCCCAAGTACGCCATCAACACCACCGTGGGCAGCCGCTGGTTTGACAACAGCCTGGTGCTGGGCGCACGCATGGTCTACAACAGCGCCCCCATCGCCAAGCTGAACAAGCCGTGGAACGATGGCATCACCACCAACCAGATCTACTACCGCAAATCAGCCATCTTCGACCTCTTCGCCAGCTACGAAATCTACAAGGGCACCCAGTTGGACTTTGGCGTGCAAAACCTGACCAACGTGTACTACCTGGACCCACTGGCGCAGAGCTTCATGCCGGCTCCGGGCCGCACGGTGCGCACCGGCCTGACGGTCAAGTTCTAAGCCACAACCGCGGTTAAACACGGGATGCCTTGACCGGCATCCCGTTTTACGTTGATAGAAAATGATGAGCCGATGACTTACCTGAACCGATCCCGCAAAACGCTCTGGAGCGTGGCCACCCTGATCACCCTGAGCGTGTACGCGGGCATTATTGCCTGGCTGCTGCACGACGCCCCCGTGGCCACGGCAGCCGCCGCGCCCGCCGCGATGATGATCGAATTGGCAGCCGCACCCGTGGCCCAGGCCGTTGAAGAGGACCTGCACGTCGCCCCCGACAAGGTCGTGCAAAAGCAGGTCAGCACGCCGACCGTCCAGCCGCCGAAGACCGTGGTTAAAAAAGTTACCCCGACGGCGCGCCCCACCCCTGCCAAACAGGCCACATCCCCGCTTAAGGACAGTGCCTACGGCCGCTATTCATCGGCACCGGACCACGCGCCCGAATTGGCGACTGCACCGCATAAACAGGCGCAACAGCCCGCCCCATCCGCCACCACCGCGCCGCCCAAACTCGATGCGCAACCCGCCAGCACCACCGCTGCCAGCCAGTCGTCGCGGGGCACCGCCGACCCCGCGCAAAAAGTGCAATGGCGGGCGCAATTGCTCGCGCACCTGGAACGTTTCAAACGCTACCCGCAAAACGCCCGGGACCGTGGCGACCGGGGCGTGGCGTACCTGCGGTTTGAAATCGACAGCAATGGCAAGGTGCTCAGCGCCAGCATTGTGCGCTCAGCCGGGTTCAGTGACCTGGACAGCACGACCCTGGACATGATCGCGCGCGCCTCACCCGTGCCCCGCCCCCCGGAAGGCATCACACTTCGGTTTACCGTGCCGGTGGTGTTTGCCAAGTGAACGGGCCCGCGTGGCCTGGTGCTTGCGTTCACCCGGCCGCGCCCTCAGGAAGAAGCGCCGGCAAAAGCGCTTTTTCCTACCCCGCTTAGCGTATACAGTTCAAAACACTGCGCACTCCGGGCATGCATGGCTGCCTTCACACCGTCTAGGATCAAGCTTGGATAACTTCTCCCAATTGCAGGCCTTTTTATGGGCCCATGAACAGGGCAATTTCTCGGCGGCTGCCCGGGCGAACGGGCTGACCCCGTCCACCATCAGCAAACTCATCACGCGCCTGGAAAACCGCCTTCAGGTGCGGCTGTTTCAACGCGGCACCCGCAACCTCACGCTCACCGAAGAAGGCGCGGCGTATCTGGTCAGCGCCCGTGAAGTGATGAAGGCCATGGCTGAGGCGGACTCACTGGCAGAAGCGTTCCCTACCCGGGTCAGCGGCGCGTTGCGCATTCACACCATGACCACCTTCGCCAAGCACCAGATTGTGCCCTGGCTGCCCGCATTTCTGTCGTTGTACCCAGGCCTCACCGTCGATATCCAGGTGGGCCCGCAGTATGTCGACCACTTTGATCAAGGGCTGGACGTGGCGATTCACAGCGGCGTGCTGGCAGACTCTTCGCGCGTGGCGCGTAAAATCGGCGAAAGCGCCTGGATAACCTGTGCATCCCCGGAGTACCTGGCGCGTCGGGGCACACCGCTTCACCCCCAGGCACTGCTGGCCCACGACTGCTTCAACTTCGGTTTCAACAGCAACTGGAACACCTGGCAATTCAGGGTGGACGACACCCTTATTACCGTTCCCATCCAGCCCAAAGCGGTGTTTGCCCAAGGGGATTTACTGCGTGATATCGCACTGGAAGGCGGCGGCATCGTCAAACTGGCGCAGTTCCATATCGGTGCCGACCTCAAGGCCGGCAGGCTGGTGCCGCTGCTGCAAGCCTTCGACGTGTCTGCGAAAGAGCCTATCTACCTGATCTACAGCAACCGCAAACACCTTAGCCCCAGAATCCGCGTGTTCCGGGACTTTCTCGAACAGCAACTGGCACAAGCGCCGTGGGATTAGTTAGAAGGTTGGCGGAGACACCGCGCTCACCACAATACAGACTTCATCAAACGGGTTGCGCATGCGGTGCGGTAAGCGGCTGTCGAAGTAATAGGCATCGCCCACCTCAAGCACCCGAATTTCATCGCCCACAGTCATTTCAAGGCGGCCTTCGATGATGATGCCGCCCTCCTCGGCTTCGTGAGAATACAGTTCTTCGCCTTCTTCGCCGGTGTCTGCACCTGGCTCGTAGCGTTCATGCAGGATCATCATGGAGCTGTTCGCGAGGTTGGCCCCCACTTGCCGGTAGGACAAC
Organism: Pseudomonas sp.; assembly: GCF_030150285.1. GTDB lineage: Bacteria > Pseudomonadota > Gammaproteobacteria > Pseudomonadales > Pseudomonadaceae > Aquipseudomonas. The sequence goes on along the minus strand of NZ_JASLGE010000002.1, from coordinate 9,605 downwards.
TTTTTGCCATCAGCCAGTTCCACCAGTTCATCGGCTTTGTAGAACACCGCGCGGTCGACTACCGCCGAGTCCGAGAAGAACACGCTTAGGGTGATATTCAAGGGGCGAAGCAGACGCTTCAATACACTCACTGACGGGCTGGACTTGTCGCGTTCGATAATCGAAAGCGTGGCGTGCGGCACCCCGGCCTGCTCGGCCAACCCGCGTATCGACAGCCCGCGCGCTTGGCGCAAAGCCTTGAGGCGTGCCCCCACGGAGGCGGTTTCATAGGTATCAAAAAGACGTTCCCCGGGCTCCTCTGGTGTGTGGGGGGAGCGGCTGGTGGCCGTTGGTTCTGTCACGATTGATTCCTCAGATAAACGGTACCCGAGCGGGCCGATCGACGGGTAAGAACATGGACGTGGGCGTGGTTCAAAACGGTGCGAACGCCCTCAAACGCACCTTTGGGGTAACGCGCAGGCAGGCTCCGTGAAGCAAAGTAACACGATTTCAGACACCCACCGGCCTACATAAAGGCACAGTCCGCGCACAAAAAAAACCTGCTCACCTGTATTAAATAGCAAAAAAACTCAAATTCAAGGCGTGAAAAAACAATCGCTTACCGTGGGGTACGGGCAATTGTCAGGGTTTTCGATCCCGGAAAATAAATGTTGCTTAGCGGCGTTGCGAGTGGTAAAAATTTTTACCACACCAACACCCCATCAGCGTCGAGGCTCAACAATGCATAAATCACGCCACGCTTTTGCAGCATTTGGATTTGCCCTTCTCGGTCTGGCCGTTACGCAAGCTGCCAGCGCCCGCGACCTCACTATCGTTTCCTGGGGAGGCAATTTCCAGGACGCTCAACGCGAGTTGTTCTTCACGCCTTACAGCAAAGAGACGGGAAAAAAGGTCCTCGACCAGACATGGGATGGCGGTGTGGGCGTGCTTGACGCCAAAGTCAAACCCGGCAACCCGAACTGGGACGTGGTTGAAGTGGAGTCTGAAGACCTGGCGCTGGGTTGTGAACTGGGCCTGTTTGAAAAAATCGACTGGGCCGTCGTGGGCAACAAGTCAGACTTTATTCCTGAAGCCGTGAGTGAGTGCGGGGTGGGCAACATCGTGTGGAGCACCGGCCTGTCGTGGGACGGCGACAAACTCAAAACCGCGCCAACCTCCTGGGCCGACTTCTTTGACACCCAGAAAATACCGGGCAAGCGCGGCCTGCGCAAAGGGCCGAAATATGCACTGGAATTCGCCCTCATCGCTGACGGCGTGAAACCGTCCGAGGTGTATGAGGTGTTACGCACGCCAGAAGGCGTCGATCGCGCCTTCAACAAACTGCAAACCATCAAGCCGAATATTGTGTGGTGGGAAGCCGGTGCACAACCCCTGCAAATGCTGTCAGCCGGCGATGTGGTCATGAGCTCGGCCTATAACGGCCGCATCACCGGCTTCAACAACAACGAAGGCAAGAACTTCAAGTTTCTGTGGGACGGCAGTGTGGCGGCCGTGGACTCATGGACCGTGCTTAAAGGCAGCGAGAACAAAGCCGCCGCCATGGACTTTATCGCCTACGCCAGCAAGCCGGAAAACCAGGCCAAACTGCCCAAGTTCATCGCCTACGGCATGACCAACACCAAGGCCAACCCATTGGTGCCGGCCGACTTGCAGGCCGTGCTGCCTACTACCCCGGAAAACCGTGCCAAGGCCACCTCGATTGATGTCGACTTCTGGGTCGAAAACATCGAACCCCTGACCGAGCGCTTTAACGCCTGGGTCGCCCAGAAGTAACCCGACCACCACGATACCCCCCTGCCACCTGTCACGGGTGGCAGGTCACTGCATTGCGACGCCCTCTCATGCCACTGAAGCCGCTCCCGCGCGCTTCACCCTTTCGCATGAGCGGCAAAAGAGTAGCGAAGATGATTTCGGCCTGCTCCCGAATGAGGATTGCCCCGTGAAACACTTGGTCAGATTCAAAAACATCCAGAAAACCTATGACGGGGTGCGTCCTGTCGTCAAGGATCTGAACCTTGATATCAAAGAGGGCGAATTCGTGACGTTGCTCGGCCCTTCGGGCTCGGGCAAGACCACCAGTCTGATGATGCTGGCCGGGTTTGAAACACCCACCCACGGTGAAATCTTTCTGAATGACAAGCCGCTGCACAACCTGGCACCGCACAAGCGCGACATTGGCATGGTGTTTCAAAACTATGCCCTGTTTCCGCATATGACCATTGAGCAAAACCTCGCCTTCCCGCTGTCTGTCCGCAAAATGAACAGCGTCGACAAACAGGCAAAAGTCAAGCGCGCCCTGGACATGGTGAAACTCACTGACTTCGCCAAGCGCTACCCCGCCCAACTGTCCGGCGGCCAACAACAGCGCGTGGCCCTGGCGCGCGCGCTGGTCTTTGACCCCAAGCTGGTGCTGATGGATGAACCGTTGGGGGCCCTGGACAAGCAGTTGCGTGAGCACATGCAACTGGAAATCAAACACCTGCACCAACAACTCGGGCTGACCGTGGTGTATGTCACGCACGATCAAAGCGAAGCCTTGACCATGTCGGACCGCGTCGCGGTGTTCAATGACGGCGCGATCCAGCAGATCGACACCCCGAATGCCATTTATGAATGCCCGACAAAAAGCTTCGTGGCGCAATTTATCGGTGAAAACAACACACTGAACGGCACCTTCGTTTACAAGGACGGCCCGCTGGCCGTCGCACGCTTGGGCGACGGCAGCCTGGTGCAGGCGGTTTCAGTTGCACACACCCAACCCGGTGATCCGGTTGCGCTGTGCATACGCCCGGAGCGCGTGCGTGTCGGGCCGGCCGGCAGTTCGCCGCTGAGCGCCCGTATACAGGAGTACATCTACCTGGGCGACCACGTGCGAATGATCACTGAAATTGCCGGGCAACCCAATTTCATGATCAAGCTCCCTATCGCGCAAATGGACAACCGTTGGGCCGTAGGCAGTTCGATTTCCCTTTCCTGGTCGCCAGAGCACATCCGTGCCCTGGACGTAGCCCCGCACTGAGTCGACGATGATGAGTCAGTCCGCCACTTCCCCTTCGGGCCAGCCACCCGCGCAAGACCTGAGCACCCAGCTCAGAAAATCCCAGCGCCGGTATAAACTCAAATCGCTGATGCTGATTGCGCCGCTGTTTTTGTTTGTGTTGGTTTGTTTTGCCTTCCCGATCGGCACGCTGTTGTCGCGCAGCGTCGACAACCCCGACGTGCACACAGCCCTGCCGCGCACCACCGAAGCCCTCGCCGACTGGAAAGGCAATAGCCTGCCCAATGAGCGCGCGTATGCCGCCCTGATCACCGACTTGGCCACCGCCAAAGAGAACGGCCAGGTCGGCGCACTTTCCAAGCGGTTGAGCTACGAGATTCCTGCCTACCGTGGGGTGATCACCAAAACACTGCGCAATTTGCCCGCCGACAACGTGGAAAACAAGCGCGAAGCCTTGATCGCAGTCGACAGTGCCTGGGGCGAGCTTAAGTATTGGCAAGCGATGAAACAGGCATCGTCCAGCTGGACACCCTACTTTCTGCTGGCTGCGCTCGACCAACGCATGGACTCGGCCACCGGCAAGCTGGTCAGCGCCGAGCCGAATCAGTCGATCTACGTGGATATCTTTGCCCGCACCTTTTACATCGGGGGTGTGGTCACGTTGCTTTGCCTGCTGCTGGGGTTCCCGGTCGCCTATTGGCTGGCCACGTTACCAGAAGGCAAAAGCAACCTGCTGATGATCTGCGTACTGCTGCCATTCTGGACATCATTGATCGTGCGCACTGCGGCGTGGATTGTGCTGTTGCAGGCAGACGGCCTGATCAACCGCACGTTGATGGGGTTAGGCATCGTCGACGCGCCTGTGCAACTGGTGTTCAACAGAACCGGGGTCATCATCGCAATGACCCATGTGCTGTTGCCATTTATGATCCTGCCGCTCTACAGCGTGATGAAAAACATCCCGGCCAACTATGTACGCGCCGCCATCTCCCTCGGTGCCCACCCCTTTGTCGCGTTCTGGCGGGTGTATGTGCCGCAGACATTCGCGGGCCTGGCGGCCGGTGGCTTGCTGACCTTCATTCTGGCAATCGGCTACTACGTTACCCCCGCGCTGGTGGGCGGCGCAGCGGACCAAATGGTCAGTTACTTCGTCGCGTTCTACACCAACAAAACCGTTAACTGGGGCATGGCCTCTGCGCTCGGCAGCCTGCTGTTGGTGGCCACCCTGTTGCTGTACGCGGTGTACGGCAAGCTCACCCAACCCAGCCAATCGAGGTAATCACAATGCAGCCTTATGCTTCCAGGGCCGAGAAACTGGCCAGGTTTGGGTTGGTGACGCTGTCGTTGCTGGTGCTGGTGTTCTTGATGACACCGGTGTTGGTGATTATTCCGCTGTCATTCAACGCGTCATCCTTCCTGACGTACCCGATGGACGGGTTTTCGTTTCGCTGGTACGAGGAACTGATGTCTTCGGGTGAATGGTGCCAAGCGTTCAAGAACAGCTTTATCATTGCGCCGTTTGCCACCTTGCTGGCGATGATAATCGGCACCCTGGCCTCTGTGGGCCTGTCTCGGGGCAACTTCCGGTTCAAGGGGGTGGTCATGGCGTTTTTGATCTCGCCCATGATCGTGCCGTTGGTGATCGTTGCCGTGGGCCTGTACTTCTTCTTTGCCAAGCTGCAGTTGCTCAATAGCTACCTCGGCCTGGTGCTGGCCCATGCCATGCTGGGGGTGCCGTTTGTGGTGATCACGGTCAACGCGACCCTGCAAGGCTTTGACAATAACCTGAGCCGTGCCGCTGCCAGCCTGGGCGCACCGCCGCTGACGGTGTTCTTCAAGGTCATGTTGCCGCTGATCGCGCCCGGCGTGATCTCGGGCGGGCTGTTTGCCTTCGCCACGTCGTTCGATGAAGTGGTGGTCACGCTGTTCCTGGCCAGCCCTTCACAGCGCACCTTGCCGCTGCAAATGTTCTCGGGCATTCGCGAAAACATCAGCCCCAATATTGCAGCGGTGGCGACCATCATGGTGGTCCTCTCCGTGCTGATGCTGCTGACCCTGGAAGTGCTCAGACGGCGCAACGAGAGAATGAAAATAAAAGCCGAATAGGCCATGGCTCGCCACCACCGCGACAGCCTTAAACAACCGTAAAAACACCTCCCGGGCCTTACGCCCGGGATGGGTAACCCTTGCCAGAAATCAGAGGTTTTTATGCCTAATCTAGTCGGTGATGTTTCCAGCGCAGCCCGTATTTTGCCGGACTTGCATGGCGAAACATTGTTTATCCGCAACGGCAGCGGTGCCCACCTGTGGGATGACAAGGGGTGCCAATACGTCGACACCGCGCTGGGCTTCGGTGCAGTCGCACTGGGCCACGCCAACGCCGGCGTCAACGCGGCGGTGATCGAGGCGCTGAGCGACGGTGCAGCACCTTCCTGGGCCCATGTGCGCGAACACGGCGCGGCCAGCGAATTGGCCCGGCATACCGGCGCACTGTCCAAGGTGATCTTCACCAATTCGGGCAGCGAAGCCGTTCACCTGGCCTGCCGTGCCGCCCGTGCGTATACCGGCCGCCGCAAAATCGCCAAAGTCGCCGCCGGTTTTGACGGCTGGTTTGATGATGTCAGCTTCGGCAATGTCAACTCCCCTGAAGCCAACTTTGCCAATGACCAACGCCCGTCCACAGACCGGACCACGTTGCTGCGCTACAACGATTTTGATGATGTTGAACGCCTGTTTGCCCAGGACCCGGACATCGCGGCGGTCGTGCTGGAGCCGATGCTGGCCAATGCCGGGTGCATCATGCCGGCACCGGGTTACCTCAAGCATGTACAGGACGTGGCTCGTCAGCACGGTGCGCTGGTGATATGCGATGAAGTGCTGATGGGCTTTCGCCTCTACGCCGGCCTGGCCGGCTTGCGTGAAGGGCTGGACCCCGACATCGCCACCGTCGGCAAAGCCATCGGCAACGGGGTGCCGGTGTCGGCCGTGGTGGGCAAACCGGCGATTCTGGCGGGTTTTGAACAGGGCACCGTACTGCGCGGCGGTACCTTCAGCGGCAACCCCATGGCCTGCGCAGCCGTCAGCAGCACCCTGGGGCAACTCGATGCCAGCGATTTCGACGCATTGCTTGAGCGTGGCGATGCGCTGCGTGTGGCCATCGAACGCCTGTTCAGCGACCAGGGCATCCGCATTACCACCAGCGGCTACGGCAATGTGTTCGCAATCTGGCTGGGGGCCGCAGCGCCGACAACCTATGCGCAAGCCCTGCAAATCGCCAACCCGGCCTTCAGCAAAGCCCTGCACCTGGCTTTGCGCGAAGCGGGTGTATTGATCATGCCGTCGCCTTACGGGCGCCTTTACCTGTCCTTTGCCCACACCGACCGGGTGATCGAGGAGATGAAAGTGGCCTTTAATCGCGCCGCCCTGCAACTCAGCGTTGACTACGCCAACGGCTGATCGACTTCACACTCAAAAAAGGGTTCATCACGCAATCCCGGGAAACACATAAACAAGAACGCCGATTTGGTTGATGATGTTTGTGCGAACACACACATCCAACTAACCGGCGTTCTATGCCTGATTGATCGTGTCCGTCAGAACTTGCTGGCCGCTAGCCCATCGTCGATGACGGTCTATTTAACTTAAAATGCTGTGGTCACCGCGCGACATCTGGATAAACCTTAAAATTATCCTCCTGTTGCCCTATCGCTGGATAACCTGGCATCGCGCGTCAAAGAGCTTGTCACCTCACACACTGACAAGTTTTCGTAGGCTCTTTCTCTAATTATTGTAGTCCTCCTTTTTAAACCTCTTTCCTCCGCCAACTCCCCCTGGCAACTGGGCACAATGTCTCCCGCCGCTATGCCTTTGCGCGCTCAACATTCAGCTTGTCGTTTTTTTGGCGGGTTATAACGGCGAGCTTTCAACGTGCAGAGCAACTGCCTTATTGGGCGCGTCTCAAACACTGATCAACACGCTGAAGGACACGTTAAATGAGTTTTCCTGAAAACAGCACACCTCGGTGCCACGTACTTCAAATCGCGGATACCAATGGCAATGCCTACAAAGCTTTCGTGACTGAAAATATCTGGCTCGCCCCTGCGTTTTCCTTTCCGGCGAGAAGCAACGCAGTAACACCCTACTTCAACGACAAAGCGTATTCTGCCGAGTTGATTACTGCGTTTGCCGCCGCGAAAGAGTCGATCTATACCGCTGGCTGGCAGATCAACCGGGACGTGCAACTGGCACCCAGGGTGCGCCTCTACGATTGGGAGTCGACACGCAAAGATTTTCTGGGCAATGGCCATCCTCAGCCGACACGGACATTGGCTCATGAACTACGCAAAGGCATTTGGAACACGTTTGAACCGGAGGATATTTACCAGCCAGAAAAGCAAGTTGCATTTTTGTCAAACAACACCCTGGAGTCGCGCGGATGAAGGTTGTCAGGACAATCGTACAGGCCTGTTTCCTAGGAAGTATTTCCTTTGCTGTTACAGCAAAAACACAAGAGATCCCTAAAGGCTGGAAAACGGAATGTGTTGGGTATTTTAAAATAAGCGTTCCTGGCGAGGTAGATATAGGGATCGCCAGAGGGGGCTCAGACCCCAGCAAATTATCTCAAGCAGTCCATACGGGCGACTATGATTTGTTTGAGGATTCAATATATTTAGATGGATTGATACGTATATCCTCAATGCTTCCCAGAGCCGGCTTTTTAAGATTAAAAGATGAAAGATTAGAGTTTGTGAAAGCTTCCAGAGAGGGTAAAACAGAACACAGCCCAATAAAGGACTCTGACTATGCCTTTAAAAAAAATTCACTGAGTTACTCCTACACTGACAAGTACTACAATGTTAAGGGAGTGACTTTTATTTATGGGGCCAGGCGAATTTATTATTACGCTCAGTCAAAAGGCGAGTTTTCACCTACCGATCCAGAAGCCAAGGTCAAATCTGACCAAGCTCACTTCCTTAAGAATTTTCGCCCCCGCGCCCGCTACCAAATTCCGCGGGAAAAAGGGTTCTGCATGCCCTACGGCTTCGTTAAGGACGACAGACCCCAAAAACGAAGCATGGGCACCATCATGCGGCTGAAAAAACATCCTGACGTCAGAATTCTTTTCCGGGATCAAAGTGCATCTTTGCTGGAAAGCTACTCAATGGAACAAAATCCAACCGTCGAAAATGAATTGCTAGCGTTTTGGGAGCGTCCGGATTGGGGTGGCGTGAACTACAAAGCCCTCGGCCTTAACAAGTTCCCCTCAGTCCAAATGGGTGGCTACAAAGGACAATCAACCTTTGTAGAAATAACCCGCCCTACACGCACGCCCACTGAACTTTGCTCTTGGAGCGACGAATACTTCTCCAAAGCCGATAAAAAAGCCGCTGGCTGTTTGCCACGAACTATGGACTACGGCTATATCGCCTATGTCAAAGGCGACCCTGATGCCAAGGAAGACACCCCCAACCTGCTGCTCTACGTGATGCAAGACTCGGAGAACGCGCCTGACGGCAAACCAACCATTGGCAAGGATGAACTTCGCAAAATGGCCGAGACCATCGCCGCATCGATCAAGCGACGTTGAATTCTCGCGGTGATACGCTGCGTCATATAGCGACCTCCAGTCAGGTCGCTTACCTACATCCATAGCTATTGGCAAATAGCAGGTGAAAGGCTTTGCAGTAGGGCCAGCTGCTTCTTTTACAAAAAACCTTTCTTGCCTATTTAATTGGGAGCATTTCTTTTGCGTTTAAAGCAAAGACACCAGCAAGGCCTGAGGCCTGGAAAAAAGAGTGTGTAGATATTTAAAATTAGCGCTCCAAGGCAAGTGAGAAACTTCAAATAGCCACTTATGATATCGAAACAACTGGACTCGCCCTTCAAAAGAAGGATACCTAACAACACTCACTTACCGCTCACTGTAAAGCTATACACTTTCCTGTCCGAACGACAAAAATGCTACACCCTACCCTATCGCCGTATAGCCTGGCATCGAGCATCAAAGAGGCTTATTACATAATACACTGACAAGTTTTCGTAGGCTCTTTCTCTAATTTCTGTAGTCCGTCTTTTTAAGCCTCTTTCCCCCGCCAATTCCCCCGGGCAACTAGGCACAATGGCCCCCACCCAAATGCCTTTGCACGTTCAATAGTTTCCTTGCCGACTTCTTGGCGGGTTATGCCCGACTGCCTGAACGGCGAGCTTTCAAATGGCAGAGCAACAACCTAATTGAATAGGGATATCACCGCGATGAGTTCGACCCTCTCCAGCCAAACCCGGCTGTATGTACTGGATGCCCCTGCCCCCTTGGCTCAGAGCCTGCAGGTGGAGCGCTGGGTCGGTCATGAAGCGTTATCCGACCTTTATCGCTGGGATATCTTCGCACTCAGCGCCGATCACCTAATCGCGCTCTCAGCCTTGATGGGCCAAAAAATTACATTGCTGACCACGCTCGCCGATGGCCGCCGATGCCCGCGCAGTGGCTTGGTCAGCACTGCCGCCCGGCTTGGCAGCGATGGTTCTTTAACCCGCTACCACCTGACACTCGTGCCCTGGTTGTGGATGTTGACCCAGAGTTTTCGCTCTCGCGTGTACCAGGACAAAA
>NZ_JASLGE010000081.1 GCF_030150285.1 Pseudomonas sp. | reverse complement strand
CCATGCGCTGCGCGCGGGCCAAGCCGTCGGAGGCCGGGTCGATACCGACCATCACCGCCATTTCCAGGTGCTTGGCATTGCGCAGGATTTTGATCATCAGGTCGGTGCCGATGTTGCCGGAACCGATGATGGCGACTTTCAAGGGGGCGTGGCTCATACCGCTTCTCCGTAAACTTCGGCAAGGAGGATCACGTCTTGCCCGAGGGTGTCGGCGTACAGCCGCTTGACCGCGTCTGCACGCAGGCTCAGGGCAACGCGCTGGTTGATGTAGCCTTTGTCGGTGATTTCACCGTCGTCCAGGCTGGGGGGCGAATCCAGAATGATCAGCCGTACCGCGTGTTGCGAGGACGCCGGGAAATCCTTAGCCAGCGCCTGCAACCCGGCGCACAGCGCCAGCCGCACTTGCGGGTCGAGGGCCAGGGCCGCACCCGGTTCGCACCCGGCCTCGTCCAGCAAGGCGCGCAAGGCGGCGGTCGGGTACACCAGTGCGCCAATCACTTCGCGGTCATGGCCACAGATCACACAGTCGCTGACATAGGGCGACAACGCACTGACCAGACGCGGGCGCAAGGTGCCCACCGAGACCCAGGTGCCGCTGCTCAATTTGAAGTCTTCGGTGACACGACCGTCGAACAGAATGCCGCGCTCCGGGTGCTGCGGGTCGACCAGCCGGCCGGCGTCGCCGATCTTGTAGAAGCCCTCTTCATCGAAGGCCGCCAGGGTGTTGACCGGGTCGTTGAGGTAGCGGCTGAACACCGAAGGGCCGCGCACGCGCATCTCCAGTTTGTCGCCGCTGGGCACAAACTTGATTTGGGTGCCCGGCACCGGCAAGCCGATATTGCCCGGCTGGTTCAATTCGAAATGCACGCTAGTGACCACCGGCGAGGTCTCGGTCGAGCCCCATTCGGTGGTGAAGAACAACGGTGTGCGGCGCACGCGAGCGGCACTTTCCACCAGGCGGTTCCACGTGCTTTGCGGCAGCGCGGCGGCGGCATAAAACAGCAACTGCGAACGGCCGAACAGCGCTTTGGCCAGCTCTTCGTCGCGGTCCAGGTAAGGCAGCAACGCCTCGTAGCCCCGAGGCACGTTGAAGAACAGTGTCGGCTTGACCGACTTGATGTTCTCCACCGTACGGTCGATTTGCCCCGGTACCGGGCGGCCGTCATCGATATACAGCGTGCCGCCGTTGCGCAGCACCAGGTTGAAGTTGTGGTTGGCCCCGAACACATGGCTCCATGGCAGCCAGTCAAGCACCACCATTTCGCAATGCTCGACGAAGCGCCAGCATTGGGCGATGGCCTGCTGATTGGCGCACAGCATGCCGTGGGTGTTGATCACCGCTTTGGGGGCACCGGTGGAACCGGACGTCAACAGGTAACGGGCCGGGGTCTCGCCGTTGACCCGGGCGAACGCGGCCGCCACCGCCGGGGTTTCGGCTTTGTAGAGCGACGGCAAGGCCAATGCATCCGGGATTTCCTGGGCGTTGCGGGCCGCAATCACCGGGCAGTCCGGGTTGACCAGTTCGATGGCACGGCAATAGGCGTCACCGTCGTTGACAAAAATCGCCGCCGGTTCAAGCACCTGGACAATCGCCTTGAGCTTGCCGCAGCCGCTGCCCGTGTTGCGGGCGTAGGCCACCGATACCGTGGACACCGGGATGCCGACGTGCATCGCGGCCAGGGTCAGCAGCGCCTGATCGATGTCATTTTCCGACAGCATCAGCACCGGTCGCCCCGGTGCGGTGTTCAGTTCCAGCAAGCCCTGAGCCAGCGCGCCGACACGTTGGCGCACTTCACGGTAGGTCAGCGTAAACCACACACCATTGCGCCGTTCGGCCAGGTACGGCCGCTCAGGTGTTTGCAGCGCCCAGTGGTCCAGCCACTCGCCGATGCAGCGGGCATAAGGGTGCAGCGGCTCTGCGCTAGAGAGAGTAAAACTGCCGTCCGGGCCGGGCTCGTAGAGCACCCGCGCCGGGGCCAGGCAGGTCGGATCATTGAAGAACTCGTACATGGCACGCCCTCGTGAAAACGGCGGGCCTCTCGGCGGCCGCTTCACTGGTTTTATTGTTGTCATGGCGCGCGGGGGTCTGACCGCGCGCGGGGGTTTGCCCTGGCGGGGCTCAGACGAAGTGACAGCTCACTTCGCCCAGACGCGTCAGACGCAGGCGCAGGCTGTCACCTGCCACCACCGGGACCATCGGCCCCAGCGCGCCAGACAGCAGCACATCACCGGCCTGCAGCGGGCGACCGGCCAAGGCCATGGTGCGCGCCAGCCACAGGCAGGCGTCCAGCGGGTTGCCCATGCACGCGGCACCGACGCCAATGGCCGCTTGCGCGCCATTTTTTTCCAGCAACATGCCTTCCAGCGCCAGGTCGAGGCCGGCCAGACGCATTGGGGTTTTGCCCAGTACATACAAGCCCGAAGAGGCGTTGTCGGCCACGGTGTCGACCAGGGTGATTTTCCAGTCGGTGATGGCCGAGTCGACGATCTCCAGCGCTGGCACTACATGGTCAACGGCCCGCAGCAGCTCACCGAGGGTGGTGTCGGCGTGCGGCAAGTCGCGGCCCAGGACAAAGGCGATTTCACCTTCGGCCTTGGGCTGGATCAGCCGCTGGCTGTCGATGGCTTCGCCGTCACGGCATTCCATGTCCGCGAACAACATGCCGAAGTCCGGCTGGTCGACGCCCAACTGTTGCTGCACGGCCAGCGAGGTGAGGCCGATTTTGCGCCCGCTCAAGCGGCGCCCGGCGGCCAATGCGGCACGGGTGGTGAGTTCCTGTACGGCGTAGGCGTCTTCGAGGCTGAGAATGTCAAAGCGCTCGGAAATACGGCCGCACGTCACGCGGCTGGTGCGGGCTTTGGCCAACGCCTGGGCGGCGGCTTTAATCGATTCCTGATTCATCGGGTGTCTCCTGAAACGCGAAAAAGTGACCTAGCAGGCTTGAGCGCGGCTTTGCATGTAACCCTGGCGCAGTTCATCGACCAGTTCGGCCACCGTCAGGGTGCGGTCGATCTGGCCGACGCCCTGCCCGGCTGACCACACGTGCTTCCAGGCTTTGTTGGCGCTGGCGATGTCGCCCGAGAAGTCGATGCCGGTGCGGTTTTCGCTGTCAGGGTCAATCCCGGCCTGCTCCAGTGACGGGCGCATCCAGTTGGCCAATACGCCGCTGACCGCTTTGGTGGCGGTCACGTCGTCCAATGAACACGCCACCAGCATGTCGCGGTAGGCCTGTTCGACGAGGCTTTCTTCAGTGGCGACCAAGCGGGTCCCCACCAGCGAGAAGTCGCAGCCCAGCACCTTGGCCGCATGAATGTCGCGGCCATTGGAAATGGCCCCGGCCAGCCCCAGCGGGCCCTGCCAGAATTGGCGCACTTCGGCGATAAAGGCGAACGGGTTGTAATGACCCGTGTGCCCGCCCGCGCCATTGCACACCAGCACCAGGCCATCCACGCCCGCCGCCACGGCCTTGCGCGCCAGCGCCGGGGTGATGACGTCGGCAATCACTACGCCGCCATAGCTGTGCACGGCCTCCAGCACGCGCTTGGGGCTGCCCAGCGCCGTGGAGACAATCGGCGGCTGGTACTGACGCACCAGTTCCAGCTCGGCATCGAAGCGGTCGTAGGTGCTGTGCACGATCATGTTGAGCATCCACGGGGCCCAGGTTTCGCCCCGGGCCAGGCCGCTGTCGCGGTCGGCGACGATTTCATCCAGCCACACCTTGAGTTGCTCCACCGTGCGGGCATTGGGGGCCGGCAGGCTGCCGATAATCCCCGCCCGGCTGCACGCCGCCAGCAAGCGCGGGCCCGACACCAGAAACATCGGCGCGGCCAGCACCGGCATGTCCAGCCCGGCAAACAGGTCCAGCAGTTTTTGTTGCGGTGCACTCAGGCTTATTGTTGTGTTGGTCATCAGGTGTCTCTCTTTATTCTTATGGGGGCTCGCGGGCCAAAGGCCTTGCCGTCAGCGCGAACGGGCTTTGGGCGCACCTGCGCTGCGGATCTCCCAACCGCCGTCACTGTGGATGATGTTGGCCGTGGTCAGCCCCGCATTCTGCCTTGAAGCCAGGAGTACGTAATGGCCCGTGTGATCTTCCGGTTCCGCGATACGTTGCAGGGGCACGGCCTGGCCAGCCCCGGCTTCGAATCCGGGAATCTGGTTGAGCGGTACGCTGCGGCTGTTCAGGCCTTCAAGGCTTTTCATCGGCGTATTGGTCGCGCCCGGTGCCACCCCATTGACCCGGATGTCCGGTGCCAGCTCATAGGCCAATTGGCGAATCATGCCCACCAGCGCATGCTTGGCCGTGACGTAGAGAATGCCCCCGCCGCCGGCATAAAACGCGCTGTTGGACAGGGTGAAAATCATGCTGCCACGGGTTTCGCGCAAGGCCTCGATAGCACTTTGCGCCCCCAGCAGGTAACCCTGCACATTGATCGCGAACAAGCGCTGAAAGGCGCTTTCAAATTCCTCCGGGGGAATGCGGTCCAGCCGGGTGAAGTAATCGAACACCGCCGCGTTGCCCACAAAGGTGTCGAGTTTACCGAAGGCCTCCAGCGTGGCAGCCACCGCGCGCTGGTTGTCGGCATAGCGCGACACATCGCCCTGGATCGTGATGATCGAATCACCCAGTTCCTGCTCAAGCGCCGCCAACTGCACCGCATCGCGGGCCATCACGGCTACGTTGGCACCTTCGGCCACGTAGCGGCGCACAATGGCGCTGCCAATGCCGCCGGTACCGCCGGTGACCAATGCCACCTGTCCTTGCAACCAACCCATGTGCCAGCCCTCAGAGGAAAGTGTTGATGTTCTTGCACAGCAGCATGGCGTTAGGGATGAGGATTTTGCGCGTGAGCAACTTGAGGCTCCCGGCTTCAACCCGCAACACGTCTTCGCGCCGCCCCACAATTTGATGCTGCTCGTCCAGGCCACGGCTGCGCTGGTTGATAAAGCAGGAATACGCCCGGTATTCGCCCGCCGCATCGCCGGGCAGCACTTCAATATTGCTGATCAGGTGCACGTTGCGCGTCGGCGGGTTTTCGGCCCAGGCCGACGGCTGTTTAAAACGCGCCACACGGCGTTGCAGTTCGCGCAGGCCATCGTCGAAAAACGCCATGTGTTCCAGGCGATATGGCCCGGACTTGTCTTCGCGGCGGCGGTTTTCAATGCCCGGCATCCAGTAGTGGATCGACTCGCTGAGCGAGGCCAGCCATTCGTCCCAGGCTTCGTTGTCAAGCAGGCGCGCCTCGCGCAGCAAGAAGGCCTCCACGCGGCGAACCTCGTCGAATGCCAGCGCGGTGTCGGGGTGTGTCATTGCGGCCTCCATTAGCGCATCGTGCCATTGCGGTCGGGCACATCGGCCCAGGTCGGGGCCTGTAACAGGTCTTTCCAGCGCTGGTAAAACGCCCGCGAGTTGCATTCATTGAGCTGGCCCTTGAACACATTGCCCGGCAGGTCGCTGTTGTCCAGGCGGGTATTCATGCCCAAACCAACGTACAGGTCCTGGTAACGGGTGACCGCGCCACGGCTGGTTTTGGTGCAGTACTCCCAGTTTTCGCCGTCATCCATCTCGAACACGCCGGTGGGCGAGAACGTCATCATCGCCCCGCGTCGCCATTTATCCTTGATGTCCTGGGGCGCGTTTTTGTTAACGATGACCCAGGTAAACAGCTCGATCTTGTGCGGGCCCCGTGGCTGCCAGATGCGCACAGTGTTCTGCCCCGGCAGGAACGAGAAGTTGGGGAATACCGTGCACGAAGAAATCGAACCGATCAGCTTGGAGCGGAACTCACCCAAACGCTCGGCCACCTTGGGCCGTAGCACGTGCAGGTACTTGTTGATGTCTTTTTCGCCCAGGGTGGCGGCATTGCCCACCACATCGGTGGCAAATTCATAGCCGTGGCCGTTCCAGTTGACTGAATACGACTCGGGCAATTCGCTGACTTTGGCCACCGGCCCGCCAAGCATGGCCTTGGCCGCCGAGTCATGGGTCCAGCCGCCATGGAGGATGTCGCCAACAAAGTTTTCCGCCGCCACTTTCCAGTTGCAGTCGATGGTGGAACGAATGCACCCGCCGAGGAACTCGCTACCGCCCTCGTCCATGTCCAGCAGCACGTCCATGTACCAGGTCATCGGCCCGAGGTATTCCTCAAGGGTCGGCCCATCGGCCGCAAACGTGGCGAACACCAGGCCTTTATAGGTGGCGACGCGGGCTTCGCGCAGGCCGTGACGGGCCTTGTCGAAGTTGCTTTCTTCGTAGCATGAAGATTCGTGCATGCCCAACAGACGGCCGCCATCAGCGCCGAACGACCAGCCGTGGTAGTTGCAGATAAAGCCTCGGGCATTGCCCGCTTCCGCGAAGCAGATCTTGTTGCCCCGGTGCGGGCACGCGTTGAGGAACACCTTGATCGAGGCGTCCTTCTGGCGCACCACCAGCACTTCATCCTCGCCCATCGAGGTGGTCAGGTAATCGCCGGACTTGGGCAACTGCGACTCATGGGCCACGAACAGCCAGCAGCGGGCAAAGATTTTTTCCAGCTCCTGCTCATAAATGGCCTGGTCCCAGAACACCTTGCCGGACAGCCGCCCTTCTTCCATGTCGCACAACCGATCAAGGTTGCTCAGGCCGGGCGTGGTTTCAATGGCTCTGAGTGGTATGTGTTTGTTGTTATCCATATTCAGACTCACGGCAATACGGTAAAGGGCCGGTTAAACCGGGCTCTGGGCACTCGCCAACGCTTCGTCGGCCTCGTGGGCGACGTCGGCAAACACCTGCTGGTCGGTGACGATAATCCGGTAGGTGCGCAGGTGACGCTCGCACGGAAACGTGACGGCTTTGCCGCTGGGCACGTGGAACTGCCCCCAGTGCACCGGGCAGGTGATCAGGTCATCTTCCAGGTCACCTTCGGCCAGCGAAGCGGTGGCGTGGGTGCACATGTCGGTGGTGGCATAAAAGGTGCCGCCCAGGTTGTAGACGCAGATGGCATCGCCACCGGCCTGCTCAACCTTTTTCAGTTCACCCGGTGCCAGCTCGTCGCGCTGGCACAGCAAAATGTGGCTCATGCTCGGTTCTCCCCGACATGCAGTTGGACAAACCCCAGCCCAGTGACCCAGGCCGGCACGGCTTCATAGGCGATCACTTCGCCGTGGGGGTGATCGATGGCAGCCAGCGCACAGGCAAAGTTGCGGATTTCCATGGCACCGTTACCGGCCCGCCGCAGAATTTCTTCGTCGGTGTAGGCGCACAGCCCGTCCAGGTCGCCGTTGACGCCAAGGGCCAGAATCTCCCGGTCAAAATCTTCGGCCACGCGGCCCATTTCGGCGGTACCCACCCAGTGGCTGATGCCGCCGCTGCCGATAATCACCACGCGCTCATCGGCGTCAAACGACTCAACCGCTGCACGCAATTGCCGCCCCAGATCCGCCGAGCGCTTCAGCGAGATGTAGGGGTCGACCCCGCACGCCAGGTACACCGGAATGCACGGCAGTTCGCGCCCCAACCGTTGCTCGGCCGGTTTGACGATTAATTGATGCGGGATCGAAAACGAATGGTCGACGGTAAAGCTGCGCGCCACGGTCCAGTCCACACCGGTGGCATCGCCATGCTCGACAATATGCCCGGCCAGCGCCTGCTGATTGAGTACCGGGCCACGTTCCAGCCCCGGCAAGCGGTCAATCGGGCCGTCTACATCGCCGGTGCCGATCACATAGCGCGGCAGGCAATGGGTGCCAAACAGAATGTAGTGGTCGCAGCCCACGATAATCACCGTGGTCGGTGCCAGTGCCGCCAGCCGTTCGGCGCATTGGCCGTAAGCGCCCCACACGGCCTCGCTCTGGGCCGCATCCGGCGCATTGGGCGCTACAAACATCACCGGGTCATGGGGCACCCAGAAGCCGCCAACTATCTTGCCCATCGGTTCACCCCTTGAGCGCGGCAGAAAACGCCGCGCTGTCTTCGTCGGTGCAGCCCAGGCGTCGTTTGTAGACTGCCATGTTGCCCACCGTGCTTAATTCCTGCCAAAAGCCCATCGTCAGCATCGGGTTGACCCCGGCTGCTTGCAGCCCGGCCACGTCGAAGTTGACGATCATTGCGGTCTCGTCTTCATTCAGCGCAAAGCGCTTGAGAAAGGCCGCGGGGTCCTGGCGAAAACGCTCCTTGGCGGCACGTTCAACGCACAATTGCCACAGCACCCGTTCCATCACATTGCGACTCATGGCGGCTTACTCGCTCAAGAAATCACGAACCAGCGCAGCAAAACGCCGCGGCTGTTCGCTTTGCACCCAATGGCCGCAGTGGCCAAACAGGTGCAAGTCGGCATCGGGAATGCTGTTGGCAATCAACAGGCCGCATGCCGGCGGTACCACACGGTCTTCACGGCCGTGCACCACCAGCGTGGGCGCAACAATTTTGGCCAGCGCCGTGGCCGGGAATGCCTTGACCACGGTGTCGCCTTCTGCGGCCGGTTGCGGGATCAATTTGCGCAAGGCTTGCTGGGCACCCGGGCGGGCGCTGGCCTCGTAACGGGCCTGCACCAGTTCGTCGGTAATCAGCGCCGCGTCATAAGGGAACAGCGCCATCAGTTCGCGCATGTTGCTCAGCGACGGCTCGTACTCCCAAGCACCGCGCAGGCCCGGTGTCTGGATAAACTCACCGGCCGGCGTGCCCAGCAGCACCAGCTTGTTCACCCGCTGCGGGGCGAAAATCGCCAGGGCAATGGCCACCGCGCCGCCAAACGAGTTGCCGACAAACGATGCCTTGGCAATGTCCAGCGCATCCATGATGCCGATCAGGTGGTTGACCCACAGCTTGATGTCGTACTTGAGGTCCGCCTGAAACTCGGTGTAACCGAAGCCTGCCAGGTCCGGCACGATGACCCGCCAGCGGTCGGCAAACACGGGCACGGTCTTGGCCCAGTTACTCCAGCCGGACACCCCGGGACCCGACCCGTGCAGCAGGAACAAAGCCTCGCCCTGGCCTGCTTCGTGGTAGTGGGTGTTGTGCCCTGCGGCTAACAGAGTCTTGCCATTTGTGCTCATCGAGGCCTCCGGTTTTTATTCTTAACATACAGATGTGTATCTGTATGCTATTTACCGTTTTGATCCACGTCAACGAAAAAACGCCTCGAATGATAAATAATCGCGAACCGACCTACAGAACTGTATCTTGATGCCTGGCTCACTGCAGCGGTCGGCCAGCCCACAATCCGCGCCGTTATTGGCGGCCAGGGCAATAGCTTCGACCTTGCAGCAGGCGTTAGACTTACCCTTTGCCACCCGCAACCCGCCTGTCACGTGCAGCGGCCGGGTGCTTATCCAGCTCGTTGGACAAGGCCCCTACTCAATGTCAACTCGTTCCCACCTCACCCGAGAAGATTGGATACATGCAGCCCAGGATGTACTGGTCACCAGCGGCGTCGATGCCGTTCGGGTCGACACCCTGGCCAAGGATCTGAAGATCACCCGGGGCAGTTTTTACTACCACTTCAAGAGCCGCGGTGAATTGCTCGAAGGCATTTTGGGCAACTGGCGCGCCCGTGCGACCGAAGATGTGATCTTGCATCTGCGCACCGCGCACAGTTCCCCCCTCCAGCAATTGCAGCGTTTGCTGGAGCTGCCCTCCCACGGCCAGACCGCGCGGGATGCAGCCGCCATCGAGTTGGGCATCCGCGCTTGGGCACGCCGCGACAAGCAGGCGCGCCAGGCCATCGACGAAGTTGACAGCCACCGCCTGAGCTACATCGAAGGGCTGTTGATCCAGGCGGGCGTGGCCACCGATGAAGCCCAGGACCGCGCTTATGTGATCTACGCCTACCAGATCAGCCTGTCGCTGCTGCACAGTGAGGACACCCCGCAACAGCGTCTGGACCGCAGCTTGCGCATGGCGCGCATCTTGATCCCAGACACCGCCCGCGACGCTTGACACCCCCGCCCTGCCGACGCCCGTCGGCAGGCAGACAAATACATTTATGTATTCTAAAAGCCTATGAATCTCGCCAAACACACAAATACAAACGAAATTCATACGCTCGATTAATTATTTATTTCGTTATAAATCAATTATTTAATTTTATAGAAAGGCAACTTTCAAACCCTCGCCGTCACACCTATTGACAACCCACCTGCCTTCGGATGAGTCTATAAATACACATTCACATGTGTATCTTGATGGCTTGCGTGCAACCCATTCGGGCTTGGCCACACCACAATAAGAATAGAAACAGGTATTTCACTATGCATCTGCATGCACCGCCCTGCGTGGCTCGCCCACGCCTGTCGCGCCCTCCGCCCGTGCCTTGCGCATCGTCCGCCGCGGACCCGATGAAGGTCCCGGCACGCCGGGCCCGCCCCACCTTACCCACCGCTCGCTGAGGGCTGCTCATGGATACTTCGATACTGGCGTTTCTCGCCCAGGACGGGCTCACGACGGGTGCCATTTATGCGCTGGTAGCCCTCGCGCTGGTGCTGGTGTTCTCGGTCACCCGCACGATTCTGGTGTGCCAGGGTGACTTTGTGACCTACAGCGCCCTGACCCTCGCCACCCTGCAACTGGGCCTGGTGCCCGGCACCGTCTGGTTGCTGATGGGCTGCTCCATCGCCGCCTGCCTGCTGGACTGCGGCTGTGCGTTGAAACACCGGCATTGGCGGCAGATTCCCGGCCTGCTGGTGCGCTACCTGAGCCTGCCGCTGGTGCTGTGCGGAGTCGCGAGCTATGTCGACCTCGCCACGTTGCCAGCCGCGCTGCAAATCATCATGACCCTGGCCATTGTCACCCCGCTGGGCCCGCTGCTGTATCGCCTGGTGTACCAGCGCGTGGCCGAAACCTCGGTGTTGCTGCTGCTGATTATTTCGGTGGCGGTGCATATCGCACTGGTCGGTATCAGCCTGCAAATGTTCGGCGCCGAAGGCGTGCGGACCCACGCACTGGCGGATGCGGTGCTGATGCTCGGAGACTTGCCGGTCGGCGTGCAAAGCCTGCTGGTGATCGCCAGCGCTTTGGTGCTGATTGGTCTGCTGTACGCCTTTTTCGGCCACACGCTCTACGGCAAGGCCCTGCGCGCCACTGCCCTGAACCGCAACGGTGCGCAGCTGGTGGGCATCCCCACCCAGCTCGCGGGCAAAAGCGCCTTTGGGTTAGCGGCCTTTATCGGCGCGGTGTCGGGGGTGCTGATCGGCCCGCTGACCACGCTGTACTACGACTCCGGCTTTTTGATCAGCCTTAAAGGCTTTGTCGCCGCGATCTTCGGCGGCCTCGCCAGCTATCCGCTGGCAGCCGTCAGCGCGTTCCTGGTGGGCGTACTGGAGAGCTTCGCCAACTACGGTGCCTCGGCCTACAAGGAAGTGATCGTGTTCACGTTGGTGATCCCGGTACTGCTGTGGCTCTCGCTGAAAAACCCTCATATCGAGGAGCAACACTGATGACCCGTCGTCTGCTTCCCCTGTTTCTGCTCTTGCTCGCCGCCGGCCTTGCGCCCCAGGTGTTGCCCGCCTTTCATGTGACACTGCTGAACTATATCGGGCTGTACAGCCTGGTTGCTCTGGGCCTGGTGCTGATGACCGGCATTGCCGGCATGACCTCCTTCGGGCAGGCGGCTTTTGTCGGGATCGGTGCCTACGCCACGGCGGTGCTCACCACCCAGTACGGCCTGTCACCCTGGCTGGGGCTGCTGGCCGGGCTGACCATCACCTTGGTGATTGCCACGACCTTGGGCCTGTTGACCCTGCGCCTGGCCGGGCATTACCTGCCCATCGGCACCCTCGCCTGGGGGCTGGCGTTGTTCTACCTGTTCGGCAACCTGCCGGGGCTGGGCGGTTTCGGCGGTATTCAAAACCTGCCGGACATCCGGATTCTGGGCTGGGACATTCGCAACGACGCGGATTTCACCCTGGTGATTGCGGTGGCACTGGTGGTCAGCATCTGGCTGCTCGATAACCTGCTGCACAGCCGCCAGGGCCGGGCCATCCGCACGCTCAAAGAGTCTACGGGCATGGCTGAGGCCATGGGCATCAATACCGCTCGTAGCCGTTTGCAGGTGTTTATCATCGCGGCGGTGTTGGCTTCGTTGTCCGGCTGGCTGTACGCACACTTGCAACGGGTAGTGAACCCCACGCCGTTCTCGGTGGTGATGGGCATTGAGTACCTGTTCATGATCGTGCTGGGCGGCGTCGCCAGCCTGTGGGGCGCGCTGTTGGGTGCCGCCTTGCTGACGCTGATCAAACAAGTGTTGCAGGACGTGCTGCCACAAGTGTTCGGCCACAGCGACAACTTCGAAATGATCTTCTTCGGCGTGCTGGTGATTCTGGTGCTGCAATACGCCCGGGGCGGGTTGCTGCCGGTGCTGCGCGCCTGCCTGCCTGCGCCCCGGCCGCAACCGTTGCCGACAGCCAAGGCCCCCGCCTTGCCCAAGCGCCCTGTTCCGCCGCGCGGCGCGCCGCTGCTGGAGGCCGAAGGGCTGGTCAAACGCTTTGGTGGCCTGGTGGCCAACAAAGACATGAGCCTGAAGGTCAACGGCGGCGAAATCACCGCGCTGATCGGCCCCAACGGCGCGGGCAAGTCCACACTGTTCAACCTGCTCTCCGGGGTGCTGGCCCCCAATGACGGCAAGATCACCTTCCTTGGCCAGCGCATCGACGGCCTCAGCCCTCGGGCCATTGCCCGGCTGGGCGTAAGCCGCACCTTTCAGCATGTACGCCTGCTGCCCGAAATGAGTGTGCTGGAAAACGTCGCCCTCGGTGCCCACAGCCGGGGCAAGGCCGGGTTGCTGCGGTCGATGCTGCACCTGGAGCGTGGCGAAGAAGCCGCCTTGCTGACCGAAGCCACCCGTCAGATCGAACGTGTTGGCCTCGCCGATTACCTGCACACCCCGGCCGGCAGCTTGCCACTGGGCCAGCAGCGCATTGTCGAAATTGCCCGCGCACTGTGCAGCGACCCGTTGCTGGTGCTGTTGGATGAACCCGCCGCCGGCCTGCGCTACGGCGAAAAACAGGCACTGGCGCAACTGCTCGAACAATTGCGCCGCGAAGGCCTGGGCGTGCTGTTGGTGGAGCACGACATGGAGTTCGTCATGGCGCTGTCCGATCACATTGTGGTGATGGAGTTCGGCCAGCGCCTGGCCAGCGGCACGCCCCTTGAAATTCAGGAAAACCCGGCGGTACTGGCCGCCTACCTCGGAGGTATCGAATGAGCCGCTTGCTGGATGTGCGTGGCCTGTCCATCAACCACGGCAAAGTCGAGGCCGTGCGCGGGCTCGACCTGCACCTGGACGAGGGCCAGATCGTCAGCCTGATCGGCCCTAACGGGGCGGGCAAAACCACCTTGATGGCGGCGTTGATCGGCCTGCTGCCCTCGACGGGCAGCGTGGCCTACGACGGCCAGCCGCTGCTGCACCATCACAGCGTGGCCCAGCGCATCGACCGGGGCATGGCGCTGGTGCCGGAAAGCCGTGAGCTGTTCGGCCCAATGAGCGTCGAGGACAACCTGCGGCTGGGGGCCTTTAGCCGTCACCGTCAGGGGTTTCGCGACCACAACAAAACACTGGACGAAGTGTTTGCGCTGTTTCCACGCATGCACGAACGCCGCGCTCAAGCCGCCTACACCTTGTCGGGCGGCGAGCGCCAGATGCTCGCCATTGGCCGGGCGCTGATGGCCAAACCGCGCTTGTTGATGCTCGACGAACCGAGCCTGGGGCTAGCCCCAAGGGTGATCGGCGAGATTTTTCAGATCTTCGAAACCCTGCGTCAAACCGGCGTCTCGATCCTGCTGGTGGAACAGAACGCCCGCGCGGCCCTGAAAATTTCCGACTACGGCTACGTGCTCGAAATTGGCGAGATCGTGCTGGAAGGCAGCGCCCAGGCGCTGGCCCAGAACCCCCGGGTGGTCGAAAGCTACCTGGGGCGCAAGCCCGCGTCCGCTGACCTGCTCACCCCGCAACCTCCCAGCGCCACTGCCGGCGCGCCCATTGCCACACCTGCTGCCTAACAATAAAAACCACAGGAGCTTCCATGAAACCGCTATTGCCTTTGCTCGTACTGACTGCAGCCATGTCCACCACGGCCCAGGCCGACCTGACGGTGGGGGTCATTCTGTCCACCACCGGCCCCGGCGCGTCGCTGGGCATTCCTGAACGCAATACCGTAACCCTGCTGCCCAAGGAAATCGCCGGCCAGGCCGTGAAATATGTTGTGCTCGACGACGCCAGCGACAGCACCGCTGCCGCCAAGAACGCGCGCAAACTGGTCAGCGAAAACAAGGTGGACCTGCTGATTGGTTCCAGCACCGTGCCCACCTCAGCGGCCGTGGCGCAGATCGCCAAGGAAAGCAAAACCCCGCAGATTGCCCTGGCCCCCTACTCGCCCCCCAATGGCGATCATCAGTGGATTTTCACCATCGCCCAAACCAACACCCTGATGGCCAAAGCCCTGATCGAGCATATGCAAAAGGCCGGAGTGAAGACCCTGGGCTACATCGGCTACAACGATGTGTGGGGCGAAGACTGGCACAAGGTGCTGACCGAACTGGCCCCGGCGGCGGGCATTCAGTTGGTGCGTGACGAGCGCTTCAACCGCACCGATTCCTCGGTCAGCGGCCAGGCTTTGAAAGTAATGGGCAGCCGCCCCGATGCCGTGCTGATCGGAGCCACCGGCACCCCGGCTGCACTGCCGCACACCGAACTGCGCCGCCTGGGCTACAAGGGCACGATTTACCACACCCACGGTGCGGCCAACAGCGCGTTCCTGCGCATTGGTGACAAGGCCCTGAACGGCGCAATCCTGCCGGTCGGCCCGGTGGTGGTCTGGGACAAATTGCCAGAAAGCCATCCGTCCAAGGCCATCGCCAGCCAATACGCCCAGGCGTATCAGGCGCAATACGGTGAAAACAGCCTGTCGCCGTTCGGCGCTTACCTGTACGACGCCATGCGCCTAGTGGAAGTGGCCGTGCCCGAAGCTTTAAAAACCGCCCAGCCGGGCAGCCCTGAATTCCGCGACAGCCTGCGCGGCCACCTGGAGCAAACCCGCGACGTCGCCGGGACCCATGGCGTTTACAACCTGAGCCCTACCGACCATTTCGGTCACGACGAACGCGCCCGCGCCCTGGTCACCGTGCAAGACCAGCAATGGGTGCTGCTCGACGACGCGCAATAAATCACGCTTTTCACAATAAAAATAAAAAGGTAGCGACATGAGCACTTTCAAACGCGTTAACGCCGTACTCGCGGCCGGCACGCTCTGCACCGTCAGCAGCACCCTGATGGCTCAGGGCTTTATCGAAGACAGCAAGGCGAGCCTGACCGCCCGCAACTACTACTTCGACCGGGACTATAAAGGCACCTCCAGCCAATCGGCGGCGCGGGAATGGGCCCAGGGGTTCATTCTGCGGTTCAACTCGGGCTTTACCGAAGGCACTGTCGGTTTCGGCCTGGACGCTCAGGGCATGATGGGGCTGAAACTGGACTCCAGCCCCGGCCGCACCGGCACCGGCCTGCTGCCCTTCGACAGCACCGACCGTCAGCCGCGCGGCGAGTATTCCAAACTGGGCCTGACGGGTAAGGTTAAGGTCTCCAAAACCGAACTGCAGGGCGGCACCATCAGTACGGCATTGCCGATCCTGTTCGCCAGCCCGACACGCCTGCTGCCCCAGACCTTTCGCGGCGCGTATGTGCGCTCTCAAGACCTGGACAACCTGACGTTGCACGCCGGGCGGCTCGACCGCATGAACCAGCGCGACTCCACCAACTATCAAAAAATGACCGTTGCCTCGCCCAATGGCCGCTTCAACGGTGCCGCGCAATCTGACAACTTCACCTTTATGGGGGGCGACTATCAGTGGTCCGAACCACTGACACTCAAGTACTACCACGCTGAACTCGAAGGGTTGTATCGCCAGGACTTCCTGGGCTTTCTCGACAACCGCCCGCTCGGCAGCGGTCGCCTGAAAACCGATGTGCGCTACCACATCAGCGGTGAAGAAGGTTCGGCCAAGGCCGGCAAGGTCGACAACCGCACCTTCGGTATGATGACCACCTATATCCACGGGCCGCACAGCCTGGGCGCGGGGTATATGCAGTTGAACGGCGACACGGCCATGCCCTATATCGCCGGTTCAGAGCCGCTGGTGGTCAGTGAAGGCGCGTTGAGCAGCGAGTTCCTCAACCCCAAGGAGCGGACCTGGCAAGTGCGTTATGACTATGACTTCGCGGCAGTGGGCGTACCGGGGCTCAAAGGCATGTTGCGTTACCTGGACGGCAGCCATATCGAACTGCCCGCGAAACTGGGTGGCTCAGGGTTGAAAGAGAGCGAGAAAGACATCGAACTGTCCTACGTTGTGCAAAGCGGTACCTTTAAAAACGTCGGCCTGCGCTTGCGTCATGCCTGGTACCGCAACGACTTCGCCCCCACCGCAGCGTTTCGCGACGACAACGAACTGCGGGTAAACATCGACTACACCTTGGCACTTTGGTGACCGGCCGCTAAACCCAAAAAGGGGCTGCCCGCAAGGGCCGCCCCTTTTTTTGTGATTTTCAGTCAGCCTTCAAAGGGTTGGATGCAGTTTTCCGGCTCAATGCAAGTCAAATTTCGTGACAGCCGTCACACTTGGTTAAATTTTGTCAGATCATTACCCGTAGAGCTGTAGGACGCGTCTATTCTCGACTGATAATATCCTCCAAAAATGGATCCAATTTGGGGCAACGAGATGAGCAGCTCAACAAAACGCGGTTGGAAATGGGCCTACCAAAAAATACGCAGCCTGCAGTGTTCACGTCTTTGCTCTCTCTATCGGGCAACCCGATTCGCCATCAAGGGCGATACCGGCACGTTCCATAACCCGGTCAGTTGGCAAAAGATCCGTATTCGCCGCTAACACCACCGATACGGCTATAATCGACCGTCTTGGGCTTGGCACACACGCCCCCAAAACGCCCTGCTCACACCACCGCAGCAGCCTTTCAATCGTCTATACAGCCAGCAGAACACCATGAACCGCCGCAAAAAAATCACGCAATTGCTCAAGGCTCACGCCAAAAAAGCCAGCGCAAAATTGGCACCGAAAAGCAAAGACAAATACATCAGTAAAGCTGACCGCTTAAAACTGGCCGCCGACACCGGCACCGAGGCTGTCATCTCCCCAGAAAGCTGAGCCCCTGACGTCGGCACGCCGCTCTATTTCTCGGCCTGTCATCTTCCCCTGTAGCTCCCCGGCCAAACACACCGCGTCATCGACAGGCTGAAGGGGACGTATACCAATCGGCAGCGTCATCCGCCAGAACGTGCTTCTGCTTGAGGGGCAAGAACGGCGTATCGAGCGTGCCCAGCGTAATCGAAACCCAGTGGGCATACTCACCTTCCGACCTGGACCAGAACAAGGTCGAACCGCACTGACCGCAGAATTCGCGCGACACCCCCGGTGATGACACATAGGTTTTGATCTGAGACGCGCCGCTGAGCAGGCGCAGTGCACTGCGTGGCACACTGCTGTAAGAGGCAAAGAGCGCCCCATGCCCTTTGCGACACTGACGGCAATGGCAATGGCTGACCGCTTGAGGGGTAGCCGATAGCACGTACTGGACAGCGGCACACAAACAACTTCCCTGATACACCTGTGTCATACGTGCCTCCCCGCCTGCAAAAAACGCCAGCGTAGCCGGCCCTGCCGGATCCGTCGACCCACCCTGGCCGGTATACCGCGCGGCCTGGTGTTACGACGCCTTCGGCGCCGGACGTAGCCTCGCAAGGCTCGGCAACGACTACAGATGTAGTCGCTGCCGAAGGCTGCGATCGATTGCGCAGCGATCGTAAAACCTGCACCGCGGATTCGATGCGACGGTTAGCCCTTAAGCAACCGGGGCATTACGAAATACACCGCCGCGTGACAACGGGATGAACGCGCAACCGGCCAGCCCGAACAAGGTTGCAACCACGACCCAACCCAGCCCGTTTGTGTAGAACGGTACGGTAGAGACCAGCACCGACTCGAGGCCCGACGGCACCAGGCCAAAGGCTTTAAGTGCATCGATGGCCCCCATCAGCGCCGCCCCGGTCACTGCACCGATATAGACAGACTGGTGCCCGCCAAAGAACCGGTTCAGGAACACCAGGGCGATCAAGGTGATAGCAATCGGGTACAGGAACAACAGGATCGGTGACGCCAGGTAAAGGATGGTGGTCAGGCCAAAGTTGGTGATCACCAGGCTGAGCAGCCCCAATATGACAGTCCAGGCCTTGTAGCTGAAACGCGGGAAGATGCGGCTGAAGTACTCGGCCACCGAGGCCAGGCAAGCAACCGCCGTGGTCAAGCCGGTGAGCAGGATGATCACCGCCAGCATCGACACCCCCGTACTGCCCAGCAGCAGGTTGACGATCTGGGTCAACGCCTGGCCGCCGTTGTCCGACATGCCCAGTACCGCAAAGCTGCTTGCGCCCATGCTAGCCAGCGACAGTTGCACGCAGGCCAACCCGACAACAGCGAAGATGCCCGCCCTTACAAACAGTTTGCTCAGGTGTTGCGGCGCAACGCCGGAGTGCTTGGCTGCATCCAGAAAGATCTTGCCGAACACAAAGGCCGCCAGCACATCCATGGTGTAGTAACCCTGGGTGAAACCGATGCTGAAGGCGTTTTCAATGTAGTCGCCAGACGGCACAGAGAAATCAGCGATTGGAGTCAGCAGCGATTTACCGACAATGATCAACAACAGAACGATAAATGTCGGCGTCAGGATGTTACCGATGCGGTCAACAAACTTCTTCGGGTCCAGCGAGAGGTAAAGGGTCAAGCCGATAAAGACCACCGAAAAGAGCATCAGCGCCCAGTCGTTTGCGCCCGTAATACCACTGAGAAAGGGTGTGACTGACACTTCATACACCACCGCGGCGGTACGCGGCACCACATAGATCGGACCCAGCGTCAGGAACAACAGCAGGGAGAAAAACTTGGCAAAACTGCTGCCTACCCGTTGTGACATCGAGTCAATGCTGCCGCCTGAGATCGACAGTGCCAGGATGGCCAAAAAAACCAGGCCAACGCCGGTAATCAAGAAACCTGACATGGCGACCCATGTCTGAGTACCTGCTGCCTGCCCCAAAGGCGGTGCAAAAATGATGTTGCCTGCACCCAAGAACATGGAGAACAGAAAGAATGAGAGGGAGATGAATGTCTTGGCCCTAATGGTACTGCTCATGCCGCTTACCTCGTTTTTATTAGTATCACTGTGTGTTTATCTGGTGCAGCCAGCGGGCTAGAACCGGGTAACGCCATATGCGCGCAGGTCGACACTGTCGCCCGCACCTGTCATGCGATCTGCAATGAGCTGGCCCGTAACGGCGGCCAACGTGAGGCCGGCGTGCTGATGACCAAACGCAAAGCCGATCTGCGGGCAATCTGGGTGGGTGTCAATGACCGGCAAAGAATCCGGCAGGGTCGGACGCATGCCCATCCATTCGCCAGCCTGCTCCAGATGGGGCCGGGTTTGTGGCAACAAGGCTCCCAAGTGATGGCGCAAGGCACCGTAGCGGGCGGGATTGGCCGGCAGGTGTACGCCACCCAGTTCACTGAAACCCACAATCCTCAACCCGCCTTCCAGGGGAGAAATAAAGACATTGCGCTCTGCCGAACAGACAGGGCCGTTGATCAGCCCGTGAACCTTCGTCAGGTTAAGGTGGTAGCCACGCTCAGCCATCAAGGGCACCCGCAGGCCCAGCGTTTTGAGCAAACCTGAGCTGTGTGCGCCGCCGCACACGATCGCCTTGCTGAACGTCTGCGCCGCACGGTGGCTAACCAGTTCTACCTGGCTGCCCACAGGGCGAAGGGAAAGCACCTGCTCTTGCAGCAGCACGCCACCCTGCGCGGTGAAGCGCTTTAACAGCGCCTGGCTGAGCAGGTAGGGGTCACTGACGCGGTGCGCATCGGGCAGCATAATGGCGTGGTGAACGCGCCCCCGCAGTGCGGGTTCCAACGTCGCCACTTGCTCGCTGTCCGCGAAGTGCGCGCTAATGCCCCAGTCATTGTAAAAAGCCTGTTCAGCGCGAGCCGCCCCTACCCCCTCGGCCTTTTCCCAGACACGCAGGTAGTGAGTCTGGTGCAGGTGCTGGCTCAGGCCTTCTCGACCCAACAGGGTTTTCCAGGCAGGTACGGCCGGGCGCAAGAGCCTGGCCAGCGATTCGCGGCCGGCTTCGACAGCCTTCGGCCGGGCCGCTAATGCGAAACGGAGCATCCAGGGCAGGCTGTGCGGCAAGTTCTTTATCGGCAGGGCCAGCGCCCCTTGCGGGTCTTTGAGCATCGACCAGGCATTGCGAATATTTTGCCCCGTGGCCAGCGGGTCGATCAGCTCACTGGCAATAAAGCCGGCGTTGCCAAATGACGCACCTTTACCGGGCGAGTCTTGCTCCACGAGGGTCACTTTGCAGCCCCGGTGCAGCAGTTCCAGTGCCGTGCACAGGCCAATAAGGCCTGCGCCAATGACGGCGTAGTGAGTGGGCGATTTCATTTGCGAGTTCCCAGTATTGATCGGGTGTACCGAATCCAGACCTTTTAGCGCGCGCGATAAGCCACAAACGTCGTGATCTCAGCCCGCGCCACAGGGCACTTACGCCTGCTTGGCCACGTACGCGTCATAGGCCAGCGAGGCGGCAGCCAAGTCTTCCAGGGCCGTGCCCACCGCCTTGAACACGGTGATTTCATCGGCCGTGGTACGACCCGCATGCTGGCCACGACACAGTTGCTCCAGCGTCGCAGCCACCTGCTGTTCACTGAACGCACCGCTGGCAATCGGCGAAAGAATGTCCCCGGCTTTGAGCAACGCCTCGGGGGTATCAATAAACACCGTGCCTTTGCGCAGGCACTCGTCATCGCTTTCACGCATGGCAGGGGTAAAGCCGCCAATCAAATCCAGGTGCGTGCCCGGCTTAAGCCATTGACCCTGGATAAGCGGTGCTGTCGACAACGTCGCGCAGGTGATGATGTCAGCCGTTTGCGCGGCGTCCTGCAGGTTGTCCACAGCCTGGGCATCAATGCCTTGTTCGCGCAGGTTAGCGGCCAGGGTGTTGGCCGACTCGGCGAGGCGATCCCAGACCCGTACGCGTTCGATCGGGCGCACACTTCGGTAGGCCTCAGGCAACAGGCTGCCAACCCGGCCGGCCCCCACGACCAGCAACGTGCTCGACTCGGGGCGGCTCAACCATTTGGCGGCCAGTGCAGAGGCGGCGGCCGTGCGCCGGGAGGTAATCACGTCACCGTCCAGAATCGCCAAGGGCGCGCCGGTGGCCGCATCGTAAAGGATAAACACCGAATGCAGCCCGGGCAGCCCCAAGGCGTGGTTGTTCGGGAAGATGGAGACCGTCTTCACACCCAAGCGCTTGCCCGGTTGCCAGGCGGGCATCAGCAACAGAATGCCGTCCTCGGCTGCGGTCGTGCCGGAAATGGCATGGTTATGCCGCAACGGCACCTCACAGCCTTCCTTGAAAAAGCCCTCAAGCGCTTGGATCAAAAGGTTAAAAGGCAACTGAGCAGCTGTTTCGGTATGGGTCAGGACGCGCATGCTATGCTCCGCTAAGAATTAGGATAACTTTCCTATTCTGATTGTTTTTTTCGTATAGGAAATTTTATATCTTAAAAGCAACACGCTCGTCCAGTGTTTCGGCTCGACGGTTGCTGCGCACGGATCATCTGCCATGACTTTAGAAAACAGTGCACCCGTTCCGGCGCTGAATCCCCCGGAACTCTCCAACAGCGTGCTGGCCGCCAAATTGCGCCTGCTGCGGCGTAATGCCGACCTGACGTTGCAGCAACTGAGCCAACGCTGCGGCATCTCCGCGTCAGCCCTGTCGAAAATCGAAAATGGTCAGCTTTCACCGACGTACGAGAAAATTGCCGCACTGGCGCTGGGGCTTGAGGTGGAGGTGGGGGAACTGTTCAGCCCGACCACCAAGGCAGCACCCGTGGGCCGCAGAAGCGTCACCCGCCGCAACCAGGGCGTGCCTCACCGTACCGACCAATACAGCTATGAAATGCTGCACACCGACCTGGCAGACAAACGCTTCATCCCGCTGGTCACGACCGTGCGGGCCCGCGACCGCGCCGAATTCACAAAACTGTTGAGCCATGACGGCGAAGAACTGTTGTTTGTGCTGAGCGGCGAAGTGATTCTGCACACCGAAGGCTATGCGCCCTTACACATGAGCCCGGGCGACTCGTGTTACTTCGACAGCCGCATGGGCCACGCCTGTGTTTCCGCCACACAAGAAGACGCAACCGTCTTGTGGGTCAGCTCCCATACGGAACTGCGTTAAGCGGGTTTTGCCGCCGGGGCATTAAGGCCAGGCCAAGTGCAAAGCATCACGCGCGCCCAAGCCTTGCGCCCGCCGAAGAACCGGGCATGGGCTTGCCAGTGGCAGGCTCAAGCACCTTGGCCTTGGCCAATTGCTGAATCAACGCTTCGCTGGGCTTTTTCGGCGGCACATTAGCCAGGCGTGCTTGCAGCCATTGCAGCTTGCCGTCCCAGGCCGGCAGCTTGGCAGGGGGCAAAGGCAGGATTTCGTTGATCTCGGGAACTGTGGGATTGGCGTAGGAGTAGTCCGCAAGCACACTCCATATTTTTTCATAACGGTCGGCCCGCTCAAGGTCTTCCTGTTGGGCGAGGTAGTACAACCTATCGGAGGGAGAAGGACCGCGAAAGGCTTCTTCTAACCAACCCGCAGAAGTTTCATCACCTGCTTTAACGCCCATCTGGAAGACCTCAAGTGCCTCTTGGTAGCGTCCCCTGCTCTTAAGTAAGATTCCTAGCGCGAGAGCAGCTTTACCATTGCCCTGTTCAGCGGCACAACGATACATCTGAATCGCAATTTCCGGTGCGATGTCAATTGGATCAAGCTTGTCGCCCACCTCGTACTGCGCTTGGGCACTGCCCTGATCCGCCGCCTTGCGGTAGTAGCGCAGAGACATTTGCGGATCCTTTCTCAGCCCGGCTGAGCCCTGTTGCAGGAAGATCCCGATAAAGTAGTAACCCGTCGCCACATTCGCATCAATCAGTTGCTGGCTCAGGCGCAAG
>NZ_JASLGE010000075.1 GCF_030150285.1 Pseudomonas sp. | reverse complement strand
TGTTGCTGCAAAAAGCCCGTCGCGCCGTAGACACTGCGAGTAATGCGGGCGACGGGCTCATCTTCGGCCCGCAAACGGTGGTAAGCCACCGTGCGTACCGGGGCCCCTCGGGGGTCGAACGCCGTAAGCGCGGGGGTATGTCGGTGCAAGGAAGGCATGGCGCGTCACCTGATTGGCACAAGGGAGCAATCAGGCTAAAGCGCCGGGGTTGGCGGGGTGCGGTAGTTATTGGTTGCGGGGTGTCGCGGGCTTGCATCAGTGCGAATCCTTGCCATCACACCACTCAGCCAAGGCGTGCCCTGAGCCACTGCCAATGCATAGCACCCTAATTAAAAGCCCGGACTAGAGGCCTTGGCGCGGCTCTGTATCATTCTGAATGATATTGATCTTCGCTGGGTTCGATTCGTGTGCAGCCACGCGCGACAGCATTATCCGCCCCATCTCAACAGCTTGGCGGATCTCCCTCTCATGGAACAGTCACTTAAACAGTTGCGCTTCCCACTGGCGGCCTTGGCCATCGTGGTGATGAGTGCATGCGGCAAAACTCCACAAGCGACTGCTCCTGCGACTGCGGCAAAGGTCAGCGTGGCTCAGGTGCTTGAACAGCCAGTCAATGAATGGGACGAATTCACGGGGCGCCTTGAAGCGCCCGAAACCGTTGAAATTCGTCCGCGCGTATCCGGCCAGATTGATCAGGTCGCCTTCACCGAGGGCGCCCTGGTGAAAAAAGGCGACGTGCTGTTCCAGATTGACCCGCGTCCGTTCCAGGCCGCGGTGCGTCAACTCGAAGCCCAACTGCAACAGGCCCGCGCCAGCGCGTCACGCAGCGAAAACGAAGCCCAGCGCGGCGAACGCCTGCGTCAGAGCAATGCCATTTCCGCCGAACTGGCCGACTCGCGCAGCACCGCCGCCCAGGAAGCCCGCGCCGGGGTTGCCGCCATTCAAGCGCAACTGGACCTGGCCAAACTCAACCTGAGCTTTACCCGCGTCACCTCACCGATCAGTGGGCGGGTCAGCCGTGCCGATATCACCGCCGGTAATATCGTCACCGCCGATGTCACGCCGCTGACCAGCGTGGTGTCTACCGACAAGGTCTACGCCTACTTCGACGCCGACGAACGCGTGTTCCTCAAGTACGCGCAACTGGCCCGCGACGGCCAGCGCGGTCAAGCCACACCGGTGTACCTGGGCCTGTCCAACGAGGAAGGCAACCCGCACCTGGGCCAGATGAACTTTGTCGACAACCAGGTCAACCCCAAGACCGGCACCATTCGCGGTCGCGCCGTGTTCGACAACAGCAAGGGCGACTACACGCCGGGCTTGTACGCCCGCCTGAAACTGGTGGGCAGCGGCACGTATTCGGCGGTGCTGATCGACGACGAAGCCGTGGGCACCGACCTGGGCAAAAAATTCGTGCTGGTGATGGATGCCAATAA
The DNA here is from genome assembly GCF_030150285.1 of Pseudomonas sp. Taxonomy (GTDB): domain Bacteria; phylum Pseudomonadota; class Gammaproteobacteria; order Pseudomonadales; family Pseudomonadaceae; genus Aquipseudomonas. The sequence goes on along the minus strand of NZ_JASLGE010000075.1, from coordinate 44,772 downwards.
CACGTCGGCCTACCGCGCCGTAGAGCTGGGCCCGAAACTCGAAGGCCTGCGCATTGTGCGCAGCGGCCTGAACAAGGGCGACACGATTATCGTCAAGGGCTTGCAGAAAGTACGCCCCGGCTCGCCGGTCACCCCTGAAGTGATCCCGATGGCCACTGAACAGACCCTCGCCGCACTGGCGCAACAACGACAAGCCCTGGAAGCCAGCAACCTGCCCCCGGTCAAGCCCGCCATTGGCGCGCCGAAGCTGGCCAGCGTTACGACTCCTCGCGGTTAAGGGACGAACACTCCGATGAATTTTTCCCAGTTCTTCATTCGGCGGCCGATTTTCGCTGCCGTGCTGTCTTTATTAATCCTGATTGCGGGCGGCATTTCGCTGTTCCAATTGCCGATCAGCGAATACCCGGAAGTGGTGCCACCGACCGTGGTCGTGCGCGCCAACTTCCCGGGTGCCAACCCCAAGGTTATCGGCGATACCGTCGCGGCACCGCTGGAGCAAGCCATTACCGGCGTTGAAAACATGTTGTACATGTCTTCACAGTCCACCGCTGACGGCAAGATGGCCCTGACCATCACCTTTGCCCTGGGCACAGACCTGGACAACGCCCAGGTGCAGGTGCAAAACCGTGTGACCCGAACCCTGCCCAAGCTGCCGGAAGAAGTCACGCGCATCGGCATTACAGTGGACAAGGCCTCGCCCGACCTGACCATGGTGGTGCACTTGACCTCACCCGACCAGCGCTACGACATGCTGTACCTGTCCAACTACGCCATCCTGAACATCAAGGATGAACTGGCGCGGCTCAACGGTATTGGTGACGTGCAACTGTTCGGCATGGGCGACTACTCGTTGCGCGTATGGCTGGACCCGAACAAAACCGCGTCACGCAACCTCACGGCAACTGATGTGGTCACCGCGATTCGCGAGCAAAACCGTCAGGTAGCGGCCGGTGCCTTGGGTGCGCCGCCGTCGCCAAATGCCACCAGCTTTCAATTGTCGGTCAATACCCAAGGCCGCCTGGTTACGGAAGAAGAGTTCGAGAACATCATTATCCGCTCGGGGGATGATGGCCAGATCACACGCCTCAAAGACATTGCCCGGGTGGAACTGGGCTCCAGCCAGTACGCCCTGCGCTCGCTGCTGAATAACCAGCCGGCCGTGGCGATCCCGATCTTCCAGCGCCCGGGTTCCAACGCGATCCAGATCTCCAATGACGTTCGGGCCAAGATGAATGAGCTTAAGCAAAGCTTCCCGGCCGGCATGGACTACGAGATCGTCTATGACCCGACGATTTTCGTGCGAGGCTCTATTGAAGCCGTGGTGCACACGCTGTTTGAAGCGCTGATTCTGGTTGTGCTGGTGGTGATCCTGTTCCTGCAAACCTGGCGCGCCTCGATCATCCCGCTGGTGGCGGTGCCCGTGTCGCTGATCGGTACATTTGCCGTCATGCACATGCTGGGCTTCTCGCTCAACGCGCTGTCGCTGTTCGGCCTGGTGCTGGCCATCGGTATCGTGGTGGACGACGCCATCGTGGTGGTGGAGAACGTCGAGCGAAACATCGAACTGGGGCTCGCCCCCGTGGAGGCTACTCAACGGGCCATGCGCGAAGTGACCGGCCCGATCATCGCCACCGCTCTGGTGCTGTGTGCGGTGTTTGTACCGGCCGCGTTTATTTCGGGCCTCACCGGGCAGTTTTATAAGCAGTTCGCCCTGACCATTGCGATTTCGACCGTGATCTCGGCGTTCAACTCGCTGACCTTGTCGCCAGCGCTGGCCGCGGTGTTGCTTAAAGGCCATCACGCGCCGAAAGACCGCTTTACCCGTGTGCTGGACCGGCTGTTGGGTAGCTGGCTGTTTGGCCCGTTCAACCGGTTCTTCGTCAAGGCCAGTAATGGTTACGTAGGCACTGTACGGCGGATTATCCGTGGCAGCGGCATCGCCATGCTGGTGTACGCCGGCCTGATGGTGCTGACATGGGCCGGGTTTGCCCACACGCCGACCGGGTTTGTGCCTGCGCAAGACAAGCAGTACCTGGTGGCCTTCGCGCAACTGCCGGACGCCGCGAGCCTGGACCGCAGCGAAGCTGTGATCAAGCGCATGTCCGATCTGGCCCTTAAGCAGCCGGGTGTGGCCAACTCGATTGCCTTCCCCGGCCTGTCGATCAATGGCTTCACCAACAGCCCGAACAGCGGCATCGTGTTTGTGGCCCTCAAGGACTTCAAGGAGCGCAAAGACCCGAGCCAATCGGCAGCGGCGATTGCAGCCACCTTGAATGCCCAGTTTGCGGATATCCAGGAAGCCTATATCGCGATCTTCCCGCCACCGCCGGTACAAGGCCTGGGCACCATCGGCGGGTTCCGCCTGCAGGTCGAAGACCGTGGCGGCCTGGGCTATGACGAGCTGTATAAAGAAGTGCAAAACGTCATCGCCAAGAGCCACGGCGTACCGGAACTGGCGGGCCTGTTCACCAGCTTTACGGTGAACGTGCCGCAAGTCGATGCCGCCATCGACCGCGAAAAGGCCAAAACCCACGGCGTAGCGATCAACGACATCTTCGACACCCTGCAGATTTACCTGGGTTCGCTGTATGCCAACGACTTCAACCGCTTCGGGCGTACCTATCAGGTCAACGTACAGGCCGATCAACAGTTCCGCCTTGACGACAGCCAGATCGGCCAGCTGAAAGTGCGCAACAACAAAGGCGAGATGATCCCGCTGGCGACCTTTATCAAGGTCAGCGACACCGCTGGGCCTGACCGCGTTAGCCACTACAACGGCTTTATCACCGCCGAGATCAACGGCAATGCCGCGCCGGGCTACAGCTCGGGCCAGGCTCAGGCGGCGATCGAGAAACTGCTCAAAGAGGAACTGCCTAACGGCATGACTTACGAGTGGACCGACCTGACCTATCAGCAAATCCTGTCGGGCAACACCGCGCTGTTCGTGTTCCCGCTCTGCGTGCTGCTGGCGTTCCTGGTGCTGGCCGCGCAATACGAGAGCTGGAGCCTGCCGCTGGCGGTGATCCTGATCGTACCGATGACCCTGTTGTCCGCCATTACCGGGGTGATTCTGTCGGGCGGTGACAACAACATCTTCACTCAGATCGGCTTGATCGTACTGGTGGGCCTGGCATGCAAGAACGCGATTCTGATTGTCGAGTTCGCCAAGGACAAACAGGAAGAAGGCCTCGACCCGCTGGCCGCCGTGTTGGAAGCCTGCCGCTTGCGTCTGCGGCCGATTCTGATGACCTCGTTTGCCTTCATCATGGGCGTGGTGCCCTTGGTGCTGTCCAGCGGTGCCGGTGCTGAAATGCGCCATGCGATGGGTGTGGCGGTGTTCTCCGGGATGCTGGGGGTCACGTTCTTCGGCCTGCTGCTGACGCCGGTGTTCTATGTCCTGATTCGCCGGTATGTGGAGCGCAGTGAAGCGCGCAAAGCTGCCAGGCACCTGAAGCTGGAGTCGCAACAATGAGCGTGAAACTGTTTATGCCGAGCCTGTTGGTGCTGGCCTTGAGCGCCTGTGCCGTCGGCCCGGACTACAAAACGCCGGACACCGCGCCGGCACAGATCAGTGCCGGCAACCTGAAGGGCTTTGACCGGGCGCATTTTGAAGGCATCTGGTGGCAGCAGTTCGACGACCCGACCCTCAATCAGTTGGTCACCGAGTCGCTGGCGGGCAACCGCGAGTTGCGCGTCGCCTTTGCCCGCCTGCGGGCGGCCCGGGCGATTCGCGATGACGTCAGCAACGACGCCATGCCCACCGTCACCAGCCGCGCCAGCAGCGATGTGGGCAAAGGCCAGGTACCCGGCCAAACCGAAAAACGCGTCAACAGCGAGCGTTATGACCTGGGCCTGGACATGGCCTGGGAGATCGACCTGTTTGGCCGTATCCAGCGCGAGTTGGAGGCCAGCGACGCCGACGAGCAGGTGGCCGCCGCCGACCTGTACCAGTTGCAGGTCACGATGATTGCCGAGCTGGTGGATGCCTACGGCGAGCTGCGGGGCGCGCAGTTGCGTGAACGCATCGCTCTGGACAACCTGAAAAACCAGCAGGACTCCAAGACCATCACCGAAAGCCTGCGCGACGCCGGTGTCGGCGACCAATTGGACGTGATGCGTGCTGATGCGCGCCTGGCGGCGGTTGAAGCCAGCGTGCCGCAACTGCAGGCCGAGCAAGTGCGCGAGCGTAACCGCATTGCCACCTTGCTGGGGCAGCGGCCGGAACAGTTGAACATCGACCTGAGCCCCAAACAGCTTCCGGCCATTGCCAAAGCGTTGAATATCGGCAACCCCGGCGACCTGTTGCAACGTCGCCCGGACATCCTCAGCGCGGAACGCAAACTGGCAGCGGCCACCGCCCGTATTGGCGTGGCCAAGGCCGACCTGTTTCCACGGGTCAGCCTGAGTGGTTTCCTGGGCTTTACCGCCGGGCGCGGCTCGCAAATCGGTTCGGCGGCGGCCAATGCCTGGGCACTCGGCCCGCGCATTACCTGGCCGGCGTTTGACCTTGGCAGCGTGCGTGCACGTTTGCGCGGTGCCGATGCTCAAGCCGAAGGCGCACTGGCCAACTACGAACAGCAGGTGCTGTTGGCATTGGAAGAGTCGGAAAACGCCTTTAGCGACTACGGCAAACGGCAACAACGGTTGGTGTCGTTGATTCGCCAGAGCGAATCCAGCCGTACCGCTGCCGACCTGGCGGCCATTCGCTACCGCGAAGGCACGGTGGATTTCCTCGTGTTACTCGATGCCCAGCGTGAGCGGCTGGCGGCTGAAGACAGCCAGGCCCAGGCCGAAGTGGAGTTATATCGCGGCGTTGTCGCGATCTACAAAGCCCTGGGCGGCGGCTGGCAAGTCGACACCCTGGCCAGCGTGAACTGATTTAACCCCTGTTTTAAAGCGCTCCTTTGGTTGGCCGCAACCAACCATTTTTTAGCCCCGCAATCATTCGGCTGCGGGGCTTTTTTTGCGTGCTGTTCCGCCCCCGCGCGCCTTGAGTGCACTGGCAAGGCGTTTGACTCCAAGCGCCCTCATGTCCCAATCTTGCGCTTCATCCATACGCCTGTTTCTGGATATTGCATGTCCCAGCCTCACCGCTACCTTGTTATCAGCCTGCTGTCGGCCTTTATTGCCATGGGCCTGTGGTTCTGGATGCGCCCCGCACCGACCGTAGCGCCCGCCACCGCGCATCAAAACTACGCTGCCTCGCTGGCCATGGCGCATAACGGTCAACCGGGGGCTGCTCGCGTGCTCTACCGGCAACTGATGCGCACCGACCTCACCGACATTCGCCGTGCTGACCTGCATGCCGAGCTGCCCAACTACCCGAGCCCGCGGGCACTGAAACTGGCAGATGACGACTTGCAGAACCCCTCTGCGCGGGTGCGTCAGGCGGCGATCCGGAGCATTGTCGGCTTGGTGCCCAACGCCCAGCGCACCCTGTTGCTTGGCCCGTTGTTGAGCGACGAAGAACAACCCGTACGCTTCGCCGCGGCCAACGCCTTGCTGGGGTTGTCGCCGGATGAGCAAGGCCTGTACTACGGGCCGTTGCAGCAAGTGATTGACGAATACGAGCGTGACCTCAAAACCCGCCCCGAAGACCCTCAAGCCCTGGGACAACTGGCGCGGTTGTACCTGCATGAAGGCCAACTGGATGAGGCCCAGGCCACCCTGGAAACGGTCATGGCACTGGCACCGAACGACCTCAGGGCTGTCGTCGCACAGATCGATTTACTGGACAAGCGCGGCCAGCCTGACCAGGCCCGACAACTGCTGGCCCGGCAACTGGCCTCGCACCCGGACTCGGCGTACCTGCAACATGCGCTGGGCATCTGGCTGCTCAACCATGGTCAAACCGAATACGCCCTGCTCGGCTTGGCCAAGGCGGTTGAACTGGAGCCTGACAACAGCGACTACCGCTACAAACTGGCGATTGCCCTGCATGACCTCGACCAACTGGAAGCCGCCCAGCGCCAGTTGGAAGACCTGCTGCAACGCCAGCCAGCCAACCGCAAAGCGCGTGTTTTGTTAATTCGCTACTGGAAAGAGTCGGGGCAATTGCAGAATGTACAAGTGCTACTGGCACAACTCGAACAGCAAAACCCGGACGACCCGGCACTGCAACAAGGGCTGTAAACCCGGAATTGCGGTTCAGACAGGAACATCGCACCAGACGTTGCCTCACAAGATTCGTCAACGAGGGGCACGCGTTATAGGCTGACTCAAGCCTGGCCTTCGCCAAGGGGCAAGCGAACGCTGAACAGGGCCCCTTCGCCCAAGGCACTCTGGACCGTCAAGGTGCCGTTGTGGGCCGTGACGATCTGCTCGGATATAAACAGCCCCAAGCCCAGGCCGGCAGCCGCGTGACCTGCCGAAACCCGTTCAAATTGCTGGAACACCCGCTGCTGGTTTTCCGGGCTGATGCCGATGCCTTGATCACGCACATCAATCACCGCCTGTTCACCGTCACGGTACACAGAGACGTCAATGGGCTTTTTCGCCCCGTAGCGCAGCGCGTTGGTCAACAGGTTTGAGACCACTTGCTCAATCCGGAACTCATCCCAATGCCCGATGACCGGCTGGTCAGCAGTGAACGTGACACTCGACTGCGCCGCGCTGATTTGCGGTGCAAAACCCTCCAGCAACTGGCTGACCACATGGGCAAGGTCGAACTCCACCGGGCGGATAGACAGCTTGCCAGTGCGAATACGGGACACGTCGAGCATGTCTTCGATCAACCGGATCAGGCTCAGGATCTGACGCTCGTCGCGTTCAACCATGGCGTGCATTTTATCCAGGGTGAAGGCCGACGCGTTATCCCGCGCCAGGTGCAATTTGCGCAGTTGGGTTTCGAGGATCAAGCCGTTGAGCGGCGTGCGCACTTCGTGCGAAACAATTGACATAAAGTCGTCGCGCATGCGCACTGCATGTTCCAGTTCGCCTTGCGTCACTTGCAACTGGGCCAGTAACGTTTCCTGCTCGCGGCGGCTCTGTTCCAGGGCTTCGACTTGCTGTTTCATCGCCTTGCTCTGGCGATAAAGGTCGACAAACACATTGACCTTACTTTTCACCGCGTGGGTGTCCAGCGGCTTGTGCAAGAAGTCCACCGCACCGCTTTCATAGCCCTTGAAGGCATAGTTCATCTCGCGGCCCGCCGCGCTGACGAACACAATCGGGATGTTTTTGGTCTTTTCCGTACCGCGCATCAATTCCGCCAGCTCAAAGCCATTCATGCCGGGCATTTGCACGTCGAGAATGGCCAGGGCGAACTCATGCTGCAGCAACAGTGACAGCGCCTGGTCTGCCGATAACGCTTGATAAACCTGCAAGTCATCGCGCTTGATCAACGCTTCAAGCGCCAGCAGGTTTTGCGCCAGGTCATCCACGATCAATAATTTGGCTTGAATACCACGTAGTCCCATTCGATTCGTTCCAGCTTGACGGGCAGACGGCCAATGCCGTGAAAAGTAAGGTGCAGTCGATCTTGTCTGAATCACACTCACCGTTTTCGGTAGATCCGCGCATGCGCAACGACCGGGGTGAACTGTTGGCTGTACGACGAGAAGTCCAGGGTTTCCTTACTGCCCAGCATCAGAAAACCACGATGGCATAACGACTCATGAAACAACCCAAACGCTCTACCTTGAAGATTTTTATTAAAGTAAATCAACACATTACGACATGAAATTAAATTAGTTTCTGAGAATACACTGTCCGTCGCCAGGCTGTGGTCAGCAAACGTGACTGACTCACGCAGGCTCTTGTCAAAAATCGCGTAGTCATAGGCGCTGGTGTAGTAATCGGCCAACGACTGTGTTCCGCCCGCTTGCTGGTAGTTACGGGTGTAGGCGCGCATGGACTCCAACGAATAAATCCCTTGCTTGGCCTTTTCCAGCGAATGCGGGTTGATATCCGTCGCATAGATGATAGTACGATCCAGCAGGCCTTCTTCACGCAGTAAAATGGCCATGGAGTACACCTCCTCACCCGTGCTGCAACCGGCAATCCAGATTTTCAGTGACGGGTACGTCCTGAGAATCGGCACCACTTCCTGACGCAGGGCCAGAAAGTACTCAGGGTCGCGAAACATCTCACTGACGGGTACCGTCAAAAACTGCAGCAACTGCATAAACACAATCGGGTCATGCAGCACGCGCTCCTGCAAGCCCGAGAGCGTCTGGCAATCGAGCTGGTGCATCGCCTGCTGAACCCGGCGCTGGATGGACGCCCCGGCGTAGTCACGGAAGTCATAGCTGTACTTCAGGTAGATCGCTTCGATCAGTAGCCGTAACTCGATATCACTGCTTTGTAGCACTTAGAGACGTTCCATTTTCGGTAGCCATACCCGGATCAGCGAAAACAGCCGGTCCAGATCAATGGGTTTGGCCAGGTAATCATTGGCACCGGCCTGTAAACAACGCTCTTGATCATCCTTCATGGCCTTGGCCGTTACGGCAATGATCGGCAGCTTGCTCCAGCGCGGGTTCTTGCGAATTTCGAGGGTGGCTTCATAGCCATCCATCTCCGGCATCATCACATCCATCAACACCAGGTCGATGTCATCCATTTCATGCAGGCGCGCAAGGGCTTCATGGCCATTACGGCCGATAACCACGATGGCCCCCTTGTGCTCCAAAGCGCTGGTCAACGCAAAAATGTTGCGCACATCATCGTCCACCAGCAACACCTTGCGGCCTTCGAACACTTTGTCGCGGCTGCGGGCTGACTGCAGCATGTTTTGGCGGTCATGGGACAACTGCGATTCAACTTTGTGCAGAAACAGCGTCACTTCATCGAGCAAACGTTCCGGTGAGCGCGCGCCCTTGATGATGATTGAACGCGAGTACTTGCGCAGTTCGACCTCTTCATCACGGGTCAAGTTGCGCCCGGTGTACACAATCACCGGCGGGAACGAGCAGATATCTTCGGTAGACATGCGCTTGAGCAAATCACTGCCCAGCATGTCCGGCAGCTTGAGGTCGATGATCATGCAGTCGTACAGCGTGGTGCGCAGCAGGTCCAGGGCTTCCTGGGCCAGACCCACGGCGGTGATTTCGATGTCATCGTCGCCGATCAGGCGCGCAATGCTGTCGCGTTGCAGGTCGTCGTCTTCCACCAACAGCACCCGCTTGACCTTTTGTGCGAGCTTGGCTTCCAGCCGGGCAAACACCCCCTTGAGTTCATCGCGCGACGTGGGTTTGACGGCATAACCGATAGCCCCCATGTGCATGGCGGCTTCGACCCGGTCCTCGACTGAAATCACATGCACAGGAATATGCCGCGTCGAGGCCCGCTCTTTGAGGCGCTGCAACACGGTCAGGCCGGAATGGTCCGGCAAGCGCATGTCCAACAAAATGGCGTGGGGGGTATGCTCGGCCGCCAAGCTGAAGCCCTCATCCGCGCTGTGAGCAACCAGGCAGTGATACCCCAGTTCATGCGCCAGGTCGAAGAGGATGCGCGCAAAGTTCGGCTCATCTTCAATCACCAGAATACTGCGCGTGTTGAACGGGGCCTGGTCGCGGTCATCCGCAAAGCTGGCTATTTCCAGTGCCGCGACCCGAGGTGCGGGCAACCGGAGTTCAGCCGGTCGAACGGCCACGGGGGGGCTGAAAGATGCGGGCTCCGGTGCCGGTTCCTGCTCGACATACTGCTCAGGCACCACCAACGTAAACTCGCTGCCCTGCCCCGGCGTGCTGCTGACACTGATCGAGCCACCCAGCAAGGTGGCCAGGTCACGGGAGATCGACAGGCCCAGGCCCGTGCCCCCGTACCGGCGGTTGGACGTGCCATCGGCTTGGCGGAAGGCTTCGAAGATGCATTCCTGTTGATCCGGCGCAATACCAATCCCGGAGTCACGCACTGTGAACGCCACGCCAAGTCCCGGTGCACGGGCAATACTCAAGCTGACCTCACCGCGCTCGGTGAATTTGATGGCATTGGACAGCAGGTTCTTCAGCACTTGCTCCAGCCGCTGGCTGTCGGTGTAGAGCATCGACGGGGCGTCGGGTTGAATATCGATCCTGAACGCTAGCGACTTGTCGTCGGCCAGGGGTTGGAACAGGCTGCGCAGCCCCTCAGCCATGCGCGCCACGCGGGTGTTTTCGGGGCGCACTTCCAGCTTGCCGGCCTCAACCTTGGCGATGTCGAGGATGTCGTTGATCAGGTTGAGCAAATCATTGCCCGCGGAGTAAATCGACTCGGCAAACTTGACCTGCTCATCGGTGAGGTTCTGATGCAGGTTTTCCGACAACAGTTTGGCCAGAATCAGTGAGCTATTAAGCGGTGTGCGCAGTTCATGGGACATATTGGCCAGGAACTCGGACTTGTAGCGGCTGGAACGCTGCAGCTCGTCAGCTCGCTCCTCCAACTGCACCTGAGCAAGGTTGAGCTGATCATTCTTGCGGTCCATGGCGTCACGCTGCCCCGCCAAGGCCTCATTGGTCTGTTCCAGTTCTGCCTGCTGCGCTTCCAGGTGGGCCTGGGAGTCCTTCAAGTGGCGCGACTGCTCTTCCAGCTCTTCGTTGGCCGCCTTGAGTTCCTCTTGTTGCACCTGCAGTTCTTCGTTGAGTTGCTGGGTTTCGGCCAGCACTTCTTGCAGGCGCTGGCGATAACGCGCGGCTTCTATCGAGGTGCCGATATTGTCGGCAATCAGCTCCAGCAACTCGACATCCCGTTGCGTCAATGGCCGTAGAAAACCCAACTCGATCACACCGTTGACCTGCTTGTCGTCGCTGGTGGGCATGACCAGCACACTGCGGGGGCTGCCCTCGCCCAACCCGGAGCTGACCTTGAGAAAGTAATCGGCGGGCACATTGTCCAGGCGAATCATCTGCCCCTGCTGCGCGGCCTGACCGACGATGCCTTCATTGTTGTGGATCAACTGATCCTGAAGTTGCTGATCGCGGGAAAAACCATAAGTGGCTATGCGCTTCAAGCCTCCATGATCTTCACGCACATACAACGCAGCCACTACGGAGCCCAGGTACTGGGCACAAAATTGCAGAATATTGCGGCCCAACATGTTCAGGGTTAGACGCCCCAACACTTGCTCTGCCAGTTCGGTTTGCCCGTTTCGCAGCCATGCCTGCTGCTCCAGACGCTGCGCTGCTCTTGACTGTGCTTCGAGCGTTTTATTGTAACTGCTTGAAAGCTCGACCAAATCTCGACGACCTATATAGGCCAGGAATCCGCTCAAACCCAAAATGAAAATGAGGTAAAGCCCGACACTGACGACGGTGGTGGTGCTGGCTTGCGCGTTGCGAGTTGCGCGTAATTGCTGCTCAAATTGTATGAATTCGTCATATTCCTTGCGCATCTGGTCCGTCAAGCGTTTGCCTCGCCCCGCCTGCACCGGGGAGCGATAATCACCACTGTCACGACGAATCGTGACCATGGATTGGGCATACAACGCCCACTCATGCTGCAAGGCCTCAAGGCGCTTCAAACGCTCGACCTGCTGCGGGTTATCGCTCACCAACGCCTGCAGGTTCTGCAACTGCGCGGTGATTTGTGGCTTGGCCACTTCATACGGGTCCAGGAAATGCTCGTCCCCGGTGATCAGAAACCCGCGCATGCCGGTTTCAAGGTCGACGGTCAATCTGACCGCCTCATTGGCGTTGCCGATCACCCGGTCGCTGTGTTCGACCCACTTGATCACCGACAGCAAATAACTGATCAACACCACAAACAGCACAGCACTGAGCACGCCAACCGCCAACGGCAAGCCGACGTTGCGCGCCAAAAGCCTGCGAAAACTTTTCTCATCAATTAATGCAGGTGCGTTCATTTGTCAAAACCCGGGAACCGTCAGTAAAAAACCCGATTGTGCAGGATCAAGCGGGAATAGTTCTAATTTCTTATTTTCATTGGAGGTATTTCCTACAATAAAATGTATATTTTCTTGCACAATAAACGTCTTCTAACAGCAGTAAACGCTATTCTTCCCCCACGACGCCGCCCGGAGCCCGTCATGCGGCACCTCCCCCCGAGCTGTTGATGACCCCGCACGCGTTTTTTCATTTTCGAGATCATCACTATGTCTGCAACAGGCTCCACCATCCTGGTCGTCGAAGATGACGCCATAATTCGCATGCTGATCGTTGACGTGCTGCAAGAGCTCGATTACAGCGTGCTTGAAGCCGCCAACAGTGAAGATGCAATCACCGTGCTCACCGACATAGCCCAACCCATTGACCTGTTGATGACTGACGTGGGCCTGCCTGAAATGGACGGTCGGGAACTGGCCACCAAGGCCCGCGAGCTGCGCCAGGGCTTGCCTGTCCTGTTTGCCAGCGGCTCTACCGAGTACCTGACCCCCGAGCACGGCATGTCGGTCATTGGCAAACCGTTCTCCATTGATCAGTTGCGGGACAAGATCCGCAGCATCCTGAGCTGACATTTCGATTTGACGGATCCGGCGCTGCCGTGATCTCCTACACATCTTGTATCAGGTGCCCTTCACAGGGTGAAACGGGAAACCGGTGCGTCAGGCCAATCGTCTTGACCAGTCCGGTGCTGCCCCCGCAACGGTAAGCGAGAGATGCATCTAATCCACTGTGCCACCTCGGCATGGGAAGGAGGTGCAAAAAGGTTCGATGTGAACCCCTCGCAAGCCCGGAGACCGGCCTGGTTACGTCGAATAACAAACCCGCGGTGGGCGGGCGCTGTTGAACCCTGCGAGCTTCGTTCGTGGGGTTTTTCTGTGCTCTGAGGCCCGCTGCTTGCCCAAAGGGAAGCGCCATGTCTATCAGCACCAGCCAAACCCGTTCCGCGGCGTCAACCGCCACTCAAAGCCAACGCATTGTCGCCGCTGTCGGTGCTGCCGTGCTGGGGGCCTTCCTCGTTTACTTCGCCGGCTTTTCCCATATAGAAGCGGTGCACAACGCTGCCCACGACACCCGTCACAGTGCTGCTTTTCCGTGCCATTGAGAGTACCTGCCATGATTAAGCGTATTGCTCAAACGGCCGGTTTCACGGGCTTGCTGGCTGCCTTGTTGCTGACCCTGCTGCAAAGTTTTTGGGTGGCCCCGCTGATCCTGCAAGCGGAAACCTACGAAAAACCCGAAGCGTCTGAAGTGCACGAACACGCCGACACCGCCATGCCTGCTCACGCACACGACGCTGAAGCCTGGGAACCTGAAGACGGCTGGCAGCGCGTGCTCTCGACCACCGGTGGCAACCTGGTGGTAGCGGTTGGCTTCGCCCTCATGCTGGCGGGCCTTTACACCCTGCGCACGCCGACTCGCACTGCACAGGGCCTGCTGTGGGGGCTGGCGGGTTACGCCACTTTCTGCCTGGCCCCGACCCTGGGTTTGCCGCCAGAACTGCCCGGTACGGCGGCCGCTGATTTGCTGCAACGCCAGACCTGGTGGGTCGGCACAGCGGCATCGACTGCGGTGGCCATTGCGCTGGTGGTGTTCGGCAAACACTGGGCCCTGAAAATTCTCGGCGTGGTGATTGCAGTGATCCCTCATCTCCTGGGTGCGCCGCAGCCGCTGGAGCATTCAAGCCTGGCCCCGCAAGCGCTGGAGTCACAGTTCATCATTGCTTCGCAACTGACCAACTGCGCGTTTTGGCTGGCCTTGGGCGTGATCAGCGCCTGGCTGTTCCGCCGCAAACCGGAAGGCCAATACTCGGCATGATAGCTCCCGGCCGGGCACCCATCCTGGTCATTGGCCTGGGCTGTCGTCAGGGCTGCAGCGTGGAAGACTTACACGCCTTGATCCAGCAAGCGCTGGGTCAAGCCAACCTGGTGGTCGAAGCGATCAGCGCCCTGGCCAGCATTGATCTAAAACGCCAGGAGCCGGGGCTGATACAGTTAGCCGCACAACTGGACAGGCCTTTTGAAGTGTTCAGCGCCTCACAGTTGCGCCGTTATGAGCCGCATCTGAGCCATCACTCGCCCATAGCTTTTGAGCAAACCGGGTGCTGGGGCATTGCTGAAAGTGCCGCCCTGGCATTGGCCGAACAGTTGAGCGGCCACCCGGCCACACTGCTTGTTCGCCGACAAAATTCCCCTATGGCGACCTTTGCGTTGGCCTGCGCCGGGTAAAAACCGCGATAATCCCCCGCCTCACTATGAGCGTTCCTCAAGAGCGACTCACTCCCGTTCCCTTCAAGAGACTGCCATGACTGTTTACTTCATTGGTGCCGGCCCCGGTGACCCGGAGCTGATTACCGTCAAGGGCCAGCGCCTGATCCGCCGTTGCCCGGTGATCATTTATGCCGGTTCACTGGTGCCCGCAGCGGTACTGGAAGGCCATCAGGCTGTACAGGTGGTTAACAGTGCCGAGTTGCACCTTGAGCAAATAATCGAGCTGATCAGGGCGGCCGATGCTCAAGGCCAGGACGTGGCGCGCGTGCACTCCGGCGATCCCAGCCTGTACGGGGCCATCGGTGAGCAGATCCGCTGCCTGCGCGAGCTGGGCATTGCGTTTCAGATCATTCCAGGGGTGACGGCCACGGCAGCCTGCGCAGCGCTTCTAGAGGCAGAACTGACACTGCCGGACATTTCTCAAACCGTTATTCTGACCCGCTACGCGGAAAAAACCGCCATGCCCGCCGGGGAGGAACTGGCCAGTCTGGCGCAGCATAAAGCCACGATGGCGATTCATCTCGGGATTAAAAACCTGGAAAACATCGTCTGCGAACTGACGCCGCATTACGGCAGTGATTGCCCGATTGCGGTGATTCACCGTGCCAGTTGGCCAGATCAGGCGTGGGTCACCGGAACGCTGCAAGACATTGTGGCCAAGGTGCAGGCGCAAGGTTTCAAGCGTACAGCCCTGATACTGGTGGGCCGGGTGCTCGGCAGTGACACGTTCTCGGACTCATCGCTGTACCGCGCCGGGCACGCGCACCTCTATCGGCCGTAAACCTCAATCACGGGTAATCAGGCATAAAAAAACGGTGCTCACGGGGCACCGTTTTTTATGCACTGGCAGCGCACGCCCTGGGACTGATCACTCAGTAGTAGGCGTTTTCTTTCTGCGAGTGGTCGGTCACGTCACGTACGCCCTTGAGTTCAGGGATGCGTTCGAGCAAGGTGCGCTCGATCCCTTCGCGCAAGGTCACGTCGGCCTGGCCGCAGCCCTGGCAACCGCCACCAAACTTGAGCACGGCAATCCCGTCTTCAACCACTTCGATCAGGCTGACCTGACCACCGTGGCTGGCAAGCCCGGGGTTGATCTCGGTTTGCAGGTAGTAATTGATACGCTCGTTGATCGGGCTATCGGCATTGACCATTGGCACTTTGGCGTTCGGTGCCTTGATGGTCAGTTGCCCGCCCATGCGATCGGTCGAGTAATCGACCACGGCATCTTCAAGAAACGGTTCGCTGACCTGGTCGATATAGGCGGTGAAGCTGGCCAGCCCCAAAGGCAGGTCTTCCGGTTTCACTTCATCGCGCTTGCAGTAGGCAATACAGGTTTCAGCATATTGCGTACCCGGCTGGGTAATAAACACGCGAATGCCGATCCCTTCACTGTTCTGCTTCGACAGCAGATCAGCCAGGTATTCTTCAGCGGCTTGGGTAATCGTTATGGCGCTCATGGAACCTCCTCGCAGACATGGGGCGCAGTTTACGCCAATCGGCGCGCCTGACAAAGTCCTAGTATTTTTGTCAGGAAAGCCACGCCCCAAGCCGTTCAATCTATCGGCCTATTACAGGTTTTCGTACCGGTTCATGTCCAACACACCCGCCTCAACCGGGTCGGTTTCACTGATGTACTGACCGATATCATGAAAGTATTCCCAGAATTGCGGATGGCTACGGCGTACGCCCCAACGCTCGACAATGGCCTCAAACGCTGGCTGATCCTTGCTCTGCTCCATCGCATCAACAAAGGCTTGCACCTCATCTGCGGGAATATTGAACATAAAGTTGGGGTAACTGCTCAGCACGCCAGGGTAAATGGTCAGGGTGTCAAGCCCCGGCTGCAGACGGTAGGCTTCGCCCAGCATAAAGGCCACGTTGCTGTGCGCACGGTTGCGCAGCAAGCTGTACATCTCGCGCTGGCCGTCACTGCCCTGGATACGCAGCATGGTGGCTTCAGGCAATTGATTGATCACCGCCAGGCCCGCGGCCGGGCGTGACACCAGGCGGCTCAGGTATTGCTCGGCGTACTGGAACTCCTGGCTGACATTGGGCCGCGAACAATAGGCACCGGTGCAACGGTTGATCGGATCCGGGTGCGCATTCAAGGTGCCCGCACGGTCGATCAACTTGAGCGCAAAGTCGCGTTTGGGGTCTTCAGGGTCAAGGTGCATACCGGTCGGTGTGTCGGTGTCGATTTTCTCGTAGTCCAGCCACAACTTGATTTTGCCACTGTTCTGGTACCAGTCGCTGAGCATGTCGGCTCGCGAATCGGCAGGCATCAGTCGCAGGAAATTGACCTCGGCCCCATTGCGAATCAGGTCGAAGTACAACCGGGTTTGCGCCTGATGTGACACGTTGCCGAACACATCGAAGTTGACCGCCAACTGGTAATAGGTGCGCTCCAGCAGCGGGAAGTCAAACAGCCACATCGTCTTGGGCACATCACCGATCAGGCCCTTGGTGACGCTGGCACTGTCGAAGTGACGGAAGATCGTCAACATCGCGTTATCGTTACCTGCCCACAGCGTGGACCAGCTCGGTGGCGGCATGTCGGCGTAAGCTTCCTGGCGCAGCTTCACATAGGCGTTACGCTTGTCACGAAAGGCGTGCCACAGCGAAAGAATGCTGCCCACGTTGTCAATCTGCCCGGGCATGGCCAGCAACGGGGTGGCTTCGCCCCGGTAGGCCGCGTCGGTGATATAGCGGTCGCGGGCAGGCTCCTGGAACACCGCCCAGAAGTTGTCCCGGATAACGTCCGTGGCGATTTGCCCACGGCACACCGGGCCGCGAATAAAGGTGCGCACGAAATACTCGGCGTTATCCAGCATGAACTGGTAGCGCGCCACGGCCGGTATGGCTTCGAACGTGTCAAACGGGTTGGCGCGACTGCGCGGGCCGTAGCCGGGCAAGCGGTCGGTCTGCCAGTCACCGCTATAGAACAGTTGCTTGACCCGCTCCAGCTTGCGCGCACCCATCGGGTAGGTGATGTGGGTCTTGTGAACAATGACTCCTTGCACGGGCATCATGCGGTAGTAAAACGTCGTGCCCGGGTCATCATTCGGACGGCGCGTGGCGATCAGGTCAATAGGTTGACCACTGGGGGTACGCGAGCGCACCCACTGGAAAAAATGCCCCGGCACACCGTTGTCGAAATAGGCATGGGCCAGGAACCAGTGCTCATACAACCAGCGGCCTACCAACGCTTCGCTTGCGCCGGGGCGGTTGAGCAGCGCTTCCCACTCGGCAATTTGCGCCGCTTCGGTCGCACTCGGGACGATGGCATGCGGGTCGACCGGCGCACCCGCAGCCAACCAGGCCTGCAAGGTGGAATACTCAGTGGGCGACAGCCCGGTGACCGCCAGCGGCATGCCCTGACCAGGATGATTCTGAGCGTAAGCGTCGAACTCTCCCGGCGTTGCGCAAACGTTCTGACGGTTCAGGCCCAGCACAATGTTTGCGGGCAACTTGGCATTCGGCGTCACCGGCGCGCTGTGCCCCAGTTCCAGCATCCGCGCCATCAATGAAGCCTGCGCACCCTGCGCATCCAGCACCGAGTAGAAGCCCTTGCGCCGCCATTCATCCGGGCCGTTGGCATCGTAAAACAGCCGCGTGGGCGGTACAGCGGTGGTGCGGTCCCCTTGGTACACAGGCACTTTGCTGGCCCCACGGGTGGCACCCTCTGCGCTCCCCAGGTTGAGTTGGCAGGCCGCGTCGTTACACGCATGGCAGGCAACGCATTTCTGGGTGAGGATCGGCTGAATGTCCCGGCTGTAAGAAACCGCCGGACTCGCAAGCGGGACTTGCCCGACTGCGGTACTGCACACCACCAGCGTCACAGCGCTGGCGAGAAGGCGAAAAAACATGTGCCATGGTCCTGATATTAAAAGTGTCGCGATTCTACCTGTGCTGCGCGCACTGCAACATGAATGGATTTCATGCAAATCCGAAAACGATCAAATCCCGCGCAGGTTTGTTATGCTTTGCCATCTTTTGCATGGCTCTAAACAGGTAGTCCTATGTCCGACCGCAGCGCTCGTCTCCAAGCACTTCAGCAAGCCCTTAAAGAGCGCATTCTGATTCTCGATGGCGGCATGGGCACTATGATCCAAAGCTACCGTCTAGAGGAACACGACTATCGTGGCACACGCTTTGCCGACTGGCCGAGCGACGTCAAGGGCAATAACGACCTGCTGGTCATCACGCGCCCGGATGTAATTGGCTCCATTGAGAAAGCCTACCTGGATGCCGGTGCCGACATCCTCGAAACCAACACGTTCAACGCCACTCAGGTGTCCCAGGCCGACTACGGCATGCAGGCACTGGCCTACGAGCTAAACGTCGAAGGCGCACGCCTTGCACGCAAAGTCGCAGACGCCAAGACCCTCGAAACCCCGGACAAGCCGCGTTTTGTGGCCGGCGTTCTGGGCCCGACCAGCCGTACCTGCTCGCTGTCGCCCGACGTCAACAACCCCGGCTATCGCAACGTCACCTTCGATGAACTGGTGGAAAACTACACCGAAGCCACCCGTGGCCTGATCGAAGGCGGCGCCGACCTGATCCTGATCGAAACCATTTTCGACACCCTCAACGCCAAAGCGGCCATTTTCGCCGTTCAGGGCGTGTTCGAAGAGCTGGGCGTCGAATTGCCCATCATGATCTCCGGCACCATCACCGATGCCTCGGGCCGGACCCTGTCGGGCCAGACCACTGAAGCGTTCTGGAACTCGGTCAGCCATGCCAAGCCGATTTCGGTGGGCTTGAACTGCGCACTGGGTGCCAGCGACCTGCGTCCGTACCTTGAAGAACTCTCGAACAAGGCCGGCACCTATGTGTCGGCGCACCCGAACGCCGGCCTGCCCAACGAATTTGGCGAGTACGACGAATTGCCGGCCGAGACCGCCAAGGTCATCGAAGAATTTGCCCAAAGCGGCTTCCTGAACATCGTGGGCGGTTGCTGCGGCACCACGCCGGGCCATATCCAGGCTATCGCCCATGCCGTGGCCGGTTACGCGCCGCGCCAGATCCCGGACATTCCCAAGGCTTGCCGTCTGTCGGGCCTTGAGCCGTTCACCATTGATCGCAGCTCATTGTTCGTCAACGTCGGCGAACGTACGAACATCACAGGCTCCGCCCGCTTCGCCCGGCTGATCCGCGAAGACAACTACACCGAAGCCCTGGAAGTGGCCCTGCAACAAGTTGAAGCCGGTGCGCAAATCATCGACATCAACATGGACGAAGGCATGCTGGACTCGAAGAAGGCGATGGTCACCTTCCTCAACCTGATTGCCGGCGAGCCGGACATCTCCCGCGTGCCCATCATGATCGACTCCTCCAAGTGGGAAGTGATTGAAGCCGGCCTCAAGTGCATTCAGGGTAAAGGGATTGTCAACTCGATCAGCATGAAAGAAGGCGTCGAGCAATTTATCCACCACGCCAAGTTGTGCAAACGCTATGGCGCTGCGGTGGTGGTGATGGCGTTCGACGAAACGGGCCAGGCCGACACCGAGGCGCGCAAAAAGGAAATCTGCAAGCGCTCCTACGACATCCTGGTCAATGACGTCGGTTTTCCGCCGGAAGATATCATCTTCGACCCGAACATTTTTGCCGTGGCCACCGGCATCGAAGAACACAACAACTACGCCGTGGACTTCATCAATGCCTGTGCCTACATCCGCGACGAACTGCCGTATGCCCTGACCTCGGGCGGCGTGTCCAACGTGTCCTTCTCGTTCCGTGGCAACAACCCGGTGCGCGAGGCGATTCACTCGGTGTTCCTGCTGTATGCGATCCGCAACGGCCTGACCATGGGTATCGTCAACGCTGGCCAGTTGGAGATCTACGACCAGATCCCGACCGAACTGCGCGATGCGGTGGAAGACGTGGTGCTCAACCGCACCCCGGACGCCACCGACAACCTGCTGGCCATTGCCGACAAGTACAAGGGCGACGGCAGTGTCAAGGAAGCCGAAACCGAAGAGTGGCGCGGCTGGCCTGTGAACAAGCGCCTTGAACATGCGCTGGTCAAGGGCATCACCACCCATATCGTCGAAGACACTGAAGCGTCGCGCCTGTCCTTCGCCCGCCCCATCGAGGTGATCGAAGGCCCGCTGATGTCGGGCATGAACATCGTCGGTGACCTGTTTGGCGCGGGCAAAATGTTCCTGCCGCAGGTGGTTAAATCCGCCCGCGTGATGAAGCAGGCCGTGGCCCACCTGATTCCGTTTATCGAGCTGGAAAAAGGCGACAAGCCCGAGGCCAAGGGCAAGATCCTGATGGCCACGGTGAAGGGCGACGTGCACGACATCGGCAAAAACATTGTGGGCGTGGTGCTGGGCTGTAACGGCTACGACATTGTGGACTTGGGCGTGATGGTGCCTGCCGAGAAAATTCTGCAGGTGGCCAAAGAGCAGAAGTGCGACATCATCGGCCTGTCCGGGCTGATCACCCCGTCGCTGGATGAAATGGTGCACGTCGCGCGCGAGATGCAGCGTCAGGACTGCCACCTGCCGCTGATGATCGGCGGTGCCACCACGTCCAAAGCGCACACGGCAGTCAAGATCGAACCCAAGTACCAGAACGACGCGGTGATTTACGTCACCGATGCATCCCGTGCGGTGGGCGTGGCCACGCAGTTGCTGTCCAAGGAACTCAAGGCCGGCTTTGTGGAAAAAACCCGCGCCGAGTACGTCGACGTACGCGAGCGCACTGCCAACCGCAGCGCACGTACCGAGCGCCTGAGCTACGCCGCATCCATTGCCAAGAAACCACAGTTCGACTGGGCCGCTTACACGCCGGTCGTGCCGACGTTTACCGGTGCCAAGGTACTGGACAATATCGACCTGAAAGTGCTGGCCGAGTACATCGACTGGACGCCGTTCTTTATCTCCTGGGACCTGGCCGGCAAATTCCCGCGCATTCTCACGGACGAAGTGGTCGGTGAAGCTGCCACCGCGCTGTATGCCGATGCACAGGAAATGCTCAACAAACTCATCGATGAAAAACTCATCAGCGCCCGTGCCGTCTTCGGCTTCTGGCCGGCCAATCAGGTCAACGATGACGACCTGGAACTGTACGGTGACGATGGCCAGCCCATCGCCAAACTGCATCACTTGCGCCAGCAAATCATCAAAACCGACGGCAAGCCGAATTTCTCGCTGGCCGACTTTGTCGCCCCCAAAGACAGCGGCATCACCGACTATGTGGGCGGGTTCATCACCACCGCCGGCATTGGTGCCGAAGAAGTGGCCAAGGCATACCAGGACGCGGGCGACGACTACAACTCGATCATGGTCAAGGCCCTGGCAGACCGCCTGGCCGAAGCCTGTGCCGAATGGCTGCACCAGCAGGTACGTACCCAATACTGGGGATACGCCAAGGACGAGCAGTTGGGTAACGAAGAACTGATCAAGGAACAATACAGCGGTATTCGCCCGGCACCAGGCTACCCGGCTTGCCCGGATCACACCGAAAAGGCCACGCTGTTCACATTGCTGGACCCTGAAGCGCAAGAAATGCGGGCGGGTAAAAGCGGCGTGTTCCTGACCGAGCACTACGCCATGTTCCCGGCGGCAGCGGTCAGCGGTTGGTACTTTGCGCACCCTCAGGCGCAGTACTTTGCGGTAGGCAAAGTCGACAAGGACCAGATCGACAGCTACACCGCCCGTAAAGGCCAAGACCTGAACGTGACCGAACGCTGGCTGGCCCCGAACCTGGGGTACGACAACTAAACCCCGGAGCCGCACACCTGTAGCCGTTGTCAGCGGTGTTCCTGCCTGGCTTCACGACGCCTTCGGCGCCGGACGTAGCCTCGCATGGCTCGTCAACGACTACAGATGTAGTCGCTGACGCAGGTCTTACGATTGCGCAGCGATCGCAAGGCCTGGTCTCTACGGTGCCAGTGCCTGCAGCACCGTTTGGATTGAGAAGGGGTAGCGGTAACTGGGCGGTTTACCCTGCGCCGAGTAGTCGGCAAACGTCAGCGGGATGCCGTTCTGATGAGCAGCTTGCAGCAAATGCCCGGCCTGCTCCGGTTCAATTAACTGCAACACCGGCACGAGCCGGTCCCGCCCGCCATAACGCGCCGTATCAATGCCCTTGCTGTCATCACTGAGCAGCACCATCGCCCAACCGCCCAATGTAAAGTGCCCGGCCACCAATGCACTCAGTCGCCCGTCCATCCTTGCTTCAAGGGCCGGGATTGAACTGTTGACTGCACTGAACAACACATCACGGCCCGGGATCCGCCCCGTCTCGCTCGCTGCACGCATTGCCCCGAACGCCATCTCATCATTGGCCGCCCACACCAGCTTCGTGCCGGGATAACGCTTGAACAACTGTAACGCCTGATCGTAGGCCCGCTGCTGACTCCATTGACCGTAGACCTTTTGCCGCAAGCGTACCTGCGGGTGCTCCTTCAATGCCCTTTGCATGCCCTTTTCCCGCAGGATAGACGCCGGGGTGTTTTTAACCCCGGAGAACGCCAGCAAACCAAGGGTTTGATCCGGCTTGAGCGGGCCATGCTGACGTAGCAGCTCCTTGAGCATCAGGTAACCACCCTCCTCGTCATTGGTGGCCATGCTGCCAATCAGGCCGGAAACTTTCGCCGCCTGTGCCCCTATCCTGCTGGCCTGCTCAGAGCTCAGGGGGTTGTTGACGATAAACAGCTTGACCCCGCTGCCCTGAGACAGGCGCAGAATCTGCGGGGCGATGTACTGCTCATTGGTAAACACCAGATAGTCAGGCCGATCAGGCCCTTGAAGGGCTTCACGCGCCTGCATGATTGACCGCTCCGGGATGCGCTGACCGTATTGGATCTGCAACTCCAGGCCCAGCTCATTGGCCGCTGTCTGCATAAACTGCGAATAGCTGACCCAGAATGTTTCGTTGGCTTTGCCGGGGTTGAGAAATAGCACCTTGGCAGCGTGCACCGCACCAGAGAACGGCAGGCACGCCATCAAGACGAACTGGCAAAAAAACTTGAGCATTGGCACCGGTCCCTGGCGAGTATTACAGGCACAATACCATTACGCTGATCAGGGCGACGACAGACTGGACTAAAGCCGTAGAGCTACGTGTGGTTGCTCCAAAATACCGCGGCGGCCACCACCAGGATGACCAGAAAGACAATGGCCCACGCATCAACCTTGCCCGGATTTTTACGCACTTTCGCTGGAGTACTCATCGCATCGCCTTTTTTTGGGTTTATGGGTGAATGCTTGAAGACTTCAGTGGAGTTAAGCCCAGTAATACCCTTCTTACAAGTAAGGCATTGCGCATCAGGCGCTTATAGGCGTTTTGGTTCTTTGCATATGCCCAAACATGACTTTTGCGCATAACTACAAACTGGTATCGTGCCCCACTCCGTGGGGAGTGCGCGGCCGTGCGCGCAGACAAGCTGTTAGCAGCCTGAGAACAGGACCTATATGTACGTATACGACGAGTACGATCAGCGGATCATCGAGGACCGCGTCAAGCAGTTCCGGGATCAAACCCGACGCTATCTGGCAGGGGAGCTGAGCGAAGAAGAGTTCCGCCCCCTACGCCTGCAAAATGGCCTTTATGTCCAACGCTTTGCCCCGATGCTGCGCGTCGCTGTGCCTTATGGCCAATTGACGTCGCGGCAAGCGCGAATGATGGCAAAAATCGCCCGCGACTATGACAAGGGTTACGCCCACATCAGTACTCGCCAGAACGTTCAGTTCAACTGGCCTGCACTGGAAGACGTACCGGATATCCTGGAAGAGTTGGCGACCGTGCAAATGCACGCCATTCAGACCAGCGGCAACTGCCTGCGGAACGTGACGACCGACCAGTTCGCCGGCGTTGCTGCCGATGAGCTGATCGATTCGCGCCCGTGGTGTGAGATTGTTCGTCAGTGGACCACCTTCCACCCGGAATTCGCCTACTTGCCACGCAAGTTCAAAATTGCGATCAACGGTTCGGCGTCAGACCGCGCAGCGATTGAAGTGCACGACATTGGCCTGGAGCCTGTGTTTAACGAGGCCGGTGAGTTGGGCTTCCGCGTGCTGGTCGGTGGTGGCTTGGGCCGTACGCCGGTGATCGGCGCGTTCATCAATGAGTTCCTGCCGTGGCAAGACCTGCTCAGCTACCTGGAATCCATCCTGCGGGTTTACAACCGCTATGGCCGCCGGGACAACAAGTACAAGGCGCGGATCAAAATTCTGGTCAAGGCCCTGACACCTGAAGTCTTCGCCGAGCGCGTTGAAGCCGAGATGGTTCACCTGCGTGGTGGCTCGACCACCCTGACCGAAGCCGAAGTGCAACGTATCGCCAAGCATTTCGTCGACCCGGACTATAAAGTCTTGCCTGACTTCAGCGCCGAACTGGCTGAACTGGACAAACAACACCCGGGCTTCGCCCGTTGGCGCGCCCGCAATACGTTGGCCCACAAGAAACCGGGCTACGTCGCTATCACTTTGTCGTTGAAACCGACTGGCGTAGCGCCGGGCGATGTGACCGACAAACAGTGGGACGGCATTGCCGACCTGGCTGACCAGTACAGCTTCGGCCAACTGCGCACCTCCCACGAACAGAACATCATTCTGGCCGACGTCGAAGAAAGCCAGTTGTTCACCCTGTGGGGCGCTCTGCGCGAGCAAGGCTTCGCCACCCCGAACATCGGCCTGCTGACCGACATGATCTGCTGCCCTGGCGGCGACTTCTGCTCGCTGGCCAACGCCAAGTCGATCCCGATTGCCGAATCGATCCAGCGCCGCTTTGAAGACCTGGATTACCTGTTCGACATCGGCGAGCTGGACCTGAACATTTCGGGCTGCATGAATGCCTGCGGTCACCACCACGTGGGCCACATCGGCATCCTGGGTGTCGACAAAAAAGGTGCCGAGTTCTATCAGGTGTCGCTGGGTGGCAGCGCCAGCCGTGACGCTAGCCTGGGCAAAATCCTCGGCCCGTCGTTTGCTCAGGACGATATGCCGGATGTGATTGAAAAGCTGATCGACGTGTACGTTGAAAAACGCAACGAAGACGAGCGTTTTATCGACACCTACCAACGTATTGGCATCGATCCCTTCAAGGAGCGCGTCTATGCAGCGAATCATTAAAAATAACGAAGTCATCGACGAAACCTGGCATTTCCTGCCAAAGGACGCGAGCTTCGACGGCATTTCCAACTGTGACGACCTGATCGTTCCACTGGCCTTGTGGCGTGAGCATGGCCACGCCCTCAAAGCCCGCGATGGCGGCCTGGGCGTGTGGCTGGACAGCGATGAAGAGGCAGAAGAAATCGGCCCCGACGTAGAACACTTTCAGGTTATTGCCCTGAACTTCCCGGCGTTCACCGATGGTCGCAGCTATTCCAACGCTCGCCTGTTGCGTGATCGTTATGGCTACAAGGGTGAACTGCGGGCCGTGGGAGATATTCTGCGCGATCAGTTGTTCTACCTGCAGCGCTGTGGCTTCGATGCATTTGCCATCCGCGCCGACAAAGACCCTTACGAAGCGCTGGAAGGCTTGAAAGACTTCAGCGTGACCTATCAAGCCTCGACGGACGAGCCTAACCCGCTGTTCCGCCGCCGCTAATAGCTGCTTGCCGCCCCGGGAACTGCCCATTGGCAGCCTCGGGGCGCGCTCGCCCTGCCCGCTAACGAGAGGCAGGGGGTTTGGCGAACGGATGCTCCTGCACCTCCTCGCGCGTCAACCGAGTGATCAGCTCGGCCCGGCTTTGGTCACGCCGCTGACTGATCTGCTGGCTTTGTGTCAAAAAGTCCGCGCTGCTCAGCCCTTCGCGTCGCGTATAGAGTTCGTCCATGCGCTGCTCGGGCGACAGCACCACCCGGGAAAAGTCCATCGGGTATTTTTTCTCCAGAAACGCCTCCCAGAAGCCCTGTTTCTCGATCGACGCCATCATCGCGGGCGTGTCGTCATTCTCCAGCGCAAAGGCCTTCGCGGCCTCCAATTGCGTCTGCGTCACCTCGATAATATGGCTGTAGTGCATGCTCGACGGGCGCGCTGGCAACTCCAGGTCATCGGCCAATTGGACATGAAAGTACATTTGTACCTCCAGGGGTTCCACCTGGTTGATCCGGGACTGCAAGGCCAGCGGGCTCAGCAACTGCGCCAACCGTAAAGCACGAGGAGAGCCCAGGCGATACGCCACGCCCTGCTGCTCTACAGCCTCCATACCGGCGACAGCCTCAACCTCAAGCCCAGCCAGGTCCACCATGCGTTGCAGTTCCTCAACATACCCGGCTTGCTCAGCCATGATCTGCGCGATTTTGGCATCCACTAACCCTTGCACATACTGATCAAGCCGATCCATTCGAAACATCCCGCGTGCCAGTTTCAACAGTTGCGCCTCCGTGGCCGCCGATTTCTCCGCGACATACACCTTATGGCTCAACTCCATATCGGAAAAAATCATGGCAATGCCATCCACGCATGCCCGCTCATGGCTAGCTACAGCGAACAGGCGCCTGCGCAACTCCGTGTTGTCGTGGAGGGCCTGCATCAGATCCCAGACCCGTTGCGTCAAATTGTCCCGGGTTTGAGCAAACTGAGGTGACACACTCATGTCTTCAAGCACCCGAAAAAAATCGACCGAATTGTGTGCTTCATACAGGCTACGCCAGAGCTTGCGCTGCACGTCGGTGGGTTCTGGAGCCCAGTTGTGAATACCGCGTCCGCGCGAGGTGTGCTCGCGCTGAGGGCGTATGCCCAGGTCAATGCCGTGATCGCGCCGGTACACTTCAAGCTGCCGAATCGCGGTAGCCGTCAGCGGGTTATCGTGTAAATGCGTTACCCGGTTCAGTCGCGCGCGTTCTTCAGTCAAGAGCCCGGCAGGCAGGGTGCGGATTTGGTTGTCACGCAGGTCGAGGGTTTCAAGATTCGACAGCGCTTCGACCCCTTCCGGCCAGCCTGTGGCACCGGTATAACGCAAATACAGGTGTTTGAGCCTGGTCATGCGGCCGACCTGAACCCTCTGCGCCAACGGGCTGCCGTTCAGGTTCAGCGACTCCAGGCGGGTAAGCCCCGCGAGGGTCGAGAGCGACGGCGCATCCAGAATGATTCGATTGTCCTGCAAGTCCAGCTCAAGCAGATGCGTCATCGAAGACAGCTCGGCAGGCAACTGCCTCAATTGCATACTTCTTAATGAGAGCGTCCGTAACTGTTTAAACAGCATCAGAAAGTGAGAGGGAATCACGGCACTCTGCGCGTTTGCCATTTTCAACGCCGTGATATGCGAGAAATTTGCCGTCAACACGGGTAACCCGTCCACGGGCCAAGCGTTGAGATCCAGCTCATACCCCGTGTGCTCGGCACCCTGCACACTGCGGCTTTGCCGCCGCCAGGCACGTATCAGGGTCAGGCTGATACCGCGCTTGGCCTGCTCCGATAACAGCACGCGCGCGCCCCGAGGCGGTTGCGTCCAGACGTCCGAACGCACCCAGGCCGCCAGCTGCACACGCAAGGTTTTGAGCTCGCTTTTCAATTGGGCCAATGCTTGAACGGCAGGCCCCGGCTCAACGCGCAAACGCAGTAAAAACTGGCCAATCTGGGCCTCGGTCAACTGCGGATACAGCTCAGCCACCCGATCTTTGAGCAAGACCGTCTGACGCACATCGACGTGATGACTCGATCGCCCTCCAAGGGTGTAACCCAAGCGCCCATCCGCCAACCGCATGGGTGATTTGAACCAGGGTTTTATCGTGTGCAGCCCCAACTGTTGCGCTGAATGCGCGCGCTGTTGCGCAGCACTGGCCGCTACCCGCTGGCTAAGTACCGCAAGAGAACCCTCACTGCCCAGACCCAAATCGTCCCGTTCAAGTGGCGTCAACGCTTCATGGACACAGGCTAGAACACCGGGGCTGGTGAGCGTCTGTTGGCGAGAAGTCACGTAGTACTCATAGCCGTCTGCGCGCTTGAACACCTCACGCCGAAGGGGTGCCGTTTGCGCTCCGATGCTGTCCAGTTCCAAGCCTGTGGCCTTATCCAGCAGTACAAACCGAACATTGCTGGGCCATCCCGACAAGGAGGGCAAGGTATGAAACGCCAGACGCTGACTGTCGGCGCTGCTCAATTCGCTGAAAAAAAGCCCCTCCAACGCTCTGTTCAGCCGCACCACTTGCACGTAACTGCGGGCCTCTTCAAGCACGCGCAACGGTAAACGCTGATCATCGGAAAACCGTTCAAGTTCCGGTGGCGTCATGTGCGCGGCCAGCTCTGCCGTCACCCCGGGGGGCAAGCTCGGAAATTGCCTTTCAAGGTTTAACTGCAGTGCCGTTTTAGGGGCGAGATCAAGCGTCAGCCGCTCGATTGTCGGCAGCACATGGTCACGTGCAAAGGAGCCCAAAAGCTGTTTAAGCGCCTGCACGCGTTGCGCACTGTCACTGCCCACCGACCCCAGCATGCCCTCTATCTGCTCTGTGGACAGGCATTCCAGCAGCGTGCTGAGCAAGTCCCCCCGATCCACTTGCGCCTGGGTCACTTGCACCCGGCCGCCGGGCGTGCTCAGGTTCTGGCCATACTCCTTGATCAAGGCACCTTGGTTGCTCAACAGGCGCACCACCTTATGAGGTGGCCAGCCGGGCAACTGCGGCAACAGTTGCAGTTGCAATTGGGCGTCTTCGGCCACATGGCCGGAAGCCTGGGTCATACGGGCGATAAAGCCAGTGAGATACTCACTGGCACGTACCCGGCTCAAGGTATTGGCCAGCAAGGGAGGCACACCCAGATTATCCCTGTACAGCGTACGCAGCATGGGCTCTCGGGTGTCCGTGAGCGCAAGAATGGCCTCAGCCACCGTGTCGTCAATACCCTGCACCTGATACCCGAGGCGTTTGAACAACCGCAGGCGCGACCACTGGCCAGGCATGTCGGCTTCATGGACCCAGGTGCCCTGGCCATTATGCTGCACCACTGGGGTATAAGCCTGAGGGTCTGAGGGGTGTTCAATGACGCCTTCCCGAGCCCCGGGCGCCATTTTCAGTGAATACACGGCATCGTCCAGCAAGAGGTACTGGCGGGTATCGACACTATAAATACCCTGGGCATCGGGCTTCAGACCCGCTACCCGCGTGCGGGGGTGTTGATACGCCATCAGGTCAGGCTTCCACAAGCGGGCCTGGCCGTTCGCCAGCTTGACCGGCTCAAGCGCATCGACCACGGGCTGCGCTTTCAAGGCCTTTACGGCCCCGGCCGTAGCGCCCGCCAGGGCAGCGCTTTCAGCCACGTCGAACAGATAGCCAAGGGCTGCCACGCGGTCATTGTGTTGCCAGGCTTTTATGCCGTTGTACACATCTACGCCCAACTCAACCACGCTGGCCGCCAGTAAGACCTCCCCCAGCACCGGCACAAAGCCCAGTGCCAGGGTCATCAGGCTCAAGCCCGTATTCAGGTAAGTGGCCTGGCGAGCCTGGCGGCTCTTACTGTCTTCGTCAGCGGTCGGGACTACCAACAAGCGCGCATCATCCTTGAGCCGGGCCAATTGCAATGCCCAGGCCACCCGAAACGGATCAGCGGCCTGCGCCACAGCCTGCGTGACGGCGAAGAGCGCCGGCTCAGTAATCACCGGCGAGCGCACCAACAACAGCGAGTCCCAAGTGACGTTGCGTCCATCGATACGACGCTTGAACTCGGCACGATAGCGCAAGGGCGACAGGTTTAAAAAGTAAGTCACCCACAGCGGCGACTTTAGCCACTCTCGCAACGTGTGTTTGAACAGATCAAAGGTGGCAAACTCATGCAGCGACTGTTCCGGAGAGTGCGGCAAATACACAATACAGCGCTGTACATCGCCCGCCGGCAAGCCTTGAGGCCAGAACACAACCACACCCGGCAATTCAAACTCCATGATCTTAAGTGTGCTGTGTGTAAGGTCAGGTTTCGCGATCAGTGCACCCGAGGCATCAAACAAACTTTTAAGAAAAAGATAGCTGTCCGGGCGTATATAACGCTGCATAAAATCCATGTGCACCGAACACAAAAAATCGTAACGCTTACTGACACTAAACAGTGCGCTGACTTGCTCTGTCTGCGAAAAACCCTGCGCCTCAGGTGCCTGTACACTATCTGGTTCAAACACTGAACTTAGATGGCTTTGATATTGTTCACCCAGATTAAGTTGCCGGCAGATTCGGGCAAAGCCTTGCGGCGTGACACCGGGCTGGATGACCTCCTCATCGTCCAGTACCTGATAGATGCAGGAGCCCGCATCAAAGCCCTGTTCTTCAGTGGCCTCGAAGTTCTGCAGCGCCGCTTCCAGCAGGCTGCTGCGCGTGGTGCTGGTCACAAGGTTCAACTCAAATGACGCCGGCACCCAAGGGGCTGGCCACAGCCACCGCACCAGCGAGTCGGCCAGATTAATATGTTGCTGGGCCAAAAACAGCAGGTTCTTACTGAGCAAATTGACCTGTTTGAGCCCGTGCTGCCGGCAGTTAAGCTGCGACCAGCCCTGCTCAGACAACGCCGCGAGCAACAAAGGCTCGGCAAATGTTTCAATGGGCGTTAACCGGGCCATGAGCGCTGCAACGGACCGCTGCGCCTCAAGACTATGATGCATGGCATCACGCAGTGCCTGGCGCAACTCCGAAGGGGAATTTCTAAACCAGGGAGACAATAGCGGTTCTATAAACTGGCTGTATTGATTTTCAACGACGGTATGACTCAGTTGCTCTGAGGGGCTCGCAACCGAGTGTTGTTCTACAGAAGGAACACGGCTAATAAGTTCTGACATCACTGACGCCTAACGTATAGAAGATACCGTTAGCTTATACGCAGAGAGGCGGCACCATATCGCCAAATACTTGATCAAACTTACCCACGATCAAACAATAAGCCAATGAGATAACAGCAATAATTACCGCACTTTATTTGTTTAGGCATTAGCGAAGCATTGTGCTCCACTAAACACCGGTTCCCTGTCGCGATCGTTCAATCACGACAGGGACGGCGCAATTACCAGAAACGTTGCTGCGTCAGGCGACTCCACAGCGAATCCACCACTTTTTCAGCCGAGTGGCTGGCCGCAAGACCTACACGTTCTTGCAGGCTTTTGCGTTGCGCGTAATGCAGGTGGTACAGGTTGGCCTGCTGGGCACGCTCCGACAGGTACTCGTCGCTGGTTTTCAGCTCATCGACCAGCTGTTTTTCAACCGCCGCCACACCGAGCCAGACTTCACCGGTGGCCACTTCATCAATCGCCAGTTGCGGGCGGTACTGCGCGACAAAGTTCTTGAACAGTTGATGAGTAATATCCAGGTCCTGCTGGAACTTCTCGCGGCCTTTCTCGGTGTTTTCGCCAAACACGGTCAAGGTGCGTTTGTACTCGCCAGCGGTCAGGACTTCATAGTCCACGTCATGTTTTTTGAGCAGGCGATGAACGTTGGGCAACTGCGCCACCACGCCAATTGACCCCAGGATGGCAAAGGGCGAACTGATAATTTTCTGGCCAATGCACGCCATCATGTAACCGCCACTGGCGGCGACTTTATCGATGCAGATGGTGAGCGGAATGCCCGCTTGGCGAATTCGCGCCAGCTGTGACGACGCCAGGCCGTAGCTGTGCACCATGCCGCCACCGCTTTCCAGGCGCAGCACCACTTCATCGGCCGGGGTGGCCAGGGTCAGCAGCGCGGTGATTTCATGGCGCAGGCTCTCAGTGGCCGACGCCTTGATGTCACCGTCGAAGTCCAGTACGAACACGCGTGGCTTGTCCTCAGGCTGCTTTTTCAGTTTTTTATCGGCTTTACCCACCTGCTTGCGCAGGGCCTTGAGTTGGGCCTTGGTCAGCAGCGACTGTTCCAGACGTTCGCGCAGCCCCTTGTAAAAGTCATTGAGCTTGCTGACCTGCAACTGGCCGGCGGTGCGGCGACGCCCTTTGCCCCGTAAAGCCGCAAGGGTCACAAGCACCACCACAATGGCGACCACCAGGGTCACGGTCTTGGCCAAAAAACCGGCGTAATCGGCAAGAAATTCCACAGACGCTCCTTAAAGCACTCGCAGCCCTCGGGTCGGGCCGCGTATCGGCGTTCAGCATACCGACGCCAACAGGCCCCTGCCAGCCGGGAAACACCTTGAATAATGGCCTTTCCAGGAATTCAAACAAGCGTATGTTTTTTTATTGACAGGTTACCGGCATCCTCCTAACCTCGCCTGACTTCAACGTACCGGGACGACGCGGACGTGGGCAGCATCTATTTGATACGACATGGCCAAGCCTCCTTCGGTGCCGACAACTACGACCAGTTGTCGCCCATGGGCGTGCGTCAGGCGCAAATCATCGGCCAGCACCTGGTCGACCTCGGCCTGCGCCTGGACCGTTGCGTCTCAGGCGACCTGATCCGCCAGCGAGATACCGCCGAGCACGCTCTGCAGCAATTCAAGGCCGCCGGGCTGCCGGTTCCCTCACTGGACATTGACCCGGCCTTTAATGAATTCGATGCGTTCGGCGTGCTGCGCGCCCTGCTGCCGGGCCTGTTGCCAGACGAACCGTTGGCGCTGGCAGCGCTCAACAACGCCGTACACGCGCCGGCCGAGTTCCAGCGCATCTTCGACCTGATCGTCGCCCGCTGGCTAAGCGGCCAGTTCGACACCCCTGAACTGGAGAGCTGGCTGGCCTTTGTCGAACGCGTGCAAGGCGGCCTCGATCAGCTACTGGAGCAGGCCCGCGACCACCAAACCATTGCCGTGTTTACCTCCGGCGGCACCTTGACCGCCCTGCTCCACCTACTCACCCGGATACCCGCCAGCGAAGCCTTCAAGCTGACCTGGCACATTGCTAATACCTCGCTCAGCCAACTCCAGTTTCAGGGCCGCGAGGCCACCCTGGCTTCCTTCAACAGTGTTACGCACTTGCAACTGTTGAAGACGCCGTCACTCATCACTTATCGTTGAGCGTCGGCAACCGCGGCTTTAGCGCCGCCGTCCACTACCTCAAAAGGATCGAACCATGACTTCTGTAGCTGATGCCGTTCAAGCAATGAAAGCCAAATTCAACCCCGCCGCTGCTGCCGGCCTGGACTTGGTCTTCGGTTTCCGCATTGATGAAGACAAACACTTCTCGCTGATCGTCAAGGACAGCACCTGCGAGCTCAAAGAAGGCGAGAACCCGGACGCACAAGTGACCCTGGTCATGGACGGTGAAACCCTGGAAGGCATCGTCAGCGGCGAAACCGACGGCATGCAAGCGTTCATGGGCGGCAAACTGCGCGCTGAAGGCGACATGATGCTGGCCATGAAACTGAGCGACCTGTTCCCGGCGTAAGCCCGCCACGTCGTAAAAACCGAAGCCTGCGCGCTTCGGTTTTTTTTGCGTGCGCCATCAGGCTCACTGAGGTGATGCGCCAGCCCGGCCTCTGATTCCAGCCCCCAAGGAACGCCCATGTCCAAGACTCATCTGTTCGACCTTGACGGAAAAATTGCCTTTGTGTCCGGTGCCAGTCGCGGTATCGGTGCGGCCATTGCCACCTTGCTGGCCCAACAGGGCGCACACGTCATTGTCTCCAGCCGCACGCTGGAGCGCTGCCAGCCGGTGGCCGATGCGATTATTGCAGCCGGCGGGCAGGCGAGTGCCATGGCCTGCCACATCGGTGAAATGGAGCACATTACCCGCACCTTTGCGCAAATCCGCGACAAGTTCGGCCGCCTCGATATTCTGGTCAACAACGCCGCCACCAACCCGCAGTTTGGCAGCGTGCTGGACACTGACCTCGGCGCCTTCCAGAAAACCGTCGACGTGAATATTCGCGGGTATTTCTTTATGTCGGTCGAAGCCGGCAAGTTAATGCGCGAGGGCACCGGCGGCAGCATTATCAATGTTGCTTCGATCAATGGCGTGTCGCCCGGCGTGTTTCAGGGCATCTATTCGATCACCAAAGCCGCCGTCATCAATATGACCAAGGTGTTCGCCAAGGAGTGCGCGCCGTTTGGTATTCGCTGCAACGCCCTGCTCCCTGGCCTCACCGATACCCAATTCGCCTCGGCACTGGTCAAGAATGACGCCATTTTGAAAACGGCCTTGCAGCACATCCCGCTCAAGCGCGTGGCCAACCCTGAGGAAATGGCCGGTGCCGTGCTGTACCTGGCCAGTGATGCGTCCAGCTACACCACCGGCGTGTCCTTGAATGTGGACGGGGGCTTCTTGTCCTGATTCACCCGCCCGACCTGCGAGGGGGCAACCGTCGCGGGCCGGGCGAGCGTTAACCCACGGCCAGTGTTTCGACCACCGCCCACACCGGAACGAAACCCAGCGGCAACCACACCGCCAACCGTGGCCGGTAAGGCAACAGCATCAGCAGGCCGAAGCCGCTCATCGATAGCAGGCCAAACCAGCCTACCGGCCCCATCGCCCAGCCCCACGCTTGCCCGCAAAACCAGAAACTCAGCGCCAGGCAGCCCCAGCCTGCGGCACGAAGCAAGCGGCGCAAGCGGGTCGAGGGAACGGTTTTCCACACTTGTTTGTAATGCCGCTCCAGGCCTTGGCACAGCGCAAGCATGCCCAGATAGGCGAACGCCCAGGCTGCAAAGAAATGTCCCAGCATGTCAATTCACCTCGGCCAGGCCGGCCGCTTTTTTGCGCGGTGCACGTTCCACCGCAGGCTGCGAGACTTTCCAGCTCATCCACAACAACCCGGCACCGAGCGCCACCGACACCAGCTCAAGGCCCGCACGCGCGGGCAAAGCCCACTGCTGATCCACCGTCAACAGACTCAACAGCGGTAAGGTCAGGCACATCACCCCGGCCAGGCCCAATTGTTCGCGCCAGGCGTGCATTCGCGGCCTCACCAACGCATGCAGCAGGCTCAACGCCCACACCCCAAAAAACACGTCCAGCTCGGCACCTGCCCGCTCAGCCATGCCGACCGGCAACAGGTGATTGCCCCACAGCAAGCTGATACACGCCAGGCTGACCCCCGCGATAACCGTGATGTTGATGGCTTCCACCAGCCGATACAGTGCATGGGCCACGCGGCCTTCACTGGCGTACTTGCGTCGACGCTTGACGGTGAACAGCACCAGCCCGCTGGCAATCATGGCGCTGCTGATCAAACCGCAGATAAAGTACAACCAACGCATCGGGTAACCGCCGAACTGAGCAAAGTGCAAGCCGGAGACCACCTGATGCGTGAGCACGCTGGCACGCGTCTCGCCCGGCCCGGACAACAGTTCGCCGGTAACCCCGTCAAAACGCATGTTCTGCCCCTTGGTAAGCGCGATCCGATTCCCCAGGATCGACCTCACCTGGATTTCGGCATTGCTCTTGCCGGGGTTCGTGATACCGATACCGCTCAGTGGCCCCATCACCTCACGGGCCTGGGCCAGCAGCGGAGCCAACGCCACCATGGCGGCCGGTTCCACGCTGGCAGGCCGTTTCACTACAAGGGCGGCCGGCGTCGCGTCCTGTGCTTTGAAGTACGCCTCACGGTCGCCTTCGAACAGCGCGTCCATGGCCGCCGGCATGTAGATCAGCAAAAATATCGCCAGCCCCGTGTACGTAATCATCAAGTGGAACGGCAACAACAGCACAGCACTGGCGTTGTGGGCGTCCAGCCAGGAGCGCTGGCCCTTGGCAGGCCTGAAAGTGAAGAACTCCTTGAAAAACTTTTTATGAATCACGATGCCGCTGACCAGCGCGGCCAGCATGCCCATAGCCAGAGCACCCACCAGGTAGATGCCGATCATGCGCGGCATGTGCAAGGTGAAGTGAAACAGGAAGAAGAACCGCCCGCCGACCGTCTCGCGCACGGGCAATGCTTCCCCGGTATTGGGGTCGAGCGTCACCGAGACACCGTCACGTCGCCCGCCCGTCGAGGCCTGCAGTTCAGGCGAGCGCTCATAGGGAAAGCGAATGCCCCATTGTTTGGCCCCCGCTTCGTGTTCGCGAAGGTAAGCCAGCCCATGCTCAACCGCCTGTTCATTACTGATGATTCGGGCAGGCAGTTCGGGGTGCATCCAGGTGTCGATTTCTTTATCGAACACCGCCAGTGTGCCGGTCAGGAAAATCACGAACAGCAGCCAGCCCACGATCAAACCGCCCCAGGTGTGCAGCCATGCCATGGATTGGGTCAGTGTCTGTTTCATCCCAGGCGCTCCAGCAGTTGCGGCCAAAAGCCGATCATCGCCAAGGGCACGGCCAGCACCGCGCCCATCCAGGCACGGGCCTGGTTGCGAGCGGCAAACGCCCACAGAATGGCGAAGGTGTAGACCACAAAGGACAACAGGCTGGACACGATCAGCGAGTCAACATCATCCAGCGGCAACAACCGGGCCAGCGCTGCCGTGAACGCGTAGGTAAACCCATAACCACCCACCAAGGCTGCCACGGTGCGGGACAGGATCGGCACCCAGGCCGTAGATCCGTATTTCATGTATGCATTCCTTCATTGCACGGTTCTGCCCGCCGTTTTTTTACCGTCGGCAGATGTGACAACGGCGCGGCCCCGTCTCCCCGGGTGCCACGCCTGTATACGCCTTGGCTGACACACGCTCAGCCTGAAGGCAGACGGTTAATCAGAACGACGTCGTCACCGACGCAAAGTAAGCACGGCCCGACTCGTTATAAGTTTGCGCGCCCGCCTCATCCGAGTTGCCCTTGCGGTACAGCTGCTTGTCGAACAGGTTGTTGATGCCTACCCGCACGCTCAGGTGTTTGGTGAATTCATACCCACCACTCAAGCCCACGATCCCGTAGGGATCGACCGGTTGCTGCACGCTTTTTTCCAGCGGCCGGTTCGCACGCAGGTTGTGTTCAGGCGGTGTCTGCTTGCCGTAATACGTGCCGCTGACCTGAAGTGACAACTGCTCGGTGGCGTACCAGTCCAGCATTGTGTTCAGGGTGTACTTGGGAATGATACTCAATGGCTCGCCGGTTTTCTTGTCTTTACTTTCAATCATGTAGGTCAGGTTAGTGTTCCAGTCCAGGTCCTGGCTGAGGCTGACAAACAGGTTGCCTTCAACCCCCTGTACCACGGCCTTGCCACTGTTTTCCCACTGCAACACGCGGCGACCGTCAGGCAAGCGGAAGGCCGCCTGGTTGCTGGCATTGATCTTGTTCTCGTAGTCGTTGCGAAAATAAGTACCGCTGGTGCGCCAGTTGCCCTTGTCGAACGCCAGGCCAATCTCTTTGTTGATGCTGATTTCCGGTTTCAGGTCCGGGTTACCCACCAGGTAGCAGCCGCCGATGTTCACCTCAACCGAGCTGCAACCGGCACCGCGGCTGTAGAGCAGGTAGTTGGGGTTG
This sequence comes from Pseudomonas sp., assembly GCF_030150285.1. GTDB lineage: Bacteria > Pseudomonadota > Gammaproteobacteria > Pseudomonadales > Pseudomonadaceae > Aquipseudomonas. The sequence goes on along the minus strand of NZ_JASLGE010000075.1, from coordinate 7,465 downwards.
GACTGGTACAGGTTCGGGGTTTTGTAAGCCCGTGCGATGCCCCCCTTGATGCTCAACGCGTCGGTGATCTGGTGCGACGCGTTCAGGCTTGGGCTCCAGTTGCCACCAAACTTATCGTGGTGATCAAAGCGTACGCCCGGCGTGATGATGGTGTCGGCACCCGCTTCGATGTTGTCTTCCACGTAGAACGCGTAGCTGTTGGCCGTGGATTTGGTCTGGGTACGGTCGGTGCCCTCAAGGCTCGGGATGCCACCTGCACCCGGATCCCAGGTTTGTGCACGCAACGAACCCGGATCGTTCAACGACTCGTACAGGTATTCGCCGCCCAAGGTCAGCACCTGTGCGGTGCCCAGGGTGAGCGGCAGGTTCACCTCGCCCGTGGCGCGGGTGTTGCGCAGCCGCGACTCGAATGACCCGGCCGCCTCATTCGGCGCGCCCTCACCGCTGCCCGCCAAACCTTCGTTAAGGCGGGCATTGCGAGTCAGGTCATGCGTCAGCGAGGCGCTGGTCGAGCCCCAGTCAAACGAGCCCTTGTGGGTGGCCGAGAAGGTGCTGCGCTGCAATACGCTGGTTTCCTTGCCATACAGGCGGTTAACAAAGTCACCGCCGCTGTTGAGCATGGTGTCACCGGCAAAAATATTACCCTGGCGGCTGTAGCTGGCTTCCAGGTCCAGTGACTGCTCAGGGGTGAACTGCCAACTGAGCAAGCCATTGATGTCTTTGTTGCGCACGCCCTCGCGGCCCGCGACCAGGCCATCTGCGGACGCCTGCTCGGCGGTGTTGATGCTTGCATCGTCGGCGTCGGTTTTGCTCAGGCCGCCGTACACGCGAAACACCAGATCATCCGTGATCGGCCCGCTGAGGTTGAAGTTGGTGCGTTTGCTGATGCCTTCGGCGTCGTCTTCCGGCGACAGGTAATACGCGGTCAACGAGCCGCTGAGTTTGTCCGTTGGGCGCTTGGTGATGATGTTGACCACCCCGCCCATGGCACCTGACCCGTAACGGGCTGCGGCCGGGCCACGCAGAATTTCAATACGCTCGACCTCCTCGGCCGGCACCCAGTTGGTTTCACCCCGCGTGTCACGGTCACCGCTCCAGCCGTAACGCTGGGCGTTGCGCGAGGACGACGGCTTGCCATCAATCAGGATCAGGGTGTTTTCCGGGCCCATGCCACGCAAGTCGATTTGCCGGTTATTACCGCGAGCGCCGCTGGAACTGTTACCCGTCAGGTTGACACCCGGTTCGCGGCGGATGATTTCAGACAGGTCATTGGCCGGCGGGCGTTTTTTGATGTCTTCGGCGGTGATGATCGACACCCCCGGTGCCTGCTTCAACGCCTGAGCTGCCGTGCCCAACACACGGGTTTCTTCAAGCTGTAGCGCCTGGCGCGTACCGTCGACCGGCAGGTCGGTAGACTCCACCTGAACCTCATCGCGATCGCGTTCCAGGACATCGGCCTGCAACGAAGGTGAAGCCAGTGCAGCAGCAAAAACCAGTGAAAATTGACTGCGTTTAAATCTAGACGACATGTCCAGTTGTTCCCTTAACTGTGAATGATGCCGAGCAGGCCAAGGGCTGGAAAATCAGGCACACGGCGGCCCGTGGGGCGTATCGTGAAAGCTCTGCCTGGCGCTGCGAGAGCGCCAATAGTAATCATTCTCAGATAAGAGTAAAGGCCAAATGCGAAATAGACATGTTTAGATTGGGAGCAAGGACTGTGATTTAGAGCCTTTTCTGACGAAAAACGCTCAAATATATTGCCAAAAGGCCTACAAATTGAGAAAACGCCGACCCAACGCGTTAAGCCCTCTCATTTTTTTGAGTACCCCCCCATGCATGATGAACTGCACATCACCGACCTGTTGCCCGGTAGCGGTAAAGCGGTGGTCAAAGGTGCCTTGATCACCACCCACTACACCGGCTGGCTGGACGACGGCACGGTGTTTGACTCCTCATTCCAGCGCGGTAAGCCCTTCCAGTGTGTGATTGGCACGGGGCGCGTTATCAAGGGCTGGGACATTGGGCTGATGGGTATGCAGGTCGGCGGTAAGCGCGTTCTCCAGGTGCCCGCGCATTTGGCCTATGGCGACAGAAGCATGGGCGCGCACATCACGCCCCATTCAAACCTGCGGTTTGAAATCGAACTGCTGGAAGTACTGACGCGCGACGATTGAGATCACGCAAGGTTAGCGAAAGCTGAATCGATTAATCTTACGCTTTACTCGCCTTATCGCCACAGCGTTATCGATCGCGCCTATCCCTTACACCGTGTACTGCCTGAACAACTCCTCCTTGATGATCAACAGGGCATCTTCGTAATAACGCTCACCCCGGGCTTCACTGAGCAGCACCGAGCGCACGCTGCCTTCACCCTCGCGCGGGCGGTGTTCGCAGGTCAGGTAGAACTCGGCGGTTTCGGGCCTGAATTCCAGGTAATAAAACAACTCGCGGCCTTCACGGTGCCAATAACCGATTTCTCTACGCATGGGGATCTCGCTGGAGGTGAAAATCGCACAGAGTACCCGTAGTCGTCGCGATGCGTTGAAGTGCCCTGTTTAAAGCCTGCGCACTGGGGGCCGCCGTGAGGCTGATGCGTACCGCGTCGGTGGCTCCGGGCTTGACCGCAAACACATCAGACGGCACAACATCGACACCCGCCTCACGGCAGGCCTGAGCCAAGGACATATCGCGGCGGGCGGCGGTCAGCCAGATATGCGGCGAGGGGGTGGTGGTTTGATACATCATGTGCCCCAGGTATTTTTTGGCCAGTCGCCAACGCCGTGACACCTCTGCCGTTTGCCAGGCGAGGCGCTGCTCAGCCGTGCCGTCTGCGAGCCATTGACTGGCAATGGCCACGCATAACGGTGACACCCCCCAATGCGCCGATTGCGCCTGCGGATCGATACGCGCCAACACCTGCGGGCTGGCCACAATCCAGCCCACCCGCACACCGGCGGCAACGGTTTTGGACAAGCTGCTCACCAGCACGCCCAAGTCCCCCAGCAACGCGCACAACGGCGGGTTGTCGGTCAGCGCACCGTACACGTCATCCTCAATCACCCGCACCCCGTGACGGTGGGCGACCTGTGCAATCGCCTGCTGGCGGGCCAGCCCCATCACGGCCGACGTCGGGTTTTGCAGGGTCGGTGTGAGGATGGCAAGCCGAGCACCCGTCGCCCGAATCATGCGGTCAAAGTCCTCAGGCACCATGCCTTGCTGGTCAAGGGTAACAGCGTGCAGGGGCAAGCGCAGTTGCGCGCAGGCCGCCTTGATACCCGGCGCGGTGTAAGCCTCAACCAGCACCGGCTCACCCGCCTGGCACAATGACAGCAAGGCCGTAAACAACCCTTGCTGGGCCCCGGTGCACAACATGACATGTTCGATCGGCACAGGCAGCCCGCGGCGTTTAACCCAGTCGGCCCCGTGGGCACGCGCCAGTAACAGGTCCGCCGCGCTCAAGTACCCCTGCAAGCGCACCGCCTGCCCGGTGTCGAGCAGCCACGACAAGGCACGGGCATCGCCGGGCGCGGCATGATCCACGGCCGGCACGTTGGTACGCAGGTCAAGCCGGGCGGGTAGTTCGTCGACCTGCTGCAACTTGAACAATGTGGCTTCCTGGCTACCGGCCAGCACGTAGGTGCCACGCCCCACCTCGCCCGCGACCAGATGCCGGCGCGCCGCTTCACGGTAGGCCTGCATCGTGGTGCTGGGGTTCCAGCCCAGCGCCCAGGCCAGCCGGCGTTGCGGCGGCAAGCGTTCGCCGGGTTTCAGTTCGCCACAAGCGATAGCCCGGGCAATCGCATCCACCAACGCCACGTAGCGCGGTTGCTCGGAATCCGTCAGGGTGGGAGTCCACATTTATTGTCGGCCATGCAATATAAGGGTCGGCCCATACAATGCTTCGTGCTTAGAATCGCGTCAAATCCCTTGATGACGGTGTGCCATGTTTGACTTGAACGCGCTTCGCTCGGCGGCCTCAACCGTGTACCAAACGCTCACCCCGACCCCGCAACTGGCCTGGCCCGTCCTGGCCGAACGCTTGGGGTGCGCCGTGTGGGTCAAACACGAGAACCACAACCCCACCGGGGCTTTTAAAGTGCGCGGCGGGTTGCTTTATGTGCAGGGCTTGCTGCAACGCGAACCGGACACCCAAGGGCTGGTAACAGCCACCCGTGGCAATCATGGCCAAAGCTTGGCACTGGCCGCCCGCCACTGTGGCATGCGCCTGCAGATCGTGGTCCCTGAAGGCAATTCGCTGGAAAAAAATGCCGCCATGCGCGCCTTGGGAGCCACGGTGATCGAGCATGGCAAAGACTTCGATGAAGCCCGCAGCCACGCCGCGCAACAGGCTCAGGCCCAAGGCTGGCATCTGGTGCCGGCCTTCCACCCCGACTTGATTCGCGGCGTGGCCACGTATGCGCTGGAGCTGTTCGAAGCCGTGACCGAACTCGACACCGTGTACGTGCCCATCGGCATGGGCTCGGGTATTTGCGGGCTGATCCAGACCCGTGACCTGCTGGGCTTGAGCACCGACATTGTCGGCGTGGTGTCCTCCCATGCCGATGCCTTCGCCCAGAGCGTCGAGCAAGGTCGCGTGGTCCACACGGACAGCGCCCACACGTTTGCCGATGGTCTTGCCTGTCGCCAGCCCTTGCCCGACGCGCTAGCAATCATTGCCAACGGCGCAGCTCGGGTGATTCGTGTGTCAGACGCCGACATTGCCCACGCCATGCGCGTGTACCATGAAACCACCCACAACACGGCTGAAGGTGCTGGGGCGGCGGCACTGGCGGGGTTGATCAAGGAACAGGGCCTGCAACAAAAGCGACGGGTCGCGGTGATCCTGAGCGGGGCCAATATCGATCGGCACCTGTACGCCAGCCTGCTCGGTCAAGCGTCAGAGGGCTGAGCCAGGGGCATCCGTTGGCGACACTCGGCAAAACCCGCTCAGGTGGCTATGCTCAATCAATGACCCCGAGCCCTGCCCTTCGCCAGCCCTGCCCTCCCGGCGTTTGCAACTGCAAACGCGAACAGTTGTTGGGGGCTAGCGAGACCGACCTGCGTATTCTGAAGCTGACCCGCCTGGCAGAAAAAGAGTTGCTGGAACGCTTGGAAAACGTGCAGACCCTGAGCCAGCTGGAACACCTGCAACGCCGAATGTACGACCAATTGGGCATTCAGGTGTCCATCGAACCCGGCTTTAATGAAGTGCGCTCCGCGCGTGGTATAGACATTCAATTGGCGGAGCAACCAGGCCTGTGCAGAAAAACTCGCAAAGACATCCCTGCTGCAATCCGTCGAGCTATGACAAAACACCCGGAAATAGCCTACAAACTGTTGGACGAACACGACTTGTTGAGAGGTACCTGAGCGTGCCTCAAATCGCCTGTTTAACACTGAAAACGGATCATTTCCGCAACTCAGAAAAAAATCACTTGCCTGTGCAGCTACACTGCACTATAAGCCCGTCTTTCTCACCAATCAGAGTCTAAACATGAGCTCCGGATTCACCGAGGACGAAATGCGCAGAGCGCTCGGCCTTGACATGCCAACGCCCCCCGCGACCCCTCACCTGCAACCTGCTGCACCGGCCCCCGTTGTGGCTCCGGCCCCGATCCCGCCCCCCCCGAAAACGGCGGCCCCGCGCGCGCCGGTCAAGCGCCGCGGCCCGATCCTGCGGGTCACGCTGCAAGTGAGCAAAGTCTTCGACGGCGAAGAAACCCCGTTCGTCCACGACTCAAAATCCCTGAGCCGTTTCGATGCCGAGCAGGAAGCCAAAAAAGCCCTGGCCAAAGCCGGGTTTAAATACTTTGTCGTCGAGTCTATTGTTAAGGTCGATTGAGTCGCAGGGAGCGATTGGCACTGGATAAAACGCCTGCCAAAAGGCATCCTCCGCGATTTTTCAAGCGAAGCTGCCCAGCCAAGGAATCTGCCCCATGCTCCCTCACCCCCTGAACGCCGCCGAGTTCGACCTTATCGAAAACGCCCTGCTCCAGTACGGCGACGACCATAGCGTGCTCAACCCCTGCGAGCTGGATGGTTATTTCACCGCGCTGGTGTCTGGCCCGGTACCCGTTGATATCGCCGAGTGGTTCCCGGCCATCTGGGGCGGCCAGAACCCAGCGTGGCAAAGCCCGGAAGAAGCCAAACAATTCATTGAACTGAGCGTCAGGCACATGAATACCCTGGCCGCGCAACTGGCCACGGACAGCCAAGCCTTCGCACCGCGCTTCGAACACAGTGAACATCATGGCCACACCGTAACCCTGGCCGAAGAGTGGTGTTTTGGCTACCTGCGTGGGGTTTCTGTCGCCAACTGGCCCACATTGCCCGCCATTCAGGCCGGTCTTTTGCAAGCTATTTCCGATTGTGCCGAACAGGACAACTTTGAACTGCCCGAAGACCTCGACATCGCGGCACACCAGCACCAAGTGTCTGAAATTGCTCCTGCGGCACGCGCGCTGCATGACTACTGGTCGAGCCAACGCTGATGATCGTGCTCACCCACTTCGATGCGCCGGTCAGCGAGCCGATCAACAGCCAGATAATGCACATGGTGGTCGACCAGCTCACGGAACTGAGCATGATGGACCTCACGCCCAGCAACCTGCTGTACAACATCTACCAGTACACCCTCGGCTACGAAGTGCACCTGTACCTCGAAGCACTGGGCGGTACCCAAGGGATTGCGGTTGAACTGATTGTCGCCACTGATGAACAGGCCCCGGACACCGTCACGGGTTTCGTCCTGTACCTGCCGGTCAAAGACGATCCACAGGCGAGCGGTATTGCCTACATGGCAGAACGGGCGAGCCATCACGGCCAGGGCGTGACACGGGCCCTGTTGCAGGCTGTGATTGCTCGATATCCGCACACCGAACTGACCTGCAGCGTGCGCAGGGTAGCCGATTTTGAAGCCATGGGCCTGCACGTCCTTGGCACCCGTGGCCCGCAGGTTGTCATGAACACCCGCGACCACAGCACCGACGGGTTGATGGGCGTCTTGGATGTTTCGGCGGTGTACAGCTCTACAGAAGTACGCCAGATCCACACCTACCTGCTCAATCGCCACGGCAAGAAAGCCATGATCGACGCCGAGAAAAAACGCGACCGCCAGATCGACCAGCTCACCGCCAAAGCCAGAGCCTTTGTCGCCGAACGCCTGAGCCAATAGCTGTTGTTCAGGGTTTACGATCGCTGCGCAATCGGACGTAGCCTCGCCCAGCTAGGCAACTGCTACGGCACACGCCGCACGCGCTGTTGATCTTGATCTTGATCTACAAGCCCCTTTTCGGCAGGCCGAGAGCAGGTTCTGCGTAGAGGGTTGACCGGCATGGATGCCGGGAAAGCCGTGTCGGGCCAAGGATGGCCCGTCTCGGCGTGCCCTCGAAGCGGGACCGGAGCGAGGGAACCTGAGCGCAGCGAAGGCCGAACGTCGGGGCAAGGCCTTTTTGGTTCCTTTTGT
>NZ_JASLGE010000069.1 GCF_030150285.1 Pseudomonas sp. | reverse complement strand
GACTGAACAAATCTACGTGCACAGTAAACTGATGATTATCGATGACCGCTTTGCACTGATTGGCAGCGCCAATATCAATGACCGTAGTTTGCTCGGTGACCGCGATTCTGAACTGGCAGTGTTGGTGATGGATTTGGAGTCAACACGCAAAGACTTTCTGGGCAATGGCCATCCTCAGCCAACGCGAGCCTTTGCTCATGAATTACGCAAAGGGATTTGGAACAAGTTATTTGGCATCAGTAGTGGTGTACGTCCGGCTGACGAATTGAAGGAGGCTATTGATAAACCTGGGCATCCGGATAGTTGGAGAGCCATACAGGCGGTAGCCAAACGTAATAGTGAACACTATGAGTCGGTATATGAATTTATCCCCAAAAACTTTCACGTTAAGCTAAATAATTCCTACCCCGCTTCAATCTGGCCAGTAATAGATACATTCCTGTCGAAAGGTGGAAGAAAAAAGATAGATTTGAAGACTGCAAAAATAAGCCTAATGCCTTTTGAACCAGAGTTCTGGAAAGCTCCGCAGTATAGGGTTGATTCACTCCCTAGATTGAGCCAAATACGCGGCTTCATCACTGCCTACCCGACAAAATGGACGGAAGATGAGGATAATAACATGCAGTTTCACCACGCTTTGATGACTCAATCTGTCCCAGGGAAGCCAGAAACCATTGATTCCCAGAGGGAACATCAGGTTGAAAAACAAATCGCTTCCGTTTCAAACAAAAAACCGGAGTTTCGCGGATGAAACTTGTGAAAAAAGTTTTGCTGGCATGTTGCATAGGAAGTATTTATTTTCCCCTTCACGCTGATGCTCAAGGCATACCACATGGGTGGAAGACTGAGTGTGTAGGGTATTTTCAGATTAGTGTACCTGGGCATGTGGAAATAGGTGTTGTGCGAGACAACCCAGATCCGAGCAAAGGCAACCACAACTTTCGAAGTAGGGCCAACAACTTCTACGCTGAATCGATTTATTTAGGGGAAGTGCGCACGTCCACAATGCTCTCGAAAAGCAGCTTCTTAAGAATAAAAAAGGAAAAGACTAAGGAGGTGGAAGAGTTAACCCGAAAACTTAAAACCGATCAATCTATAAAAATACTTTCGCACGAAGTTAATGATAGTTCAATTTACACTTTATTTGAGAGCAAGAATAGAACTTTCGGGTCGATGTTTATCTATCAGGCCGGGCGCATTTTCGCTTATGAGCAAGGAGGCAGTAAAACAAAAACCACAGATGAATACATAAAAAACAATTTCGCCAACTTCTCCGAGAACTTTCGCCCCCGCGCTCTTTACGAAGTTCCACAGGAAAAAGGATTTTGTATGCCCTACGGCTTCGTCAGAGACGACAGCCCCCAAAAACGAAGCATGGGCACCATCATGCGACTGAAAGATCATCCTGACGTCAGAATTCTTTTCCGCGATGCAAGTGCAATATTCGAGGACAACTACCCACATAAAGAAAACGCCAGTGTTGAAATGGAGCTGCGGGCGTTTTGGGAGCGTCCCGATTGGGATGGCGTGAACTACCAAGCCCTCGGCTTCCGAAAATTCCCCTCAGTCCAAATGGGCGGCTACAAAGGTCAATCGACTTTTGTCGAAATAACCCGTCCTACACGTTCTTCCAAAGAGCTTTGCTCTTGGGGCGACGAGTACTTCTCCAAAGTCGAGAAAAAAGAAGCGGGCTGTTTGCCGCAAACGAAGGACTACGGCTATATCGCCTATGTCAAAGGCGACCCTGATGCCAAGGAAGACACCCCCGACCTGCTGCTCTACGTGATGCAAGACTCGCAGAACGCGCCTGACGGTAAGCCAACCATTGGCAAGGACGAGCTTCGTAAAATGGCCGATACCATTGCTGCATCGATCAAGCGACGTTGAGGCTATAGCCGTTAACCAACCGTTGATGACGGTCTATTTGATCAAGGCCGAGCTCAACATGCTGTGGTCACCGAGCAACTAAGGCGCTGCCGGGATAGCGAATGCTTGTTCATGAAGATCAAGAGTGTCTTTCCCGGTAATCCGTGATGAACCTTTTTAAAGGGCTCAATGCCCTGAGTTTCACCGCTAACCCAACGAAGGGCCTGTGGTTTACCTTGGAACCGCAGGCCCTTCGGCGTTCAGGCAGCTCGACACGGCTCGCGTCAAGCAGGGTGGCACCTGTCATTTCTGTCAGTAGACACAAAAATTCTTCCGCGACTAAATAGGCCACGCAGCCATTAATGCTTTAGTGGGGAATTGAACATGCCTCTTCATCATCCTGTGTATGGAAACCCAGCCGTCATCTTGCATAACATTCTGGGTAATTCGCGTTTCAACCCCAGGACCCGAGGCGAACTCAAAGCAGATCTGCTGGACAGGCCCCTGTTTAAAGCCCAGGAAATGACCTTTGCCAGCAGCCACAAAAAAATCGTCATTACCGCTGAAATTGACGATTTCGGCTCTACCAACCATCGCGCCATTTCCCTGACCCTGGACATTAATATCCAGTCAGGCATTTATTTGTTCAAACGCGGCGAGGCTGGGCCCATCCGAGACATGTCGTATACCGAGTGTGTGAAAAAAGACGGCGTTGACGCTTATCAGTTGATCCAGGCGGATGTCGGTACCCTGCACCTGACCGTAATTGAAAGCTGCTACAGCGCGCACCTGTTTACATTTGAAGGCACCGACCCCAGTAAGAAGGATGAGGACGATCCAAGCAAGCAGGCGCCGTTCGAAATGTGCGGCGACTTCAAGATCATCCCGCCCCACGCCACGTTCAGTTCGTGAGTCAGGCACCGCCCGGTCGGTGACTCTGGCGCAGCGCCCAGCATGGGGTATGCTGCGCCATTGTGTCTGCCCGTCCGGAGCCTTGAATGTCCCTGCCACGTCTTGCTTGCCTGCTAGGCCTCAGCCTGCTGACCGCGTGTGTTCAACAGCCAACACGTACTGTCACCGTTGAACATCAAACCGACTGCCCAGCGATCTTGCTCACCGGGCAAACCCTGATTGTGTCATTGCCCAGCAACCCGACCACCGGTTACCGCTGGGCGATTCAGGACTCCGCGGGCGGCGTGTTGCGCAACCTTGGCCCCGAGGTCTACACCAGCGCCGATAACGGTCAGTTACTGGGCAGTGGTGGCCAATCCACCTGGCGCTTTGAAGCGTTCGCCCCCGGCAACGGGCGCCTGCGCCTGACCTCCCAACAACCCTGGGAGCCCGAAACCGAACCGGCCGAGGTGTTTGACTGCCCGATCACGGTGAAATAACAGGCCCATCCTGTTATTTGTGACAGTAGACGGCCCGCGCCGCGCCATCGTTAATAGCACCTGACTCACTCCTGAAGCGACGAGGGTTAAACCATGGCCAAACAGTCACCAGTCCGTCAAAAAATCACTGCCACCCACAAACCAAAAGCCGTCAGCCCTAAAGCCGCCGGCGCACTCGCGCTTGAAGCCCGCGCCACCATCACCGGGCGGCCCGACTTCATGGCCGACGACATCCTGCTCGGCAGCGGCCGCCGTACCATCAGCCTTGCGGCGTCCGTTGCACAGTTTGGCGCGTATGAATACCGCGTCATCAACGTGACCCTTGACCTGGCCATTCAGAGCGGGGAATACACGTTTCGGGCGAACGAGCCAGGCATGGTGCTGGCCATGTCTTACGTGGAGTTTGCCGTGGTGGGCGGCAATGAAATCTATTTCAACTGCGAGGGTGTAAGCGGCACGCTGAGTATCGACATCGAAGGCAGCCGCATCACGCTGAACGCCTTTTCATTTACAGCGCTGGACAGCGAAGGTAAAGAATTGAGCATCACCGGCATGCTGGATGTGTCCTCGACCCTGTGCGATTGCGCCTGACCCTTCTCCCCCCCGCTCACCTGACTGCGCGGTTTATCAGACAGACCGCGCATCCCGGCGTCAACTTGGCTAAAATGCCGCCCCTTTCAAATTTCCATCGCCGGAATCGCCGTGAGCAAAGAACCCGACCGTATTTTCGCCCAGCCCCTGGCCCAGGTGCCGGACTTCGCCTTCAACGAAGACGTGGTGCGGGTGTTCCCGGACATGATCAAGCGCTCGGTGCCCGGTTACCCGACCATTGTCGAAAACCTGGGCGTATTGGCCGCACAGTTTGCCCAACCCAATAGCGTGCTCTACGACCTGGGCAGCTCACTGGGGGCCGTCACCCAAGCGTTGCGCCGCCATGTGCGCAGCGAGGGCTGCAAGGTGATTGCCGTGGACAACTCGGCGGCGATGGTCGAACGCTGCCGCGAATACCTGAATGCGCAAGACTCGATGTTTCAGGAGTTGCTGCCGGTTGACGTGATTGAAGGCGATATTCTGGCGCTTAACTTCGAACCCGCCAGCGTGGTGGCCCTGAACTTTACCCTGCAATTTATCGCCCCCCAGGAGCGCCTCGCGTTGCTGACGCGCATCCGCCAGTCACTGTTACCGGGCGGAGCCCTGATTCTTTCGGAAAAACTGCGCTTCAATAATCCCGAAGAACACGCGCTGCTGACCGACCTGCACATTGCCTTCAAGCGGGCCAACGGTTACAGCGACCTCGAAATCGCACAAAAGCGTAGCGCCATCGAAAACGTCATGAAGCCCGACAGCCTCGAAGAACACCGTGAACGCCTGTTGGCGGCCGGGTTCTCGACCGTCGTGCCGTGGTTCCAGTGTCTTAACTTTGCCTCGTTGATTGCCTTGCCATGATTGATCTTTCCCCCCTGGCCCGCCGCCTGGCCGGCACCCCATTGGCTGAATGGGCGAACACCCTGCAGGCCCGGCTCGACCTCAAAATGGAGAAAGGCCACGGCGACCTGGAGCGCTGGCAAAGCGCGCTGGATGCCTTGCCCGACGTTAAGCCCACGCACATCGACCTGCTCAACGGCCTGACGCTGGACACCGACTGCGACGACGCCACCCGCGCGCGCATGCGCCAGGCATTGCTGGGCCTGTCGCCGTGGCGCAAAGGCCCGTTCGACCTCTTCGGGGTGCACGTCGACACCGAATGGCATTCGGACTGGAAGTGGTCACGGGTCGCCCCGCACATCGACGTGAAGGGCAAGCGCATCCTCGACGTGGGCTGCGGCAATGGCTATTACATGTGGCGCATGCTCGGGGCGGGAGCCCACAGCGTGATTGGCGTCGACCCCAACTGGCTGTTTTTCTGCCAGTTCCAGGCCGTGCAGCGCTTCTTGCAGCAAGACGCTGTCTGGCACCTGCCCTTCCCGTTCGAAGACCTGCCCGCCAACCTGGAAGGCTTTGACACGGTATTTTCCATGGGCGTGTTTTACCATCGCCGCTCGCCCATCGAGCATTTGCTGGCGCTCAAGGACTGCCTGGTCAAGGGCGGCGAACTGGTGCTGGAAACCTTGGTGATTGAAGGCGATGCCAACCAGGTACTGGTCCCCGAAGACCGTTACGCGCAGATGCGCAACGTGTGGTTCCTGCCGTCGATCCCGGCACTGGAGCGCTGGCTGCGCCGTGCGGGCTTCAGTGACGTGCGGTGTGTGGACGTGAGCATAACCACCGTCGAAGAACAGCGCGCCACCGAGTGGATGAAGTTCCAGTCATTGAGTGATTACCTGAACCCGAACGACCCCAGTAAAACCATCGAAGGCCTTCCCGCGCCGATGCGCGCCGTCATCGTGGCGAGGAAATAAGACGCCCACCTGTTTTCTGAGCAGGCCCCGACCTTATAGAAGGGGCCGCCCCATCTTCGGCCTATCCATTGCTGCGGTCACGGCCACTTAAGGTTTCGGCCTTACGCCGTGTTACTTTGATGGATCAAAAACCAGATCAAAAGATCACGAGCAAGCTCGTTCCTACAAACTCGGCCATCCGTAGGAGCAGCCGGTCGACGCTCGATGGCTCGCGATCTTTTAAAGATCAAACGATCACGAGCACGCTCGTTCCTACGCTTTGGCTCTGCGGGCCTTGAAGAACTCGCTAAGCATCGTGCTGCATGCCTCAGCCAGCACACCGCCTTCAAACAGCACACGGTGGTTGAGAAAACCCTGGGTGAAAAACTGCCCCTGGCTTTGCACAATCCCGGCCTTGGGCTCCAACGCGCCATACACCACCCGCGCCACCCGTGAGTGCACGATCAAGCCCGCGCACATGCTGCACGGTTCCAAGGTGACGTACAGCGTGCTGCCAGGCAGGCGATAGTTGCTGACCGCTGCCGCCGCCGCACGGATGGCGACCATTTCGGCATGGGCGCTGGGGTCGCTGCCGCTGATCGGGCAGTTAAAGCCACGGCCGATAATCTCACCGTCCTGCACCAGCACCGCGCCCACCGGCACTTCGCCCAATGCAGCCCCCTGGGCAGCCAGCGCCAGCGCTTCACGCATAAAGTCTTCATCGCGGCTGCGGTCGATAATCCGGGGTTGACGCCCTTGTCGCATCAGGAAACCTCAATAGCGGCCATCAGGCCGGTTTCCATGTGGTCAATCACATGGCAGTGGAACATCCACACGCCGGGATTATCCGCCACCAACGCCACACGGGCACGCTCGTTTTTGCCCAACAGGTAAGTGTCGGTGAAATACGGAATGATCTTTTTGCGATTGGACGCCAGCACCTTGAAGCTCATGCCGTGCAAATGGATGGGGTGCTGGTACTGGGTCATGTTCTTCAGTTCGAAGATATAGCTGTGGCCCAGCTTGAGTTTG